>NZ_CP011270.1:0-627500 GCF_001610835.1 Planctomyces sp. SH-PL14 | reverse complement strand
CTCGTAGGAGACCACGAGATCGAGGTCGTCGGCTCCTTCGCCCCCCGCCGGGGTCGCGAAGACTGAGCGGGGCCGGGCTCCGCAGAGGAATGCGAAGAAGTCGAGGAAGTGGCACCCTTCGCCGATGATCCGGCCCCCTTCGTCCGGCGCGGCGAGCCAGTGGTCGTGCGGCAACGGGCCCGCATTGACCCGGTAATGCATGGTCAGCGGGCCGGCCCCGACGAGGTGCTCCTTGAGCGCCCGCGCAAGGGGAGCGAACCGCCGGTTGAATCCGGCCATCACCCGACCGCCGGTCTCGACCGTCGTCCGGACCAGTGACCGGAGCTGATCCCCATTGACCGCCAGCGGCTTCTCGACGAAGACCGCCTTGCCGGCGCGAAGTGCCTGGCTGGCGAGCTCCGCGTGCTGCGAGTGCCGGGTGGCGATGAAGACCGCGTCCGTGGCGCCGTCGTCGAGGAGGTCTTCGAGCCGGGATGTGCAGTACCGGAACCCGAACTTCTCGCCAGTCGTCGCCGCGGAGTGCCCGGAGGCGGAGAGGAGACCCTCGTGGCGAAGGCCGGGAAGGGCCCGCAGGTGCGGCAGCAGCGTTCCGCGGGCAAAGTTGCCGACGCCGACGAACGAGACTCCGGTCGCGCGCCCCCCCGCCGTTTCCGGATTCGTTCCCGCGAGCGCGATCCGGGTTGTCGAGTTGCTTTCGCCGTTTGTCGCGGCGGTCGACTCCAAGCCGGGAGCCGACGCGGGATAATCCAGGATGACGCCGAGGTACGGCTCGCTCCCGCCGAGGATCAGCTCGTACGCCTTGTCGGCGTCGGCGATCGGGAAGCGATGCGTCGTAAAGAGCTCGGGCCGGATGCTTCCGGCCGCAACAAGGTCGAGGAACGCCTCCAGGTTCCGCTGCTCCGTCCAGCGGACGTAGCCCGCCGGGTAGTCGTTTCCCCGCTCCTCGTAAGAGGCGTCGTACCGGCCGGGGCCGTAGGAGCGGGAGACGATGAGCGAGAGCTCCTTGTGGTAGTAGTCGTTCCGCGGCACATCCATGCCCGTCACGCCGACCATCACGACCTTCCCGCGGTCGCGGGAGATCTTCGCCGCGAACTCGATCGGATCGTTGCTCTTGGTCGCGGCGCAGATCAGGACCGCATCGACGCCTCGGCCGCGCGTCAGCCGTCCCGCTTCGCCCGCCTCCTTCGCGCCGAGCGCGCCGAAGGCAGACAGCGCCCCGTGCTCCATGGCGAGGGACGCCCGCGCCTCCGAGACGTCGAAGCCGAGCACCCGGCACCCGGCCGACTTCAGGATCTGCACCGCGAGCTGGCCGATCAGCCCCAGGCCGATCACCGCCACCGACTCGCCGAGCTGGACGTTCGCGTTGCGGATCCCCTGGAGGGCGATCGAGCCGACCGTGGCGTAGGCCGCCTGCTCTGCGGACACCCCCTCCGGCACCGCCGCGGCGAGCAGCCGGGGAACGAAGTTGACCTCCGCGTGGCAGGCATGTCCCGCCCCGGCGCAGGCAACGAGCTGGCCGACTTCGAGCTCGGTCACCTCGGCGCTCCGCGCGGCGACCGTCCCGGCGCAGCTGTACCCGAGCGGGACATGGCGGTCGAGCTGGTCCCGGACGGCGTTCCAGGTCGCCAGGACCCCGTCCTTCTGGACCTTGTCGAGGACCCGCCGGACGAGGTCCGGGCGCTCCTGCGCCATCCCGACGAGACTCTGCCGCGTCAGCTCGATCCCCGCCTTCTCGGTCCCCGCCGAGATCAGCGAGGCGCGATTCCTCACAAGGACTCCGCCGCTGCGCAGCTGCGGAGGCGGGACGTCGTGGACGCGGACATCGCCCTGCTTGCGATGTTGAAGGATCTGTTTCATACGGAGGGTGCCGTCTCCACCTTGTGGCCCAGGGCTTGAACGAGTCGATCGGCGTAAGTCTGGATGTCGAAGGCGCGGACGCTTTCCTGCGACGCCTGTGACATGGAATTGAGGAGGGAGCGGTCGGCCGCCAGCACTCCCAGAGCTTCAGCGATCGGCGCCGGTTCGAATGGAGGAGTCACGAACCCGTTCATCCCCGCGACGATCGCGTCGGCGGCCCCGGTGTTCGTGGAGACGATCGCGGGGACGCCCCTCGCGAGAGCTTCCAGGACGACGATCGCAAAGGTGTCGCTGACGGAAGGGAGGACCAGAACGTCCGCCCAGTCGTAGTGGCCATTCATTTCCGCCCGGGCCGCCCGGGGTCTCAGGTCGATCCGCCGCGCGGCTTGCCGTCGGCCGGGTTCGGCCAGATCCAGATCGCCGACGGCACGGAAGTGACAGGTCTCCGGAGGGACCATTTCCGCGGCGGCCGCCAGTTCCGGGAGCCCCTTGCGGATCGGCTCATCGCCGACGAACAGGACGCGTAAGGGGCCCTCGGTCCGAGGCTCGCGCACGGCCGGTTCCGCGGGGACTCGCAGCCCGAGCGGAACGATCGAGCATTTGTGCCCCAGCCCCCAGGCTTCCTCGACCAGCGTCCGAACGAACGCCGAACCGCAGAGGATCTGGTCGGCCAGGATGGCCTCCGCGCGTTGCCGCTCCACATACTCGTCCAGCCAGGGATCGTGCGCCTCCGGCGCCCCCCATCCCGGGTAGCGATCGATTTCCCGCTGAACCAGCGCCATTTCCAGATGGCGGGGGGCGGTCGCATGATCCAGAACGCACTTGATGCCCCGCGCTTTGGCCGCCTCGAACACTTCCAGCGCGGCGGACGAATAGGCGTAAACGACCTCGGCTGCCCCCAGTCCCGCCTGGAGACAGCGCCGATTGAAGGCGCGACCGGCCCAGATCCAGGTCTTCGTCAGGCGCTGGCGTCTTCTCGCGATCGTGGCCCGCACCTTGTACTCGGCTCCGAACAGGGGGAAGGCTCGAATCCGGGCTGCGGGGATCCCTTCTGAGGTCCGGCCGGCCAGCCGTTTCAGCGCGGGGATTCCCAGGCCGCTCGAAAGCGACCGGAGCAGTCCGGAGGCGCGCCCCGGGCCCAGATACAAGTCGGTATAAAGTCCGTGGAGCGCTCCGGCGGAGTGCAGAGCCGCCGGGACGGCATAATGCCGCCTGGCGCCGAGCTGCGCGACAAGGACTTTCGGAGGATCGCCGGCGGGGCGGCCGGCGGGGCCGGAAGCGTGAAGATCGGCCGCTGCTCCGGACCGACTGCCATCAATCAGGGACATCAGGTCCGGGTCTCCGGCTTGCGGGCGCGGACATACAGGCTGTAGGGGACGCGAGGCTCGCCGCGGTCGAAGAGCGAAAGCGGCTGGAGGAGGGCGAAGGCGACGAGCCCCGCCGGCAGCCCGGCGACTTCCTGGGCGCGGGTGATCGCCACGTTGCAGGTCTGGCGGATCGGGCCCCCGACTCCGATCGGCTCGGAGAGTTCGAAGCCGATCGGCTCCAGGAGTTTTCGATAAGTGTCATACGTGTAGCCCGGCCGCACGTGCCCCCCGGTCTCGTCGTGGTCGAGCGGATAGGCCCGGTGATACGGATGCTCCGCGTTGGGGCAGCAGATATGGAGCGTTCCGCCCGGCTTCAGGATCTTGAAAAAGCTCCGGCAGACCTGCTCGTCGCCCCGGATGTGCTCCATGACCTCCGTGCAGATGATCTCGTCGACCGGCTCCCCCAGCGACTCGATGTCATAGAGATTCAGGTCGCGAAAACTCAGCCGCCCTTCGCGGATGCCGTGGAACTCATTGAACAGCCGGCGATTGCGGGCGACTTCGTCCTTGATCGACACGCCGATCACGCGGTTGCCGAGCTTGTAGGCCTGCCACGCCAGCGAGCCGTTGCCGCAACCCGCGTCCAGAACGACGCGGTCCTGATTCCCCTGCGGGCGGCCGACGTACCTCGGCAGGAGACGGGTCCGCAGCCGGGAATGCAGATTGAGACCGGGAAACAGCATCCATTTCAACCACTGCCGCACAGACGATCTCACACCAGAGAGAGGGAAGGGGAAGGAGGAGGCGAGGGCGGGGGGGACGGGGGCGGGGACGACGAGGGAGCCGGGGAGTCGACGAACTGCCGGAACCAGAGCTCCAGCGTCAGGACCTGCCACAGCTGCAGGGAGTGGTCCCGCAGTCCCCGCGTATGTTCCGTGATGAGCCGCTCGACCTGCTGCGGATGGAAGATCCCGCGGGCGGCGAACCGGGCGTCGGAGAGGAGTCCCGTCACCATCTCCCGCAGCTCGCCCCGCAGCCAGCAGCCCACCGGCGCGGCAAACCCCGCTTTCCGCTGCCGCAGGACTTCGGACGGGATCGCCCCCTGCATGGCGGACCGGAGCAGGACCTTGGTCCGGATGGACGCGCCGACCCGGACCTTCTCCCGCGGGGGGACCTGCCACGCCGCGAACTCGTACAGCTCCTGATCTAGGAACGGTACGCGAACCTCGACCGAGCAGGCCATGCTCATCTTGTCGTTGTAGTTCAGGTTCAGGCTCGGGAGGAACGTCTTGGTGTCGACATAGAGCATCTGGTGGAGGAAGTCGGCATGGGCCACCTTTTCAAAGGCCTCCCAGTGCCGCGTCCAAGGGTCGAACCCCCGCGTCTCGTTCCACATGTCGGCGGAGAGGAGCTCCCGTTTGAACTCCCGGTCCATGTACGTCGAGTCGGTCAGGAACCGCTCGCGGGCGGGGAGCGAGCCGCTCGCCGCCATCTTCTTTACCAGCCGGACCCACCCCTGGCATCCGCCGCTCGTCAGGGTCGGGAGCCGCCGGATCATCGGCTCGAGCGCCCGCCGGCGGATCATTCCCGGGATCCGCTGGTAATGCCGGGCCAGGTAGTGCGCGCAGTACTTGCGATACCCGCCGAAGATCTCGTCGCCGCCGACTCCCGAAAGCAGGACCGTCGACGATTTCGCCGCCTCCCGGCAGACGAGGTAATCCATCACGATCGCCGGATCGGCGACCGGGTCGTCCATGTGCCAGACCAGCCGCTCCAGGAGGTCCGCCACCCGCGGCTCGACGACGATCTCCTGATGCTGCGTCCCCAGCGCCTCCGCCGTCCGCCGGGCGACGTCCGGATCGTCGAACCCCACCTCCCCCCGCCGGACCGATTGTGGGAAGGTGATCGTGTAGGTCCGTAGCCGCTCCCGTTCCTCCCGGGGAATGCAGGCCACGATCGAGGTCGAGTCGAGTCCCGCGCTGAGGAAGGCGCCGACCGGGCGGTCGCTGACGAGCTGTTCCCGCACCGCCGTTTCCAGCCGCCGCCGCGTCTCCCGCCGCAGCTCCTCCGCCGGAACGCTGTACGACGTCCGCTCCGGCGGGAAGGCGGCGTCCCAGTATTCGGTCCGTTCCATCCGCCCCTCCTTCACCACGGCGTAGTAGCCGGGAGGGAGCTTGTGGACGTGCTTCAGCAGGGTGCGGGGCTCGGGGATCCACAGGAACGTCAGGTACTGGTTGACCGATTCGGGATCGATCGCGCGGTCCACCTCGGGGAGCTCGAGGAGCGCCTTGAGCTCGGACGCGCAGGCGAACGTCCGACCCCGGTGGTAGTAATACAGAGGCTTGATGCCGAACGGGTCGCGAGCCAGGACCAGCTCGTTCCTCCGGTCGTCCCACAGGCAGCAGGCGAACATCCCACGCAGCCGGCGGAAGCCCGCCACCCCCTCCCGCTCGTACAGGGCCAGGACCACTTCCGTGTCGGTCCGGGTGCGGAACGTGTGGCCTGCCTGCTCGAGTTCGCGGCGGAGCTCCTGATGGTTGTAGACCTCGCCGTTGTAGGCCAGGCCGATTGACCGGTCGGCGTTCCACATCGGCATGTGGCCCGCCGCCGAAAGGTCCAGGATCGAAAGTCGGCGGCTCCCCAGTCCGACGACGTCTCCCGATCGGGATTCGATCCAGTCGCATCCCTCGTCATCGGGGCCGCGGTGCTGCTGCACCGCGAGCATCCGGCTCAGGAGATGGCGACTCCCGGCATTCACAACGCCCGCAAACCCGCACATGCTCCCGACCCTTTGAGGGGTGAGTCATGTCATCTCACGGCGGCGATTTCGAGGACTCGCCCAGCGGAGACGCCTGAGACTCCCGCAGTCGATCGACACCCGCATCCTTGAAGCGATCCGCCGCCCCGGCGGTCCGCTGGGACTCCTGTTGCCTGGCGCACTCCACGAGCTTGGCCTGCACGTGAATCTCGTGCGACGCCCGAAGCAGGCAGTAGTGCCAGCCAGCCAACCCGTCCAGAAACCCTCCGCGAACAATATACGAATACAGAAACCGCGTCATGGGACGCAGCGGGATTCTCGCCGCGATCCGCTTGAGACATCGGCGGCGGACCACCGGGTCCCGCCGCAGCAGGTCCGTTAGCTGCAGCGGCTCGGCCGCCAGCCGCAGGATCAACTCAACTTCGTCGGTCGAATACTGGTTGTGGCGGGCAATCCAGTCCGCCACCCCCTTGCTGAAGCCGTAGTGGTCGTACGGCTCCTGAATGAACCCGAGCGGGCCGTCGGTCAGTTCCCGCTGCCCGTGACCTTCCTTCCGATATCGGACCTCCCCCTGCTTCAACAGCCGCAGCTGCCACGAGGGGAAGAACGTCGACCGCTTGATCCACTGGCCGAGAAACATGTTCCGATAGCAGAGGAAGAATCCGACCTTCTCGCCCGGGTCGGCCACCGTCCGCCGGATCGCTTCGGCGAAGGCTGGCGGGCACCGCTCGTCCGCGTCCAGGAACAGGATCCACCCGTGCCGCGGCCCGGTCTTGTCGAGGGCCCAGTTCCGCTGCTGTCCGAAGTCCTCGAACGGGTTCTGAAAAATCCGCACGTCGGGCCGGGCCCGCCGCGCTTCCTCCAGGGTCGCATCGGTGCTGTAGGAATCGACGACGATCACGTCGTCCGCCCAGTCAAGGTCGGCGACGCACTCGGCGATGTTCCGTTCCTCGTTGCCGGTGAGGATGATCACCGACAACGGACATTTTGTTCCGCTCATCGAGCGGGAATCCTTACGCATAGATCAGGTGGCGGCGATCGTCCGCGAGGGCCGCGGCCGGTCGCCGACGCCGCTCGCGCGCAGCAGGTCCAGGAACTGCCGGCAGGCCTGCTCCGCGGAAAAACGGGTTGCGAAACACGCCGCAGCGCGGTCCCGCATCCCCAGCCGCGCGGCGGGATCGAGGTCCAGCCAGCGCCCAAGGGCGGTAGCGGCCGAGGCGGCGTTGTCGTCGCAGATCAGCCCCGCTTCGTCCGCTTCGATCTCCGGCCAGATGTTGATGGCGGAGGAGATCACGACCGGCGTTCCGCAGGCGAGCGCCTCGACGACCGCGATCCCGTAGTTCTCATGATGCGAGGGGAGGAGGAACGCCTCGGCGGTCCGGAACGCGCCCCACTTGAGGTCCCCCGTCAGCATCCCGGTCCAGGTCATTCGCCGCTCGATCCCGAGCGACTGCGACAGGGCCTGGAGACTGGCGACGTACGCGGGGTCGCCGGTCCCCGCCACCACGAGGTGCAGCGTCTCGTCCCGATCGGCCTGGGCCGCGAAGGCGCGGATCAGGAGGTCGAGCCCCTTCTTGGGATGGACGCGGCTGAGGAACAGGAGACGCCGCCGGTCGCGCAGCTCCGGATACCGCGCGAGGAACGCCTCCGTCTGCCGGGTGATGTCGCTGGGGGGAGCCCCGATGCAATAGGGGAGGATCGCGCCGTTGTCCCGGGCTCGCGGGGGCCAGAACGCCTGCTCCGCTCCGCGGCGCTCCTCCTCGCAGGTGAACAGGACCGCCGCCGCGTCGTCCAGGACACGGCGCTCCGTCGCCACCCAGGAGACCATCTTCTTCAGCCGCCGGACCGGGAAGGTCCGGTGATGCGAGGGATCGAGGAGTCCGTGGGCATAGACGAAGTACGGGATCCGGCGACGGGCCAGCACGCGCCAGACGGCATAGCTCGGATAGAGCCAGATGCCGTTGACGACGGCGCAGTCGTAGTCGTCGGCATGCTCCCGGAGCCACGGGACGAGCTGCCCCGAGTACCGATACGGCGTCCGGGCCGGACCGAGGGCGTGCACGCGAACGGGCATCGACTCAAGCCACGGGGCCGAGGGATCGTCGACGCTGACGATCTCCATCGTGTGGCCGTGCTCCGCGACCGCCCGCGCGGCCTGAAGGATCGATTCGATCGGTCCCCCTCCGAGCGGGCTGGCGGAGTTGATGACCTGAAGGATGTTCATCGCGGGGCGGCTCCTTCCGCGGCGGGCCGCCGACCAGTCTCCGCCCCCAGGAGCGCCTGCATCTCGCTTAGAAACATCTGGGAGCCGCTGGCGACGCTCAGCCCCTCGACGAGCCGCCGGGATTCGGCGCCGCAGGTCCGGCGGAGGTCGGGATCGCTCCCGAGTTCACTCATCCGCGCCGCCAGGGCCTCGACGTCGTCGCACTCGACCTGGAATCCGTTGACCCCGTTAACGACGAGCTCGCGGGCCGCGCCGGTTTGCCGCGTGGCGATGATCGGCAGCCCGGCGCCGCACGCCTCGTTGAGGACGACTCCCCAGCCGTCGTGCCGCGACGGGAAAACGAAAGCGTCGGCGGCCCGGAAGGCGTCGGGCAGATCTCCCTGCGGGACGTGTCCCAGGAACTGGACCCGCCCCGCCAGCGCCGGCGGGACCAGGGACTGAAGCGTCTGCCGCATCGGGCCATCGCCGAGCAGCAGCAGCGTCCAGTTGGGGTGGTCGGCGGCGATCTGGTGGAACGCCCTGAGCAGGGTGTCGACCCCTTTGCGCTCGATCAGCTGACCGGAATAGAGGAACACGACCTGCCCGGCGACTCCCAGCCGTTGCCGGATCTCCTCGCGAACAAGTGGGGAGGCGGGCGCGAACCGTCCGATGTCGCAGCAGTAGGGAAGGACGCCGAGGCGCTCGGCCGGGACCCCCTGGAGGGCGTACTCATCCGCCGCGGCGCGGCCGATGCCGATCACCCGCCGGGCGCTCGCGAGGACCCGCCGCACATGCCAGTTCCTCAGCCAGCGGACCGGGCCGCGGGTGAGCCATCGCCTCCGCCAGGCCGAGCCGGCGGACCGCGGACGCTCAAGCCAGACGGCCCACGGGGCGCGGCGGAGACGCAGAGCGGTCATGCAGGCGAAGAACGTGACGCTGTTCATCAATCCCGAGAGGACAAAGCCGTCGTACCGGCCGATGAGGCACGCCCAGACCGCTTGCGGGTGGAGCCGCACTTCGTCCCGCCAGGAACGGGGCGCGAGCCCCCACAGGACTCGGCCGGGGAACCCGGTCGCCGTGGAACTTCCGGCGGTGCTCTGAGCCCGCATCAGCTGAACGTCGAGATCGATTTCCGGCCGGGCCGCGACGGCCGCGAGCAACTCCACCTGATAGGGGCTCGGGACATTCGTCAGAAGCCAGATCCGGAGAGGGGGGGACGCGGTCGGAGCGGCGGCGGTGTGCGGTCCCGCGCCGTCGTCCCGGGTCTCGCGCGCGGCGGGCGAGACCGGCACCGTGAGACTTTCGGCAACAGGAGCGTGGAGCACGCTCGGATCACTCATGTGCGGATGGGCAAGACGGCGGGGCGGCCCGATGGGGAGACCGACTTCCGCCCGGTGAGGGCGATGGGGAGCGTCAGGCGGGAGACGGAATCCAGGTGCGAATGGCCGGAGCCCGCCGACGGGACGCGAGCCGGGGAGCGAGATACCCCATCAGGAGCAGCGTCGGGACGGCGAGGATCAGCAGGCGATAGAGCCACGCTCCGATGCTCTGCGTCGGCAGGTAGATGGAGAGGATCAGCATCTCGAAATAGAGGATCGTCCACAGTCCCCGGCGGACGCGCGACCGCTGCCAGGCGAGGCTGTAGAGGTGGCCGATCAGATAAACCGCGGCGATGCAGCCGGCGTGGAACTCGAGGAACAGGTCGGCGATGAAGCCCATGGAGGACCCCTTGTAGGGGACGAAGCCGACTTCGCTCATCCATTCCCCCGTCCCGATTCCGGAGGAGCCGGCGGCGGTCTGCATCCATTCCATGTCGCAGTCGCGGTACTTCGTGGGCCACAGCTCCTGCGGGATGGGCCGGATGAAAAACTGGACGAAGTACCGCGCCCCCCAGTAGTTCCTCTCAAGCTGATCGGAGGCGAGGATTGTCGCCATGGCGACGACGAACTCGTCCCCTTCCGAGATGGCGTCCCCGGTCAGCGTGTCGACGAAGGAGTCGGTCTGGACGTCGCCGGTCCAGGGGCGAAGCAGGCTGCGGTTGTCGACGAGCAGCAGCATCAGGACGCCGGCCAGCCCGAGTCCGGCCAGGACGCTGGCGATGTTCGGGATCTTGCGGCGGATGATGACGACGCCGCCGGCGAGCGTGGCGGCCGAAAGGAACATCGGCCCCCGCCGGCCGCCGATGATCGACCAGGCGATCATCGGGGAGAGGACGTAGAGCAGCGTGAGGAATTTGCCCGGCGTCAGCCGCGTCCCTCCCCAGCCGAGGGCGACGAGGAACGCCGCGGGGAACGCCAGATTCGGCAGCTCGCGGTAGTACCCGCTGTCGATCGGGGAGCTCAGAAAGGGCTTGGCCATCCGCCACAGTCCCGGACCCGTCGCCCACACCATGCTGACGAAGACGCCGACGGCGACCGTCCCGATGGCGAACCCCATCCGGATCATCCGCCGCCGGGAGGATCCCGAGAGCATCAGCTCGTCCAGCCGTCCCCCGCCGCGGGCGACCGGCGCCTGGTGGGCCTGCAGCCCGGCGCAGAACGCGAGGAGCGACAGGAGATTGATCATCAGGACGTAGTCGACCCGGCCGGGGTCCGGAAAGAACTGCGCCAGGCTGCCGCTGCTGATCATCGTCAGCGGATGATACGAATAGATGTAGACGAGCATCGGGGCGAAGATCACCGCCGGGCACAGCGGATCGCGCGATCGCAGGAACGCGCGGCCCGCCGAAAGGCAGACGATCAGGCCGGCGGCGAGGACCAGGAGCTCGGACATTTCTTCGGAAAGCGGCGGACCTGATCCACCCGGGGTCGCAGGCCCGCGTTGGGGCCGTTCGCGAAACAGGAGGAACGAGGCCGGAAAACGATCAGGACTGGGAGGTCAGGGACGAGGCGGGATGCTCTTCTTCGGAGTAGTAGACCCCGGCCTTCCCCTCTCCGTAGGCGTATCCGCGATTGCCGGAGCCGGAGTAGCCGTAGCCCTTCCGGCTGCTGATTCCGTTGACCACGACCCCCAGGACGTTCGCCCCCACGCTCCCCAGGACCTCCATCGCCCGCCGGGCTTCCGAGCGGGTCCGCTTAGCGATGCGGAGCGTGACGATCACGGCGTCGACGCGGGGCGCCACGGCGCTCGGATCGGTCACCGCCAGGAGCGGCGGGGTGTCGATGATGACAAAGTCATACTGTTCCCGCAGGACGCCGAGCAGCTCGTCGAACCGCTTGCCGGTCAGGAGCTCCGCCGGATTGTCGGGACGGGGGCCGCACCCGAGCACGGCGAGGTTTTCGACGGGGGTGTCCTGGATCGCGTCCACCAACTCCGCCGTTCCGGCGATGACCGACGACACGCCGAGCGACGTGTTCTGTCCGATCAGCTTGTGGATCCGCGGCCGGCGGAAGTCGGCGTCCATCAGCAAGACCCGCTTACCGGTCTGCGCGATGGAAATCGCCAAGTTGCCGCTGAGCGTCGACTTGCCGTCCCCGGGATTGGGGCTCGTGACCTGGATCACCTTGAGCGGCTCGCCGCGGGTCCGGAAGTACAGGGAGGTGCGGACCGCCCGGTACGCTTCGGCCAGCCGCGACTTCGGGCGGTGGAACGTCACGAGCGAGGGATGGACCGCGTCGTTGGACCGCCGGTCGGCCCGCGCGAGCTCGATGACCGGGATGTGGCCGACGACCGGCAGGCCGAGCGACGTCTGGACCTCTTCCGGATCGCGGAAGCTGCGGTCGTTCAGTTCGAGGAGGTAGGCCAGGAGGTAGCCGACCGCGATCCCCGCGACCGCCCCCAGGGCGAGATAGCGGGCCATCACCGGTCCCGTCAGAAATCCTTCCGTGGGGGGGGAAAGGACCGACATCTCGTAGCCGCCGTAGCCCTTGACGAGGCTGATTTCATCGAGCCGCTTGACCACCCCTTCGAAGAGCTTCGACGTCCGGGCGATCTCGTTCCGCAGGCTCTCGTCCCGGACCTCATAGGCGACGAGCGACTTGGCCGCCTCCTTCTCCTGGTCGAACAGAAGGTTCATCTCCTTCTGCTTCGTCTGGATGACGTCGACCTCGTGCTGGAGGGACTCGAGGTACAGGGAGACCAGATCCGGCCGCTTTCCCCCCTTCAGCATCGGGTTTTCGCCGGCGTTCTTTCGTTCCTCCGCCAGGCTCTCGGTCAGGTACTTCCGCGTGATCTCGATCCGCTTCTGGACGGCGGTCACCTTCGGGTGGTCCGGACCAAGCGTCTCCAGCAGCATCTGCTCGTCCAGCAGGAGCGGAAAGAGCTCGGTCACGGGAGACTTTTCCTGAGGGAGGCCGTTCTCCCTGGACTCCTTGTTGGCGTTGATGATCAGCGCCAGTGCCTCGCGGTTCCCTCCCCGCGCCATGGCGTTCTTGAGGGAGTCGAGCTCGGCGGTCTTTTCGTGCAGGGCGATCAGCAGCGCGGACCGCGCCTGTTCGATCCCGGCCAACCGCTCCTGGTGGATGTTCTTCGCCCCTTCCTCCTTGGCGAACAGCAGGGGGGCATCCTGCCGGAACTTGTGGTACTCGTCCTCCTTGGTCTCCAGCTGCTTGAGGAGGACGTCCTTGGCCTCTTTGATCAGTTCGGCCACGTCCTTGCTCGTGGTCTGGTGGGTCTCACCCAGATAGGAGCGGTAGCCATCGAGGACCGCCTCGAGCGCCACCTGGCAGACCTCCGGGTCGCTGTCGCGGAACGACATCCGGATGACGTCCGGCGTCTTCGAGTCAGCCAGGACGTTGAGCCCCCGCACGATCCGGGAGGCCGGGTCGCTCTCCCCCGCGAAGGCGGGATGCTTGCGGAGGTCGTGCGTCTCGACCGCCTTGCGGACCACCAGCGGGCTTCCGATCAGCATCTGGTGGGGCATCGTCTGCGTGATCCCCTGGGCGAATCCCGATTCGGTCCCGAGCGGGTTGGCCTGCTGCTGCCGGTCGCCCGTGACCAGGACCGTGCTGGAGGACTGGTAGATCGGCGGCTGCTTCAGGAAATGCAGGTAGGCCGCACCGGTCCCGACTCCCCCGAACAGGATGAGCAGCCAGAGATACCGCCACGTGAGAGCCAGGAAGTTGACGGTCCGCTCGTCCGACTTCTCGGAGAGCTCGTCTTCAAAATCCCCTCGAATTCCCATGTCCGCAATTCCGTTTTCACAATCCGGTGAGGCAACCGGGAGCATCTGCCCCCGGCGCCGCTTCCAACGGCGCCGGTCCCGCCGAACCGGGCATCGTGCCAGTTCCGGCGAGCAGTTTCAAATCCCCATCCGGACAATTCGCCCGCAGCAGGCCCTCCGGGTTGCTGCAAAGCCCTTGATCGGACGGACATGCTGCGATCGGCCTCATCCGAGGCTCTCCACTTCGAAGTCCTGCAGCTTGACCGACGCCCCCTGCTGGAGGAAGTTCACGACTACGATGAGGTGCATCTCGCCGTGCCGCTGTATGACGGTCCCCTCGATCCCCTTCATGCTTCCGGAGCGGATGCGGACCGGCGCCCCCGGCTGCAGCTTTGCTTCCGGGGTGACCGGGGAGCCACGGGCGATGAGGTCGTGGATCTGGCGGAGGTCGCGGACCAGAACCGCGGGATTCTCGACCTCGATCGTCCGCGAGATTGTGTTCGTCGTCAGGGCCCGCGTCCGGGCCTCGGCGTCGCCGTACAGGAAGACGTAGTTCGAAAAGAGCGGCAGATACGAGGTCCGAATCCGCCCCTGGGGGGAACGGGAGCGGTGCGGGACGAGCGGCGAATAGAAAGAGATCTCCATCGCCCGGAGCTTCCGCATCAGCTCCTTTTCCTGGCGGGACCGCGTGTAGACGGCCCACCAGCTTCCCGCGTCATCGAGGTTGGCCTCGGCGGAACCGGCCGTCTCACCCGGGAAGCGGGTGAAGAGGTCGGCGGGAAAGATGTCCGGTTCGCGGTCGAGGATCGGCATTCGTCTCTCTGGGGCGCCCGCTGCGCGCACTCCGTTCCCTTGGGTGACCAGCACCCCACAGAAGAACGTCGTTGCCAATGCGTGTCATCCAACCGCGACTCCGTTCGCGCGTCGGGAGGAAATCCTCCCGAGCCCATCCAGGCGCTTCGTATCATGACGTAGCGCGCTATGAACCGGCAGTCCGCAGACTGCCATTCCTGATTCTCCGTGCCGGTTCCTTCGTCCGCTTTCTGCGGTTCGGCTTTTCCTGTCCGCGGCGGAGGATCCGGCTTCCGCCCTGGACCCGAGTGCGTCCTGCTCGATCGTGCTCCGCCGAGGAAACCACTTGCGTGACGAGACTCCCGTTCCGGGGCGCCCCGTGCTCACCGGAATTCCCCTAGACGGCCGCCTCCGGGTTCGCCACCAGGGGAACCGCGGCGGTCTCCAGCCGCGTGGAGTCCTCGAACTGCTCGAGGACCAGACTCACCATCTGGGCCTCGAAAGGCCGCAGGCCGGAGACGAGCTCCCCGATCCAGGTGCAGACCGATCCTTCCGACGGCTGCCCGCGGATCCTCAGCCGCCCCACGGTCACGTCCCCCGCCAGGAGCGGGATGTCGGTCGTCCACTCCAGGTGCTCGGGGCCTCCGCGGCGGCGGTGCCAGTGGACGTGATACTCTTCGTTCAGGGCAGGGAGGTTGACGTTCAGCTGAACCATGCTCAGGTCGAAGCGCTCCGCGTAGACCGTCAGGGTCTCCCACAGGTCGTCCCAGTCGCGCGTCCCGGTGAGCCGGGCCCGCTCCGGAAGCCGGGGGGTGCTCTCGTCCTGGCGGGGGAGCTTCATCATCGAGCGGGTGATCGACTTGGCGCGGGTCCACATCAGCAGGAACTCGGCGGTGCCGAAGACCCGGCACACCACCAGCACCGCGACGACCACCAGGACCGTCAGCAGCGCCAGCCACTCACTGTTCTGGGCCACGCCGATCAGGGCCCCGATGCAGGTCGCCGTGCAGAGCGCGGCGACGAGCAGCACCGTCCTCGGTCCGCTGTGACCGGATCGCTGCAGGCAATGGTGGAGATGGCCGCGGTCGGTTTCGTAGATGCTGCGGCCGGTCAGCTTGCGGCGGACGATCGCCATGCTGACGTCGAGGATCGGAATGGCCCAGATCACGGTCGGGGCCGCCAGGGCGACGGTCGCCGCTCCCTTGATCGAGCTGTGGATTGCGAGAGCCCCCAGGACCAGCCCGATGAGCATGCTCCCGCTGTCCCCGAGAAAGACTGACGCGGGGGGGAGGTTGTAGAGGAGGAAACCTCCGATCGCTCCGGCGAGCGTGAGCGCCACGAGCGCGTCGGCGGCGTGCCCGGTCATCCACGCCATGACGGCGATCGCCAGGCTCAGGACGACTCCGACGCTCCCCGCCAGGCCGTCCATGCCGTCGATCAGGTTCAGGGCGTTGATCGCTCCGACGATCCAGAAGATGGTGAACGGGACCGCCATCACTCCCAGGTCGATCGGGAAGTCAAAGAGGACGATCCGCCGCACGTAGAGTCCGGACGAAGCCAGGAGCGCCGCGGCCATGACCTGTCCGAGGAGCTTCTGCCGCCCCCTTAGCTGCAGCCGGTCGTCGAGCAGGCCGACCGTCACGATGGCGATCCCGGCGGCCAGGAGTCCCCACAGGAAACGGGACTCCCGGGCGATCAGGGCGCGGACTTCGGGGGAGAGCGCCATCGCCACGACCGCGGTCAGCGCCATCGCGGCGAAGATCGCCATCCCGCCGCCGAGCGGTGTCGGCTCGGCATGCAGCTTTCGCCGACCGTCGGGGCGGTCGACGATGTTCAGCATGCGGGCCAATTCCCGCGCCATCGGCGTCAGCACGATGCCGCACACCGCGGCCGCGCCAACGATCATGAATGGAAACATTACCGCTCCAGTTCCGTCCATACGTCCGGGAGAGCTCGCGTGGCCGTCCGCCTCGGGGACGACCCGTCGGCGGTGCGGCTCCCTCCGCGGCAGGCGGTGGGGAACGCTTTGAACTCCCAGGGAGACTCGCGTCAGGACGCCGGGAAAGCGATTGCGAAGCAACCGGACTTTCTCGGCCACGACTCCGTCGCACGAGAGGCGCTCATTCCTGCGCCTGGCAAATCACATTGGAGATTCCTTGCGCTCAGGCAACGTGCCTGAAGTCGCGTCCGGCTGGCAATCAGGGAACTGGCTCCGAAGACGGAGCGCGGTTCTCAAGTTTCTGCAGCTCATCGAACAACCTCCGTGCATCGACGTCTCGCGGCCGTAGCGACACCGCGATCGACGCCTGCTTTCGGGCCTCGGAATGCCTCCCCATTTTCCGGAGAACTCGAGCGAGCTCCAGACGAGTATCCGCTTCCAAGGGAGCAAGAGAGATGGCTTGTTGGAGCGAGAGAATACTCTCGTCCCAGTCCCCCCGCAACTCCCAGGCCTCCCCCCTTAGGCGGTGTTGTTCCGCTTCGGGAAACGTCTCGGAAACTCCGCTTTGCGCCAGAAGTTCGAGAACCTTCCGTCCCACCGCGTTACGCTCGGACGAGTGGGATTCGTCGGCGAAAGTCTCCCGGGCAAATGTGAGCAGAAGTCGAGGGGAATCAGGAAGAATCTGCGACAGCTCGTCGTCGAATTTTATGGCACCGGCGACGCGCCGATGGACATTCGGGATCGCCAGGGGATAGAAGCTCAGGCATCGTTTCCAGCAGGCCCGGGCGAGCTCTGTTTCGCCGCACGAGTCGAACAGTTCCGCCGCCGTCAGGAGCGGCTGCTCGAGCGTCGGCGCGATCCACAGTCCGCGATGGATCTCATCGAGCCCGGCGGGCGCCCGGGGCGAACGGACGAAGGCGAGCGCCGCCTGCATCAGGTCGCTCCGCGGATAGAAAGGACAGCAGGCGACCGCCCGCCGCAGCCGCTCCACGCAGGGGACGAGAAGCGCGCGGACGTCCGGATCCTGCTCGAGGATGGCGAGGCGCTCTTCCTGCCCATCCGCGGCCCACTCGTTGGCCTGCCGATGAAGGAGCGGCAGCTGCGTGGAGGCCCAGAGGTCCGTGACGGCCCGCTGCGGCTCGTCCCGCCGGGCCTGCGCGAAGACCGCGAGCCGGAACCGGTGGGCCCACAGATCGGCGGCGAACTGGTGGACCTCGGGGTTGTCCGTCGGGATTCCGTCGAGCTCCGCGAGGACCCGCTGCAGTGCGGCGTCGTCGATCGCATCCGGTCCCTCCAGGGCGGGAACCCGCTCACGGATCTCCTCGAGGCGGGCGACTCCGTGGACTTCCCGCAGCCCCCAGCCTCCGGCCGAGAAGAGGAGCACGACGAGGGTGATGCGGCCGATCGAGCGGGCGGACAAAGATCGGCCTTCGGAACGGCCCGGCGATGTCGGGACACTCCGGGACCACTGGCCGCACAGGGCGCCGCTCACCACTGCCAGAAGCAGCATGTTCGCGGTCACGACCGGACCGAAGTCGAAGAAGGCGCACACTCCCTGGCTGACGACAACCGCCGCTCCGGCGAGCGCAGGCCCCCACAGCGGCGGATCGGTTCCGGTCCGGCTCATGCGGTAGACCAGGATGGCCAGCAGGGCGAGCCCCGCCAGCCCGCTGGCGAGCCCGAAGGCTCCCGCTTCCACGAGGGTTTCGACGTACTGGTTGTCCGCGTTGACGAACCGCATGTCCGAGGCGTGCGTCTGGTACGGCAGGGAGGCGAAGCGGTACGTTCCGAGTCCGGTCCCGGTCAGCGGAAAATCCGCCACGACCGACAGGGCGTCCTTCCAGTGGGCCCATCGTCCGTTGTCGCGGATCGCCTCGGCGGCGGGGGAGTCGAGACGGCTCCACAGCCGATTCGCCGCGCCGGTCCAGGCCGCGAGCCCCACCGTGACCGCGACCAGCGCTGCCAGGGCGGCCAGCAGTTTCATCCCTCCCCCCCGCCGGACGGCGAGCAGTCCCGCGGCCGCCAGTCCGCCGATCAGCCCCAGCGCCCCTCCCCGCGAGGCGGACGCCAGGATGCCGGTCGCAATCAGGGCGATCGCCAGCCCGGACGCGATGGAGGCCGTTCGCGGATCGATGGTCGGTGCCCAGCTGGGCCGGTCCCAATCCGTGTCGGACGATGTCGGATCGATGGAGGGAGCCGCCAGCAGGGCGATTCCTCCCGCCAGGCAGATGTTGAGATACCCGGCCGCGTTGTTCCGGTTGACGAAGGTCGAAAACGGCTGCCCACCCAGCTCCAGGGGGATCGTCCAGAACAGTTTCCCGTTCCAGGTGAGCATCTGGACAAGGCCGAAGAACGCCAGGGCGACGCCGTTGAGCGCCAGCCCCCGCCACAGCCACGGCGTCCAGCGAGGATCGCCGAAGACCTGGGCGCTGAGAAACATGGCGAGGGAGGCGAAGGCCAGCCGCGCTATCACGAACCGCGTCGAAGCGGGGGAGAGAGTCGATGCCCGGTTGAAGGCCCCCAGGACGTCCCGGGGAGAAGACTCGCTCGCGGCCGCGCTCTGTGATGGCTCCGGGACGTTGGGCCGTTCCCAGGGGAGTCTGTGGAGGGACGCCGAGGGAGGAGTGGCAATGGGGCTGGTCGCGACCGGCCAAAGCTGGAAGAGTCCCAGCCCGACGTAGGCGGCCATCGGCCACAGGAGGAGCGGGATGACGAACGGGCGGCCGGCCGCGGGGCGATTGTTCCCTGGCAGCGACAGCAACCACGCCGCGCCGGCGATTCCGACCGCAGCAAAGAGCCAGAACTGGGCTTGAGCGCTGACGCCTGCGATCCACCAGGGGGCGATCAGGACCGCCAGCAGGAGAATTCCGCCGCCGAGAAACGAAAGAAAGCGGGACATCCCGGGAGCGAAACGCAAAGGGCCCAGTGGTCCTGAGTGACGAAGCGAATTCGACTTCGCTCGCGGCGGACGGCCGGATGGGCCGCGCGGGCTCCCGTCGGGAGCCCGCTCCGTGCCGACGAATCACGCGATAGGAGGATGAGTCTCACGGAGACAACCACCCTCTGGCTCACGGCCAGGAGGCCTCGGCCGCGGCGAGACGACTCGCTCCCCTGGCGAGTCTCTACGGGTTCACGTTCTGGGCATTCGCGGCCGGGCTGGCGGGAGCCGCCGAGCCGCCGTTGTTGTCGTCGTTGGCTGCCAGGGCTGCGGCGATTCCGGCACCGGCGGCGAGACCTGCCAGCCCCAGTCCGAGGCCGCCTCCTCCACCCCCTCCGCCGCCGCCGACAGGGCCTCCGCCGCCGCCCGCAACCATTCCGCCTCCCGGGCCGGGCGGTGGCAGTTCGTCAGGCGGGACGGCAGAATCGTCCATCGCCCCTTCACCCTCGGTGCTGTCGACCCCTTCGATCTCGTTGACATCCGAGCCGTCCGCCTGCACGAACTGCTGGCCTTCCGGCAGCTTCATCGACATCGCGGCGGCGGTCGGTCCTCCGACCACCTGAACGCCCATCGCCACGAAGCCGGCGCGGGGCTGATTCGACCAGGCACCGGGGGCCACAGCCTTGTCGACGACGTTCAGGACGACGAACGAGTAGGCGCCCGGGCGGATTCCCTCGAACTGCATCACCCCGGTGGCGTCCGAAGTCACCTGTCCGACGACCTTACCCCCCTGGAGGAGGTATCCGTCGCTCCGCACGCTGCGGATCTGCTCGGTCTTTCCGGGGGTCAGGCCGCTGAGCCGGACCTTGAGTTCGCCGGTCCGGGACAGCGTCAGCAAGGGAGTCACGAGGGGGACCGTTTCGCCGTCCCGCGGATCGCCGCGGAAGGTCTCCGCCATGGCGCGGGTCAGGTTCCGGTCGACCGGCAGGAACCGGTTCCGGATGATCGACTTGGCGACGGCGGCATTGATCGGATGGACCACGGCGGCGTCGATCTGCAGGGCCTGATCGGCCTCCGAGACCGTTCCGGCCGCGGCGGGCAGAACGCGGAACTTGCTCGAGAAATACCCGTCCGGCCCTTCGGCGACGATCGAGTAGGCGCCGATGCCGAGCTTCTTGACCTGGAACACTCCGCCGGCCCCCGGCCGCGTGCGGGAAACGACCTGGCCGTCCTTCAGGACGCGGATCGAGAGCTTGCGGGCCGGAACTTTCTTTCCGGTGATCCCGTCCGCAACCATGAAGCGGCCGGAGAGCGCGCCTTGGCTGGAGAGCCGCAGTCCCTGGGGACGCTCTTCAGCCGCCAGCGGAATGAGTTCTTCGCCGGCAGCAGCGGGGGTCGGGGTCGGAGCGGGAACAGGGGCCGGGGCGAGAGCCGGGGTGGGACCGGGGACCGTCGACGGGACGGGCCGCGGTGCATCGAACTCGTCCTGGGCCTCCACCTTGAGGGGAAGACAAAGAACCGTTGCCACCTGCAGGGCCACGAGGACGTGATGAACGAGCGTCTTCTGAGGCACGGCTTTCCTCCTGACCAAGTCTCTGAATGGCGTCGGTACAGAAGGGAGACCGTCACAGGTCCCCTGCGGCCAGTGACTCACGTGTGTCGGGAGTCATCAGTACGCATCTTCCGCAGATCCGACAAGTTCCCCATATTCAAGTGGACCGTCCCGATGATTGCAATGGTTTCTACCCGATCCGTTTTGCCGCACCGGGCACTTTTCCGAAGTCTCTCGGGCTGCGGCTGGAGGGGGACACGAATCACTGGCAGCGGGGGCAGTAGAACGTCGATCGCTGGGCCTGGACGATCCGCACGATGACCCCTTTGGTACAGGTGGGACAGCGCTCCTCAGCCCGGTCGTAGACGCGGTGGGAGTTCTGGTAGCCGCCGTCCTGGTTCAGGGCGTTGCGGTAGGTCCCGTCGCTCAAGGTCGAGCCTTCGTGGCGGATCGCCGCATGGAGGATCTCCAGCGTTGCCGCCCCCATCCGCTGGATCTGCGGACGGGTCAGCCGGTCCGCGGGAGTCTCGGGATGAATCCGCGCCAGGTGCAGGATCTCGCTGGCATAGAGGTTTCCGATTCCCGCCACCTTCGACTGGTCCAGGAGCAGGACCTTGATGGGCCGCGACGTCGCCCGGCAGATCGCGGTCCAGTCGGGGGGAGCCATGTCGAGAGCGTCCTTGCCGAGCCGTCCTCCGTCGAGCAGTTGCGAAAGGCCCTCGGCGTCGAGCAGCGAGATCGTCCCCAGCCCCCGCTGGTCCCAGAACCACAGCCGCCGTTCCTCGTTCCCTTTGAGGAGCTGCCATTCCAGGCGGAGGTGTTTCGTGTTCGGTGGATCGGAGAGGAGCATCAGGCCGGTCATACGGGGCTCGATCACGAACCCGCCCCCTCCACTCCCGTCACTGCGGTCCGCGGCCGCTTCGTCGTCGAGTTTCAGGACGATCCGCTTCGCCCGCCGCTGGACGGCGACGATCGTCCGGCCCTCCGCGCGGCGGGCCATTTGGCGGAGGCCCGGCGTGATCTGCAGGGGACGGCACGGCGACGGGCATCTCCGGATGCGGACGATCCGGGTCCCCTCCACGGCGTCGCGAATTCCGCGGACCATCGTTTCGACTTCAGGAAGCTCGGGCATCGGAGGTGTCAAGAGGAAAAGGCGGACGGCGATCGCGGACGGACCGCCCGGCATGGACCGGCGGCAGGTTCCGCTCCTATTGTATGCGCCCACGAAGCCGGACTCTGGGCCACTCAGCAGGGAGGACAAAGAATGGGAATCTGCCGGATCGGCGCTGCCGTACTGATCGTCGTTGTCGGATCGTCGTTGTCGCCGGGCCGGCTGGTTCGCGCCGACGAGACGGTGTCGCCAAGGCAAGTTTCCGACGAGTCTACGGATCTCGTCGTGCGGGACATCACGACCCGCGCCCGGGCTTCGCAACGGATCTACGATTGCCTCGACCGGCCGGCGCAGCTCAAGTTCAAGGATCGCACGCTGTCACAGGCGCTGGGGGCCATCTCCGACGCCCACGGAATCAATATCGTGATGGACCACAAAGCGATCGCGAACCTCGGCGAGGGGGCCAAGCGGCCCTTCTCGATCGACGCGAGCGATGTCCCGCTTCGGAAGGCCCTGCAGTTGCTGTTCGACGGCCGGTTCATCGACTACCACATCGACGGCGAGCAGCTCCGCATCACCGACCGCGACAACGTCCGCGCCCGGCTGGAGATCCGCGTCTACGACGTTCAGCCCCTTCTGAAGGACGGTGCGACGGGCCAGGACGTTGCTGATCTGCTCAACTCGGGACGGCTGCTCAAGAATTCCCCCAAGGCCCAGCCGATCGGCGGCCTGGTGGCCGTGGTGGGGAACCGCCACGTCCATGAGTCGGTCCTCCGTCGACTCCGTTCGACTGATGCCGAGGACGTTCTGGTCTTCCGGGCCACACAGGGGCCGTTCCGTCCGTAATCCGTCTTCTCCGGTGTCGAACGCCGCGGTTCAATGGATTCAATGCCGCGATCCGGTGCCTCCGGCAACCAGGGGCCGGTCCACCCGCGTGAGCCCTGGCCCCGACTCTCCGCTCGGAGATTGCCGGAGAGTCTCACTGCGATTGGGATCATTCGTCCGCTTCTCGATTGGTGAAAACATCATGACCTTCGCACAGCGTTGCTGCTTCGTCGCGTTCCGGTCCTGCGCACCGACCGCTCTTCTGGTGTTGGGCCTGCTGTGCGGGGGCGAGCCGCTTCGCGCGGACGATGCGGTGGCTGACGACTCGCAGAGCGAGGAGATCCGCGAAGTCACCCGGACGAGCTCCGCGGAGGTCCGTATCGCCCGGACCCTCTCCGCAGAGACCGCGCTGAAGGCGCCGGACCACACGCTCTCCCAGGCCCTGCGGATGCTGGCCGACCGGCACGGGATCAACATCGTCCTGTTGCCGGGCGTCTCGGAGGAGGAACTGATCAAAGCGCGCGTGTCGGTGACACTGGAAGGAATCCGGCTGCGGTCGGCGCTTGGAATCCTTCTACAGGACGTCGACGGCCAGGCACTCGATTTCGTGATCGACCAGGAGGCCCTGTTCATCGGTCCGCGGACGGAGATCGAGAAGCGTCACTCCCTGCGGGTCTACAACGTGAAGCCGCTTCTCGGTCCCGGGGTCACGGCCGAGGACGTGGCCCGGGTCGTCACCGAACTGGTTCTTCCCGAAGGGAGCCGCAAGGCGACCGCGCTCGGCAGCCACGTCATCGTCTCGCACAATAAGTACGTCCATCAGGCCACGCTCGAAACGCTCAACCGGCTGGTGCGGAATTCCGCCGCAGAGCCGCCGGAAGCGAAGTGATTCAAAGTGCGGCGAACCGAACTGGGCCGCTGCTGTCCTGCGAGGAATTCGGAACCGGGCCCGATTGGCGGACTCGGCTGGAACTGAACGGAATCACGAGAACGAGGGCGGGGCCGGCGAGGACCAGACGATTCCGTGGTCGACACGGCACTGCATTTGCCATTACCGATTCACATCGGATTCCGGCGACCATGCCGTGCAGGCATCGACCGGACCGGGTGCTGAGTGCGAGCGGCTTTCATCCTGCCTTCTCAGGATCATGACGTCTCGGTGAGCGCTGCGCCTTCTGAACTCGGGCAACTGCGACGGATCGAAACAGGAACACTATGAGACGCGTGCACATCGGCATCGGGCTCCTGGCGGGGGCCCTTACGGCGACGGGAATCTCTTCGGTGGGCCGGGGTCAAGAAGCAGCTCCGGCAGCGATCGTGCCGCTCTTTCAGGGGTTGGGGAACTTCGGCCGCAAGGTGACGACGGAGTCCTTCGAGGCGCAGCGGTACTTCAATCAGGGACTTTGCCTGCTGTACGCGTTCAATCACGACGAGGCGATCCGCTCCTTCCGCAAGGCGGCCGACTGCGACCCCAAGTGCGCGATGGCGTGGTGGGGCGTCGCGATCGCCCACGGCCCGCACATCAACAACCCCGTCGTCCCGCCGGAGCAGGCCAAAGCCGCCTGGCAGGCGCTCGCCACCGCACGCGAGGTCGCGGCCGGCGCGTCGGAGACCGAGCAGGAACTCATCGCCGCCCTCGCGCATCGCTACGCGGACCCGCAGCCCGACGATCGCAAGCCGCTCGATGAGGCCTACGCCAGGGCGATGCGGGAGGTCTGGCAGCGGCATCCCGACGATGCCGACATCGGGGCTCTCTTCGCCGAGTCGCTCATGGACCTGCGGCCGTGGGACCTGTGGACGGCCGAGGGGGTTGCCCGGCCCGGAACGGACGAGGTCGTCCGGACCCTCGAAGCGGCCCTGACGCAGGTGCCGGAGCATCCGCTCGCGCTGCACCTTTACATCCACGCGGTCGAAGCCTCGCCGCAGCCGCAGAAGGCGATCGCGCCGGCGAAGCGGCTGCTGACGCTTCAGCCAGGGCTCGGGCATCTGGTTCATATGCCGTCGCACATCGATGTCCGGACGGGACGCTGGGCGGAGGCGATCGCGTCGAACACGTTGGCGATCGAGGCGGATCAGGCGTATCGGAAGCAGTCGCCGAAGCAGGGCTTCTACCGGATCTACATGGCCCATAACCATCACATGCTCGCCTATGCCGCCATGATGCGGGGGCAGAGCGGGCTGGCGGTCCGGGCGATCCAGGAGATGACGGAGGCAATGCCGGCCGACTGGGTTCATGACAACGCCCTGTTTGCCGATGGCTTTCTGGCGATGCCGCTGGAGGTTCTGATCCGGTTTGGGCGCTGGGACGATGTTCTCGCGGCTTCGGAAGGTCCGGAGTATCTGCCGTTCACGCGGGCGATGCGGCACTGCGCCCGCGGGATCGCGTATGCCGCCAAGCTCGATGTTGCGAAGGCTCGCGCGGAGCAGAAGGCTTTCCTCGCCGCTCGCTCCCTGGTCCCCAAGGAGGGGATCGTCGGGAACAACACGGCGGCGGACGTGCTGGGGGTGGCTGAGTGTCTGCTGGCGGGGGAGATCGATGTGCGGGACGGAAAGGTCGACGAGGGGATTGAGCAGCTTCGGGAGGCGGTGCGGCGGGAGGATCGGCTGCGGTACTCGGAGCCGCCCGACTGGATTCATCCTGTGCGGCATGCGCTGGGGGCGACGTTGCTGACGGCTGGCCGGGCCGCGGAGGCGGAAGCGGTGTATCGGGAGGATCTCAGGAAGATGCCGAACAACGGTTGGGCGTTGTTTGGGTTGGCGCGCAGTCTGGAGTTGCAGGGGAAGGCGGACGAAGCCGGCACAGCGAGGAAGCGGTTCGCGGAGTGCTGGAAGGACGCGGACGTGGAGATCACGTCGTCGTGTTTCTGCCAGCCCGGCCGTCCAGTCGGACCCAAATCGAAGTAGGGCCTATCTACCGGGTCCAGGGGCACCCTGGTGGGGGAGTGCAGGGGGGGAGAATCCCCCCTTGCCCGCCGGAGGCCTGGCCGTCGGGAGATGTCTGAAGGAGATCGTGTCCAAACGCGGACACCGTGTCGTATGCCCACTCGCCAACCCGCGGGAATGCGAAGCGAGCGGGGAGTCCTCAACGCCGGTTCCACGAAGCGGACGTCGGTTGTTTGCCACGGTTCCTCACAGGAGTGCCTCCGGCGGCAAGGGGGTGAGACCCCCTTGACCCCGGCTGCCGTCGCAAATTGGGCTTGAGCTATGGGAGCCGCGCCGGCAAGGACGCTACTTCGCCTTCCACGCTTTGACCGCCTTGGCGACCCCCGGAATCAACCGCTCCGCGTTCTCATGATAAACGCGCCGCAACACCTCATCCGGCAACCCCAGCCCGTAAATGTTCCAGAACCCCTGCGGCGGAAACGGATTGTCCTCGTAAGGAAAATACTCGTCCCACGTCTCCAGAAAACGCCAGTGCGGAATCAGCTCCGAAACCGGCGGCACACCATCCGTCCCAAACAGGATCCGGTCCGAATACTTCAAAAAGAACTTCCGCGCCGTATACGGTTGACGCCCCAGCTCCGACACCCGCGCCGCAATCTCGACATTCATATTCGGCATCGCGTCGAGATACCCCGACAGCTTCGCCAGGTCCTCAGGGATATCCGCCATGTGCGCACAAATGAACTTCGTCTTCGGATGCCGCGCAATCACCCGGTTCCGGGCATCGATCAGCGACTGGTGCGACGGAAAGTCCTTGCCGTAAAAGCTCCACTCCGGATGCCGGTACAGCTCCTCCCACCGCTCGTTCTTCTCATTCGTCGGCTTGAAGAACGCGATCGGATCGGAACAGTGCCACAGCACCGGCACCCCCAGCTCTCCCGCCCGCTGCCACACCGGATCAAACCGCGGATCGTCCGGCGCAATCAGCTTCCCCTCGGCATCCCGGACTAGCAGCCCCAGGTCCTTCAGCAGCTTCAGCCCGCTCGCCCCTTCCCGGACCGCCGCCGAAAGCTTGTCCGCCATCGCCAGACCGAAGCCCGGCTGGTTGACGTCCCACGCCTTGGGATCGTCTTTCGGCGCCAGCCCCTGGTAATCCATCCGAGCGAAGACGACGAAGCGGTTCGGATACTTCGACGTCAGCCGGCTGTAATGCTGCGGAAAGTTCGGCCCCGCCTGCCCGTCGAGGCTCACGCTGCAGGCGATGTTCGAGACATCCATCGCCTGGACCATCTCGGCCAGCTCCTCGTCCGTCAGCTTGAACGGATGCGTGTGGACGTTCACGCACGGGAACTTGGCCTTCTGGAGGATCTGCTCCGGCGCCTGCAGTTCGGCCTGCGGACGGAACTCGTCGAGATACAGCCGCCGCGGCGGGTCATCCCCCCGGGATGTGCCGATGAGGACGAGCGTGGAGAGAACCGGGATGAGCAGGAAACGTGTCATGCGGCCATCATGATGACCGGAGCGGAGCCTCGCCACCTCTCCTGCGGCGCACCTGTTCCGCGACCCACCACCACGCCGCTCCCGCGGCGATGAACCCCAGACCGACGAGCCACACGCGGCGGTCAATCCAGAAGGCAAGAAACAGGCAGGCCGCCAGCCCGAATGCAGCCAGGGCCCCGGAGTATCGCCGCTCCGCGGGAGGCATCCGCAGGACGCAGAGGTTCGTCAGCGAGTAGTAGATCAGGACCGTGAAGGCGCTGAACGACCAGGTCGTCTTCACGTCGCCGACAAGGACCAGCCCACCGATGAGGCCCCCGACAAGCAGGATCGCGGCAACCGGGGAAGCCGATCGGCCGTCCAGAATCGAGAACAGGCCCGGAAGATCCCGGCGCCGCCCCATCGCCAGGACGACCCGCGAGAGTCCCAGAAGCAGGTTGAGCATGACTCCCAGCATGGCGGTCACGGCGCCAACCTGGACCAGCGGGGTGAGACCGAGGACATGCAGCCGATCCGCAACAAGCTCCAGAGGGGTTCCGGTGCGGCGGGCTGCCTGCTCCAGCTCGGCGGCCGAGGCGGTGCCGAGAGCCACGAACGCCACACCGACGTAGAGCGCGGCCGAGACCGCCAAGGTCGATACGACCGCCCGCGGGATGCTCCGGGCGGGGTCGACGATCTCCTCGCCGAGAGTCGCGACGCGCCCGTACCCGGTGAAGGCGACGAACATCAGGGCGCACGCCTGGAGAAAGCCGCCCAGAGGTGTCGCGTCGGATGAGATCGGCGCGAAGAACGGACGAAACCGCTCCGGCTCCGGTCCGCCGCCCGAGAAGAGTCCGGCGCCAATGAAGAGGGCCAGCGCCGCGAGCGTCACCGAGACGAAGACGGTGTTCGCCGCACTGCTGATCCGAAGACCGGCCGTCACAATCCCGGTCAGCCCGGCGACCAGGGCGAGCGCAATGCCGACCGTCGCATCGGGGCCGATCGATGGCGCCTGGGCAACGTGGCCGGCGATCCCGAGAGCCGCCGTGGCCGCCGAAGCGGCCTTCGCGCACAGAAACATCCAGCCCGCAACAAACCCGAGGAGCGGATGCAGCCACCGGTGTCCGTACTCATACGTCCCTCCGCTGACCGGATGGGCCGCCGCCAGCTGCGCGCTGCTCAGTCCATTGCAGACCGCGACCAGCGAAGCCACGGCGATCGCCAGCAGCACGGCCGGACCCGCGCTCCCCGCCGCCAATCCCAGGCTCACGAAGATCCCGGTGCCGACGATCGATCCCAGCCCCATCATCGTTGCGCCGCCGACCCCGACGACGCGCTTCAGGGGGACATGGGAGGGCCCGGAAGGAAGAATTTCGGCCGATTCCGGTATCCCTTGCGGCGCAAGTTCTCCCCCCGGCGCACCCGGCGGCACGAGGTCATCCGACATCGGCGTATTCCCGCCGGCTGAACGCGCCGACGCCGGCAAGGGTCAGCCCGGCCACCAGAGCGACGAGCGCCGTCGTCGCCGCCGGGCCCGAGATGCCGACCCACATGTCCTCGTTGATCGCTTTGATCTTCAGATCCTCACCGAATCCGTAGATGACGCACCGGACGTAGTAGGCGATCGACACCCGCTTCACGATCCCCGGCAGGTTGCCGAGGAGCACCTCCAGGAAGAACCAGTAGACGAGCGAAATGATCGTGCCGTGCCGGAACACCGCTCCGACGAGCAGGAACAGCGAGGCGTACGCCAGACTCCCCAGAAGGCTCGCCCGGAGAAAGACCGGAAGGAGTTCCGTTCCCGGCGCACCGGCGATCCGGCAGTAAGCCCACAGGGTTCCGACCGTCCACGCCGCCACGAGGAGCTGACAAGCCAGCCCTTTCACCAGATAGGCGAGCGGACGTGGGAGAGAGGAGATCAGAAGGTAGACGAGCGTCCGGTCCTCCCGCTCGCTGCCGAACCCGGAGGCTCCGTAGCAGACCGCAAAGATCGGCATCAGGAAGGCGACGAAGGTCGGGATGAAGACGTTGTTCGCGAGTCGCGCGGGCCGCACGGAGGGGCGCCACGTCGCGGCATAGACGATCAGCCCCACGACGACCGCCAGCGCCAGGCAGATCAGCGTCTGCCGGGAGCGGAGCTGGCGACGGAGCGTCAGCCAGAAGAGCGCCAGGCAGGCAAAGAACGTCGAGCGTGACTCGTTCACAGGGACTCCCGGAATCAGAACCGCGTGGCGGCCGCCATGACATACTTGAACGTCGCCTCCGTCGTGGCGTCCGTCGTCTCCAGCCGGCCTACGTCGAACGACTGCTCGACGACCAGCCGCGCGAACCGCTCGTAGAACTCCCGCGGCCGTGAGACCTGCAGGTGGATCTCCTCGTCTCCCGACAGTTCGATCCCGAGCACGAGATCCCACAACACAAGCCGCGCGGCGAGCTCCCGCTGCTGGCGGCAGGCGACGCGAATCCGCAGCGGCTGTTCCGCCAGCATGGCCCGCAGCTCCGGGAGCGTGCCGACCGCGAGGACCCGGCCCCGTCCCATGAAGACGACGCGGTCCGCCATCTGGTCCATCTCTTCCAGGATATGGCTCGACACCAGCACCGCCTGCCCGCGGTCCGCCAGACGGCGGAACAGCTCCATCAATTCCTTCCGTCCGACGGGGTCGATCCCGTTGAGCGGTTCGTCGACGACGAGGACTTCCGGGCGGTGCACGAGGGCCTGGGCGAGCTTGATCCGCTGCCGCATCCCTTTGGAATACCCGCTGAGACCACGGCTGGCCCGGTCGGACATGCCGACCTCGGCGAGAGTCTCCTCCGTCCGCTCCCGCGCCGCGCGCGGCGGCAAGCCGTGGAGGCGAGCCATCGTCCGGACGAACTGCCGCCCTGACATCTCTTCGTAGAAGTTGTCTCCTTCGGGGCAATAGCCGAAGTGCCGCCGGGCCGCGGCGGTCCGGGCGGACTTCCCGCGGACCAGCACTTCCCCCAGGCTTGGCTTGAGCTGGCCCGTGAGGAGCTTGATGAGCGTCGTCTTCCCCGCGCCGTTGGGACCGAGCAGGCCGGTGATCCCGGGGCCCAGCGTCAGGGTCACATCGTTGATCCCGATGACGTCGCCGTACCACTTCGTCGCTGAGCGAAACTCGACGAGCGGCGAGGATTGCGCGGAGTTTGACTCCGATGCGGGGGCCGTCATGACACCACCTCGACGGCCCGGACGCGCCGCAGGATCAGGAACAGCGAGACGACGCAGAGCGAGCCAAGGACCACGAGGCACTGCACCAGCGTCGGCGGCCGCGACTCCTTGAGCGATCCGAAACACCAGCGGCCGACACGATGCATGTCGTCCCAGAATCCGAGCAGGAGCCACATCCGGTTGCCATCGATCGACCGCATTGCCTCGGCCAGCCCCTTGAGCAGTACGAAGACTCCCAACCAGGTCATCACCAGCGGAACGGTCCGCGGCACCCAGGCCGCGATGGCGAAGACCATCAGGCTCTGCACGATGGCCAGCACCGCTCCATACCCCAGGATGCCCCCCGCGATCCGCGGGTTCTCGAAGAAGTAGTCGAGCGAGTTGCTGAACGTCCCGTACTCGATGTAGAGGACGAGCGCCGGGAGCGTGGTGACGAGGGTGACGACCGCCGCGATCGTCAGCAGCTTCCCGAAGATGTAGTGCCAGCGGCCGATTCCCCGCGACAGGTAGAAGATCATCCCTCCCTGGCGATAGTCGCTGCCGATGAGCGTGGAGCCCGCGAAGGCGAGGAGCAGCGCGCAGATCGTCGCCTGTGCGAACATGAAGTCCGCATAGGCGTCGCCGGTCCCCGTCACCTTGAAGTTGTCGAGGAAGCGTCCGAAGTCGCCGTTCTGGACCGTCAGCGTCGCCTTGAGGTAGATGAACGTGAAGTGGAACAGGAAGTTCATCAGCCCCAGGGCGATCAGGATCCAGAAGATCCACCGCCGGAACATGAGCGAGAGCCCGACGCGGACGAGCGACAGGCAGCTCCACCACGCGGAACGGCGCTCTCCGTCCCAGGTGCGGTAGCCCGCCTGGCTGAGCGCCATGGCGGGGCCGCTTTCGCTTGGACCGGACGTCATTGCGGCCTCCCGTTCGTACTGGTTCCATCCTTTGCCGCAGCCGCCGCCCCCGTCGGCCGTGCCGTCGCCGCCGTTCCGACGAGGCGGTGATAGAGCTGCGACAGGTCTTCGTTGTCCGGGATGAGGTCGGAGACCGTCGTCTCGTGCTGCAACGAGAGTTCGAAAACTGTTCGGGGCGACCAGTCCTCGGGAATCTCGATGAACGCCTCGTCCGCGCGGGGCCGCGAAGGGACGGTGACGCCCCCCGCCTGGAGCGCACTCAGGAGTCGCTCGCCGTCGCCCCGCCATCGCATGAGGAATCGGTTCCGCCAGTGGCGGCGGAGCTCGCCGATCTTGCCGACCCCCAGGATCGCCCCCTTGTCGACGATGATGACCTGCTCGCAGATCCGGTCGATGTCTCCCAGGAGGTGCGTGGAGAGAATCAGCGATTTTCCATGCCGGCTGGCGATGGCGTGCAGCAGCCGCAGCATGCCGTCGCGGCCGTTGGGATCGAGTCCGGCGGTCGGCTCGTCGAGGAGCAGGAGGGGCGGATCGTGGACGAGCGCGGCGGCGAGCTTCAGCCGCTGCTTCATGCCGACGGAATAGTCTTCGCACCGCCGGTAGCGGGCTTCGTCGAGATCGAGGTACGAGAGGACTTCGTGTGCGCGGCGAAGTGCCTGCCGCCGGGGCATGCCGCAGAGTTCGCCGGCGAGCGCCACGAGGTCGACCCCTCGTACGCCGGGAATGAGCGACTCCGCCTCCGGCATGAACCCCATCAGTCCCCGCAGCCGGCTCCGCTCACGGACGAGGTCGTAGCCGAGGACTGTTCCGCGGCCGCTGCTGGGGCGGATGAGTCCGAGCAGGAGCTTGAGCAGGGTCGACTTTCCGGCCCCGTTCTGGCCGACGAGGCCGATCGCTCCGGGCTGGACCTGGAAGGAGACGTTCCGCAGGGCCTGAAACTTGCCGTAGAACTGGGAGACGTCGTGCAGTTCCACCACGGGCCCAGCCTGCGGGTCGGACGGGGAGATCACACGCGGCTCCGGGGACGGGTCGTTAGAAGGGGCTCGATGAGGATGACTCCGCGAGATTTGGATTGTGGTTTCGTCGAACCGCTTTGGAAAGAGACGACTATTGGGAATGCTTGAACATCGCCCCCGGCCGATCGGTACCTAACGCGCAACTCAACGTCGCCAGCCTCACCGGGTCCAGGGGGATCCTGGTGGGGGATGCAAGGGGGCAACGCCCCTTTGCCCGCCGGAGGCCTGGCCGTCGAGAGCTGTCTGAAGGAGAGAGTGTCCAAGCGCGGACAACGTGCCGGATGCGCCCTCGCCAATCCGCGGGGATTGCAAAGCGAGCGGCGTGTTGTAGAGGAGTCCTCAACGCTTGTGCCACAAAGGGGACATCCGTTGTTTATCACTGCTCTATAAAACTGCCTCCGGCGGCAAGAGGGGCTGTGTTGTGTTCTTCGCCCCTTAGCCCCGGGTGCCGTCGCGCGATAGGTCTGAGTGGGCATAGCCTTGCTGGCAAGTACACCGTACGAGCAAGCGCCACAGGGCGGTCACTACGGTCGCGACACATACCCGCCGGGATGCCGCCGGATCAGCCGCTTCATCTCGAGCACCGTCAGCGTCGACAGGACTCTCGACGTCTCCATCTCGACCGCTCTCAGGACCTCGTCGACGAGCAAAGGTGCCTGAGTCACGGCGTTGAGCACGAGCCGCTCGGGCTCATTGAGCGTCAGCTCCCGCGGTGAATGCACCACCTCGTCCGAGGCGGTCTGCACCGGTCCCATCAGCGGGCCGAGAGCCTCCAGCACATCGTCCGGGCCGCGGAGAAGCGTCGCCCCGTCGCGGATCAGGTCGTGGCAGCCGCGACTACGCAGGTTGTCGATCTGCCCCGGCACCGCGAAAATCTCGCGCCCCTGCTCCCGTCCATGGGCAGCGGTCGACAGAGAGCCGCTGTTCCGGTCCGCCTCGACCACGATCACGCCGAGCGACACGCCGGAGATGATCCGGTTCCGCTGCGGGAAGAACCCGGCCGCGGGGCCCCGATCGAGCGGTGCCTCCGTGAGCAGACATCCCTGCCGTGCAATCTCGACGGCCAGATCGGCATGCTCCGGCGGGTAGACGTTCTTGAGCCCGGTCGCGGCGACGGCGATCGTCCGGCCGCCCGCCTGGAGCGCTCCGCGATGCGCCGCGGCGTCGATTCCTCGCGCCAGGCCGCTGACGATCGTCAATCCGGCCCGGGCCAGCGCGGCTCCCAGCCGCTCCGCCGTCTGCTTTCCGTAAGTCGAATGCTTCCGCGTCCCCACGATCGCGATCGCCAGCGAGTCGCGGGGCTCATACGTGCCGCGGCAATACAGGACCGCGGGCGGATCGGCAATCTCGGCCAGCTCCCGCGGATAGTCCGGCGTCCCGCGGATCAGGAGGCGGATTCCCTCGGCGCGGCACCGCTCCAGCTCCCGCTCAGCGGCCGGATCCTGCCTCGCGCGGGTGATCGCCACGGAGAGCTTCGGGCCGACGCCGTCGACGCTGAGGAGGTCCGGTCCCGACGCCCGCAGGACTTCGCCGGCCGACCCGAATCGGTCCAAGAGGAGCGTGCTGATCCGCGGTCCGACCCCGGAAATGAGGTGCAGCCGCAACAGATCCAGTAGTTCGTCGTCCGTCATAGTTGGCCCCTTCGCCGGCCCGAGTCACCCGGCAGGCCTGAACTTACCGGCGAAGGTCCTCCAGGCAAAGCGATTCCGCACGTCGAGAGCGCCGTCAGCGTTCGGCGAATCAGTTCGCGCCCTCAACGGCCCGCTTGACGAACAGCAGGAGGCGTGAAACGCTTCCCGCACCCATGAGCTCCACTCCTCCGAGCCGCCTCTTTGCTCCGGTGACGAAACGGATCGTCCTGCTGGCCAATTCCTCCCAGCGTTCCGGATACCAGTGCGTCGCGGGGCGGGAGATCCAGTGGGAGGGGGCGGCCCTGCGGAGCGCCGGTCCCTGGGTGCGGCTCGTCCGTGAACGGGGCTCGCTGACGCAGGCAGACGTCCGGATGGAGGACGGCGCGCTCCCCAACCTGTGCGACATCATCGATGTCCCGCTGGAGTACGTGCATCGGCTCAAGCACCAGCCGGAAGACCGCGTCGTCGCCCCCGAATTCCGCTGGGGGCACGCCGGCCGGCTGTCGACAGCCTATCTCGGCATGCTGGAGCAGAGTCCCGCGACGCTCTGGCACGCCCGCAAGCGGAATCCCAATTTCATCAGCATCGCCGACGTGGAGAAGATGGAGCATCCCCAGACGCTGCTCCTGATCCGCCCGACCGATCCCGAGCTGCACGTCTGGTCCGACTCCGGCAGCGAGCCGGGGGCGATCCAGGTCCATCGCCGCGTCCGGTTCACCTACCACGGCACGCAATACGACCTGCCGATCGTCGACCGGACTGTCCTCGAGAAGGCTCCGGATGCTCCACCGATCGGCGAGGGAGAGTCCGTCACGTCTGCCGTCTTTGCCAAGGAGTCGCTGTTCGCGGTCAACCTTGCCGGCCCGTTTGGCAAGATCCACCACAAGGTGGTCGTTGGCGTCATCCCACTCTGATCGCCATCAAGACGGAGTCACCGGGTCGTCTCGCCCAGTGACTCCGTTGTTCCGCGCCCGGTCAGGACCGCTGCATCACTCGACGTTCTGCACGATCTCCCGGATCTTCTCGACGCTCGTCTTGGCGTCGACCGCGTGGTGCGCGATCGTCACATCGTTCGCCTTTGAGCCGATCGTGTTGATCTCCCGGAAGATCTCCTGGCAGAGGAACTCGAGCTTCCGACCGGCCGAGGGATGGGCGTCGAGCGAGTGCCGGAACTGGTCGATGTGGGACTTCAGCCGGGCAATCTCCTCGGTGATGTCGCAGCGGTCGGCGAAGATGTTGACCTCCCGCAGGAAGTCGACGTCGCTTACCGTGACCCCGCTGTCCTTGAGGAGATCATTCACCCGCTGCTTGATCTTGTCCCGGTAGGCGATAACGACCAGCGGGGCGCGGGTGATGATGTGCCCCAGGCACTCTTCGATCAGGTCGCAGTGCCGGGCCATCTCGTCCCGCATCGCCTTCCCCTCGGTCGCGCGGAAGCTCTGCACTTTCGTCAAAGCGGCGTTGAGCGCGGTTTCGAAGGTCGACCAGTCCTCTTCGGAGACTTCCAGCAGCGCGTTTCCGGCGACCACCCCCGGCAGAGCCAGGAGATGCGACGCATCGGCGATCGGGGCCAGCATCTCCTTGCTCCACTGGTGGAGCTGCTTCCAGTATTCCGTCAGCACCTCGGTGTTGAGCGTCCCCAGCTGATTTGCGCCGCGGGACGAGGTCCGGATCGTGACCGTGACGGTCCCCCGCACGATCCCCTGCCGCACGATCCGCTCGATCTCGGTATCGAACCCCCCGCAGTTCTCCGGCGACCGGATCGTCACCTTGAGGTGGCGATTGTTCACGCAGCGAATTTCCGCCAGGACCCCCAGCCGCTCATTCTCGGCCCGGCCGTCTCCGAAGCCGGTCATGCTCAATAACATCGTCTCTCCCCGGGCCGAGCCCCTATGCACCTGTCCTGTGACGACGTGTTATAGGGATCCGGGAGGGGATCGTCAGCCTTGCGCCGCAGTGCCGCCCACTGCTGGTGTCCCGAAAAACGTCCTGTGAGATGGCGTTTGAAGCGGGAGGGACCAAACGCAACGAGCCTCGGGAACGAAGCCGACGACCGGCAACACTCCCGAGGCTCGGCGTTTCTGCTTCCAGTTCTCAGTACTTCCACTCGAGACCGAAGTTGAAGCGATGCAGCACAAAGGTCTGGGTGTTGTTATTGAGTGAGGGGAAGATCGGGAATCCCGCCCAGTTGATGGTATCCGCCGGCCGGTTGACCTGGCCGATCGCGGTGAAGGTGTAGCCGAGGTGGAGGATCGCCTGATTCAAAACCGGGATCTCGTTCACAAAGGGAACCGCCTCAAACACCCGGGAGTCGACGGCGAGGGTCTGCTCAAACAGCGGAGAAACTCGACCGTGTGATGCCTCGGAGCTGAATCGGGCATCGTTCGAGAGCATGCTGATCCCGTTGAAGCCCGATGTAGCGAACTCTTCGCCGATGTTGTTTCCGTCGAGGGAGAGGTTCGACTGGTTGGCCATGAGGCCCACGGTCGTCGCTCCCCAGACTTTGAAACCATCCCCCTCACCCAAGTCGTAACGCAGACCGATTTCCGGGCCGGCCAGATGGGTCTGGACGTTCGAGTTCAGCCGGGCCTCAAACTGAGGATACTGCTGAATGGCGCGGGTAGCCCATGTGCCCGGATCCGGACGGTAAGTCGAGGGGGTCGTGGTGGTTGTCGTCCCCGTGCTATAGGGGATCTGGTCGACGTCATAGTGCCATCCGCTGTCGATGCCGCGGAATCCAAACGTCTCGTTCAGGTACATGTAGCGGCCGGCCAGGAAGGGGCGAACCATAACGGCCGAGGTCTTGAAGACCGGCGCCATGTAGTACGACAGATTGGCTCCGGCAACCTCGGTCCGGTGCTCCAACCGGAACAGGATGTCATACTTCTGAGCCGCTCCAAGAAAACCAAGGCCGGATCCCAGCGGCGCCGGGAGACCGGTGTCGTAGGCGATCGCGCCGTTTCGGGTGTTCAGCACTTGGCCGAGGGTCGCATCGACCATGGCCGGCGTCACCGGGAGGCCGTTGATGAATTCGTTGCCCGACTCGAACACCTCGCTGTTCTCGCCCATGTAGAAGCCGCTGATCAACAGGCCGACGCCGTCAGCGTCGTCGAATCCCCAGTTGACCTGAACGCCGGCATTGCCGTTGGTTGGGAGGACATCGTTGGTTCGAATGGGAAAGATGTCGTTGTCGATGATCTGGACGGCGGTCACCTGCCCGGCCGGCCGCATGAAGGGGTAGGGGTCGGCCCCCGGAACCACCTCGAACGGACCAGGGATCGGCAGCTGGTTGCCATTGGCCGGAGCAAAGTACGTCGGCGAGCCCCCCAGGTTGTAGTTCAGCGGCTGACGGAAGGCGGGCGTATTCCCCACGGTCTTTTGGGCTTCGGCTTCGGAGAAGCCCCAGATCGCGTCGACGCGGCCGTAGAACGTGCGCTGCTTCGTCAGCATTTCGTAGAACCAGAGGCCCTTCCGGTTGAAGAGCTGCTCCTGGTCCATGTTGCCGACGCCGTAGGGGCTCATCTGCGGCCAGGGGTTGAATCCGTCCGGCACCCCTTGCGGGTACATCACGGCAGGATTGGCCGGTCCCATTCCGGGGGCGGCCATCCCCTGTCCCGGGGCTCCGTAGAACTCCTGCCCGAAGCCGGTTTCGGCTGAGGCGGTGAGTGCCAGGGCTCCGGCGATCGTCCTGAACCAGTTGTGGATCCGCATCCCTACGTCCTTAACTGAGACCGCATTGCGGCGGCTAAACGGACGGTCCGCTCCGTACGCTCCGGAGCGGATTACCGTCACATCCGGCCCGGCAGGAAAACCCGGCGCAGATGGACGGACCTGCGGTACTTATCGGCCCCCCATTCTGTGAAACTGTAACGGTTGTTCCGGCAATGCCGGTTTTTCGGGGCGCGACGAGAGGAGCGGTTGTGCCGAAGATTCCGCTCGTCGGGCCGTTGTGAGAGCGGGACGGCCAGGCAGACGCAGGTCCTGCCGATGGAGAGCGATTTCCTTCGCCGCACAGCAGCGGCGGAGCGAGGGAGGGTCGGCCCTTGAGGGCCGATACCAGGCACGGCAGCGGGCAACGGGACCGTCAGTCGAACCACTCGTCCGACGGGTCAAACTTGGGGATCGCGACGATCATCACCTTCATGTGGCCCACCGCCCGGTGCCGCGTTCCGGGGCGAATCATGACCGACATCCCCGGCTTGACCGGGATCCGCTCGCCATCCAGCTCCATCTGGGCATCCGGCTGGCACTCGAGAAAGACGTAGGTTTCCGTCAGCCGCTTGTGATAGTGGACCCGGGCCGTCTCCGAGATCTCCGTCATGTGGACGGTCGCCGGCAGGTCCGGCACGTCGGCATACGCCCGCCGGGCCTGGCCGCAGGGACAGTGAACCGGGGGGATCTGGGAGAAGTCGGCGATTTCGTATCCGGCTGGCATACCGCTCTGTCTTTCCTTCCGCGTGCCCGAAGGCGGTCTTTTGATCGCGATACGATATCTCTCTAGTCGCCGCGCGTCTCCGGCTCCCGCTGAAGCCGCCGGATCACCCGCGGCTGCCGGCGAAGTAGACGACGTTCCCCAGGATGATCAGGCCGACCATCAGGATATGTCCCATCGCCTGGGGGCCCATCCGGCGGCGTCCCTGCAGGTACTTTGCGTCGGGATTCGTCGGGCGGTATTTGCTGACGACCAGCTGCTCGTACTCGGCCGCCCCCTTGATCCCGGTCAGCATCCCCGCCATCTGGCCGGGAATGTAGGGAAAGAACTGCGGGGCCTGGACCCCCGTGCTCCCGCCGACCAGCTTGAGCTTCCCCTGGTACGGCGTCACCGCGTACTGCACCCACTCCTTCATGCCGGGATAGGCGCCGCTGACGTTCACGATCAGCTTCATCTTCTGGATGTTGTCGATGTCCCGGCACATGGGGATCTGGTCAATGTTCGTTCCACGGGCGTCGGTCGTGTACAGCCCCCGCAGGCTGGTGACGATGACCTTGATGACCCCTTCGTACCCGGACTTGAAGCCCAGGTTGACGTAGTCGACGCCGTAGACCATGTCGGGATAGTCGGCGCGGATCACCTTGTCGATCGACTGCTCGATCATCTGCGGGCCGACCGGCAGCAGCGTAATGAAGTAGAGCTTGGTCTTCTTCTCGCTGCAGTGCATGGCGAAAGCGGTCGCCATCGGCCCCAGCTCCCCCTCGGTCGAGGGATCGTAGTCCCAGGCCATGAGGACGGGATCGCCGGGCTCAAGGTTCTCGATGGCGTCGAACACGTCCTGGGAGAACTGCCCCGGCTGTTCGCGGAACTGGATGTCCCACAGGATCGGGATGGCGACGGCCGCCGCCATCATCAGGAAGATCCACCGCCGGTCGAGTGTTTTCAGCCAGCTCATCATGGGGAAAACGATATCAAACGGCAGCGGCTTGCGGCATTGTCACCGTCTGATTTGGTGAGGATGAAGAGTTAAACACCAAGACACAAAGATCTCACGAAGTGCACCAAGGCGCACAAGGTGAGGTCAGGCCTTTGTCCCCTTCGTGCCTCCTTGGTGTCTTTGTGTTTAAAGTCACTCGCCCGTCGCGAGTTGCGTACACAGCTACAAGACAGCCCCGCGTCCCAGTCGCGCCAGGTCGACGCAGAGGCCCTCAAGGCAGAGGGGAATCGGCATCGCTCCGTCGATGTGCTCCTGGGCTTCCAGGCACCGTTCCATCTGCCGGACCAGGCGGTCCGCCGTCTCGTCCGAGGCCGATTCGAGCTGCGAGGTATAGAACTGGACGGCAAAGCGGATGAGCCAGCCCGCGTGGCGGCGCTGCGTCGGGAGGTCCTTGGCAAGCTCCTCGACCGCCTCGGTGACGCTCTTGGCCGCCGCCATCGCGTCCGTGCCGGTCCCTCGAAGAACCTCTTCCAGCCGCGACCGCAGGCCGCGGACCCCTTCGTCGAGGAGCTGCGCGGCGACTGCCAGGCTTCCTTCGCTCATGCGGGCGATGATCGCGGCGGCCTGCGGATCGGTTTCGTCTCCGTGCGCCACCAGCAGGTCGGCCACTTCGGATTCCGCCAGCGGATGGAACCGGATGGGCTGGCAGCGGGAGCGGATCGTGGGGAGGATCGGTTCGACGGCCGGCGTGATCAGGAACAGGATGGAACCGGCGGGGGGCTCTTCCAGCGTTTTGAGGAGGGCGTTGGCGCTCGCCTCGTTCATCAGGTCGGCGTCGTCGAGGATCGCGACTTTCCGATCGGCCGACATTGGCCGCAGCGAGAGGTCATGGCAGAGTCCTTCGCGGCCGCGGCGGTCTGGCGTCCCGACGAGGAGTTCGATGGGGAGCTCGCTCTTTCCTTCGGGGCAGCCGATCTGAAGCAGGTCGGGATGCGTTTCCGCTTGAACCTGCTGGCAGGCGGGGCAGGTGCCACAGGCGTCGAGGTCGGCGTTTGCGGTCCGGGTGCAGAACAGGCACTGTGCGATGTTGCGGGCGAAGAGTCGCTTTCCGATCCCGGCCGGACCGATGAGGAGGAACGCGTGGGCGGTCCGGCCGCGGTCGACCGCTCGGCGAAACATTTCGATCTGTTCCCGGTGTCCCCGGAAGTCGTCCCAAACCATGGTGGCGATGTGCTTTTGTGTGTCTCGGAACTCTGGAGCGTAGCGGGGAATGGGAGCGGACGTCAGCGAGGCCATTCGGAATGTCGCCAGCAAGGCATTTGCCGATTGCTCGAACGGCGTACTTGCCGGCACGGCTCTGCACGCTCAAACCCATCGTGCGACGGCCACTGGGGTCAAGGGGGTCTCACCCCTTTGCCGCCGGAGGCGCTTCCACGAGGAACCGTAGTACACAACGGACGTACGCTTTTGGGAACCGGCGTTGAGGGCTCACCGCTCGCTCTGGAATCCCAGCGTGTTGGTGAGGGGGCATCCGGCACGTCGTCCGCGTCTGGATACGATCTCCTTCAGACATCTCTCGACGGCCAGGCCTCCGGCGGGCAAAGGGGCGTTGCCCCCTTGCATCCCCCACCAGGGTGCCCCTGGACCCGGTAGATGAGACGGATTTGACCTCTCGCCACTTTGCTTCCAGAATCGCAGCCGGTTTCGACAGCGCCGCGTCCCCAACCCTCTGAAAACTCCATGTCGAAGGTCCTGAACTTCAAACAGGAACTGACCGCCTGCTTCGGTCAACCTGTCTCCGAAAACCCGACCCAGGTCATGATGGAGGCCGCCTACCGGCACCACGGACTCGACTGGCGATACCTGACCATCGAAGTCGCCCCGAACGACCTCGCGGCCGGCGTCGCCGGCGCACGGGCCATGGGCTTCCGCGGCTTCAACTGCACCATCCCGCACAAAGTCGCCGTCATCGCCCACCTCGACGGCCTCGGCGAATCCGCCTCCCTCATGGGAGCGGTCAACTGCGTCGTCCGGCGGGGCGAAAAACTCATCGGCGAAAACACCGACGGCAAGGGCTTCGTCAAATCGCTCAAGGAACTGGTCGACCCGACCGGAAAGCGCGCGGTGATCTTCGGAGCCGGGGGCGCGGCCCGAGCAATCGGTGTCGAAGTCGCCCTGGCCGGCGCGACGGAGATCACGATCGTGAACCGCTCCCCCTCCCGCGGGAAGGAACTGGTGGCCCTGCTGACCGACAAGGTCCGAGTCAAGACGAATCTCGTCGCCTGGGACCAGGATTACGTCGTCCCCGAAGGAGTCGACATCGTCATTAACGCCACGTCGATCGGCCTCTTCCCGGATGTCGACGCCCGGCTCGCTCTCGACGTGAACTCCCTTCGGTCCGGCATGGTCGTGGCCGACGTGATTCCCAACCCGCCGAAAACCCGCCTCGTCCGGGACGCCACGGCCCGGGGCTGCAAGGTCATCGACGGCCTTGGCATGCTGGTCAACCAGGGGATCATCGGCGTCCACTACTGGTCCGGCATTGAGCCGGACGCCGCCGTGATGCGAAAGGCGCTCGAAGACGTCTTCGGCGCGTAGACACTGCCTGGAAACTCACACTAGCCCGACGCGCAAGCGAGCGACGAGCCGCGAATTCCTTCGCTCGCGCTTCGGTCTAGCACGGTCAGTTTCCAAACAAGGCCAGAAACCAGTTGAATGCGGCAGCCGTTTGCGGTCGGGAGCGTGAGCGGCGACGGTCCGTTCGTCCGAGCCGTCGTTTGCTCCCTACCTGATACCGAGTGATGTTTCAGACTGTCCGGCATATTCTCGAGCTGATCCGTTTCAGCCATACGGTCTTCGCCCTCCCGTTCGCCCTCTTTGCGGCGATCCTGGCGTGGCGGAATCATCCGTTCCGCTGGCAGGAGCTGATCGGGATCCTGATCTGCATGGTGACCGCCCGTTCGGCCGCGATGGCGTTCAACCGCCTCGTCGACAGGGACATCGACCAGGACAACCCGCGGACCGCCCGCCGGCACATTCCGGCCGGGCTCCTCACCGCCCGGTCGGTGGCGGCCTTCACCGTCGTCAACAGCGCGGCGTTCATTGCCGCGACGCTCCTCTTCCTGCCGAACCGCTGGCCGCTGATCCTCTCGGTCCCCGTACTGCTGTTTCTACTCGGGTACTCCTACGCCAAACGGTGGACCGCGTGGTGCCACTACTGGCTCAGCGCCGCCCTGATGCTCTCGCCGATCGCCACCTGGATCGCGATCCGCGGGACGGTCGAGTGGCCTGCCGTCCTGATGGCGGCGGTGATCTTCTTCTGGGTCGGAGGCTTCGACATCCTCTACGCGACGCAGGACGCGGACTTTGATCGCGAACGAAAGCTGTTCAGCATCCCGGCCCGGTTCGGAGTGGCGCGGGCCCTGCGGCTCGCAGCGTTGAGCCATGTCCTGACGAGCCTGTGCCTCTTCGGCCTCTGGTGGGCTGCGGGACTGGGACCGATCTTCCTGGGAGGAGTGATCGTCTTTTCACTGCTCCTCGTTTACGAGCACTCCCTCGTCCGGCCGGACAATCTGGCCCGCGTCAACGTGGCGTTCTTCCAGGTCAACGCCGTTATCAGTGTCGGCATCCTGCTGCTGGGGGCGATCGACGTCCTGGCCAGCCGCGGCGGAACTTGAAGCCCCGTTCTTGGGCGTGACGCCAAGGGGGCGGCGCACAGTCAGTCGACCTACGGTTGGAGCTTCTGCAAGACAGGCTTTCATGGCGGGTTCTCTCCTCCTGTTTCAGAACGACCTGCGGATCGAGGACCACCCGGCCCTCCACGCGGCGCGAACCGAGGCGGACTGGGTCTGTCCGCTGTTCGTCTGGTCTCCCGCCGACGAGAAGCCCTGGGCTCCCGGCGCCGCGTCGCGGTGGTGGCTGCACCATTCCCTCCTGGCTCTGCAGGAGCGTCTCGCCGGCCGGGGAGCACCGCTCGTGATCCGCTCGGGAGACGTGTCCGAGACCGTTCAAGCGATCGCGAAGGAAACCGGCGCCGAATCGGTCTACTGGTCCGCCCGCTACGAGCCCCACACAGCGGCGCTGCAGAGCGATCTGCGAAAAGATCTCCAGAAGCGCGGGCTCAAGGTTCGGATCTTTCCCGGCCGGACGCTCTTCGATCCTTCGACGCTCCTCAACAAGAGCCACGAGCCGTTCCAGGTCTTTACGCCGTTCTGGAGGTCCTGCGTCGCCCGGATCGAGGAGTCGGGGTTGCCCCAGGCGATCCCCACCCCGCGGCACCTCACGCCCCCGCCGCGGCGGGTCCGTTCGCAGGAGGTCGCCGACCTTGGGCTGCTCCCCAAGATCCCCTGGGATGCGGAGTTCGGGCCCACCTGGAAGCCGGGGGAGGAGGGAGCCCACAAGCGGCTCCGGCATCTCCTGGGGATCGCGGCTCAGTACCACGACCTTCGGAACCGACCCGACCTCGACGGCACCTCTGCTCTCTCGCCGCATCTTCATTTCGGCGAGATCACCCCGCGGCAGATCGCCCAGGCTGTTCTCGACGAGTTCGGAGTCACACCGCAGGAATGGTCCCGGTTGCCGGAGGGGCCGCGGGTTTTCCTGGCCGAAATCGGTTGGCGCGAGTTCGCCCACGCCGTCCTTTATCACTTCCCCCAGACCGACCGGGCTCCGCTGAAGTCCAAGTTCGAAGCATTTCCCTGGAAGTACGCCCAGCGGCCGCTCAGGACGTGGCAGCGGGGCCTGACCGGCTACCCGATCGTCGATGCCGGAATGCGGCAGCTCTGGCGGACCGGTTGGATGCACAACCGCGTGCGGATGATTGTCGGCTCGTTCCTGACGAAGGACCTGCTTCAGTCCTGGCAGGCGGGAGCGGAATGGTTCTGGGACACGCTCGTCGACGCGGATCTCGCCAACAACACGCTCGGCTGGCAGTGGATTTCGGGTTGTGGAGCGGACGCCTCACCCTACTTCCGCATCTTTAACCCCATCATGCAGGGGAGAAGGTACGATCCGGAGGGGAGCTACATTCGCCAGTGGGTGCCGGAGTTGGCCAAGCTCCCCGCGGACGTGATTCACGAGCCATGGACGGCTGCCCCCGAAGTCCTGAGCGGGGCGGGTGTCGTCCTGGGAGAAACTTACCCCCAGCCGATGGTCGACCACGCCGCCGCGCGGGTGGAGGCTCTCGAGGCTCTGGCGAAGACGAAGGAAGCCCGCGACTGAGTTTTAGTGTCCCCCAGCCTCTCCGGCCCAAGAACCGGGTCCAGGGGCACCCTGGTGGGGGATGCAAGGGGGCAACGCCTCCTTGCCCGCCGGAGGCCCTCTCGTCGAGAGATGTCTGAAGGAGCACGTGTCCAATCGCGGACAGCGTGCCGTATGCCCCCTCACCAACCCGCGGGGATTGCGACGCCAGCGGTGTATTTTGAGGGAGTCCTCAACGCCGGTACCACAAACCGGACATCCGTTGCGTACCACGGTTCCTCATCGAAGTGCCTCCGGCGGCAAGGGGGTGCCCCCTTGACCCCGGCTGCCGTCGCACGTTGGGTTTGAGCTATGACAGTCCGTCCGGCAAGGACGCTTCAAGCCATTGGCCGTAGCCGGCCTCCCGAATCGTCTCCCGCGAATTCATCGCCTCTTCGCCGACGGCCAAACTCACTGACGGAAAATGATCCGGCAACGAATTTGCTTCGTTGCTCCTGCGCGAGCCGGCGGTGTCTGAACCTCCGAATCGCTGTCCGGCCCCCAGTCCCTTCGAAAGGTCGCTCCCATGCCGCAGTACGAATTCACAGCCGACCAGAACTCGCTGATTGGTGCCCTGGGCTCCAAAATGAAGGGGGTCGGAGCGTTCTTCATCATCGTCGGCATCCTTCACCTGCTCGTGACGGCCCTGATCATTGCTGCGATCTACCGCAACAACCTTCCCCCGGACGTCATGGCAAATGTCCCGGCGGAGGTGAAAGCCAAGCTGGAAACGCTTCCTCCGCAGCACCATCTGTGGGGCTTCGCGGCGAACGCCGGCATTTCGAGCCTGCTGTACCTTTGCCTCGGCGGATGGACGCGGGGCGCCGGGGCGTCCTTCCGGAAGATCTCCGCGACCGAGAACAACGACATCAGCCACCTGATGAACGGCCTCGGCTCGCTCAACAGCATGTACGCTCTGATCTACACGCTCCTGGTCTTCTTCATGCTCGCGGTCGTGGCGGCGATCGCGCTGGGCCTCTACGGCCAGTGGCAGCTGATGCAGGGGGCGTGACCCAGGCGGGAATTCCGACGAACGGCGAGGCAGCACGCGGCTGCCTCGCTCTTTTTGAGGCTCTGCGCCCCAGCCGGCTCACTCGACGGGAGCGGGCCCGCGTCGCGGGGCTTCCGTGGCAACGCCCCGATAGAGCGGCAGGTAGCGGTAGTAGACCTCGAGGCACATCGTCGCCATCGCGGTCGAATAGATCCGGCCTCCCGATCCTCCCCAGCGGTCAATTGGATCCCAGCTCCCGGCGTTGCGGCCGGTTTTGATCTGCTCGGAGACGAGAAGGTCCCGCATCGAGCCGTTCCAGGATCCCCACGGCTCTCCGCCGTGCTGGAACATCGCCAGCGTGCCGTAGTACCAGTAGTACAGGTTGTACTTCTCGCGGTTGGGGAGAGCCTGCTGGAGGTAGGTCACCGCCTCCTCGCTCGACGGATTTGTCCGCCGCATCCCCAGCATCTGCTTGCAGAAGAGGGCCTCTGCGGTCATGACGGGGGTGACCTGCTCCCCGGCACGATACGCCGCCAGCCCGCCGCTTCTCCCCGTGCTCCTGTTCTGCAGGAACTGGATCATCTTTGCCTTGGCGTCTGACGGAACCTCCACCCCCGCCGCCTCGGCGCTGCGGAGGGACATCAGCTGCCAGCCGAACATGCTCATGTCGCCATCCGGCTGACCGCGGAGATACCGCCACCCGCCGTCCTGGAGCTGGCACGAGAGTGTGTACTTCACGGCGTTGCTGAGCGGCCCGCGAAGCCAGGCGTTCGCCACCTTGTCCTGCGACAGGGCGTACGCTTCCGCCAGCGCAAAGGTCGCGATCCCGTGGCAATACATGGCGCTGTATTCGGAGGCATTGCGGCCCAGGAACCCGTCGGCCCGCTGCCCTTCGGCGAGCCAGCGGAGCGCCTTCGTCACCGCTTGCGAATGCGGTCCCTCCTCGGTCGTGTTCATCTTCCCCAGGTACGCGAGGACCGCGAGCGCCGTCACGCCGACGTCCGACTCCCGGCCGACGTTGTGCCGGTCGACCCCCTCGGAGTCGATCCGGACCCGTCCCGCCCCGTGGGCTTGGGCATCCCAGTAGCCCTCGGGCCGCTGGACCGACGTGAGATAGTTGAGGCTCAAGTCGACCGCCGCCTCGGTGGCATCGGAGCCGCCGAACTCGACGACCGCCCGGTCACGCTGTTCTTTGGCCCGCAGTTGATACGCGGCCGGGGTCTTGCCGCTTCCGGGCGAGACCGGAGCGAGCGGATCGCGGAGCATCGTCGGCAGCGACGGGGTGAGCTGCGGCAGCCCGTCGATCCGGGCGAGGTTCCCTTCGACGTTTCGTCCGGTTCCCGTGCCCGGTTCCGCCGCTCCGCCGGCGCCGGATTCCGAAGGACGGAACCGCTCGGGGGCGCCGCTTTCCGTCATCCCGCGGCCCGGTCCCATCCCCGTCCCGAGGCGGGCAATACTCGAAGAGACGCCGGGACGATTCGATGCGGGGCCCGGCTGGGGGATCGCGATCCCGTTTTCGGAGGTTTCCAGGAGCGTCGGGGGAGCCGGCGACATGCGGCCGCCGGTCGGTGCGGCTTCGGACAGATTCGGCGTCGGAGTCGCCTGCGGAAGCTGATTACGTCCCGGCGTGTCGAGCGAAGCCAGGCTGTCGACGCCGGAGATGTCCGCCTGGGGCCGTGAGGCGGCTGCCGAATCGGGCCGCTGCATTTCCGCGGCGGGAGCATCGGCGAAGGTCGGCGACGGACGGAACGGCGTGCTGCGAGGCTTGGCGTCGTTCCGGGCCTCGGCCTGAATCTCCTCGGTGGCGAGCGGATTCGCGTCGGCAGGGCGGGCCGCCGTCGGCGCTTCCAGAGGCATCGGTTTGACGATCGGCTCCACGGCGTCCGGGAGCGGGACCGACATGGCCTGCTGCGGCGCGATGGAGGCCTGCGCCGATTCCATCCGGTCGGGAGCCGCTTCCGCAGCCGGACGGTCGACGTCGATCGCCGTCCGGGCGGTGCTGGAGAGCGATTTCGTCGGAACGCGGTCCCAGATCGGCTGGGCGGTCCCGCGGCCGCTCGAGGCGGCTGCCGCCGGCCCCTCGGGCTGGGGAATGACCTTGGCGAAATGCTCCGCGTCGCGGGAGGCAGCGAAAAAGATCCGCTGCCGGTACTCCGGAATCAGGGCAATGATTCCGCACGCGAACGAAACGTGGACGGCCAGCGAGAAGAACAGGGCCTTCGAGGAGGTCCCGCGGTCTCCCCAGCGGGTCCCGAGCATCGTGATCAGGTGGGCCGAAGCGAGGACGAACCCCAGGCAGAGCGACAACACCAGCGCCGGCTGCAGGATTGCGACCCCGAGCTCAACGACATGCCACCGCTGCGCGGTGAGATCGAGGGCCGCCAGGATCATGCGGGCCTCGCAGCGGGGGCTTCCGGGCCGATCGGGTGGACCGGTTCCGTCCGTCCGAAATCCGTCCGGACGGCGCAGCACCACACGCAGCCGAGATCGCGCTCAGTCGCGATGCCGCAGGCAGACGGTGGGAGCATAGCGCCTCTCCTGAGGCGGAGACGTCGGGGGAACGGCCGCCGAAGCCGGTTCCGACCGGAAATTCCGGACCCCAAGAGTATAGGCCGACGGATTCCCGCCGGAGAGACCAGTCTCCCGCCAGCAAACCCAATTCGCCTTTTGGAGCCCCGGGCGGCACATTCTGCCGGACTTCGCCGTTCCCGGGCCGCTTCAGGCCAGGGAATTCGTCAGAAGTTCGTGGACCAGCGGCTCTTCCACCCCATCGACGAGTTCGACGTGACCGATCCGCGTCGGAAGGACGAACCGCAGCCGCCCCGACTCGGACTTCTTGTCGAGCCGCATCCGGGCGATCAGTTCCTCGGCGGGCCACGTCCCGGCCGGAAGCGAGACCGGAAGCCGCAGCCCGCTCAGCAAGGAGAGCTGCCGCGCGGTCGCCGCCGCGTCGATCCGCCCCAGCCGCTCGGCCAGCCGGCTGGCGTAGAGCATCCCGATCGACACCGCCTCGCCGTGCAGCAGCTCGCCGTAGCCCGCGATCGCCTCGAAGGCGTGGGCAAAGGTGTGGCCGTAGTTCAGGACCGCCCGCAGGCCGGTCCGCTCGTATTCGTCCTGCTCGACGACATCCGCCTTGAGCCGGCAGCTCCGGGCGATGGCGTACCGGAGCGCCGCCGGCTCCCGGGCGTTGAGCTCGGCGATGTGACCCTCGAGCCAGTCGAAGAACTCCGCGTCGAGAATGACGCCGTACTTCACGACTTCCGCCAGCCCCGCCCGGTACTCACGATCCGGCAGCGTTCCCAAGACCGCCGTGTCGATCAGCACGCCGAGCGGTTGGTGAAACGCGCCGATGAGGTTCTTCGCCTGGGGATGGTTAACCCCCGTCTTGCCGCCGACGGAACTGTCGACGTCGGCGAGCAGCGTCGTCGGGCACTGGATGAACGGCAGTCCGCGGTTGTAGGTCGCGGCGACGAATCCGGCGAGGTCTCCGACGACGCCGCCGCCGACGGCGAAGACGACAGCCCGCCGGTCCGCCCGCAGTTCGACGAGCCGGTCGTAACAGTGGCTGACGACTTCCAGCCGCTTCGTGTTTTCGCCTGCTTCGACGACGACGCTTGCGGTCTCCCAGCCGGCTGAGTCGAGACTTTTCCGGACGCCATCGGCGTGGGCCGCCACGTTCCGGTCGGTGATGACGATCGCCTGCCGCTTTCCTTTGCGGCCGAGCCGGTCGACCCACGGCGCGACATGGCCGGCGGCAGCGGGGAGCAGGCCGTCGGCGATCAGGATGTCGTAGCTCCGCTCACCGAGGTTGACGGAAACGGTGGTCGAGGCGGCTTGAGACACGGCGGCGGTAGGGAAGGAGCGGCGGGGGAGTTGGTGGGAACGGCGTGGCTGGCGGGAACGAGCCGGGGTGGGCTCAGTTCATCGGGAGCCGGCAGCAGGACGGGCTGCAGGGGGGAGCGGAGGTGGGCGGACAGGACGAGCCCATGACCGGCAGATCGCCGCGGCCCATGTGGGCGGCGGCCGGAGCGCTGAGGAGTTTTTCGAGACGCTTTCCCTGGCAGTGGGGACAGGTCACGGATTCGCCGGTGCGGACGAGCTGTTCGAACTCGTTTTCGCAGGACTCGCAGCGGTATTCGAAGATGGGCATGACGGTCGCTCGTGTCAGAAAACCGGAAGTGTATCCGACCGGCGGAGCGTGAACGAGCCAGCACTTCGCTGGCCTGAGCCGGGGTCCAGGGGGGGCACCCCTGGTGGGGGATGCAAGGGGGCCTGTGTTGTTTTTTGGCCCCTTGCCCGCCGGAGGCCTGGCCGTCGAGAGATGTCTGAAGGAGTCCGTGTCCAAACGCGGACAACGTGCCGGATGCCCCCTCACCAACCCGCGGGGAATGCAATGCGAACGGCGAGTTCTCAACGCCGATGGCCCAAAGCGGTCGTCCGTCGTTGACCACGGTTCCTCACCGGAGCGCCTCCGGCGGCCAGGGGTTCCCCCTGGACCCGGCCTCTCCACTCGCTTCGCTCGCAGAGAGTCGACAAAAAAAACGCGGAAACGGTTCTCCCGTTTCCGCGTCCGATTCCACGACAAACCCATTCGACTACGGCAACTGGATCGTCTTCAGATCCATCTTCCCATCTTCACCCTGAACAATGACCACCGCCGTCGCATCGTTCACCTTGTCGAGCTGCACAACCCCCTTCAGCTCGGCCACGGTGTCGTACTTCTGCCCGGCCACATTGCCGTCAACGACGTGCTCGGTGATCCCCTCTTCCCGCTCCAGGTCATCGGTGCTGACCTTCATCACACCCCGGGCACTGTTGGTCAGGAGGAGAAAATCCTTGCCGTCCTTCTTGTAGGCGATCATGTCGAGCGGACGATTGCGATTGCCCAGCTCGGCGACGGTCGTCCCCTTCACCTTCTCTCCCTTGCCGACGGCGGTTACCGGGAATTTGACCAGCGGCGTGCAGACGAACCCGGCCAGGACGTGCGGCTGACCATCAATCACGAACGGAACGAACGTCCGGATCGGAGACATGCTCTCCACGCGGCCATGAGCCCCGTGATAGATCTCCAGGTTGACTTCCTGGTCCTTGGGGCCAAACGGGAACAGGAACGAACGGACCGCCGACCCCTCCTTCGAGAGACCCGAGACGATCACCTGTCCTTCGACAAACGCCAGGTCGGTGATCGAATCGCCACGGGGATTGGCCTTACGACCCCGGCCGTCGACCTGCTCCTTGTCTTCGGGAGCGTTCGACAGCTCATTCTTGGAGAAGGCGACCTTCTCGAGCGAGAGCCGGCTCAGCTTGCCCGCTCCATCGACCTTGACGATCGCCGGCTTGCCATCGGCGTGGACCGACAGGAACACGTTGCCGGTCTTCGGGTTCACCGCCAGGTCATTGACGGTGATGTTCTTGGCGTCGGTTTTGAGCAGCTCGGAGAGCGCGCTCCCAAGTCCTTCGATGGTCCGATCCGCTGCCTTCTCGCCCCCCTTGTCACCGGTCTGGATGGCGAAGATCGTCGCCCCCTTGGTGTCGCCGATAAACAGGACCCCTTCTGGTCCGAAGGCGAGGGAGCCCGCCGACTTCAGCTCGGGCGTCCCCTCGGTCAGTCCGTAGATGTCGGCCGCCTGAGCCGTCCCGGCCGCCCCCGCCGCCAGGCACAGGGCCGCCACAGTCCGGCGAAAGAATGACTTGGATCGCGACATGAGAATCCCCTTGCAATGAGTGGATGACTGCGGGCCTCCCGGGCACGCATCGGCGGACGCGCCGATCCTACTCATGCCCGAAACGGGCTCACAAGGAACCGATGCGGAAGAATTGATGAATCGCAACAGCTTCAAGAACTGATGAAGCGGGGCGTCATTCCGCCCTAGCGATCATCGTGGCTGCACCGCGTTGATGTAGACGTCTCCATCGAGCGATTCCGTTGCCACGACGGAGAGACCGGACGCCATCACCTGCTCGGTTCCGAACCCGCCGAGCGGCGACTTTGCCGATGCCCCGCCGATGATCTTGGGGGCGACAAAGACGTGGTACTCGTCGAGCAGTCCGGCATCGTGGAACGCGCCGAGAACATCCCCGCCCCCTTCCACGAGAAGGTTCGTGAGCTTCCGCTGTCCGAGCCTCGACAGCAGCGCGGGAATGGAGACCCGCGGCGAGGCGGAGCCGTCAGCCGCAGCGCTCGGAACCGCGTCGAACAGCTCGACTTCGACACCCCGAGCAAGAAACGCTTCGCGACGGACTGCGTCCGCGGCGGAGGTCGTGGCGACGAGCGTCGGGAACTCCTGCGCCGTCTGGACGAGCTGGCAGTCGATCGGGGTCTGAAGCGTCGAGTCGAGGACGATCCGCAGCGGCGTCCGCGGGCCGGGGGGCCGGGCCGTCAGCAGGGGATCATCCGCGACAGCCGTCCCGCGGCCGACGAGGATCGCGTCCATCCTTCCCCGCAGCTCATGAACCCGCGCCCGCGAGCGTTCGTTCGAGATCCACTGCGAATGGCCCGTCCGCGTGGCGATCCGCCCGTCGAGCGACATTGCCCATTTGGCATGAACATACGGCCGGCCGAGCGTCATCAGCGTGACGAACGGCGCCACCACCTGCCGCGCTTCCGCCTCGCAGACCCCGACGATGACCTCGATCCCCGCCTCCCGGAGGATCGCGATTCCGCGACCCGCGACATGCGGCGCGGGATCGCCCGTGCCGAGGACCACCCGCCGGATCCCCGAGCTCACGACCAGCGGAGCACACGGGGGCGTCTTGCCGAAATGCGAACAGGGTTCGAGGGTGCAGTAAAGCGTCCCCCCGCCCGCGCGATCACCGGCCGCCCGGAGGGCATTCACTTCGGCATGCGGCCCGCCGAACCGCTCGTGGTTTCCCTCGCCGACCAGTTCCCCCTCCGGCGAGACCACGACGGCCCCGACCATCGGGTTCGGTTCGACCAGCCCCCGGCCCCGGCGGGCCAGCTCCAGCGCCCGCCGCATCGCTTCTTCGTCGGACGAGAACGTGATGGGCAAGGGGCATCCGTGGACGGTCGACAGTTCGCGGCAGGTTCAAAAGACCAGCTGCCGCAGCGGGACTACTCGTTGGCCGCGTCACCCGAGGCGACGGTGACGTTCGGCTGAGCCGCCTTGAACTTGGCCAGCCCCGCCTCGGTCGCCTTGTTGAGCGTCTTAAGGTTGATCTTCTTCAGCGTCTTCATGCCGGCGATCTTCGCCAGCCCCGCGTCGTCGATGTCCGACTCGGCCAGGCTCAGCTCTTCGAGAGCCGGCAGCGACGCGATGGCGTCGGCCCCGACCGGACCGATCGGGCACTTGCTGACGTCGAGCATCTTGAGCTTCTTGAGCCCGGCGAGGTTCTTGAACGACTCGTCGCTGACGTTCTGGACCTGGAACATCTTGAGCGTCGTCAGGTTCGTGAACTTCGCCAGGACTGCCATGTCGGCGTCGACGAACGGGCACTCGGAGATATCGAGGTAGGCCAGCGTCGGCGCGCTTCCTTCCACCGCCGCCAGACCTTCGCCGGTGACGTTCGTCCCGCGGACGCGGAGGTCGGTGAGCTTCGTCAGCCCCTTGAGCTGCTTGAAGCCGTCCGAGCTGACGAGGGTCCGCATCAGGTTGAGCTTCGTCAGCTCCGGCATCTGGGCGACGAATTCCATGGCCGAGTCGCCGAGCTGGGCGTCTTCGACTTCCAGAATCCGCAGGTTCTTGAGCGTCGTCAGCGACTTGATACCGGCATCCGTGATTCCGTAGGAGCGGAGCTTGATGTCCTTCAGGCCCGTGTGGTTTTCGAGCTTGGCGAGGCCGGCATCGGTGATGTAGTTGCAGCCGCGGAGGTCGAGGGCCTGGAGCTCCTTGAGCTTGGCGACTTCATCGAGCCCGGCGTCGGACGTGAAAGTGTAGAGGAGTTCCAGCACCCGCAGCTTGGGGGTGTACTGGAGGTTGGCGAGGGCCGCGTCGGTCATCTTGCTGCAGCGGCGCAGGCCGAGCCGAGTGATCGGCGGGAGGTCCTTGAGGATCTCGAGGCCCTTGTCGGAGACTTCGGACTTCTCGAGGCTCAGCGTGGCGAGGTAGGGGAACCCCTTGAGGTGCGGCAGGTCCTCGTCCTTGACCTCGCGGGTCGACGTCCCGCAGTTGACCGCCACGACGGAGCCGGCGGCGTCCTTCGTCAGCGTGACGCCGATCTCTTCCAGGGCCTTGATGGCCGCCGCATCGTCCGCCTTGCGGACTTCCTTGACCGCTTCCGCCTTGGGGGGCGTCGGGTTCGGCTGCTTGGGGGGCTCGGTCTGAGGGCATCCACTGAGCGTCGCGACCAGCACCGCTCCGGTCAGCGTTGGGAGAAGACGGGCGAAGGGGCGACAGCGGCGGAGGCGGGGCATATCGAGGTTTCCGGTCAAGTCAGCCAGGGATCAGGCGGGAAGCTGTTGATGATACAAACGCCGCCACCCCGAACAAGCCGCGCAGCCCCTTCCGCGCCTCTCGCGGTCGAGGGGCGATCCCGGGCGGCTCCCCGGATCATCGCGCCCCTGTTGTCCCAACTCTTCGCCCGACCGCGGCCGCGCAAAGCCAATCGGAGCCGCCCCGCCAGGCGGCGGGACGACTCCGATCAACGGACAGCCGGAGAGGCCGAGCTACTGGCGATCCGGCACGGGGGCCGGAGGCGGAGGCGCTTTCCGACCGGCGCTGCGCCACATCTTGTCCCAGTTCTCCCGATCGATCTGTTCGGACTCGCGAAAGGCCTCCTGGTACGCCTCCGGTGACAGCATCTCCTGCCGCGGCGGCCACAACCGGGACGCGGCGCGCCACGCCGCAATCATTCCTCCCGCCAGGATCAGCAGAACGAACCCCTTTCGTACCGGGGAGAGCTCTTTAAAACTCGGCAACACGCTCGCCTCCTTCGCGCGTTGCCAGGGCCCGGAACATCCGTCCGGCGGCATTCGGATTGACCTCGTCGCGGGTCGGGGCGCCGGTCCCTTCGGGGTACTGGTATCCGGACTGCGCGTCTCCGTTGATGTTCTCGCTGATGAATCGGACGGAGCCGTCTGCCATCACGAACTGCGCCCCGCCCGGATGATCCGAACGGAACGAAGTCATGTAGCTGGCCCAGATGTTGATGTTGGGGGTGACCGTGAAGTCGTAGTTGTCGTGCGTGTTGAGCTTGTTGCAGGCCAGCGTGGCAAACGTCGCATAGGTGTCGATCCAGCTCGCGCCGGTCACGCCCGAAGTGACAGGCCGGCGGGTGGCGGGCTCGATCACGGTCCCCCACCGCTCGCCGTAGGCAATCGTGTTGGAGGTGCCGTCAATGATGTCGTTGAGCCGGACGGTGATTCCCCCGCTCCGGACTCCGCAGTTCATCCCGGCGACGTCGATCATGCCGTTGAAGTACATCTTCCCTGCGGGAAAGTAGACGCAGTAGTAGTGCGTCGGATCGGTTCCGGGGCACATCCAGGCCCACGCGTAGCTCGTGTCGCCAGCGTTGACGCCGTACGAGCAGTATGTGCTCGGCGCTCCGCTCGGTTTCGGATCGGAGGGGCAGAGGTAGACCGGAATCGAAGGCCGCGCCGCCAGGGGGACCTCCAACTGGTTGTAGACCGCGGCCTGATCGAGGAACGGGAGCAGCAGCATCAGCGGCGAGCGGGCCGGCTTGCAGGCGGCGGGGTTCGTGGCGTTCGGCGGGCCGTGCGCCCACAGATGCGGCAGGGCCCCGCGGGCCTCGTGGAAGTTGTGCATCGCTAACCCGATCTGCTTCAGGTTGTTCTTGCACTGGGCGGCGCGGGCCGCCTCGCGGGCACTCTGGACGGCGGGGAGCAGGAGAGAGACCAGGATCGCGATGATCGCAATCACGACGAGCAGTTCGATGAGCGTAAAGCCGCACCGTCGCGAAGAGGATTCGCGCGGCGTGGCAGGGCCGAGGGATCGGCGCATGGCAGCAACCTTTCACAAAGGGTGAAACGGAAACGCTGCGTGGCTGGCAGATCCAGGCTGAAGGCTGGCTACGTCAGCAGACAAAGGTGGGTGAGCGAGGAGCGGCGGGTGGACGCGGGGCAGCCTTCTTCAGGCCGATGGGGGCGGGCTTTTCGGAGGCCGAGGAACGGGTGGGGTGAGGCGGTTGGCGGGCGTCGTCGCGACGGCGACGGAGGCCTACTCGGGCGAGGTCTCGCCCAGGTTCGATCGGCACCGCTCCAGCCGCTCCGAATCGTTGAGGCGTTCGTAGAGTGTCGCGATCCGGGCGAGGCAGCACTGGCAGGTGATCGTGTCGATCTGATTCAGCGTGAGGGACTCGATGGCGGCGCACGCCTCGTCGATCCGCTTGTGCTGCATCAGGTGCGTGGCGAGGCCGACGCGATAGCGGGCCGAGCGGGGGTCGAGGGCGATCGACTTCCGGATCAGGCTCTCGACGTGCCGCGGCAGGACGCCACAGCGGGAACCGTAGAACCCCATGTCGTAGTAGGCGCGGGCGAACTCGGGATCCTGCTGCGTCGCGGCGCGGCAGGCGTGCATGGCGAGGACCGGCTGTTCGAAGCGGCCGAGGGCCTGGGCGACCGCCAGGAGCTGCTGCGGCGAAATGGCTTCGTGCGAGATCTCAAGGGCGAGCAGGTCGGTGGCGAGGTCGGTCTTGCCGATCAGGCCGTAGGCGATCGCGAGGCGAATCCGGGATTCAAGGCCGAGGGGGATGAGGAGGGAGGCCTTTTCCAGGGCGGAGATTGCCAGCGGCGTGCGGCCTTCTTCGAAGTGGATCAGCCCAGCCAGTTCCCAGGCCCGGCCGTCTTCGCGGTGGGAGTGGAGGTAGCACCGGGCGATCCGTGCGGCGCGGTCAAGCTCGCCGGCGTCCATGGCGGATCGGATGTCTTCACGCGTGTAGACCATGAGGCGGTGGTGGCGGGCAAAGGGGGACGAAAACCTCCCCGAGAGTTGGGTGCCTCTCGGGGAGGAAAGGGTGTCGGCGGCTGTGGAGTGCCGCCCGCTCAGTGCTTCCGCCATAAGTGGAAACTGAGACTCAGTCTCATGATAATTGCGTGGTCGGTCGCAGTTTGCAACGGACAAAATGCCTCCCCGGTTGAAGGCTGATCTGCAAAATGTGCGGGCGAAACACTTTAGGGAATTATTTCGCCGACTTGCTCACGTTTGTCAGCCCGACCGAAGCAGCCCTTCACGTAACCGGCCTGACCCTTCACCGGGTCCAGGGGCACCCTGGTGGGGAGTGCAGAGGGGCCTGTGTTGTTTCTTTGGCCCTTTGCCCGCCGGAGGCCTGGCCGTCGAGAGATGTCTGAAGGAGCGCGTGTCCAAGCGCGGACAACGTGCCGTATGCCCCTCACCAACCCGCTGCGTGCGGAGCGAGCGGTGAGTCCTCAACGCCGGTCCCACAAAGGGGACGTCCGTTGTGTCCCACGGTTCCTCAACGAAAATGCCTCCGGCGGCAAGGGGGCGTGGCCCCCTTGACCCCAAGCTGCCGTCGCACATTGGGTTTGAGCTATGGACGCCGTTCCGGCAAGGGCGCCGTTCTCAGTCCCAGCTCAGCGTCGACGCACTCTGATACTCCGTCACCCGCGTCTCGAAGAAATTCTTCTCCTTCGACAGATCCATCGTCTCACTCATCCAAGGAAACGGGTTCGACGACCCATACTGCGTCGGCAACCCGATCCGCTCCAGCCGACGATCCGCAATGAACTGAACATAGTCCCGGAACAGTTCGGCATTGAGCCCCAGAATCCCCCGCGGCAGACAGTCGCGGGCATACTCAATCTCCAACTCCACCGCCTGCCGGATCCGATCTACCATCGCCTGCTGGAACTCGGCCGTCCAAAGATGCGGATTCTCATTCCGGATCCCGTTGATGAGGTCGATCCCGAAGTTCAAGTGGATCGTCTCGTCCCGCAGGATGTACTGAAACTGCTCCCCAATCCCCGTCATCAGGTTCCGTCGGTGGAACGACAGCACCATCACGAACCCGGTGTAAAAGAAGATTCCCTCCATGATCAGGTAATAACCGATCAGGTTCTTCAGAAACGCCTGAGCCCCTTCAAAAGTGTCAGTCGTGAAACTCGGATCGAGGATCTCCGTCGTCAGCTCCATCTCGAAGTCGTCCTTCTTCGCGATCGCCGGCACCTCGTGATACATGTTGAAAACCTCCCCCTCATTGAGGCCCAGGCTCTCCACGACGTACAGAAACGTATGCGTGTGCACGGCTTCTTCGAAGGCCTGCCGCAGGAGGTACTGGCGGCACTCGGCGTTCGTCACATGGCGGAAGATCGCCAGGACAAGGTTGTTGCCGACAAGGCTCTCGGCGGTCGCAAAGAACCCCAGGTTCCGCAGAATCACCCGCCGCTCGTCCGGCGTGAGCTTGCTCGACCGCCACGTCTCGATGTCCTTGTTCATCGCGACTTCGGTCGGCATCCAGTGGTTCGCACAGGCGTTGACGTAGTGCTCCCACGCCCACTTGTACTTGAGCGGCATGAGCTGGTTGACGTCGACCTGATGGCAACTGATGAGCCGCTTCGAACTGGCATCGATCCGGCCGAGCCCGGCGGCTGCGGAGGAGGGAGCGGAGGCCGTCGAGGGAGCGAGCGTCTCGGAGAGGAACATGGGCGGTCTTTCGTTCGGATCGTGATGCGACATTCCCTGCCGCAGACGGGGTGAGAAGGGGGACGTTCGACGCAGGAGTCTTCAACTCCGGTCCATGGGACACTTGTTGGAGCAGCGGGGCGGATCGGAGGCCTCGAGAGCAGTAGCACGATGGAGGCACAGCCGCTCGGTGTGGCGGATCCAGCGGACGATCTCTTTCATCCGCCGGGCCAAAGGAGCGAGTTCGAGGAACTCGTCCCGATGCGAGAGGTAGATCCCGCTCCACGGGCCGGCCGGCTCGGGGAGGTCGTACCCGCCGGCGTCGGTGATCAGGAGGAAGCTGCCGTCGGCGTACTCGCGCTTCCACGCGCGGGAGACGCCGGGGATGTGCCACACCTGAAAACCGAGGTCGAGAAAGAGCCGGCTGGTAGCGGGCATGTTGTCCGGTTCTACTGGCATGACTCGCAGCCGGGGTCGTCGATGGGACACATCGCGCCGGCCTGCGGAACGGCGGCTTCCAGGGAGTTCGACTCGGCCGAACCCCCGTCGCGGCGGACCTCGACCTCGCTCGAAGCACTCTTGTTCTTCATCCACTTGGGCTGGATGCCGAAGCGGTTGACGTCGACAGTCGACTTCTCGACCTGCGTTGCGGCAAGGGTCCGAAGGTAATAGGTCGTCTTGAGCCCCTTGTCCCAGGCGAGGAAGTACATGTCGTGCATCTTCCGCCCGCTCGGCTCGGCGAGGTAGAGATTGAGCGACTGCCCCTGATCGATCCACTTCTGGCGGCGGGAGGCACACTCGATGAGCCACTTCGGCTCCAGTTCGAACGCCGTGAGATACCGTCGCCGGATCTCGAGCGGGATCCGCCCGATGTTCTGGATCGAGCCGTCGTAGTACTTGATCTCCTCCAGCATCTGAGCGTCCCACAGGTCGAGCCGCTTCAATTCGTCGACAAGGACGTCGCTGACCTGCGTGAACTCACCCGAGAGGTTGCTCTTCACATAGAGGTACTTGTAGGCGGGCTCGATCGACTGCGTGACGCCGATGATCGTCGAGATCGTGGCGGTCGGAGCGATGGCGAGGACGTTGCTGTTCCGCATCCCGTGGGCGGCAATCGCTTCCCGGACCGGCTGCCAGTCAAGGGCCGACGAGCGGTCAACCTGGATCGCCTCGCCGCGGTTCTGCTCTAAGAGGTCGAGCGTGTCGAGCGGCAGCAGTCCGCGGTCCCACTTCGAGCCGGCGTAGGTCGCGTAGGCACCCCGTTCGCGGGCCAGGTCTGCCGACGCGGAGATAGCGTGGTAGGCGATCGCTTCCATGCTCCGGTCAGAGAATTCGACCGCCGCGTCGCTGGCATAGCTGATCCCCAGGGCCTGGAGCGCGTCCTGGAACCCCATGATCCCCAGTCCGACCGGGCGGTGCCGGCGGTTCGACCGCTCGGCCTCAGGTGTCGGGTAGAAGTTGATGTCGACGACGTTGTCGAGCATCCGGACCGCCGTCCGGACCGTGTCGGCCAGCAGTTCGAGATCGAACCGGCCGTCGACGACGTGGGCCTTGAGGTTGATCGACCCCAGGTTGCAAACCGCGGTCTCCTGGGCCGACGTGTTCAGCAGAATCTCGGTGCAGAGGTTGCTGCTGTGGACGACGCCGACATGGTCCTGCGGCGAGCGGATGTTCGAGGGATCCTTGAACGTGATCCACGGATGCCCCGTTTCGAACAGACGGGTGAGCATCTTCCGCCACAGCTCCGCGGCAGGCAGCCGCCGGAAGAGCGGGATCTCCCCCCCGTCGGCGAGCCGCTCGTAATGCTCGTACCGTTCCTGGAACGCGCGGCCGTAGAGATCGTGCAGGTCCGGTACTTCGTCGGGGCTGAACAGGGTCCAGGAGCCGTTCTGCCGGACCCGCTGGAGGAACAGGTCGGGAATCCAGTTTGCCGTATGCATGTCATGCGTGCGGCGGCGTTCGTCTCCGGTGTTCTTGCGGAGGTCAAGGAACTCTTCGACGTCGAGGTGCCACGTTTCGAGATACGAGCAGACCGCCCCCTTCCGCTTGCCTCCCTGGTTCACCGCGACAGCCGCGTCGTTCACCACCTTGAGAAACGGGATGACTCCCTGGCTCTTTCCGTTCGTCCCGTGGATATGCGAGTTCGTGGCCCGGATGCGGGTCCAGTCGTTCCCGAGACCGCCGGCCCACTTCGAGAGCTTCGCGTTATCCGAGACGACCTTGAAAATGTGTTCCAGGTCATCGTCGACGGTGCTCAGGTAGCACGAACTGAGCTGCGGATGCGGTGTCGCCGAGTTGAACAGCGTCGGCGTGGCGGAGGTGAACCGGAACGTCGAGAGCACTTCGTAGAACTCGATCGCCCGGGCTTCGCGGTCCTCCGGCTCCTGGATCGCCAGTCCCATCGCGACCCGCATCCAGAAGAACTGCGGTGTCTCGATGCGCCGCCCGCCGATATGCAGCAGGTAGCGGTCATAAATCGCCTGCAGGCCCAGGTAGCGGAACTGGTCGTCCCGCTCCGGCTTCATCGCCACGGCCAGGCGGCCGAGATCAAAGCTCCGCAGTTCCGGCGCGAGTCGTCCCGCCCGGATCCCATCGATGATCGAATGCTCAAACTGGTCTCGGTGCACGGCCGTCAGCGACCGGGCCTCAGGCGTCTCGCCGAGGACCTCCTGATAAATGACGTTTCGCATCAGCCGCGAGGCAACGACGTCGAACGCCGGATCGCGCTCGATCCGTGATCGGGCGGCGAGGATCTGGACGCGGTACACCTCGGCGAGCGCGATCCCGTCGAAGACAGAGCGGATGACTTCGTCGACCAGCTCATCGACGGAGACGATCGTCTCGAACCCGCGGCACGCCTCGGCGATCCGCTTCCGGGCCCGCTGCGGATCGAACGGGACGCGGGTTCCGTCCGGCAGGACGACATGGACGACCGGCGTCTCGTCGGCGACCGGAACCTCGCCCCGGATGAGCCGCATCTTGGCGTGCTCGGAGCGGTAGATGATGTAGCGGCGGGCGACGCGGTACTGGCCGCAGGCCATGAGCCCCATCTCCACGAGGTCCTGGATTCTCTCGACATCGATCCCCTCGGGCCGGCTGGCCGCTACGCCGATGTCGTCGCCGACCGACCGCGCCACATCGGCGATCTCCTGCTGGACATCCGCGTCGAGCGGCTGACCGGCGGCGAGGTTCAGCTCGGCGCGGAAGGCGTTGGCGATGGCGTTCTGAATCCGGGCCAGGTCGAAGGAGACGACTCGGCCGTCGCGTTTGCGGACAACCCATTCGTGAGGGGCGCGCAGCATGAATCCATCCAGTCCGAAGAGAGGAAAGTAGGTGAACGGCCGACGCAACGGGGGCGCGTTGGATCGAACCGAGAGATCGCTGAAGAGAATCGGTTCAGCGGTCCGGAGGAGAGACACTCACGAGGGCTCAGCCGTCGCGGGACGGCCAGAGTGCGGAGGTGCGTTTAGAAACGCCCCGCGGGAGCCGGGAGAACAGAGGGGGTGTCCCAAGCCGGACACTCGATGCGCGTAAAGCGATACCGCCAGACATCATCCTCGGCCGCCCTTTCCCACGAAGGCTCCGTTCGACAGCGGGGTGGGCTGGCAGCAACAACTGCCCTTCCTCGTGAACGCCACACCGCTCCGTTGCCGGCAGGTCTTCGGACTCGCGGACGTGCGAGTTCCCGTCTCCATCGGACTGATGAAGGGGGGCTCGCGCCTACTGGCCGTCGCTTCCCGGACCTGAAGATCCAGTGCCATGACGGCGGTCGTTTCCGCTTACCGCTGCGGGGCAGTCCCGGTTTTGCACCGGTGTTCCCTCTTTCGCGGACACCACAAGTGATGGTGCCCGACCAGCAACGCGAGGCAAGATATCGTGGGTTAACGGAATGTCAACGGCCTCCTTCGGCGGATTCACAAAGCCGCCTAAGGCTCAAGTTCACAAGCACCGCGATCTTGCCGGCACGGCTTTGCTTCCTCAGACCCAACGTGCGACGGCAGCCGGGGTCAAGGGGGCAACCCCTTGCCGCCGGAGGCACTCCTGTGAGGAACCTTGGCACGCAACGGACGTCCCCTTTGTGGTACCGGCGTTGAGAACTCACCGCTCGCTTTGCAATCTCCGCGGGTTGGTGAAGGGGCATCCGGCACGGTGTCCGCGTTTGGACACTCACTCCTTCAGACATCTCTCGACCGCCAGGCCTCCGGCGGGCAAGAGGGCGTTGCCCCCTTGCATCCCCCACCAGGGTGCCCCTGGACCCGGTGCTTTGAAGGCGGATTGAATTCACTGCACGCCCCTCCTATGGTTCGCCCACTCAACCCCGTTGGGCGTTCGATCCCCTGGATCGGACAGGAAGCCGGTGCGAATCCGGCGCGGGACCGCCGCTGTAAGCGAGGAGGTCCCGGACACTATGCCACTGCCGACATCACGTCGGTGGGAAGGCGTCCGGGACCGTCTGACTCGCAAGCCAGAATACGGCCCGACGGGACTGCCATGCGATGTTTCGGCCTGAAGACATCCGTGGAGGGCATGTCCCAGGTGTCATTGTCGACATCGGTGCCTTTCCGCGCGGCCGAACCGCCTGGCCCGGAAAGGACGGCTCTCCATGTCTTACGCTTCTGTCTGTGGCTGCGCGCGCCGGTCTCTCTCGCGCCGGAATTCCCGGTATCGCGGGTTTACCCTCATCGAGCTGCTCGTCGTGATCGCCATCATTGCGGTCCTCGTAGCCATCCTCCTCCCGGCGGTGCAGCAGGCCCGGGAATCGGCGCGGCAGACCCAGTGCCGCAATCACCTCAAGCAGCTCGGCCTGGCACTCAACAACTACCACGAGTCGTGCGGGATGTTTCCGAAGGGGGGCTATGGCGGCGGGATGGGATCCCCCGCGCTGTGGGTCACCGCCGGGGCCCGCGCCGGTCGCGTCGTGAGCTGGGGGAACGCGATCCTGCCACATCTCGATCAGACGGGGCTCTTTCACCGATACAACCAGAATGAGCCTTACCTTCACGCCGATAACGCGGCGCTCTGCGCGACGGTCCTGCCGGTCTTTATCTGCCCCTCGAACCCGGGCGCCGGCGACCTGAAGTCGAATGGCGACAACGCGACCCATCCGAAGATGGGACGGAGCGACTACGGCGGAAACTGGGGTGAGCGGGGGCTCCGCTGCTACCCGATGAGCAACTGCCAGAACTCGTACGCCGACCTGGGGGACACCGACGGCTTCGGCCGCGGCGTCATCCGCGGGGCAGGGGAGACGAGCATTGGGATCCGCGACATTCTCGATGGCACGAGCAACACGGTCCTGCTCGGCGAGGCCCCCGAGGCGATCCACGGTCTGTGGGCGGGGCATAAGAACTACTTCGATCAGAGCGCACCGCTGAACGGGCGGTTCGGCACCGCGGGGATGACGAGGTTCGCGTCGTGCCAGGTTGCGAACAACAGCCCGAACATCGGGAAGCTGGGGTGCGACTTTGGGCAGGAGTTCCACAGCCATCACGCCGGGGGCGCGAACTTCCTGATGGTCGATGCCTCGGTCCGCTTTTGTCCGGAGAACATCGCGCTTCAGACCTTGTCGGCACTTCTCTCGCGGAAGGGGAAGGAACTGGTGGGCGAGTTCTGATTGGCCGCGGACTTCGCAGAAGAGGAAAAGAAGAAGTAAAGCCACAGATGAACACAGATCAGAGAGAGGACCGATGACTCGACTCGCTCGCCTTTGCACGGGCCGACCGCGGGTGAGCCCCGCACAGGCCGCCACACCGTCTCCTTTCCAAATCTGTGTTTATCTGTGTTCATCTGTGGCGAATCCCTTCTCCGCAACATCCGCCTCAACCTGCGGGATGCCCCCCGAAGCGAAGACGATCGCCTGCGAATCCGGGAAGGCGGCGTTGACTTCAACGACGAATCGACGCAAGCTGATTGTGTGATGGCTCGTTTTCTTTCCCCCCTGAGCGGCTCTCCGACGCGGACGGTGCAGATCCTCTGCTACCTCCTGCTCGGGATCGGCTCATGGTGCGGGCCGATTCCCTGGATCCACTGCCACGGTCAAGCCGGCGGAAGCGGTGCGGCGCTGAGCGAGCATCGTCAGCTCCATCACACGCGAACTCAGGAACCGCAGGGCTGGCATTTTCACCTGCTGCTGCTGACGGAGTTCCAGTCCGAGCCGTGCGGTGAAGATTGTCCCGAGCGGCACCACCAGGCCCCCGTCCCCGCAGGCTGGTCCCTGGCCTACGGCGTCTCGGTGGTCAAGGCCTCCCCGACGGGGGACATGTCGTTGCCGCTGGCCGTGCTGGACTGGGCCATTGCGGCACCGGCCGTCGTGACGGAGCCGGAGAACTCATCCCGGGTCGAGCGTCCCGCGAGCGACGCCCCCGGTCCCTTGGTGAATCGTCTCGACCTGTTGTGCGTGGCCCGCTGCTGAGATCCGGGCGGGGAGCCGGCTGGCTTCCCGATGCTGTCCCGCGTTCTCGTCTTCTCTTTCCTGCGTAGCGTGCCTGCTTGCGCCTGCGCCCCTCCGAGTCGATTCCCATGAAAAGACGTCACGTCTCTCTTGTCGTTGCGCTCGTCGCAGCCGGCGCCGGGGGCGCCGCCCTCGTCTATCGTCCCTGGCAGCGGTCGACCGCCGAAGCCTCCGAGAAGCCGACCGCCGGGGAGTCCAAGCCCTCCGGCCCGACAGCGACGGACGCTCCGGCTGTCGTTGTCCTTTCACTTGAGAAAGCGGAGGCGGCCCGCATCGCCGTCGAGCCGGTCGCGGCCCGGTCGCTGGGACGGTCGATCACGGTCCCAGGTCGGCTCCAGTACGACGACACCCGGCACATTTCGGTCCGTGCCGCGACCGCCGGAGTCCTCGCCGACGTCCTCGTGAAGCCGGGAGACGCTGTCGTTGCCGGACAGGTTCTGGCGATTCTCTCCAGCCCCGAGGTCGGGACCGCGCGGGCGGACGTCCTCCAGCGCGAGGGGGAGCTGCGGGTCCTGGAGGAAGAACTCTCCTGGCGGGGAAAGACGAACGAGGGGATCTTCGCTCTGAGCGAGGCGGTCGGCCGCAAGGACCCGCTTGATGCGATCCGCAATACCTTCCGATCCGTCCCGCTGGGCAAGGGGGGCGAAGGGGTGCTGACGGCCTATTCGCGGTTGCGGCTGGCGGATTCGCTGGCTCAGGGTGTGTCGGGGGCCCTCGACAACGGCGCCGTCCCGCAGCGGATGGTCCGCGAGCGGATGAGCGAGCTTGAGTCGGCCGACGCCGGGCTCAAGGGAGCCATGGAGCAGGCGGTGTTCGAAAGCCGCCAGGCGTACCGGCAGTCGGAAGTCGGCGTCGAAGCCGCCCGGCGGCGTCTCGACGTCAGCCGGCAGCATCTCAACACGCTGCTCGGCTACACGGAGAGCATGAGTGCCAAGTCCGCCCCGTCCGACCTGTCGTCGGTCGAGATCCAGGCCCCGTTCGCCGGGACGATCGAGCAAAAGCTCGTGTCGACGGCGGAGCGGACGCAGCTCGGCGAGCCGCTCTTCGTCCTGGCCGATACGAGCCGGCTGTGGGTCGCGGCGGACCTGCGGGAGCGGGACTGGTCCGCGGTCCGGCTTCATGAAGGGGATCCGCTCTCGGTCGAAACGCCGGCCATCGCCGGGAAAATCCTCCCGGCGAAGATCCACTACGTCGGTCGGGAGGTCTCGGCGGAGACGAACTCGGTGCCGCTGATCGGAGCGATCGACAACACGGACGGGCTGCTCCGGCCGGGGCTGTTCGTCCGGGTGACGATTCCCGTGGACGCCAGCCGGACCGTGATCGCCGTGCCGGAGTCCGCGGTGACGCGGCACGACGGCTCGGCCTTCGTATTCGTGTCGCAGGGGGACCGCGCGTTCCGGGAGGTGCCGGTCAAGCCGGGGCTTCAGGACCGGGACTGGATCGAGATCACGGAGGGGCTGCAGGCGGGGGACGCCGTCGTCACTGCCGGGACCTTCTTTCTGAAGTCGGAACTGCTCCTCGAAGCAGACGAGTAACGCTCCGGAATTCTTCCGCATTGGTCTCGGTTCTTCCGTCGGCCCGCGCCTCCGTGCGGCTGCCCATGGACCCCGGCCTTGGTCCCTCGCTCCCTCCTTCCGTCCAGGCCTTAGTCCCTGGACCCCGCCCCCATGCTCTCCCAACTCATTGAAGTTTCGCTCAAGAACCGGTTCCTCGTCCTGACGGGAACCCTCCTCATGGCTGCGGCGGGGATCAACGCCGCGCTCCACCTGCCGATCGACGCCGTTCCGGACATGACCAACGTCCAAGTGACGGTCATCACGAACGCTGGCTCGCTCTCCCCGGTCGAGGTCGAGCGGTATGTCACCTACCCCGTCGAATCGACGATGGGAGGCCTCCCCAAGGTCGAGGAAGTCCGCAGCGTCTCCAAGTTCGGGATCTCGGTCGTGACGATCGTCTTCCAGGAAGGGACGAACCTCTACCAGGCCCGCCAGCTCGTCGCGGAGCGGATCTCCGCGGCTTCCGCGCTGATCCCCGCGGGATACGGCACCCCCGAACTGGGACCGCTCACGACCGCCCTCGGGGAGATCCTTCAGTTCGAGGTCCGCGGGGACGCCTACTCGCCGATGCAGCTCCGGACGATTCTCGAATGGGATGTCGTCCCGAAGCTCCGCGAAGTCCGCGGGGTGACCGAGGTCAACACGCACGGCGGCTTCTACCGCACCTTCGAGATCCGCCCGAACCCGGACCGCCTCGCCAGCTATGGCCTGACGCTCGATGACCTGTTCGCCCGGATCGAAGAGAACAACGCCTCGGCGGGCGGTGGGTACGTCGTCCACCACGATGAACAGCGGTTCATCCGCGGCCAGGCCCTCCTCGGCAACGTGGGGGACATCGAAGAGATCGTGCTACGGAGGGAAGGGGACGGCAACCCTCTCCTCATCCGCGATGTCGCGAGCGTGACCGAAGCCCCCATGACCCGCCAGGGGGCCGTCACCCGTGACGGTCGCGGCGAAGCAGTCACCGGGCTGACCATGATGCTGATCGGCGAGAACTCGCGGGAGGTCGTCGAACGGGTCAAGCAGCGGCTCGTCGAGATCCAGCCGTCGCTTCCGCCGGGAGTGCGGATTGAGGTCATCTACGACCGCTCCGCCCTCATCGGTCGGACGCTGAAAACGGTCGTCAAGAACCTGGTCGAGGGGGGCGCCCTCGTGGTCTTCGTGCTCCTCATCATGCTGGGGAGCTTCAAGGCGGGGGTGATCGTCGCTCTGGCGATCCCGCTGTCGATGATGTTTGCCACGACGCTGATGCAAACGTTCGGAATCACGGCGAGCCTGATGAGCCTCGGAGCGATCGACTTCGGCCTGATCGTCGACTCGTCGGTCATCATGGTCGAGAACTGCATCCACCGCCTCTCGCACGCGCCCCCCGGGAAATCGCGGGTCGACATCATCCGCGACGCGGCGATCGAGGTCCGCAAGCCGACCATGTTCGGCGAGCTGATCATCGCCATCGTCTACCTGCCGATCCTGATGCTCGAGGGGACGGAGGGGAAACTGTTCCGGCCGATGGCCCTGACGGTCCTCTTTGCCCTGTTCGGCTCGCTGATCCTCTCGATGACCTTCATGCCGGCGATGGCCTCGCTTGCCCTGCCGAAGAACCTGGAAGACAAGGACGTGTTCCTCGTCCGGTGGATCAAGTTCCTCTACCGCCCGCTCGTCGAGCGGACGATCCGCTTCCCGGTCCTGACGACGCTCGTCTCGCTCGCGGTCTTCGTCGTCAGCATCCCGGTCGCGCTGAATCTTGGGGCCGAGTTCATGCCGAAGCTTGAGGAAGGGGATCTGCTCGTCGAAGCGGTCCGGCTCCCGAGTGCCTCGCTGGAAGGGGCGATCGGGATGTCGACGCAGATCGAGAAGACGCTCAAGCCATTCCCCGAGGTCCAGACAGTCTTCTGCAAGACCGGCCGGCCCGAGATCGCCAACGACGTCATGGGGGTCCACCAGACCGACGTGTGGGTCATGCTCAAAGACCAGCACGACTGGCGGAAAGGGATGACGCGGGACCAGCTCATCCGCGATATGTCCGACGCCCTGACTGCCAAGGTCCCGGGAGCGGTCTTCGGCTTCACGCAGCCCATCGAGATGCGGGTCGACGAACTCGTGGCCGGGGTTAAGGCCGACGTCGCGGTCCTGCTCTACGGAGACGACCTGACGTTTCTGGGCGAGACGGCGAAGAAGATCGAGCGGCTGCTGAAGGAGATCCCCGGCGCGGTCGACGTGAAGGCAGACTTCCAGGCGAACCTGACCACCGTCACGGTCGTCCCACGCCGCGACGCTCTCGCCCGTTACGGGATCGACGCCCAGAAGGTCATGGACGTCGTCGCCTCGATCGGCGGTCACGAGGTCGGACAGATCTTCGAAGGACGAGCCCGGTTCCCGATCATCGTCCGCATCCCCGAGGACTGGCGGAACGAGGTCGCCCGGATCGAACAGCTCCCGGTCTCGTCCGCTGGAGGAAAGCCGGTCCCGCTCGGCGATCTGGCGGACGTCAAGATTGAAGAGACGCCCCCCTCCGTCGAGCACGAGTCCAACCGCCGCCGGACCTTCGTCTCGGCGAACGTTCGGGGCCGTGACGTGGCGACGTTCGTCTCGGAAGCTCAGAAAAAAATTCGCGAGGGAATCACGCTCCCGACCGGGTACGAGATCCGTTGGGGGGGCGACTTCGAGAACCTTCAGTCGGCCAGCCAGCGGCTGATCCTCATCACACCCATCGTCCTCCTGCTGATCTTCCTGCTGCTTCACACGACGTTCCAGAGCGCCAGCCTGGCGCTCCTGATCTTCCTCGCCGTCCCGATCGCCGCCTCGGGGGGCGTGTTCGCGCTCGCCCTCCGCGGAATGCCGTTCAGCATCTCGGCCGGCGTCGGATTCATCGCCCTGTTCGGCGTCGCGGTCCTGAACGGTCTGGTGTGGGTCAGTGCCGCGGAGAACCTCCGTGGCACCGGCATCCCGATGAAGGACGCGACCTACGAGACCGCCCTCTCGCGCCTGCGGCCGGTCCTTATGACGGCCCTCGTCGCGAGTCTTGGCTTCCTGCCGATGGCGATGTCGACCAGCGACGGCGCCGAGATGCAGCGGCCCCTCGCGTCGGTTGTCATCGGGGGACTCATCACGTCGACGCTTCTGACGTCGCTCGTCGTTCCGGCGATCTACCCGTGGTTCGCGCCTCGGCGTCTTCCGGCGTCCGACGAAGACCTCGCGGCCTCGTCGTCTCCGGCCCATTGAGCGGGCTGGAGTGCATTCGGGAGTGCATTCGCCGAATGGTGATCGGTCGGGGAGTGCGGCCGATCGCGGTGTCTCGAAACCCGTCCTTGCCGGCGCGACTCGATCGCTCAAACCCAACGTGCGACGGCAGCCGGGGTCAAGGGGGTCACCCCTTGCCGCCGGAGGCGCTTCCATGAGGAACCGTGGGACACAACGGCCGTTCCCTTTGTGGAACCGGCGTTGAGGACTCCCCCACATCACACCGCTGGCGTTGCAATCCCCGTGGGTTGGTGAGGGGGCATCCGGCACGTCGTCCGCGCTTGGACACTCACTCCTTCAGACATCTCTCGACGAGAGGGCCTCCGGCGGGCAGAGGGGCGTTGCCCCTCTGCACTCCCCACCAGGGTGCCCCTGGACCCCCGGCTTTTCACGCAACTACTTCCGCAGCCGCTGCGACAATTCGCTCACCAGCTCACTTGCCGGCAGCCGGTCCTGCTTCAACGTGTCCCGATCACGGACCGTCACCGTCCCGTCCTTGATCGTGTCGTTATCGACCGTAATACACCACGGCGTCCCCGCCTCATCCATCCGGCGATACCGCTTTCCGATCGCCGCCTGAGCGTCATACGTCGCCGCAATCCCCGCTTCCTTCAGCGCCTGGTAAATCTCCAGCGCCTTCTCCGGCTGCCCATCCTTCTTCACCAGCGGGAACACCGCTGCCTTGATCGGCGCCAACCGCGGATGGAACCGCATGACCACACGGCTCTGCATCTCCCCCTTGTCGTCCGGAGCCTCATCCTCGCAATAGGCTTCGCAAAGGAACGCCAGCGTCGCCCGGTCACACCCGGCCGCCGGCTCAATGACGTGGGGGACAAACCGCTCGCGTGTCTGATCGTCAAAGTACGTCAGGTTCTCGCCCGACCCACGGTACTTCGGCTGCCCATCGGCGTTCTTCTCGACCTGCAGGTTCTTGTCGAGCTTCCCCTCGGCATGCGAACGCAGGTCAAAGTCGCCGCGGTGCGCCACCCCTTCCAACTCGCCGTACTCGCCGTCGTCGAGGAATGGGAACGCATACTCGATATCGGCAGTCCCCACGGAGTAGTGCGCCAGCTCCGACTTCTCATGCTCGCGAAGGATCATGTTCTCCTTCTTGAGGCCGTGCTTGAAGTACCAGTTGAAGCGGCGGTCGCGCCAGTAGGAGTACCACTGCTGCGACTCCGACGGATGGCAGAAGAACTCCATCTCCATCTGCTCGAACTCGCGCGAGCGGAATGTGAAGTTCCGCGGCGTGATCTCATTTCGAAAACTCTTACCGATCTGGGCGATCCCGAACGGCACCTTCACGCGGGTCGAGTCGCAGACATTCTTGAAGTTGACGAACATCCCCTGTGCGGTCTCGGGGCGGAGGAACGCCTTGTTCTCATCCGACTGCAGCGCCCCGGTATAGGTCTCGAACATCAGGTTGAAGTCGCGCGGGTCGGTCAGCGTCGCCGGGTTATTCACCTCGGGAGCGACGACATGCGTGAACTTGGCTACCGGCACCGTCGCCAGCGAGGTCACGTTCCCCTTCCACTGCAGCTTGTTCAGCTCATTGCTCTTTACGCCCAGGATCTTTCCGGCCCGCTTGGCAATCGCTTCTTCGGCTTCGGGGCCGTCGACGGTCGTGGTGATAAACCACTCCTCGTCACTCGCCGCCGGCGCGGCTCCCTCTTTGGGAACCAGCTTGCCCGTCACCCAGCGGCCTTTGACGTGATCGAGGCGATAGCGGCCCTTGACCTCTTTGCAGTCGACCATCTTATCCGCAAAGAGGTCGTAGTGGCCCGAGACCTTCCAGACCTGCGGGTGCATGATGATCGACGTCTCGATCCCGACGATCGAGAAGCCCTGCGGAGCCCCGGCCTGGACGAAGAGTGGATCGTTGGCGACGACCATGTCGTTCCACCACGCCTGGCGGACGTTCCGCTTGAGTTCGACGCCCAGCGGACCGTAGTCCCAGAACCCGTTGAGTCCGCCGTAGATTTCCGAGCTCTGGAAGATGAACCCCCGCCGCTTGCAGAGGGCGACGATCTTTTCCATCCGGGCTGTGCGGGCCTTGTCCGCCATGTCTGAACTCGCTGACTCACCATCGGTTGTGGCTGAAGTGGAAACCGGGAGTCACCGTTTCCGCCTCAAGGACCGCGCTGGGTGCGCCGTCCCTCGGGATTCGTCGCTCCGGAGGAATCCCCGCGCCAGGGCGCGAGCCGGAGTGTAGCGATTGGACTGCGGGTCTGCCCCTTTCCTGCGCTCAGGTGGGGAAGGCATCCGAGGCCATTCGAAAGACGTCCTCGCCGGCAAGGCGTCCATAGCTCAAACCCAACGTGCGACGGCCGCTGGGGTCAAGGGGGCACCCCTTGCCGCCGGAGGCATTCCGGCGAGGAACCGTGGGACACAACGGGCGGCCGCTTGAGGGAACTGGCGTTGACGACTCCCTCACACCGGAACCCTCGATCTGGAATCCCCGCGGGTTGGTGAGGGGGCATCCGACACGGTGTCCGCGCTTGGACACCGTCTCCTTCCGATGGTTTACGACGAGCCAGGCCTCCGGCGGGCAAGGGGCATTCTGCCCCCTGCACTCCCTGACCAGGGTGCCCCTGGACCCGGCAGGTCCCACGACGGCGAGCGCGGATCGCACGACGTCAGATTGGCCCTCCATACGCGTCGCGGCCCCCAAAACGCCCACCAACCCCAATACCCAGCTACCCACAACACCTAGGGGTTACCCAGTCCCTACCCTCGACATGTCGGTGACGGCCCGTTCCCCGACACATGAACTTTTCGAGTAGAAATTTGTCCGCGTCCGTAACCCGTGACGGGGCAAGATTTCCGTCAACGGCCCCTCATCCGGTGGCCAAATCGGACGCCAAGACTTGTTGACAGATCGATTCACGTCGGTACAGTGGCTGCCCGTCCAAGGCAACAACATCTAGGGTGTTCCTTAACACTTCCCACAAGGAGTTGTGGGGGACGGTGTCGGGTTTTGCTATAATTTGAGTGAGGGAGCACGGCGTTTTCAGCCGATAGCTCGTTAGGCTGCAAATGTTCACAATGCACAGAAGTCAACTGCGTTCATTGCTGCGCGGATCTGGCTGTGCATTGTCCCCCTTTGCTCCCGTCGAGACACGCCCCCTTCCCTTCGGCCCGTCGTCCTGACCGGTCGCCCTCTTCAGTGTCCCAACCTGGAATCTGCATCCAACTCGAACTGTGGGGTTCGAGGCGGATGATGTTTTGTTTTGTGCGTTTCCGTCCCTGGATAATGAGTGAGAGTGCAAGATGCACGAATCAAAAGGAATTGCCATGCAGCAGGCCAAAGGAACTTCCCCAACCGGCCACGGTGTCGAACCGATGCGGATCGAGCCCTACTTCTGTCCCGTCTCCGGCGACCCGTTCGACACCGTCGAGTGGGACTACCGCACCGCGGCGATCAAGGACGAAAACGGAAAGGTCCTCTTCGAGCAGACCGATTGTGAAGTTCCCAAGGACTGGTCGGCCCTCGCCACCAACGTCGTCGTCTCCAAGTATTTCTTCGGAGAGCACGGCACCAACGAGCGGGAAAAGTCGGTCAAGCAGGTGATCCACCGCGTCGCCCGCACCATCGCGGACTGGGGCCTCCAGGACGGCTACTTCTCCACGACCAGCGACGGCGAAAACTTCTACCGCGAACTCGCCTGGCTCTGCCTGCACCAGCACGCCGCCTTCAACTCGCCGGTCTGGTTCAACGTCGGCCTCTACCACCAGTACGGCATCAAGGGCTCGGTCGGCAACTACAACTTCGACGTCAAGACCCACCAGATCCGCCGCCCGGAAACCCCGTACGAATACCCCCAGGCCTCCGCCTGCTTCATCCAGTCGGTCGACGACAACATGGAGGGGATCATGCGTCTCGCCACCAGCGAGGCGATGCTCTTCAAGTTCGGCTCCGGCACCGGGACCGACCTCTCCACCATCCGCAGCTCGCGGGAAAAGCTCTCCGGCGGCGGCACCCCCTCCGGCCCGCTCTCGTTCATGCGGGTCTATGACCAGATCGCCGCCGTTGTGAAGTCGGGCGGAAAGACCCGCCGCGCCGCCAAGATGCAGTCGCTCAAGGACTGGCATCCGGACATCCTCGACTTCATCGAGTGCAAGCTGAAGGAAGAAAAGAAGGCCCGCATCCTCATCGACAGCGGCGAGTACGACTCCAACTTCAACGGCGAAGCGTACTCCTCCATCATGTTCCAGAATGCGAACCTCTCGGTCCGCATCAGCGATGAGTTCATGCACGCCGTCGAGCATGACGGCGAATGGCGGACGCATTGGGTCACCAATCCCAGCCACGCGGGACCGACCTTCAAGGCCCGCGAACTCATGCGGAAGATGTCTGAAGGGGCCTGGTTCTGCGGTGACCCGGGCGTGCAGTACGAGACCACGATCAACAAGTGGCACACCTGCAAGAAGAGCGGTCCGATCAACGCGTCGAACCCCTGCTCGGAGTACATGTTCCTCGACGACACCGCCTGCAACCTGTCGTCGATCAACCTCAAGAAGTGCCTCAAGGACGACGGCACGTTCGATGTCGAGCGGTTCCGCCGGGCCTGTGCGATCATGATCACCGCCCAGGAAATCCTGGTCGATCACGCCAGCTACCCCACGCCGGCGATCGCTGAGAACTCCCACATGTTCCGGCCCCTCGGTCTCGGCTACGCCAACCTCGGCAGCCTGCTGATGACCATGGGAATGCCGTACGACAGCGATGCCGGCCGCGGCATCTGCGGAGCCCTCACGGCGCTCCTCAACGGCCAGGGCTACGCCACCAGCGCCCAGATCGCCGGGCACATCGGTCCGTTCGCCGGCTACAAGGAGAACGAGGCCTCGATGCTGCAGGTCATGCAGATGCACCGGGACGCGGTCGAAAAGATCCATCCCGCCTGCCCGCAGTACCTCCGCGATGCCGCCCGCCAGGTCTGGAACGAGGCCCTCCAGCTCGGCCGCCGGCACGGCTACCGCAACGCCCAGGCGACGGTGCTCGCTCCGACCGGCACGATCGCCTTCATGATGGACTGCGACACCACCGGCATCGAGCCGGACATCGCGCTCATCAAGTACAAGCAGCTCGCCGGCGGGGGGATCATGAAGATCATCAACCGCACGGTCCCGCACGCCCTCAAGACCCTCGGCTACGACCAGCCGCAGATCGACGGGATCCTCAAGTACATGGAAGAGGAGGAGACCATCGAAGGGGCCCCCGAGCTCAAGGGTGAGCACCTCCCGGTCTTCGACTGTGCCTTCAAGGCGGCCAAGGGAACCCGAACGATCGCCTGGAAGGCCCACGTCACCATGATGGCGGCGGCCCAGCCGTTCCTCTCGGGAGCGATCTCGAAGACGGTCAACATGCCGGCCGACTCGACCGTCGAGGACATCGAGCAGGCCTATATCGAAGGCTGGAAGCTCGGCCTCAAGGCCCTCGCGATCTACCGCGACGGCTCCAAGCAGAGCCAGCCCCTCAACACGTCGAAGGACCAGAAGAAGGGGGGCACTGCCGGCTCGACCTCCGGTTCGGAAGTCGCCACGGTCTCGGCCCAGCCGGTCCGCCGCCGCCTGCCGGACACCCGCCACTCGCTGACGCACAAGTTCAACGTCGGCGGTCACGAGGGCTACATCACGGTCGGCCTCTTCGAAGACGGCACGCCGGGCGAGCTCTTCATCACGATGGCCAAGGAAGGGTCCACCATCGGGGGCCTGATGGACGTCATCGGAACGGAAACCTCGCTGGCCCTCCAGTACGGTGTCCCCCTCGATGCCCTGGTGAACAAGTTCAGCCACGCCCGCTTCGAGCCGAGCGGCTGGACAAGCAACCCGGACATCCCGCACGCCAAGAGCGTGGTCGACTACATCTTCCGGTTCCTGGGGATCACCTTCCTCGCCGGCTACCGGGAAGCGAACAGTCCCAACCGCAACCTCGCCGCGGCCGGCTACGGCCAGTCCGCCGGCGACTCCGGGGAGACTGCCGCGTCCTCTGAAGTGACGGCGGCCGCCGGGAACGTCCCGACGGTCGCCCAGGGCGCCGCTGCTGCCAGCCCCCAGCCGTCAGCCGCCAGCCCCAAGGACGCCGCCCAGGTGAAAGCGGAGCATCCGGCGAACGGGCAGACGAACGGCAACGGAAACGGCCATCACCCCGGCACCAACCGGCTGATTGCCCTCCTCCCCAGCCTCCAGTCCCCGTCCGCCACGCTCCAGCCCACCAGCCGCAACAGCCAATTCGCCGGTTTTCAATCCGACGCCCCCGCCTGTGACAACTGCGGAGCGATCACGGTGAGAAACGGGAACTGCTACCTCTGCCACAACTGTGGGCAGAGCATGGGGTGCTCGTAGCACTCGTGTATCAGCCGTGACCTGCGCTCCTTGCGACACCGTTGTTGCAAGGAGTATTTCATTTTGTCACCATTTCACCGTTGGAAACTAGGAGACGTGGGCGGGCTCGCGTTGCCACGCGGTGTTCACTCCGCGTGTAGAAAGGCCATGTCATAAACCTCTTCCGGCGTGTGAATCTCACATTCGTGACTTACATCTGTGGACCACGAGCACATGGCCAAAAAAAAAGAATCGCCGAAAAGACAATGCTTCCTCGCCATCCCATACTTGCCAGCGTTTGAAGAGCTCTTCGATAGTCTCAAAAAAGCATGCAGAAATCAGCAGTTTACCCCTATCGATGAGGAATATTTCCAGCGAAATCCCGCAGATAGTCCTATTGCCGAGATAGCGAGTTCCGATTGTATAATCGCTGATATCTCTTCTTCTGATGGTGGGATTTTCTTCCAAATAGGCCAATCTATGGCCATGGGGAAGCCCACTTTAGTATTAGTTCGCGACGATTATTCTCGCCAGCTTCCCAATGAGCTGAGATCGTCGCCCCTCTATGTGTATAAGAGCACAGCAGAAGGCCGTGCAGATCTTGTCTCTCTGGTACACAGTTGGCTCCGATCAGTTCGCACCGGCGCCGGACGAGTTCGATTGCCGATACCGGCCAGCCTGTCAACGCCATTTTTTGTTAATTGGGATATCCTGGCGACGGAAGACATCGAAAACCTCTGCCGCGAGCTGATTGCCCAAATGGGCTTCCGTCGAATTGAGTGGTATCGCGAGTCTGCCGAGTTCGATTTACTTGCTGAGCTTCCCAAGAAGGACCCCGACGGTTTCGAGTATTTGGAGCAATGGCTGATCTCTCTCGGCAGAAGCATGCCGCCCGAACAGGCTCTGGAGATGATTTATGGGGATCCAGACCGAGTCCTTTACCAACTCCGTCGGGGTCATGACATCGACGATCGCCTTCGGCCGGGTAGGCGGGAAGACTCGTCCCTGACGCTCCTCTTAATTGTTCTGAAGAACGAATTCATAGAAGATGGCCTGCTGCAGAGACACGAACGGCACTTTCTAAGGTCAAAACGTTATCCATCGACGGCGGTGAGAGTTCGCGTGTGGGATCGCGACTACATGACGCGGCTAGTCCAGCAGTTCCCGCAACTCGGGTTTAAGTACTTTTCGGATGAGGCGCGATCACTAGCTAAGTTCCGAAAGGGGCCTGAGGAATTATATCGCGAAAATGTCGATCTCGTTGAGCGCCTCGCAATCACCAACAGTGCTCTAGAGCGAGAAAAGAGTTTGCGCATTCGCGCCGAACGTGACGCCATATGGAAGGATATTTCGTTTTCAGCCGCGCACAAAATAGGAAATCCTATATTTGCAATTGAGACTGATCTAGCTCCGCTCCAAAAAAGAATAGAGGAGCACCGCGAGGCGGAAGCCATATCAGTTGTCGTGAATATGAGAGGTGCCGTCGAAAAGGCGAAGAGTATCGTTGATCAATTCAAGTCGTTGGCGAGGGCTCAACACATTTCGCCAATCCAGACAGCGCTGCTTCCTTTGCTTGAGGACGCGTGCCACTCTCTCAGGTCGCGAGGTGTTAACTGCAAGATCGATTGCTCTCCTGAGCTGTTGGTTTTTGCCGATCCGGAGCGGATCGCAGAAGTCTTGGATGAGCTGGCCGCAAATTCGCTTCACTGGATGGCTGAAGTGGTGCGAGTCATCGAGATCGAAGCGTCGATCGTCCCAGCAGAGCAAGTTCCTTCTTTTGTCGACCCGAAAGGGGCGTATGTTCTCATCAAGTTTTCTGACAATGGCGCGGGGGTTGAACCTCATCTGAAGGAGCAGATATTCGAAGCATTCTTTACGACGTATGACCACGGAACCGGACTCGGGCTTGCGCTGGTCAGGCGAATCATTGAGGGGCATGGCGGAGCGATTCGCGAGGTAGGATTGCACGGCAAAGGGGCGACGTTTGAAATATATCTTCCATACAACAAAGTTGACTCTGGCTCGCAAACACGAAAGCCTTCGTAATTATGGCAAAAATCCTGGTCGTTGATGATGAAGTCCACAACCGAGAGGCAATGGTCCGCGCACTTGGAGACGAGAATCCAGCGTGGGAGTTTGTTGTCGCCGCCAATGAACACGAAGGGGAAGCACTGCTTCTACAGCATGTGGGCACAACGTCACCAATCGATGTTGTGCTTACCGACCTAGTGATGAAATCGGAAGCGAGCGGCATGACTATGCTGCAGCGGGCAAGGGAGATTGACCCGCATGTTATGGCGATTCTATTCACGGCAAAAGAGAAAAGTCTCGACCGGTACGCCGCCTTCGACGTCGGGGCCTTTGACGTTGTAGAGAAGAATATACGCGGGGTGATTGCGGCTAAAGAGATTAATATCAAGGCCAGGGCTGCTCTTCGCTACCGCGAGTGGTCACGGAAGGTGGCGATGACACAACGGTACTTTGATAGAACATTGTACGGAGCAATCGACCGGGACCCATCATTGCTCGCGTTATCTGAGAGAGTCGTCACGATTGTCTTTTGGGATATACGGGGGTTTTCGTTGCTGTGCGAAATCCTCAAGGCTCATCCGACACTGATAGCAGGTTTTCTGAAAGAGTACTGCGATATTGCGGCTAAGATTGTGTTTTCGAATGGGGGTGTTCTTGATAAGTTCATCGGCGATGGAGTGATGGCGTTATTCGGTGCTCTTCCGCCGCATTCGAGGGATGGCCGGGAGGAGGCCGTCGCCGCGTGTCACGCGGCACAGCAGTTTAGATTGGCGTTTGTTGAATTGCGTGATAGGTGGATGGTAGATTGGAAGTTGTATTCGCCTCAGGATATTAGAATTGGATTGGGTTGTGGCATTCACACGGGGAGCGCTCTTGTCGGGAGCGTCGGAACGGAGTTTCGCGACCAGTTCACTGCGCTGGGGCCACACGTGAACTTCGCCGCTCGAATTGAGGGAAGATCTCAGGGAGGGCAAATTTTGATGTCTCAGTCCACGGAGGGGAGGACGTCTCATTCCGTGAAGACGGGACCGGCGGGTGAGATCAATGACATAAAGAATATCCCGGGAATCTACAGACTTTTCGAAATCGTTTAGATCGACGACAGGGTGGCCGGTCGGGTGGCACGTCCTGTAGGTACTCCGGAAGGGCGTGGCGAGCGTTCCAGCGTCCGTCGGATCGGGTGGCACGCCGGGTGCCACTGCTCGTGCTTTGACGAGCAGTGCCGAGTTCGAGTTGGACCTCCAATCACTGCTGGCCCAAGGCTGCCAGCAGATGGGGATGAAAGATCTGTTGCTCCGGTCCCGGCTACGATGCCGGGTGGGTTCAATCACAAGACCAGGAGCAACAGACATGGAGATCGTACGTGTTTACCTGGGACTCGACTATCACGCCGGGTGCCACTGCTCGTGCTTTGACGAGCAGTGCCGAGTTCGAGTTGGACGTCCAATCACTGCTGGCCCAAAGCTGCCAGCAGATGGGGATGAAAGGTCTGTTGCTCCGGGTCGGGTGGCACGCCCTGTAGGTACTCCGAAAGGGCGTGGTCAAGCCATGTGTGTCGTCGCTTCGATTGCGGCACTATTCTGCGCGACCACGCCCTTCCGCAAAGCCTCCAGGGCCGTGCCACCCGATCCGACTTCAACGCTGAGAGGCGATAGACTGGGACCATCAGCGTCGAGTATGAACGTGATGCTGGTGCAGGGCTCCTGCGCCCGCCCGCGGTTCCACTTCGAATCCTTCGCCGAGCTTGCAATGCCCTCGCGTTTAGGTCGAGCCTTACCAGCGGATTGGGGCGTCACAGGTGCCCCTGGTGAGGCATCGACGTTCATCACAGGCCGCTTCATCCGGTACGGTCTCATTCTCCTGGTCGGGCTCTATCTCTTGGGGGCGACGCCGGCACAGGCGACCTGGCAGATCCCGCGGCTCATCGAGTTCGGCAATCACACGTATGGGATTGAAGAGATCCCCATGCTGGATTGTGGGATTACGGTCCGGGATCTATCGGACCAGGAACGCAGAAACTGCCGCCGTTCGAGATGACCTCCTCGGCGAACAACTCCGGCTACGTGGCGCAGTTTGGAATCCGCGACTCAAAACTCTACCTCGACAAGATCACCGGGCAGATTGACGGCAAGACACGGCGGAACGAGCAGATCATTCCCGGCCCGCAGTTTCCGATCGTTGCCGAGTGGTTCACCGGACGAATTCACGTTCAGGTCGGCGAGTACGACAACGAGAGGCGGGAATCGAATGCGGTGATCATCTTTCACGTCGAGAAGGGGATCGTCAGAAAGACCGACTTCGCAGAACGGATGACTCTCCCCGGCACCTGGAACGGCCTTCCAGCACCGACCGGTCCGAAAGACGACTGAGGGGATGGCGTGCTGAGCCTCGCGAACCGGGCGGCACGCCCCTGGAAGCTTTGCACATGGGCGCGGCAGCGGAGTGGCTGGAGCGGGATGGTGCGTTGATGATCGGAAAGTGGTCGGTCGCAGACTGAGCGTGGTCGAGTGAAAGGACGCCATGGCCCCAGTCCTCCGAATTGGGGACCGACTTCAACGCTGACAGGCGTTAGACGGGGGCCACGGGCGTCGAGTAGGAAGGTGATGCTGGTACAGGGCCCCAGCCACCCTCCCGTGACACCGGTTCCGGGAGCTCATGGCTGATTGGCACGGGCCGGTGTGGCTGAGCGATTCGTTTCGGGGTATAAAAAAGGGTAAAGACACATTGGCATCAATGAGCTTTGACCCCCTCGATTTCCATGAGGTCTCGGGCCCGGCTACGACTTGGCCGGGATAATCTCCACTGTGTGCCCCTTGACCGGCAGCGTTGCCCGCACCGTTTCGTCACGCTTCTCCAGTTCCGCATATCGCGTCTTGAGAACCTCCTGCTTTCGGGACTCGATCTCCGCCGGGCTCACCTTCAAGCCCAGCCAGTCAGGAATCTGGACCGGCGCCAGGTGGACTCCCCGGAAGATTTGAGCGTGGTGGTATTCGTTCTTGATCCGAATGGCCGATTCAATGGCCCGCACCTGCTCTGCCACCGGGCCAGTCTTCAAGGCGGCCTCGGCGAGGTTGACCCCCTTCTCCAGTTCCGCCGCCGTGTACTGGGCGACAGTGACGCCGCCCAGTTTGATGTCGTACTTGCCGGCGTTCAGGCCCGTGATCTTCAGCGTGTAGCGGTTCAACTCTTCGAGAAGCGGCGCCCAGGGAAGGATGCTGCTGGCATGCTCGGGAAAATAGGGCAGCCCTTCGTCCGTGCGTACGAACGCCACGCCCCCTTCGTTCTTCCGAAGATCCGTGACGGCCGCCCGCTCGGCGTCAACAGTTCCAGAGGCCAGATCGATCGAGACAGACGACACCGTCGTGGGGAAGTGCATCCCCTTCAGGATCGACGCCGCCATCAACGCCTGCCCCGGCGACCAGGGATGGACCGCGTCCCCGCCGGAGATCGGGACATACTTTGATTGCTTGGACCGGGCCTCATTCAGAACCTGGAGGTAAGGATGGAACTGATCAACAAAGAGCCCGCCGTTTTCCTCCGCGATCGTCTTCAGGCCCGCAGAGTACTTCTCCAGTGTCTCGTTGTACCCGGTCAACGCGGTCGGACCCTGTTCGGCGGTGTCAATCGGTTGCGGCGTCAGCCAGGCCACCCGAACGTGAGCCGCCTGTGCCTTGTCCGCCATCCCCTTCAGGCCCTCCATGTAGGTCTTGAAGCCAGGCTCGTCAAAAGCGCGATACCCGCCGTCATTCATCCCGAAGTCGACGGTCAATGCGGTCGGCTGGAAAAACGCGACGTCTCGGGCGAAACGCTCATTCCCCCCTGGTGACCGGTCCCCTCCGATACCCACATTGCGGAACGTCAGCTTCCAGCCGGGGAACCGGGTGGTGACCCAGGTTTCAACGAAATTGCTGTAGAGGTGCTGCTCGGTGATGCTGTCGCCGATCATGACGACTTTGTCGCCGTCCTTGAAAAAGAACTCGTCCGCGCTCGCGAATCCACAAGCCAGCAGAACCAGGACGAAAGAGCCGAGTCGCGACGTCCATCGCATCGGTGAGATCCTCCACAGGGTCCGAGATGTCATTCCCCGTCGCTGAAAGACTGCGAAGGGGCAGCGTTGAAAGAGGATTGTTGTAAACCGGACCTGCAACTCGAAAGCACGCGACCATTCTTTTTTCCGCGGGGCGTGGTGAACGGGTCCAGCGTCCGTCGCAGCTTGGACAGTTCCGCATGGAAGTGCCTCCGGCGGCCAGGGCTTCCAACCCTGGACCCGGGGTTCTGGCGTTGAGTCCCTTCGCGATCACCCTCCGAGACGACCTGCTGGGGCAGTTTGCCGGCCTCTTCTCACAACGCCCGCCTCGACACAGTCCATACTCCTCCGCGACAACCTGCCCGCAGCCATCCCCCCGGCGGAATCGACCCGGCCATGATTCGAATCTTTCAGCATGGAGACCATCGTGCCGTCGCGGAGATCTTTACCTCCGCCGTTCACGAAATTGCGTCGCAGGTCTACACGCCCGAGCAGTGCCTGGCGTGGTCGGCCCGCGAGGTGAACTACGAGCACTGGAGAAAACGCTGCGAGCTGAAGCGGCCGTTTCTCGGGATCGTCGATGGAGAAGTGGCAGGATTCCTGGAACTCGATCCGGACGGCCACATCGACTGCGCCTACGTCAATCCGCGGTTCCAGCGACGGGGCGTCGTGACTGAACTGGTGCAGCATGCCGTGACGACCTGCCTCGACCTGGGCATCGCGCGCGTCTACGTCGAGGCCTCGATCTGCGCGAAACCGATGTTCGAGAAGCTCGGCTTCGAAACGACAAGCGAGGACTTCGTCCGCATCCGGGACATCGAGCTTCTCAACTACCGGATGGAGAAGCGGAAGCCGGGCAACGTCGCCGCACCGGGCCGTGCGTCCTGAGGACAGCGGCACTCGTCGGACATAAGCAGCTCGAGGGACAGGCGAGACCTATACTCCGGTCTCGAGCCGATCGTGACTTCGGTCCCGTTGGGCCGCTGCTCACAGTGTCGCGCCTGGGAGACGCACATCCATGAGAACGACGGACGGCGCCGAACCGACAACCCCTCGCGGGTGTACCGTTCAGATCCGCAACCTGGAGCTGTATTACGAGGAGTACGGCGCTGGAAAGCCCCTGGTGCTCCTCCATGGGTTTGGCGGATCTTCACAGAACTGGCATCCCTTCACTCCCCAGCTCTCAGAACACCATCGGCTGATCGTCGTGGACATGCGGGGCCACGGTCACTCCACCAATCCCGAGAACAAGTTCACACATCGGAAAGCGGCCATAGACGTCTTCCTCCTGCTGGAGAAGTTGGGGATCGATCAGTTCTCGGCCATGGGCATCAGCTCTGGTGGTATGACGCTGCTTCACATGGCAACGAGCCAGCCCGGCCGCATCGATTCGATGGTGTTGGTCAGCGCGACCACCCACTTCCCCGATCAAGCCCGGGCCATCATGCGCCGCGCTGCGTTCGGCACCATGCCCCAACCGGTGCAGGAGATGTATCGAGAGTGTGCGAAACGCGGTGACGAGCAGATTCGTCAACTCATCGCCCAGTTCAACGCGTTCCACAACGACTACGACGATATGAACTTCACTCCGCAACAGCTCTCAACCATCACCGCTCGCACCCTCATCGTGCACGGCGACCGCGACCGCTTCTTCTCCGTGGAGATCCCCGTAAGCCTCTACCGCTCGATCCCCGACGCCGCGCTGTGGGTCATCCCCGGCGGCGACCACGTTCCGATCTACGATCCCGCGGTTCCCTTCGCCTCCACAGCCCTGCGTTTCCTCGACGGTCCGCGCCGCCGCCAAAGACTGGCTGGTTGCGAACCCTGATTTCGGGTGGGAGTGACTGTCTGACCGGGCGGGCAGCCTGCCGGCTTGCGGGGGACCGCGCAACGCTCGGAAGTTCACGTCTTCGCTTCTCGAGCCGAAATCAGGCGGCCTGACCGGCCGATGATGTTCCGGGCCAGTTCGCCATGCCGCTTAAGGTCTGCCGGATCTCGCGCAAAAGATCGTCGAGGCAGCGATCGCTTTTTCCCCAGTCGTACAACTGGCCGGGAACGTTCGTCGCGGCCACGAGCCGCGTTCCGGACTCCCGCTTCGTGAGGCGGACAACCACGTCGCCGGCGAACGAGAACAGGTCCGAGGGAAGGATCGCTTCCAGTTCGCAGCCATCGTCCGCCTGTTGCACCCCGCGGATCTTCTGCCCGGCTCCGGCCAGGGCGCAGAGCGCCGCTGCCAGAACCTCCCCGATCGGCTGGGCGAAAACCTCCTCACGCTGCCGACCGGTCCGAATCCCGAGCTTGGCATAGATCGGCTGGACAAAAGCCGCCAGCTTGCCGACCGGCACGCCCCCCGTCAGAGGTGATAGGAGTTTGTCCCCCACCTGCAGGAACTCCTCGGCGGTCATCGTCGCTCGAGCCCGCGACGCGTGATCGGCGATCCGCCGTCGCACTTCCGGAACCTGAATCAGCACTTCGTACCGATGCTCGTTCGACCAGTCGCCCGCGATGGCCGCGGGCTCCATGTCTTTCAAAAGACTGGTCCCGCAAAAGCCACAGAAATTGCCGGCCCCCGGCTTTCCACATTGCGTGCAATACATCAGCCGATTCCATCCAGATGAGTATTGATCGGACAGAGCCCGACTTCGTTGGACGCAGCCTCGCAAAAGAAGCCGTTTCGGGCAATCCGTGTTGGACCGGGAAGGCGGCGGTGGGCACTGAAGTCGCCGGGGTGTGGAGGGCGACGGGCTCCGTCCGTGTCGCTCGAAGCGACAGGAATTCGGAGGCGACCGGAGCTGACGGCGGCATGCCGGCGCGGCCGTCGCTCGAGCCCGTTACTCCGGCTGGTCGCTTCTTTCTCTCCGCGAACGTCGGTATGGTCAACGGCGTGCCCGTTTTGGAGGAGTTCCCATGTCGACCGTTCAGTCCGCTCAGCAGGTCCTTGACCGCCATTACCTGGAACTGCGGTGCGACCTCCTTGATCTGGCGGCGGCACTCGATCGCGTCGAGCGGTCGGATGGAGCCGCGACCGCGACCGGGGATCCGCGATTTGCCCTGATTGAGAATGGGATCCGGATCCTGCTGCAGCGCGGGGCGGGCCGGGCGGAGGCGATCCAGATGCTGTTCAGCGATCCTTATCCGTAACGGGCCGGATACGCTGCTGCGTCACCGCGGGCGCGGCATTGCGATCGGCGGACGTCGAGGCGGCGGGTCATCGATTGGACCCACTGCTGGAAGCGGCGGTCGATTTCCTGCTGGGCGGCCATGGTTCCCGCTCCCATCCGCAGGGCCCGGTCGATTTCTCCGGCCACTCCGAGGCTCTCGGCGACCTTCAGGACCTCCGTCAGCTGCGGGTCGTTGCGGATCCGCTGGATGTCCTCGGGGCGGGCCTGATCGCCTCGTCCGACCTGTCGATCCACCCAGACGGCCCGCCACTCTCCCTCGGGCGTTTTCACGGCGAGGGCCGAGTCGACGGCGACCTGGTTCTGCTCAGGGGCGACGTCGACCATCGTCACGCGGAACGCGGTAAGGCCGGCCGAGTCCGCCTGCTTCTTAGCCGAGCTGAGCCACCGGGGCTCGCCCGTTGGTTTCGCCGGCGGAGCGTCCAGTTGGCCGGAGAGAAGTCCCTGGAGCTCCTTGCCGACTCCCCCCTGGAGGATGGAAGGGAGCATTTCGGCCAGCGGTGGCCGCTTGTCGGCGCGGTCGGCCCGGAAGACGGAATCGCCCGTCCCCTGGAAGCAGGCCTGTTCGCCGAACTGGAATTCCCAGATCCCGGTGCGGATTCCCCACTGCTCGTCGGAGTCCTCCGTGGCGGGGAAGGGGTTGTCGGCGCCGACCGTGGCGGTCTTCCAGTTCGGGACCGCTTTGGCGACGGTCTTTTCGAGAGCGGTGGCGGGGGTTTCCTCGACGCGGGGGAGTTTCTGGTACCAGGCCATGAGGGCGAGTTGCCGCCGTTCCGCGGGCTGGGCGATGGTCCGGCGGATGTCGGCGGCGGGGAGGCGGAGGACGACCCAGGGGGAGGCTTCCTCTTTGGCCGTGTCTTTTTTCAGTTCATCGCGGGCTAGGGAGATCGTGGCGATGAGCTGCCGGTTGGGGTCGGTGCGGGCTTCGAGGCGCTTGATCCAGGCGTCGATCCGCTCGTCACGGGTGGTTTGCGCGGCGTCGTTGTTCGTGTCTCCGGCGGCGTCGAGTTCGCGGAGCCAGTCGGGGTGTTTGCGTTCGAGCCAGTCGCGGCGGACGGCGAGGACGGTTTCGGTTTTCGATTCGCCGAGGAGGAGACCCCGGAGTTCGCCGTGTCCGCGGCTGAGGACGAGGTCGATCGTGAAGCGTTTGCCGGTGTTGCCGAAGTCGTCAACGGCGTGGGCGGGGGGGCCGGCCAGAGCGAGCAGGAGCGCCGCGAGGGTGGTCGCGACGGATCGCAGGGGGGAAGCGGACGTCAACATGGCGTTCTCCCGGACGGGCAGGTGTGACGGGCCCTCACTGACACATACGGACTTGGAGCGAGACAGTTTACCAGTTCCCGCGGACTCACCGGGTCCAGGGCAGGGGACTTGGTGGGGGACAGGGCTTGTGTCGTTCTCTTGGCTCCCGCCCGCCGGAGGCCCGACCGCTGAGAACCGTTGAAAACGGACTGTGTTCAACTGCGGATCTGCGTTGAGAACACCCTCGCCTCCTCCCACCCTGCGACAACGACCGCAAACAGCACCTCTGTCGCCAAATACCGCAACGTCTGATCGGGAAACAGTTTTTGGCGAAAACCGTTCGAGACGTGCGCGCAAAAAAATCGCTCCATTGTCAGGTTTTCGTGGTCATCAGGGGACGGCCGCCCGGGCGGTGGCGATCCGAATGATGCTGTTGTGGCGTCGGTGGCTTGGTCACAGCTTGCTCCTGAGGAAAGACACCGCTTCATCGGCGCAAGGCGTTTGGGCCTGGGTGAAACGCTCTGAGGGGCCACGTCGGGTGCTCTCCAGGAGGAGTCCAGGAAGGGGCGGTTTCCTGCGACGATTTGACGCAGAGTCGGACTCGGCGACACGTCGTATAGTTTCGCACGGCCGGAGATTCAGGAGCGAACGCGAATCTCGAGGTCGCCCAGAGACATCAGGAGAGTCAATGTCCGTCGCCACGCTTGAACCGAAGACGATTTCCCGGCCGAAGACGATTGTCGCCCCGGTTCAGAAGAAGTCGCCTTCCAGCCAGTTCGAACGCTACGACACGATCAACACGTCCCGGATCGCCGTCATCGGCTTTGTTTCGGCGATCCTGGTCTTCGGGGCCGTTGTTTCGGCCCAGGCGGCGTTCTTCGCCGCCGACAACGGGGAAGCCGCCCGGAAGGCCGAAGTGGCCGTTGCGAACGGGCTGACCGATCAGCAGAGCCGCCTGGCCGGCTACGGCTGGGTCAACCCGGCCGAAGGGACGGTCCATATTCCGGTCGACCGCGCGATGAAGCTGGTTGTCCGCGATCAGAAGGTTGCTGCGGCCAAGTAGTTGGCCCGGCGTCCTTTCGGTCATTCCGCACGGGGCTGTTTCTTTCGGGGCCCCGTGCTCCGCGGCGCCATCGACGAGCTTGAACGCCTAGTCGCAAGTCACCTGCCATGAAGGGTTTGTGGGCGGCGAGCGGCAGTGTTCGCCAAGTCGAGTTCCTGCGGAATGGTGCCTCTCTCCTGACACCGTCATACTCGGCCGGTATGACAGATCCCCGTGGCAGCGTCCCTTCCGGCGTTCCGAAGATTGCTTCGCATCCGGACCGGCGGGGGTGGTGGCGGCTGACGACGTCGCTTTGGCTGCCGGCGGAACGCGAGCGGGTGTTCGAGTTCTTTGCCGACGCCTTCCAGCTCGAAGTCATTACGCCCCCGTGGCTGCACTTCCACGTCGTGACGCCACGGCCGATCGTCATGGCGCCGGGCCTGCGGATTGACTACCGGCTGCGGATTCGTGGCATTCCGGTCCGCTGGCAGTCCTGCATCAGCACCTGGGAGCCAGCGCGACAGTTTGTCGATGAGCAGGTTCGCGGCCCCTACCGGGCGTGGCATCACCGGCACACGTTTGAGGAGGTCGACGGGGGGACATTGGTGGGGGATGAAGTCGATTACAGCGTCCCCGGCGGGGCGCTCGCCCACTGGCTTCTGGTCCGTGGACAGCTCCTGGAGATCTTTCGGTACCGTCGCGACAAGCTGGTGGAGATCTTCGGAGCGGACAGTCGGGCTTCGTGATTTCCGAAGGATTGAAGGCAGGGGACGGCGAAAAGGGAGACGGGAACGAGAATGATTCGCTTTGGGCTGTGCTGCATCTTCCGCGATGAGCCGATCAAGTTCGGGACGACGACGGCCGCGGCCCTGTCCCGGCTGCCGCCCGAGGGGGCGCGGATCCGGTTGTCGCTGCTCTGCCGGCAGAATGCGGATTCGCTGCTGCGGGCCCTCCGGTACTGTGCCGCGCATGGGATCGGGGCCTTCCGGATCAACAGTCAGATTCTTCCGCTCGCGACGCACCCGGTGTTCGGCTACCGGCTGGCGGATCTGCCCGACGGGCCGGAGATCGTTGGCCTGTATCAGAAGTGCGGAGCCGTGGCGGCGGCGGCGAATCTGCGGACCGGCTTTCATCCCGACCAGTTCGTCGTCCTCAATTCGCAGCGGCCGGAGGTCGTGACATCGTCGCTGGCCGAACTGGAATACCAGTCGGAAGTCGCGGAGTGGGTCGGGGCGGATGTGGTGAACATCCATGCCGGCGGACTCTTTGGAGACAAAGTCCGGGCCCTGGGCGACTTTGCTCGATCGCTGGGGCGGCTCTCTCCGCGGGCCCGGTCGCGGTTGACCGTGGAGAACGACGACAAGCTCTTTGCCCCGGCCGACCTGTGGCCGATGTGCCGGGCCGAGGGGCTGCCGCTCTGTTACGACGTGCATCACCACCGCTGTCACCCGGACGATTGGACAATCGAGGAAGCGACCGGGCGGGCCCGCGAGACGTGGAACCGCGAGCCGCTGTTTCACATTTCCAGTCCGCTGGAGGGATGGTCCGGGCCGAAGCCGCAGCGGCATCACGACTTCATCGACGCGGCAGACTTTCCGAACTGCTGGCGGACGCTGGACCTGACCGTGGACGTCGAGGCGAAGGCCAAGGAGGTCGCCGTCCAGAAGCTGGCGAACGATCTCAAGGCGATGAAGTGACGCGATTTTGGTCCGCGCGGCGCGTGAACGACTGCCGACGTTCTACCGGCTGCCGTCGGGTGTCTCGGCCGTCCAGAGGACCGCTCGGGTGAGGAGCGGTTCGAGCCCCGCGGTCTTCTCGGGATGCGGGCTGAAGCAGAGGACGCGGCCTTTGTGGTACTCGCCGGCGGCAATCGCTGTCGCCCCCAGCATGATTCCCGGAGGGGCACCGTTCTTTGTGATTTCGCTCGTGAAGGAGGCGAGGCCTTCGTAGTCCGGGACCGCCGGATCGTTGGCCGGCGCGAGGAGCGGGCCCTGGTGGTAGTAGATCGTCACCTGGTCGCGGTCGAGGCCGAGGCGAGTGCGGGCGGCGGGCGTGACGCTCAGCTCGACGTCGCCGAAGCCGCGGGCCCAGTGCTCGCGGTCGAGGACCTTCGCATCCAGGATCTTGAGGGACCAGTCGTAGTCACACGTCGCGAGGTAGGCTCCGGCGCACACTCCGACGTATCCGCCGCCATCTGCGACGAAGCGGCGGATCTGCTCCCGCCCTTCCTCGCCGAGGGCACGGCCCTGGCCTCCGCCGCTGCCGCCGGGATGAATCAGGACCCGGGCGCCGTTCCAGTCCCCTTTGCGGATGTCCTCCACGGTGAGATCGAACACCTTGAGACGCGGTTCCCGCGCGAGGGCGGTGAGCAGCGTGGACCGCGAGGGACCGGTTCCCTCGCCGCGAAACACGCCGACGCGGAGGCGGTTCGCCTTGTCGCCCTGCGCCTCGTTGGCGGCCAGATCGAGGTAGCGGCCGGCGAAGTGGAAGGCCGCTTCCGCGAGGTCGCGCGCGGTCTGCTCCCGGGCGTCCGGTTTGCGGTAGTCGTTCCCGAACTCCAGTTGGATCGCATCGAGCCCGAACGGCTCGCCGCTGTACGTCTGGACGATGTAGCCGCCGGTGAAGCCTCCCTGTTCGCGGCCTTCGAACGGATCCGGGTGCATCGTCCAGCCCCGTCCTTTCAGCAAGCCGGTGAGGCTCTCCGGGCCGGAATGGGCCGGCTCGCCGAAGCGTTCCCGGAGAAGAGCGACGGTCTTGCCGTTCTGGGTGCCGCGGAAGACGGTGTTGGCCTTCGAACCCTGGCCGTGGAGGTCCAGCAGCAGGCCGCGTCCGAATTCCTTGCGGACCGTCCGGCAGCAACCCTCCAGCGTGTCGTGGTACTGGCGATAGACCCGTTCCGCTGCGGGATCCTCGAAGGCGGCGTCCGCCGGACGGTTGGGGTCGACGTACCGGCGATGCGCCCGCGAGGCGACGAGGTACGGCTTCTTCCCGAAGCGGGCTTCGACGGCCTTCGAAACGAGCTGCGCCAGTTCCTCTGTCCCGCCGTCGCGGGCGGTGCCGAACTTCCCGGGCGCGGCGACCTGTCCCTCACCGGTTCGGGGGTGGGAGCCCGGAACCTCGCGGTTTCCACCGTGCGGCGCGGAGATCACGATGGGGAGTTCGCCCGCCTGATGGAGGATGAGAGCCGCTTCGTCCTGTCCCTGGGACGTTCCGGAGGACGCGCAGCTGAACAGGAGCAGGAGGACAACCCGCCGCACGAGTTTTGACAGCGGCTGGGAAGCGGGGCGGTTGAGAAAGTCCATCCGGGGAGCGTGACGGAGGGTTTGGACCGGGGCAAGTGGCGGGGTGTTGATGTTAACGCGAATCTCATCCGAGGCCGGATATCGCGGCTGGGTCCAGTGGGGCTTGGCGGTTGGGCCTCTGGTGGACAGGGGGCGTTCGCCGGATGGTGGCTGGTCGAGGAGTGAGCCTGATTCGGGTGTCTCGAACCGCGTCCTTGCCGGCACGGCGTGATAGCTCAAACCCAATGTGCCACGGCAGCCGGGGTCAAGGGGGCAACCCCTTGCCGCCGGAGGCACTTCCATGAGGAACCGTGGTACGCAACGGATGTCCCCTTTGTGGAACCGGCGTTGAGGACTCACCGCTCGGCCTGGAATCCCCGCGGGTTGGTGAGGGGGCATCCGACGCAGTGTCCGCGTTTGGACACGGACTCCTTCAGACATCTCTCGACGGCCAGGCCTCCGGCGGGCAAAGGGGCGTTGCCCCTCTGCACTCCCCACCAGGGTGCCCCTGGACCCGGTTTGATCCGTTCGATGATACGCCACACCACCCGGCCACAATCCAGCCAACACACCCCGGACTCCGTCGGCTCTGGCGGGACGCTGGTTGCTTTCGGCGGGAGTCGCGAGAATACCGGATTGGACCGCCCGGCCACCGCCCGGCGTCCGCGTCCGGAGAGACTTGCTCGTGACCGACCGCCAACCCCAATACACCGTCCTCGCCCGCCGCTTCCGACCCCAGACCTTCGACGAAGTGGTCGGACAGGGACACGTCGGACAGTCCCTCCGTAACGCCATCCGCCAGCAACGCGTCGCCCACGCCTACCTCTTCACCGGCGCCCGCGGCGTCGGCAAGACCTCCACCGCCCGCATCTTCGCCAAGGCCCTGAACTGCCCCAACGCCGTCGACGGCGTCCCCTGCAACCAGTGCGAAGTCTGCACCTCGATCGCGGCCGGGAGCGACGTCGACGTCCTCGAAATCGACGGCGCCTCGAACCGCGGGATCGACGACATCCGCCAGCTCCGGGCCAACGTCAACGTCCGGTCGATGCGGTCGCCCTACAAAGTCTACATCATCGACGAAGTCCACATGCTCACCAAGGAGGCCTTCAACGCCCTCCTCAAGACGCTGGAAGAGCCCCCGCCGAACGTCAAATTCATCTTCTGCACCACCGAGCCCAACAAGGTCCCGGACACGATCCTTTCCCGCTGCCAGCGGTTCGACTTCGGAACGATCGCCACCGACCGGATCATGGGCCGCCTGCGGGAGATCGCGGAGGCGGAAGGCCGCGTCGTCGACGAGGAAGCCCTGGAACTCGTCGCCCGCCGCGCCGCCGGATCGATGCGGGACAGCCAGTCCCTGTTCGACCAGCTCCTCGCGTTCGGCAGCGAACGGGTTCAGGCGGAGGACGTCCACCGGCTGCTCGGGACCGCCCCGGACGAGCGGATCATCGACCTCATCGACGCCGTCATCCGCAGCGACCGGCCCGGCGTACTGTCGCGGCTCCACAATGCGGCGGAAGTCGGCGTCGAGCTGGGGGTCTTCAGCGACCAGCTCCTGAACTACCTGCGGGACCTGATCGTCGTGTCCGTCGGCGCGGACGAGGTGCCGCTCCTGGCGGTCTCGGAACGCGTCCGGGATGCCCTCCGCGAGCAGGCCGGACGCTGGGCGGTGTCGACCGCCAGCGCGGCGATGCAGATCCTGGCCGAAGCGAAGAATCGCATGCAGCGGGTCAACTACGCCCGTTCCCTGCTGGAACTGGCCCTGATCCGGATGACGCTCCTGGCGGAACTCACGCCGTTGAGCCAGGTCGGTGGCCCGGCTCCCGCCTCCCGCCCGGCAACGCCCCCCTCACCGGGGACCGCCCCGCGTCCAGCAATGCCGCCGCGGATGCCCCCGGCGAGTCCGGCCGCTCCGCGCCCGGACGAAAAAAAAAACGGGGCTGAACACCCCCCTGCAGTGACGGCTCCAGCGGTCCCTCCGCCTCCAGCAACGCCCGTGGCTCCCCCTCCTTCAGCATCGCGTTCCGCGCCGGAGCCGGAACCTGAAGGAGCAGATTGCGCGCCTGGAGCTCAGATTGCGCTGTCAGCCGGCACAATGGCAACTTTCGCAGGAGAATTGCTCACCAGATTGCCCGAGGTGATGGCCTCTCACCTGAAGAATGCCACGTTTGCTGCAATTACTGGGCCAAATTCTCTAGATTTGCGGTTCCCGAAGAGCTATGGTTTCTCTCGGATGTACTGTGCGAAGGCGGAAAACCTGAAACGCCTTCAGCAGTACATCGATGAATTGGCCGGAACTCCTGTCCAGATAAGGATTAGCGAGGACGCCTCGGTGACCGCTCCGGCGGCCCCCGTCGCAGCCAAGCCGGCCATGGCCGAACGGAGACGCCCCACCAGCGTGGAAGGGGATGTTTTTGTTCAGCAGGCAGTCGCGATCCTGAACGCGACCGTCGTCGACGTCCGGGAATATTCCGGCGCGACGGCGATCGAAGGAAGCGATTCCGGTGACGCGAACGCCGATCCGGAGGAGTAGAACGAGAGGAAATCGCCGATGTTCAAGGGACTCGGAAATATCGCCCAGCTGATGAAGCAGATGGGGGACATGCAGTCGCGGATGTCCGAGATGAAGCAGAAGCTCGCCACGCTTCGCGTCTCAGGGACCTCCGCCGACGGCCTCGTGACGGTCGAGATGACCGGTGACCACCAGCTGGTCGGCTGCCGGGTCGCTCCGGCCGCCCTCGCCAACGGATCGGACCGGATGGAGACCGCGATCAGCGAGGCGGTCAACGACGCCGTCGCCAAGGCCAAGGAGGCCGCCACCCGCGAGATGTCGGGGGTGATGGGGGGAGACAACGCTGCCCTCCAGCAGGCGATGTCCCAGCTTGGACTCGGCTCCTGAGGCCCGCGCGTCCCCGCCTCGGAGAGGCTCCGCCCCATGCCCGTCAAAACCTTCCCGCCGGAACAGCACCCGTTCGGCCCCGCCGTCGGCCGGCTCATCAATGAGTTTGCCGCGCTGCCGGGAATCGGCCGCAAGAGCGCGGAGCGGCTGGCGAACTACATCATCAGCGCCACGACTCCCGAGGCGATGCGGCTGGCGGAGGCGATCCGCGAGGTCAAGCAGTCGATCCGCCGCTGCACGATCTGCTTCAACCTCACCGACCAGGAACTGTGCACCGTCTGCGCGGACTCGCGCCGCGACCGGACGCTCGTCTGCGTCGTCGAGCAGCCGCGGGACGTGACGATCCTCGAGAACACGGGAGTCTTCCAGGGGACATACCACGTCCTCGGCGGCCGGCTCTCCCCGCTGGAGGGGATCGGCCCCTCCGACCTGACGATCGAAGCCCTGCAGCAGCGGGTCCGCCGCGACGGCGTCCGCGAGATCATCATGGCGACGAACCCGACCCTGGAAGGGGACGGCACCGCCCTCTTCATCTCCAACCTGCTCGAAGAGAGCGGGGTGCAGATCACCCGGCTGGCCCGCGGAATCGCCACCGGGAGCGTGCTCGAATTTGCGAACAAGGAAATGCTGTCCGATGCCCTGCGGGGGCGACAGTCGTTTTGAGACCCGCCCCGTTTCGGCCTCGGATCACACGGAACTGAGTCAGAACCAGCAATGCACCTCAACATCGGCCAATTCCAGCGGCAAAGCCTCCAGCAGGTCCTCGCGCCGCGCATGATTCAGTCGATGGAGATCCTCCAGATGCCCCTCACGGAGCTGGAGGAACGCATTGACCAGGAGATGGCGGAGAATCCGCTCCTGCAGCGCGTCGAGGGAAAGAGCGAAGCGACGAACGGCGAAGTCGCCGAGGGACCGGACTTCGATCAGGCCCCTATCAAGGACGTCGAGCGCCGCGAGCTGAACGCCGGCGAGGAAGACAACAACGCCTCCGACTTCGAGCGCCTCATCGAGATTGCCGAGGACTGGCCGGAAGACAACTACACCTCCGGCTCCAAGCCCTCCAGCAACCGGATGGAAGAGGACGGCGAGCGGGCCCACGACGTGATGGCCAACGCCGAGGAGCGGCCGCAGTCGCTCCATGAGTACCTCGTCGACCAGTTCCACTACTTCCAGGTCAGCCCCGAGGTTCGGGCCTTCGGCGAATACCTGATCCAGAACTTGGACGCCAACGGCCGGATGCAGAGCTCGCTCCCCGAGATGGTCCAGGTTTTCGGCCAGTCGATTGACATGGCCAAGGCCGAAGAGACGCTCCGACTGATCCAGAAGCTCGATCCGCCGGGGGTCGGCGCGCGGGACCTCCGCGAGTGCCTGCTGCTCCAGATCAAGCCGGACACGCCGCTCCGCGAGATGCTGATCACGATCATCTCCGGCCACCTTGACGACATCATGCAGAACCGCCTGCCGCTCATTCAGCGGAAGACGGGCTACTCGATCGACGACATCAAGGCGACGATCGAGCAGATGCGGACCCTGAATCCCTATCCGGGCCGCGGCTTCGAGCCGATGCCGGTCCAGACCGTGACGGCGGACCTCCGGGTCCAGAAGGACGACGACGGGAAGTGGTTCGTCGAGCTGATCGACGAGTACGTCCCGCAGCTCCGGATCAGCAAGCGGTACCTGCGGCTCCTGGAAGGGAACCCGGATCCGCAGACGAAGGAGTTCGTCAAGAAGAAGATCGAATCCGCCAAGTGGTTGATCGACGCCATCGAGCAGCGGTATCAGACCCTGCGGAAGGTGGCGCAGGCGATCGTCGACCGGCAGTCCGAGTTCCTCGAAGAGGGTCCGGACCACATCAAGCCGCTCAAGATGCAGGACATCGCGGATGTCGTCGGCGTCCACGTGACGACGATTTCCCGGGCGGTCGGCGACAAGCACATCGAGACGCCGCGGGGAATTTTCCCCCTCAAGCGGTTCTTCGGTGGGGGGACGACGACCGCGGACGGCGAAGAGGTCGCCTGGGACATCATCCGAATCAAGCTCAAGGAAGTCGTCGACAACGAGGACAAGCGGAACCCGCTCAGCGATGACGAGATCGTCGAGGCCCTGGCGAAGCACGGCTTCCAGCTCGCCCGGCGGACGGTGACGAAGTACCGCAAGGCCCTCAACATTCCCTCGTCGCGGCAGCGGCGGGAGTTCTAGAGGCCGATTGTCGGCGTGCGCGGGCTGGTTGTTAAACACCAAGGCACGAAGGGGGCACCAAGAGCACCAAGCTTGGCCCTGCCGTCTGCCTCTTGGTGGCCTTGGTGCGTTCTTGTTGTCCGGGTGTTTCGCCTCTGAGGGCCATTTAAGCTCGGAATCTTACGGCCCCGTCAGCTTCGATGCCGTAAAGCATCGCGGGACAGCGACTTACTGCGGACAATTCGCCGTTGTCGAAAGGCGACATGCCGGAACAGTCGTACCGATTCTTCCGGCACAACGTCGTTTCGTGAAATCGAAATTTCCGCGGCAAGTGCCGACCGCCTCAATTCAGGGACAACAGTAGTCTTGCCGGACCGAAGACGCCCATCGTTCGCATTGTCCGGATCATGACTGACACGCCGCTGATTTCGATCGTCCTTCCGACCTACAACCGGGTCCGCTTTGTCGGGGAGGCGATCGAGAGCGCCCTCGCCCAGACCTGGACCAACCTGGAAGTCCTGGTCGTCGACGACGGCTCCCGGGACAGCACCCCCCGCGTTCTCGCCGACTATGCCTCCCGCGACGGCCGGGTGCGGGCCTTCCGCCAGGCCAACCAGGGGGTCTCCGCCGCCCGCAACTTTGCCCTCTCGCAGGCCCGGGGCGAGTGGATCGCCTTCCTCGACTCGGATGACATCTGGCATCCCTGGAAGCTCTCTCTGCAGCTCCGCGTCGCCAGCCGCTTCCCGGAGGTCGGGATGCTGTGGACCAACATGGACGCGATCCGCCCGGACAAGACTCCGCATCAGGCGAACTACCTGAAGCGAATGTACTCCGCCTACCAGCACCTCCCCGGCGAGACACCGTTCCCGGAACTGCGGCCGCTGTCGAGCTACTGTCCCGAGGTCGTCGGGGAGTGGAAGGACGCCGACGTGGGGGTCGGAGACATCTACTCCACGATGTTCCGCGGGAACCTGGTCCACACCCCCACGGTCCTGGTCAAGCAGGAGTGGGCCCGCCAGGTCGGCCCCTTCGATACGGGGATGCTCCGCGGCGGCGAAGACTTCAAATATCACCTGGCGACCTGCCGCCTGGGGCCCGTCGCCTTCATCGACGTGCCGTCGATCCTGTACCGGGTCGGCATCGGCGATCACATCACGAACCGCGAGAACAGCCTGCACTTCGCCCGCTCGTTCCTCCGGACGCTCCACGAGGAGCTGCACCAGCACCGCTCCCGCCTGGCCCTCTCCTCCAGCCAGATCCGGGCGGCACTGGCCGACGCCCACGACTGGCTGGCGGACGAGCTTCTGGAGAATGGACAGAGCGTGGAGAGCGCGATCCACGCCCTTCGCGCCATGGGGACGCGGCGGACCCCCGGTCGCAGCTGGCGGACGCTGCTGAAGAGCCTCCTGCCGCGGCGGCTCGTCGACCTCCTGCGGCGGGCCAAGAAGCCCCAGCCTCCTGCTTCCCGCGAAGGGACTGCCGAGCGGCCCGCCGTTTCTCAGTCGGCCAGCTAGGGCCGATTAGGTTAAACACCAAGACACAAAGGAGGCACAAAGGTCACCAAGACGTACCCCGCCGGGCGCTCCCCTTTGTGTTCTTGGTGCCTCCTTGGTGCCTTGGTGTTTAACCTCGGAAAACGACGACAGCCGAAGGGCGCCCTCTGGACGCCGTTCGGCTGTGCGTGTTTCGTGACGGGTGTCGTCTACGGGAAGATGAAGATCAGGCCGGTATAAGCGGCTGCCGAGGTGGCGGCGGCTTTGGCGTTGAGCGGGATGCGGGACTTCTTGCGAGGAGTGCAGATTTCCTGCGGACGATACCAGCCGAGGGTGTATTCCCAGCGGCACGGGGGATCGAGGGCCATCTGGTACGGCAGGCCGACGAGCTGGAGGCCGAACCGTCCGATCGAGGCGGCCGGCTGCAGGACGCCGTGCGTCTGGCCGTACCGCTCAAGGTTCGGATCCTCAAAGTAGAGCGGGTTGTGGTACAGGTTCGACGCGGTCCACATGAAGTCGGTGGCGCCGAAGGCCCGTGCCAGGTTCCCCTCGTTGCCGAGCGGATGCTCATCCGGGCAGAGGTCGTACTTGCCGTCCGCCGGGGCTTCGGGGGGGCGGGGGCACAGCCGCGAATACGGATCCGCTCCCGACGGCGTGTAGTCGTAGTGCGGCAGGATGTTGGCGAGCGGCTTCAGTCCGCTGGTGCCGGTCGCGGCCCGGACGAGGGGATCCTTGAAGCGGGACCGCTGCTGATTCTCCGGAAGGTCGCGCTGCTTCAGCGCCTCGGGGCTGCTGGGCTGGTCGGGCTGCGGCACGAGCGGAGCGGCGGGAATCGGAGCCGCGTCCTGCTGGGCGACCGCGAACGGATTGCTCCGGATCGGCAGCGGCGTTCCGGGACCGACGGCGGTCTCTTCCGCCTGCAGCGTCGCCGGGGCCGGGAAGGGCTGCGGCGCGAAGTATTCGGCGTTCAGCGGTAGGATCGCCGAACGGTTGAGGTGGGCGGCGGGGAGCGGCGCGGGAGCGACCAGCTCCTTGTCCGTCAGCAGCTCCTCGTCGATATCGCCGAAGGGAGCGTCGATCTGGTCGAAGACGGTCTCGGTGACCGGCGGGAGCGACGGCTTCTGCAGCTCCGGCCGGGGGATCCCGACCGAGGCCTGGGCCGTCCCGGAGGCACGCTCGCGGATCTCCGACCAGCGGATCTCCCCGGAGCGGCTCTTCAGCGAGCTGAGCGGATCGCCGGCCGATTTTCCCTCACTGGCGGGGGGAGCGGCCGTAGCCATCCCGACCGCCAGTCCGGAGAGGACGATCGTCGCCAGGCCGCGGCTAATGGCCTTCGTTGGGCGAGTGCTCGACGGTGTAGTTGGGCGCTTCCTGCGTGATGGCGATGTCATGAGGATGACTCTCCCTGACCGTCGCCGGCGTCACCTTGAGGAACTTCGCCTGAGTGCGAAGTGCCTCGATATCCCGGACGCCCAGGTATCCCATCCCCGCCCGGAGCCCTCCGACGAGCTGATAGATCAGCGCGTTGAGAGCCCCCTTGTAGGGGACGCGACCCTCGACACCCTCGGGGACGAGCTTCGGTCGGCCTTTCAAATCGTCTTCCGTGACGGTCTGCCGGTACCGGTCACTGCTGCCGGCGACCATCGCGCCGAGCGACCCCATTCCGCGATACCGTTTGAACGTCCTTCCCTGGAAGAGAATCATCTCTCCCGGACTCTCCGCCAATCCGGCAAGCAGTCCGCCGAGCATCACGGTGGATGCTCCTGCGGCCAGGGCCTTGGTGATATCTCCGCTGTAACGGATGCCACCGTCGGCTATCAGGGGGATCGAATTCCCGACCGCCTTGGCCGCAGCCGAAATGGCCGTGAGCTGCGGAACGCCGACGCCTGAAACGACACGCGTGGTGCAGATCGACCCAGGTCCGATCCCCACCTTGACCGCGTCCGCCCCCGCATCCGCCAGATCCTTCGCACCTTCACTCGTCGCGATGTTTCCGGCGATGATGTCGATCGAGGACCATTGTTTCTTCAAGTTCCGGACCGTCTCGATGACGTTCTTCGAGTGGCCGTGGGCGCTGTCGACCACCAGGACGTCGACGCCGGCCCGGATCAGCCGCTCGGCCCGGGCCATGTCGTGCACGCCGATCGCCGCTCCGACCCGCAGCCGGCCGCGGGCATCCTTGTTGGCCCGCGGATACTTCAGGCTCTTGTCGATGTCCTTGATTGTGATCAGCCCCTTGAGCTGGAAATCTCCATCGACCAGCAGGAGCTTCTCGACCTTGTTCTCGCGGAGGATCTTCTCGGCGTCCTTGAGGTTCGTCTCCTCGCGGGCGGTGACGAGTTTGTCCTTCGTCATCACCTGTTCCACCGGGATGTCCCGGGAATCGAGGAACCGGAGGTCGCGGCGGGTGATAATCCCCTTAAGTTTCCCATTCTCCGTGATCGGAACCCCGCCGACGTTCCGCTCCTCCATGATGGCGATGGCGTCCCGGACGCTCGCCCCGGGGGGGAGGGTGACCGGGTCGACGATGACGCCGTGCTCGCTCCGCTTCACCCGGTCGACCTGGAGAGCCTGGTTTTCCGGGGTCATGTTCTTGTGAACGATCCCGATTCCCCCCTCCTGGGCCATCCCGATCGCCATGTCGCTCTCGGTGACGGTGTCCATGGGGCTCGACACGATCGGCATGCGGACCGTGATGTTGCGGGTCAGCTTCGACGTCACGTCGACATCGGCGGGCATCACTTCGCTGTACGCCGGGATGAGGAGGACGTCGTCGAAGGTGAGTCCATTGTCAATGAGGCGATCGAGCATGGTTTCGACTTTCGAAAAGGACTGGTGATTCGTGGGGCGGGATGCGGCGGGAGGCCTGTGGTTCGGAAAGCGGTCAATCTGTCGCGGCGGCCGGGGTCTCCCGGGACTGCTGGTCGATCCACTCGAAGACCCGGTTGGCGAGGCGGACGAGCTCCTGGGGGGACAGCTCTTCGGCCCGGGCGCTCTCGATGATCCCCTGTTCCCGGAGCAGTTCGTCGACCTGCGGTTTGCCGAGGCGGTCGTCCAGCCCCGTCAGGACGCCGCGGAGGACCTTGCGGCGGTGGTTGAACAGGTGGCGGAGGAATTCGTGGAAGCGGGGCCGGTCGGAAATCTGCCGCCGCTTCTCCTCGTTGGGGTCGATCCGGACGACGGCGGAGTCGACCTTGGGGCGGGGCCAGAAGACGTTCGGGCCGATCTTGCGGACGATCTCGACGTCGCACTGCGACTGGAGCCAGGCCGAAAGACCCCCGTAGTCGTTGCTCCGCGGGGCCGCCTGCATCCGCAGGCCGAGCTCGTACTGGATCGTCACGACCATCCGGGTCCACGGGTAGTCGAGGAGCACGAGGTTCGAGATGACCGGCGTGCCGATGTTGTAGGGGAGGTTGGCGACCAGCTTGAGCCGGCGATCCGGGTGAGCGGCGAGGGCGGTGTTGATGGCCTCGAGGACCAGCGGGTGGAGGTGGTTTTTCCCTTTGAGCGCGTCCGTGTTGAGGAGCGTCACGTTCGAGAAGGACCGCACCGCCCGGCTGGCGAGCATGTGCATGTTGGCGTCGTACTCGACCGAGACGACGTGCCCCGCGCGGCTGGCGAGCTCCGCGGTCATGCTCCCGGTTCCGGCTCCGACTTCCAGAACGACATCGTTCGGGCCGATCTCCGCCTTGCGGACGACCAGATCGATGATGTTGAGGTCGATCAGGAAATTCTGGCCGAGGTCGTGGCGCGGGTTGAAGCCGTGCTCCTGGAAGAGCCTCATGAGGTACGACCGGGTCTGCCGCTCAACCGCCATGAATCGTTCCATTCCCCCGTTGCAGCGCCGGTGCGTGGGACTGCAGGTCCCCCACCAGCTTCTCGACGTATTTTCCGAGGATGTCGGTCTCGATGTTCACCGGATCGCCGACCTGCCGGATCCCGAGCGTCGTGACCGAGAGTGTGTGCGGGATCAGCATGACGCTGAACAGTTCGGGCTCGACGGTGACGAGCGTGAGGCTGACGCCGTCGATGGCGATCGAGCCTTTCTGGACCATTTGCCGCGTCAGGGCGGGGGCGACGCGAAACACCATGTCGATCCATTCGCCGGTCCGGCCGATCCGCTCGACGGTTGCGAGGCCATCGACGTGTCCTTGAACGAAGTGGCCGCCGAGGCGGGCGTTGACCGGGAGGGACCGCTCGAGGTTGACCGGGCTGCCGACTTCGAGGCGTCCGAGGTTGGTCTTGGCCAGGGTCTCGTGTCCGGCCTGGAACCACCACAGGCCGTCGTCGGTTCCGACGAGGGTCAGGCAGCAGCCGTTCGTGGCGATGCTGTCACCGAGTTTCGCGGGATCGTTGGGACGGCGCAGGTCTTCGGGAGCCTCGATTCCGAGGTCCAGGGAAGCTCCGGCGGGCCGGAGGGCCCGCACGACGCCGCGGCCTTCAACGAGTCCGGTAAACATGTCCGATCAGGGGAGAGTGATGCGGGGATCGCAGGAAGACGTTCGATCGACCGGTGCCTGTAGAGTGGTGGCAGCCGATCAAAGCGCACAGCCCGGAGCGGGGACGAGTGGTGAACTCGTCGCGGCTTCGGGCTGTCGTGCTGTGTCGATGGGAGCCGGGAATCGGCTCGCGGTAGCGATCCATCGAGAGATTGTGCCACAGGGTCTTCGGAGCGTCCAGCGAGCGGGTGTGAATTCCGTTGTTGGGAACCGCGTTCTTGCCGGTACAGCTATGCCACCTCAAACCCATCGTGCCACGGCCACTGGGGTCAAGGGGGCAACCCCTTGCCGCCGGAGGCACTCCTGTGAGGAACCGTGGTACACAACGGACGTCCGTTTTGTGGAACCGGTGTTGAGGACTCCCTCTAACCACACCGCTCGCTTTGCAAGCCCCGCGGGTTGGTGAGGGGGCATACGACGCGGTGTCCGCGCTTGGACACCCACTCCTTTCGATATCTCTCGACGGCCGGGCCTCCGGCGGGCAATGGGGCGTTGCCCCTCTGCACTCCCCACCAGGGTGCCCCTGGACCCGGTGAGAGGCGATCACAAGTCGCCGGCCGGTCCCCCCAGGACAGCCGACCACGCCAGCAACGCATCTCTCGTCTGGCGAACATCATGAACCCGCAAGTAATCCGCCCCCAACTGCGCCGCGGCAATACTGACCCCCACCGTCGCCGCCTCCCGCTCATCAAGCGGATGCCCGACGATCCGACCCAAAAATCGCTTCCGGGAATGACCAATCAGCACCGGCCGGCCCCGCCGCCGGAACGCGTTGAGTCCTCGCAGGATCTCCACGTTGTGCCGGGGCGTCTTCCCGAAACCAATCCCGGGATCGAGGAGCACCCGCTCCTCCGCAATCCCCGCCCGCCCCAGCAACGACACCTGCCCCTGAAGAAACCCGTCAATCTCCCCCACAACATCGTCGTACCGGGGATCGATCTGCATCGTCTGCGGCGTCCCCTGGATGTGCATCACCACAACCCCGCAATCGGACGCCGCGCACAGCGGGACCATCTCCGGATCAAAGGTCAGCCCGGAGATGTCGTTGACGATCGAAGCCCCCGCCGCCAGCGCCGCGCGGGCCACGGCCGCCTTCGTCGTATCGACCGAGATCGGCACGGACGTCTCGGCCGAGAGCCGCTCGATCACCGGGACCACCCGCCGCAGCTCTTCCTCGACAGTGACGCTTTCCGATCCCGGCCGCGTCGACTCCCCACCGACGTCGAGAATGTCCGCCCCTTCGTCCACCAGTTGCCGGCCCCGCCTGACCGCGTCGTCCGGCCCGAAGTACGCTCCGCCGTCCGAAAAACTGTCCGGCGTCACATTCACGATGCCGAAGATCCGCGGCAGCGGCCCCTTCGCCCAGCGGCGGGGACCAAACGCCCACACGGGATTCGACTCCAGAGGGAACGCAGGATCTGGCGACATTCCGTTCAACGTACTCCAGGAGCAGCGGGGGTTTCGGGATCCAGGATCTCCCGGGCGAGTTCGACCGTCCGGGCCTGGATGTCGACAATATCGCGGACGTCGCTCGCATATCCACCCGCCATCGAGATCGCGACCGGCAGCCCCTGACGGCGGGCGAACTGAAACACCCTCCGGTCCCGCTCCGCCAGTCCCTCCTTCGTAAGCGCCAGGCCGCCGAGCAGGTCCTTCTCGAAGGGATCGGCCCCGGCGAGATAGAAGAGGATGTCGAACCGGGATTCCGCTTCGACGACACGCAGAGTGGCATCGAGTGCGGCGTGGTACTCGGCATCGCCGGTTCCCGGCTCGAGTGGGACGTCGAGACTCCCCGGCGGCTTTCGCGAAGGAAACGCCTTCCGTGCGAAGAGCGAAACCGTGAAGACCTCCGGGGTGTCGGCGAAGATCGCCGCCGTCCCGTCTCCGTGATGGACGTCGAGGTCGATCACGACGCACCGCCCGACCCGCTGCTCCGACTGCAGGACCCGGATCGCCACCGCGACGTCGTTGAAGACGCAGTAGCCCGATCCGCGATCGGTGAAGGCATGATGCGTTCCCCCGGCCAGATTGACCGCGACCCGTTCCTCAAGGGCTGCACGGCCCGCCGAGATCGTCGCTCCGACGGACCGCCGGGACCGCTCAACCATCTGCGGCGACCAGGGGAATCCGATCCGCCGCTGCTCATCCTCCGACAGAGTCCCGGTCCGGACCCGCTCCACATAGGCTGCCGTATGGACGAGCCGGAGCTGGTCGTCCGTCGCCGCGGCAGGGACGTGGAACTGCTCGCGAGGAACGATCTCCCGCTCCTGGAGCGTCTCCCGCAGGAGAGAGTACCGCCGCATCGGAAACCGATGACCGTCGGGGAGCGGCAGGACGAACTGATCCGTATAGAAGACCTGCATCCACCATCCCTGTCGCGACCACTTCCGTTCCGATTTAGCGCGGCCACCCGCGACCTGCCGGACGCCTGATCGTCAGGCCGGTTTCTCGGGCTGGGTCTTGTCGAGGATCGCCTTGACTTCGACTTCGGCCTTCTTCGTGTACTCGCTGTCGGGGAACCCCGTCTTCAGGGTCTCAAGGGTCTTCGCCGCCCCTTCGGGACGCTTGAGCTCGAGATCGCAGCGGATCGCCTGGTACAGGGCCATCGCCTGCCATTCCGGATAGGCGTAGCTGACGTAGACCTTGTAATACTCCTCGAGCGCCTCGGCGTACTTCTTCTGCAGGAGGAACGTCTCCGCGAGGTAGAACTGGGCCTTCGCCGCCGTTTCGGTCCGCTTGCCGTCCGGCGATTCGATCACGCGGGTGAAGGCGGCCCGGGCTTCGTCGAACTTCGCCTGGGCGTTCAGGCTCCGGCCGAGGATCTCGTCCATCTGGTACAGGAACTTCGACATCGGATCCTGCGACCGCAGTTCCTCGACGTTCGCCGCGACCGCCGTGTGGTTGCGGATCCGGAAGTAGGCCTCGGTCAGCAGCAGCCAGACCTGCGGATACCACTCCTCCTGGCCGATCGTCGATCCGCTGTCCTTGAGCGCCACGTCTTTCGACTGCTTCAGCTCGATCAGCAGCTTGATCGCTTCATCGACCTGTTCGCTGCCGCGGCCCGCCTCGATGCTCGCCCCCCCGGGACTGCGGACGGCGAGCTGCAGCAGCGCCTCCGCCTTCCGGAACTTCGCGTAGAACCGATGCTCGCTGGCGGGGAAGGCCTTCTCGAAGGCGAGCGCGTTCGCAAGGCTCGTCGACCAGTCCGACGTCTCCGCCGCGACGTCGATCAGCCAGAGCAGGGCGGTCCGGCGGACTTCGTCGGGAAGTTTCGGCTGGGAGAGGATCGCCTCGAACGCCTGGATCGCCTGCTGCGTCTCGCCCGCGTTCGCCATCCCCTGTGCTACTGAGAGGCGGGCGACGACCGCCTGCTGGCTCCCGGGGAAATCCTTGAGGAGCCGCTGGAACAGCTCGTCCGCCCGCGCGTCATTGCCGGCGTTGTTGTTCATCGCCGCCCATTCGCTGAGAACGACGTCGAGATCGCGGTACTTCGGGTCGGTCTGGTGTGTGAGCTCGTTGTACGCCTTCTCCCACCAGGCATCGGCGTCGGCGGACTTCTCCAGGCGGGCGTAGCAGCGGGCCGCCCCCTTGGCGCACTGGTAGGCGTTGTAGGAAACCCGCAGCGCGGTCTCCGAGGGAGTCTTGGCCTCCGCGGGAAGCCGGAAGCGGTCGTACCCTTCTTCGAAGACCTTCACCGCAGCCGCCGTCTTTTCCGTCCGGACCGCGGCGTCGCCGGTCTCGCCCACTTTCTGGAGGGCGTACCCGTAGAGGTACGTGATGTGCGAGATCAACGCGCCGTCCTGCCCCTTGGACTGGAGCACGCCGCTCATTGCCGCGGCCGCGTCGCTCCACTTCTCCATATTGATGTAGGTGTGCCCGAGGTCCGACAGGGCCCGCCAGTACTTCGGATAGGCCTCGCCGAGCCCGACCTCCCGCTGGAACATCTCCGCCGCGGCGGGCCACTCCTCAGCCCGGAACGCCAGGTCTCCGACGGTGGCGGCCGCATAAGCCAGGTTCTCTCCAGCGGGCTCCGCCTCCGCCAGCGACGCGACCGCGCGGCGGGCGTCGTCCCACTTCCCGAGCTGGGCGGAGGCAACCGCCAGGGTCGAGAGAGCGACCGGGTTCTTCTTTTCGGGCGAGGAGTCCTGGTAGACCTTGAGGACGGTCACCGCTTCCTCGGAACGCTTGAGCTCGATCAGGCTGTTGCTGAGAAGGACGAGCGCCTCGGTGTACTCGCGGGGGACCTGATCGCTGACCAGTTCCTCCTTGAGCGGCAGCAACGTGGCGACCACCGCCTCGAAGTTCTTCCCGCGGGCCTGGACACGCGCGAGCTGGATCCGGGCGAGGATCGACGTCCGCGGCACCGTGCTTTCTCGTGCCACCCGCTCGAAGACCTGCGCGGCCGAGGCCCAGCGAGCCTTCGCACCGGCGGGATCGGTTGCCTCGAGAGCGTTCCCCTGGCCGAAAATGGCCCGGCCGTAGACCAGCTCCTCCAGCAGGGCGAGGCCGCTCTGGGCGTAGGTCCGACGAAACTCGGCGTGCATCCGTTCGGCGTCGTCGAACCGGCCGGCCCGGACCGCGGCGTCGCTCGCCAGATAGAGCGCGTCGTCCGCCAGCTCGCCGGCCGGATCGCGGCGGGTCGCTTCGAGGAACAGCTCGCGGGCCTTGTCGAAGTGCTCCTGCCGCAACTCGCTGTCCCCCCAGTGGAAGGCGACTTCCTGCCCGAGTGGCCTGAGCGCCTTGGCCTGGGGATCGAGGCGGCTCAGGATCTGGATCGCGGCGGCAAAGTCGCCCAGTTCCTTCTTGCAGAGACCGAGCCAGTATTGGGCGGTCAGGGCCAGCCCCGGTGGCTGCGTCACCTTCTCGAACTCCGCGGCCGCCGCGTCGTACTGCCGCGTCGCAAAATGGACGTATCCCGAATGCAGCCGCGCCGTCGGAACGAGGCTGTGCTCCGGAAACCGCTTTTCGATGGCGGTGAACTGCTCGAGGGCCTGCGGATACTGTCGGTCGTCGAAGAACCGCGTGCCGAGGCAGAAGAGCGACTCCGCGGCAAACCGGCCGTTCGGCGCCGCGGCGAGTTCCCGGTACAGCGCCATCGCTTCCGGAACGTGCTTGAGCTGTTCCTCCGCCCGGGCGAGTCCGAACTTCGCGTCCTCCGTCAGCTTGCCGGACTGGTACTTCGTCAGCACCGTCCGGAACGAGTCCGCCGCCTCGGCGAACTTCCCCTGCTTGGCCAGGACTTCTCCCTGGTACTGCCACGCCCATTCGGCCAGATCGTGGTTGGCGTGCTGGCTCAGGAATGCCTTGAGCTCAGCCCGGGCGGCGTCGAGGTCGTTCAGGAACACGCTGCATTCGGCGATGCGGTAGCGCGCGAGCGGAATGTCGGCCTCCGCCGGATAACGGGCGACGTAGTCGCGAAAGGTCTCCCGGGCCTCCGCGTACTTCCCGGTCTGGATCAGGGCCTGGCCGTAGTAGAGCTTGGCCAGCGGAAGACGCGGGGACTGCGGATACCGCGGAATGAAGTCCGCCCACAGCTTGGCGGACTGCTCCCAACGCTGCTGCTTATAGAACTGGAGAGCGACCCCGTACTCCGAATCGGCATCGGCCATCGCCGAGGAGGCGATGAACGTCACCAGCAGCACCACCTCGGCCAGGAGGAAGCTGGACCGCAGCCCGGAGAAAGAGGGACCGAAGGATCGAGTGTTCATTTTCGGGAGTCTCGCGACCCTTCCTGCGGCAGGCGCGTCGCAGGTCGACGGGGCATGGCCGCGATCCCCTCCGGCCCGGTCCCCGTCCGAAGGCTGCGGCATTCATCATCCTAGGTCGATGGGATTCGGATTCTCAAGCGGCAGTTTCCGCCGATCCCCGGGACCGGCTTTTTCCCGCGGCTTGCGTTGCTCCCGCCCGACTGCGCGGCGGTCTCTCGCCACACCCCGCATTCTGCCCAGAGCGCGCGACTCCGAAGGGGTGACCCCGGGACCGGCCGCAGAGTCGTCACAACCAGAACGATCGACAAAGTTAGCCAAGCCGGAAGATTTCCTGCGACCGGCTTCACCGCTACAGCCGATACAGGTGATAGCCTCTCGTGCCGGCGTCGGCGCATGCGGAGACGTTCCGCAGAGGTTCCGCAGTGAGAAGCACTGAGGGACGGACAGCACATGACCCGTTGGTTCATCACGACCCTGGTTCTGACGTGCCTCGGCACCTGGTCCCACGCTTGCCTCGCCCAGGACTATTTTGGTCCGGAGGGGTACAGCGTTCCGCCGGAACTGCTGCCGACCGACCGCGGATTCCTCTATGACACGAACTCCGAACTGGACCTGAACATTCGCGAGGGGGTCGAGAACAGCTACTGGCGCCTGGAATACCTGAACTGGAGCCTGACCGAGCCCGGCGATGTCTTCCTGGGAGCCCCGCTGGCGAGTTTCGAGCGGCAGGGGAACTTTCCTCCGACCGCGATTCAGGGACCGAACGGGCTGAACTCGAACGCCTTCCCGGTGGTCACGGGGCTGGGGACGCGGGGCGGGGCCTTCGGCTTCGTCCCGAGCCTGGCGGATGCCAACTTCGACAACCAGAACGGGATCAAGGGAACCTTCGGGGTCAACTTTGAGCCCTTCACGTTCGAGGGGAGCGTCTGGGCCCTCGACCAGGAAACCCAGACCTTGAACTTCGCCCCGAACTTCACCTTCGGCGCGCCGTACTTCCCGGTGATCACCTATCTCCGAGAAGGCGCTCTCTCGGACAGCCGGATGACCCCCTTCGAGGGGAACTACACCGCCTCGGTCCAGGCGAACCTGTGGGGAGCCGACACGAACTTCCTGCTCCGTCCGCTCCAGCCGGGGAACCCGATCTCCGTCCGGCCTCTCTTCGGTCTCAAGTACATCCGCTACACGAACAGCCTCACGATCTCGGGCTTTGACGCCATCGAGAACCTCAACCCGACCATCTCGAGCCGGGCTGAGAACAACACATTCGGACCGCAGGCTGGTCTCCGCTTCGCCTACGACACCAAGTACTTTTCGCTGGCGGCCGACCCGAAAGTCACATTCGGTATCAACCGGCACATCGACCGCGTGAGCACGGCCCAGCTGTTCTCTCCGACGGAAGAGCCGACTTCGCAGCAGGAGGAGAAGACGGACTTCTCGCCGGTGTTCGACCTGGGCGTCAGCGGCCGTATTCACATGAGTGCGAACCTGTCCGCGTTCGTCAGCTACAACCTGATGATCATCGGTCGGCAGTCCACGTCGTGGGAAAACGTCTACTACAACTCCCCGCAGGATCCGCTCGCCGACCCCGCTGCCGTCGGGATCTCGGTCAACAAGAACATCATGATGGCCCACGGCATCACGGTCGGTGCCGAGTTCCGGTTCCGCTGAGCCGTTACCCCGCTGATTTCCGACAAGGCTTCGGCCTTCGCCCCAAGGGGCGGTGGCTCGAAGCCGAACGGAAAATCCCGTCCGCCGCCCGTTTCCTTTCTGCAACAGACTCGGCGTGAGCTAGGGTTGCGGAGAGGATCGAAGGTCCGCGGTGCGGTTCGGGTGGCGAATCATGTGGGAGTCCATTTCAACGGTCGTCGGCGAGTATCTGGGCTTCTACGCCGACTACGGCCGCCAGCGGTGGGACAACATGACTCCCATCGAATACGGGACGCTGCTGATCTTCATCGGGGTCATGGGCTGGCTGATGATGAGGAACTCCGGTCGTCGCTGACTTTTCTGTTGCCCCCTGAACATTCGTGCGCAGTTCGCTAGAATTCTCCCAGACCACACAGGCAGGGATGATTCAGCGGAATGACGGAGTCCTCGGAACCTAAGGCGCCGCGCGAGCGCGTCAGGCAATTTCCCGAAGCGCCGGGCGTGTACCTCATGAAGGACGCCCAGGGACGCGTGATCTACGTCGGGAAGGCGCTCAATTTGCGGAATCGGGCGTCCAGCTATTTCACCGCGGCCGCCGCGGCGGACCGTCGAACGTGCGACCTCGTTCCCGAGATCGCCGACATCGACTTCATCCAGGCGCACAGCGAGGTCGACGCGCTCCTGCTGGAGGCGCGGCTGGTGAAGGACATCCAGCCCCGGTTCAACCAGGAGCTCAAGGACGACAAGACCTTCCCCTATCTGCAGATCACGACCGGCGAGGATTTCCCGCGGGTCGAGTTTACGCGGAAGCCGGCCACGAAGGGGGTGAAGCTTTACGGGCCGTTCACGAGCGCCAAGAAGCTCCGGGGAACGATCGCGGTGCTGCAGCGGATCTTCCGCTTCCGCAACTGCACCCTCGACATCGAAGCGGATGACGAAAAGTGGCGGTGGTTCCGCCCCTGCCTGCTGGCCAGCATCAACCAGTGCACGGCCCCCTGCAACTTCCGCATCAGCCAGTCCGACTACCGCGAGGACATCCGCCGCCTGATCCTGTTCCTCGACGGCAAAAAGGACGACCTCGTCGTCGAGATGAAGCGGGAGATGGAGCTTGCCTCCCGCGAGCTGAAGTTCGAGAAGGCGGCCCGGATTCGGGACGAGCTCAAGGCCCTCGACAACCTCCAGCTTCGCGGCGACCTGGACGAGCATGCCCAGCCGGAAGCGTTCTACATCGATCCCAAGCGAGGCCTCAAAGGTCTCAAGAAGATCTTCGACCTGCCGAAGCTCCCGCGGCGGATCGAGGGGATGGACATCGCGCACCTGCAGGGGGGCGAGACGGTCGCCAGCGTCGTCCAGTTCATCGACGGGCTGCCGTTCAAGCACGGCTACAAGCGGTACAAGATCCGGACGGTCCAGGGGGTGGACGACTTCGCATCGATGCGGGAAGTCGTCAGCCGCCGTTTCCGCCGGCTGCAGATGGAAGGGGAGCCGTTCCCCGACATCCTCCTCATCGACGGCGGCAAGGGGCAGCTTGGGGCGGCGATGGGGGCCCTGGAAGCGATCGACGTCACTCCGCCATTCGTGCTGTCGCTCGCCAAGCAGGAGGAGGAAGTCTTCCTCCCCGGCGAGTCCGAGTCGCGGCGACTGAGCCGCCACTCCTTCGCGCTGCGGCTCCTCCAGTACGTTCGCGACGAAGCGCACCGCTTCGCGCAGCACTATCACCACATTCTGCGGCGCAAGTCGACATTCGAGGAGTAGCCCTCGCGCTCTCATGCGACCCGGCAACGAAAACGGCCCTCGTCGAATCGATCGACGAGGGCCGTTGGTCTTCAGGCGGCTGTCCGCGCCTCATGGCGGGGACGCGGTCTCGCAGGGGCTACAGGACCTTCGTGACGCCGGGGGTCGGAATCGGGTATTCCCCTTCCGCGTTGGGAAGCGTCGGCGGATCGGCGTCGAAGGCGAAGACCTTCGGCATGACGCCGACGTTGGAGGCGAGAGCTTCGTCCATCTTGATCACCTTGCCGGAGTAGGTGCACATCCGGCCGAGGATCGAGGTCATGGTGCTCATGGCCCCGTATTCCGCTTCGCTGTACGCCTTGTTGTTGCGGATGGCGGCGAACAGGTCGTCGTGCTCGACCTGGTACGGGTCCTTGTAGGCCCCCTTGGGGGTGATCTTCGTCCCGTCGAACAGGTCCAGCACGCAGCCGCGGGTCGGGTTGCCGCCGGCCAGGTGGAATTCCCCCTTGGTGCCGTGGCCATGCTCATCGACGGCGTTCCAGCAGTTCTTGATGTGCCGGCACTGGCTGTACATCTTGGAGCCGTCGGCAAAGGTGTATTCGACCGCGTGGTGGTCGAAGATCTCGCCGTACCGCTTGTCGGTCCGGACCTGCCGTCCCCCCATGCCGTTGGCGGAGACCGGGAAGCCCTTCTTGATCCAGTTGCCGACGTCGAGGTTGTGGATGTGCTGTTCGCAGATGTGGTCGCCGCACAGCCAGTTGTAGTAGTACCAGTTCCACATCTGGTACTCCATTTCCGTCTTCACCTGCTCGCGGGACTTCTTCGGCTCCCACACGCCGCCGCCGTTCCAGTACACCCGCATCGCCAGCATCTCGCCGAGAGCGCCGTTGTGGATCTGGTCGATCAGCTCGATGTAGGACGCTTCATGCCGGCGCTGGAGGCCGACGCCGACCTTGAGGTTCTTGTCCTTCGCCTTCTTGGCGTTCTCGAGGACCATCCGCACGCCGGTGGCGTCTGTGGCGACGGGCTTTTCCATGAAGACGTGCTTCCCCTTCTCCACCGCGTAGGCGAAGTGGATCGGGCGGAAGCCCGGAGGGGTGGCCAGGACGACGAGGTCGATGTCGCTGTCGATGACCTTCTTGTACGCGTCGAAGCCGTCGAAGATGTGGTCTTCGGGGACGTCGGTCTCGGCGTTCGGGTTCTTCTTGGCCGCGTTCTGGATCCCGCGGAGCGAGGCGCTGATGACGTCACGGAAGGCATCGCCGACGGCGACGAGCTTGACGCGGCCTTCCGTCGAGAGAGCCTGCGAGGCAGCGCCGGTGCCGCGTCCGCCGCAGCCGACGAGGCCGATCTTGATGACGTCATCGCCGGCGGCGTAGACGGACGGAGCGAGGCTGGCGAGCGTACCGACGGCGGCGGCGACCGATGATTGCTTCAGGAATTCGCGGCGATTTGAAGACGCCATAACTGATGATCCCCCTGGTCCTGGCATTGGCGACACGTAGATCGAAGTCTTTCGATCCGAACTCGCAGAATCGAAAACCCCCTTGCCAAAATCAAGCCCGGGGCGAGGGGCCCGGCCGGCGGGTGTCCGATGTGTAACCCAACGCCGCTGGCCCACCGGGTCCAGGGGTGACCCTGGAGGGGGATGCAACGGGGCCGGTGCTGTTTTCTTGGCCCCCTTGCCCGGCGGCGGCCTGGCCGTCGAGAGATGTCTGAAGGAGGGAGTGTCCAACCGGGGACAGCGTGCTGTATGGGCCTCCACATCAACCTGCGGGGATTGCTAAGCAAGCGGTGTGATGTGGGGGAGTCCTCAACGCTGGTGCCACAAAACGGACGTCCGTTGTGTACCACGGTTCCTCATGGAAGTGCCTCCGGCGGCAAGGGGGTGAGACCCCCTTGACCCCAGTGGCCTTGGCACGATGGGTTTGAGCTGACAGCGATCAGCCGGCACGAACGCCGTTGGAGCCGCCGGAACAAACCGTGTCGCCTCCGCAGGTTCGCCCTTTCGTCTCGCTTCCGCCTCTCGGCTACAGTCGAATACAGTGCATAGACGCTCTGTTCCCGGGAAAGTCGCTCTGGCTATGGCCGATTCCAAACCTCCGTCCGATTCTGCCAATGAACAGACGGCGATCTTTCCCCCCACAGAAAGGGCCGCCCCGGCTCGCAGCCCCCAGGGAGATGAGTCATCGGAAGGGGCCGGCCGGATGGTCGGCGAGTTCCGCCTCCTCCGCCGCCTCGGACGCGGCGGGATGGCCGAGGTCTGGCTCGCGGAACAGACCTCCCTCCGCCGAAACGTCGCCCTGAAGTTCCTCCGGGCCGAGATCAACTCGGACGACAAGTACATCAAGCGGTTCGAGACGGAAGCGAAGGCGGCCGCCGGACTGAACCACCCGAACATCGTGCAGGTCTACAGCACGGGGGTCGACGCCGGGCAGCACTTCATCGCCCAGGAGTACGTCGCCGGCCAGACCCTCCGGGCCCTGCTGCAGAAGAAGGGGCCGCTCGACGTCTCGCTGGCACTCCTGATCATGCGTCAGACGGCTGCGGCGCTTTCCGCCGCGGCGGAACGGGGGATCGTGCATCGGGACATTAAGCCCGAGAACATCATGATCACCCGCAAGGGGGAAGTGAAAGTCGCGGACTTCGGCCTGGCCCAGGTGAGCGGCAGCGAGAAGCTGAACCTGACGCAGGAGGGGACCACGATGGGGACCCCTCTCTACATGAGCCCCGAGCAGGTCAACGGCCTTCCGCTCGACCAGCGGAGCGACATCTACTCGTTCGGCGTTTCGTGCTACCACATGCTCACCGGGCAGCCGCCGTTCAATGGCGAAAGCCCCGTGGCGGTGGCGGTCCAGCACCTCAACAACGAGCCGCCGCCGATCCAGCAGAAGCGTCCCGATCTCCCGAAGCCGGTGTGTGCCCTCGTCCACCGGATGATGGCCAAGAAGCCGGAGGACCGGTACTCCTCGGCACAGGATGCCCTGAACGACATCCGCAAGATCGCCAAGGCGATCAAGGACACGGGGAACGCAAACAACGTTCAGCTCGCCGAGTTCGCGGCGGGTCAAGCAGCGGCGCCGACGCCGCTGCTCGGGGCCCGTCCGCTCGCGCTCGCGATCTGCTGCGCCGTCCTGGCGGTCGCCGCCGGGGCCGCGATCGGGTATTCGGACCGCCTCAAGGTCCCCGAATCGGTCGGACCTCCCTATCCCCGGCAGCTGACCGCGAAGGAGCAGTTCCTCAAGGCGATGCTCCTCGTGGATAACGAGGACGCGTGGCTGGCGGTCGGCCGGGAATTCGGCAACGACAAGGTCTGGACGCCGAGAGCGACGGAGCAGTTGGGCCTCCTCTATCTGCGCGACCGGCGGCGGTGGGACGACGCCCAGGACCAGTTCAAGCAGTTGCAGCAGATGCGGGGCGTCGGGGCGGAAGGGGACCGCTACTTCGTCGAAGGGACGATCGGCCTCGCCGCGCTGCATGCCTACCGCGGACAGACGGCCCTGGCCAAGACCGAGCTGGAAACCGCACAGGACGCTCTGTCGCTGGCCGAGGATCCGATGAACGTCCTGTCGAACAGCTGGCAGCAGCTGCGCCGGGAGGTCGAATTCCAGGTCAATCCCCGTTCGCAGCAAGGTCCTCCCCGCCCCGGGGAAGGACCGCGGCGGCCCCCCAACGAAGGCCAATGAATGTTCCAGGCACCCGTTCCGTCTTCCTCCCGTCGGGCTTTCCTCACCGCCGCTGCAGCGGGTCTGGCGGCGACCGCTCTCGGTCGGAGCGGCTGGACCGCTGAGCCCGCCAGGGCGATCAAGTTCGGGCTCGTCACCTACATGTGGGGAGCGGACTGGGACCTCGGGACGCTGCTCCGGAACTGCGAGCAGACGGGGCTCCAGGCGGTCGAGCTCCGGACGACGCACGCCCACGGAGTGGAGCCGTCCTTGTCCGCCGCCGAGCGGAAGGAGATCCGGAAGCGGCTGGCGGATTCGCCGATCGAGTGTGTCGGCCCCGGCAGCAACGAGCGGTTCGACGATCCGAACCCGGAGGTCGTCAAGAAGGCGATCGACGCCTCGAAGGCGTTTCTCCAGCTCAGCCATGACATCGGCACGAGCGGGGTGAAGGTCAAGCCGGACCGGTTCTATCCGGACGTCCCGCGGGAGAAGACGATCGAGCAGATCGGCCGGTCGCTGAATGAGCTGGGGAAGTTCGCCGCCGACCTGGGGCAGCAGGTCCGGCTGGAAGTCCACGGCCAGTGCGCCGAACTCCCAACCATCGCCGCGATCATGCAGGTGGCCGACCATCCGAGCGTGGCGGTCTGCTGGAACAGCAACATGGACGACCTGAAGGGGGAGGGGCTCGAAGCCAACTTTGCCCTGGTCCGGAAGCGTTTCGGCCATACGGTCCATGTGCGGGAGCTGGACGATCCCAAGTACCCGTTCGCCAAGCTGTTGCGGCTTCTGGTCGACACGAAGTACGCCGGCTGTGTTCTCCTGGAGGCGGCTTCCAAGCCGGCCGACCGGATCGCCGCCCTGAAAGAGCAGCGGAAGCTGTTCGATCACGGGATTGCCAGCCCCGGCGATCTGTAAGCGGCGCTGCGGTGGCCAATTGGGAGGCCGCGGTCATTCGTCAACCGCGTCACGGCGCGGGGACTGGAGAGCCCCTTCTTAGAAGACCGTCACCGGCTGCCGAAGAACGATCGGACCATCGGCTGGAAACCGGGAAGCTCCGGCTCTCCGCGAAACGCCTGATCTTCTGCGAACAAAGCGGGCGAACGATCGCCGCGAAAGACGGTGACGGTGCGGTACCGAGGATCGACGATCCAGACCTGTTTGACTCCTGCGGTCAGGTAGGTCTCGATCTTGGTCGAGACGTCCTCGTGCGTGTCGGAGGCCGAGAGGACTTCCACCGCGACGACGGGTGGACCGTTGAAATAAGAGATATCCGCCGGGCGATCGACGAATTGCCGTCCCTCGAAGTAGGCGACGTCGAGCCCGACGAGGGTTTCGAATTCGGCGACGAGCCGGCAACGGGCTTCACCGCTGGCAACCGTTCCAATCCGAGCGGGATCGGTGTCCAGCCAGTTCAGTAGCTCACGGCTGATTCTGGAGATCGCTTCGGCATGCCGGGCGTTGCGGTGCGTCATGTTCGGATATTCCCGCACTTCTCCGTTGATGAGTTCCCGGTGAATGTCTGGATCGGAGATCCGGTCCAGTTCCACAAACTCATCCGCGGTCATTCGGCCGGCCACGATGCTCGCCGCCATGATCCTCTCCTTCGCAAGGCCTACGCAGTGTCCATCCTACCGGCGCTCGGCGGGCACGGCCAATCCGGGAACTGCAGTCCGCGTGCTGTCCGAGGCTGCCGGTCGGCGGTCCCGCGGAATTCCGAAAACGGGAATTCGGGCGGTTGGAGCGATTCTGTCGATAACTACCGGTAGCAATTCCCGCGGAATCGCGAACCGGCAACGGCTGCCGCTTGTCCCGCTTCCGTCGCGGTCTTTGTCGTTGCCGGACGACCCGTCCTTGATCGGTCCCGGGCTGTCTGCAACAGTGTGATTCGTTCGCAGGATGCGACCAAACGCTTCCGGCGGTCTCCGCCTCGCTCTCGGCTGTGCCTCGTCTCCAGCTCGATTCTGCGACGGAGTTATTCCTCGTGAGTTCACTTCCGTGTGGACACTTCCCGTCGCGCAGCGGGTCATCATATTGGCCGGCTGCCTGGGCATGGCTTATACCCAACTGACCACATCGGCCGCGGCGGTCCAGTTCTGCCGCGCACTGGGAGGGGGCGGCCTGCACGTCGGGCTCCTGGGAGCGATCCCCTCGGCGACGCTGTTCATGCAGTTCCTCGCGGCGCACGCGGCGAACCGTGTGAAATACCGCCGTCCGCTCTGGTTCTGGGCGTGCATCGTCCAGCGGCTCTGCTACCTCCCGGTCGCTTTCGGCCCGTGGATGTTCCCGGAGTCGCCCCGCATGCTCTGGCTGTGGGCGTTCCTGCTCATTTCCGTCTGCGAGCAGAGTCTCCTCAACTTCGGGACGCCGCTGTGGCTCTCGTGGATGGGGGACTATCTCCCGAAGTCGGGGCTGAGTGAATACTGGGGAGTCCGGCACCGCTTCATGCAGTGGAGCGCGGCGCTGTGTCTGCTCGCCTGCACGCTCTTTTTCGCCCAGGACGAGGCCAACATCCTCGTCGGGTTTGCCGTCATGATCGCCGCCAGCTCGCTGCTGGGGGTGACCGACATCCTGATGTTCCGCAAGGTCGACGAGCCTCCGGTGACCCCAGCCCGTGAAGCGGGGGTCTGGAAGTCGCTCGCCGCTCCATTCCGGCACGGCGGGTTCCGTCGCTACATCGGCTTCATGTCGTACTGGAACCTGGCGGCGATGATCGGGGCTCCGTTCATCAGCCTGTTCCTGCTCGACTACATCGGTCTCAAGCTCTACCAGGTCCTGTTCCTGTGGACGACCGCGGCTGTCGGGGGGGCGATCTCCTCCCGCTGGCTTGGCCGGCTGGCGGAGCGGTACGGCAACCGCCCGGTGCTGATCCTGTCGATCCTGGTGAAGCCGATCAACATGCTCACGTTCCTCGCCTGTCCGCACGATCCGGACGCGGCGATGTGGATGCTGGTGCCGCTGTTCATGCTCGATGCCGTGTTGAACGTCTCGATCCTGATCTGCAACAACGGTTTCCTGCTCAAGAATTCGCCGGTCGAGAACCGGACGATGTACATCGCGGCGGGGACGGCGGTTGCGGGTCTCGTCGGCGGGGCGACCTCGGTCGTCTGCGGTCAGATTCTCTCCACGCTGCTGGCGAACCATGTCAGCTATGGGACCCTGCTGCCCACGGGGTTCCACATCCTGTTCTTCACGAGCATGGTGATGCGGATCCTGGCGATTCCGCTCGTTTTCTTCATTCAGGAGCCCAACACGGCCCCGGCGATGACGGTGGCGGTGGACGTCTTCCGGACGACGCGGATCACGATTGTCCGAGCCTGGCCGGTGGGCCAGCGGGCGGATCGGCGGCGTGCGGCAACCCGGCGGATCGTTTCCAACGGCACGCCGGCTCCGGTCAAGGCGCCTTAGCTTTCCAAGACAAGCGAACTGAGCCGTCTCGACGACGGCTCAGTTCTTTCCGTAGGTCTTGTTGAACGGGGCGTCCCGGTCGAGTGTTTCCTTCTCGAGGGAGCCGGGATCGACGGGGTGGATGCTCTCCTTGGGCTCGCCGCGGTAGTGTTCTTCGACCGGCAGGCGGCAGTCGTCGCCGTCGCATTGACTGACGGTCTTCTGCGGCTTGGCTGCGGGAGCGGCCGACGTTTGTTTTTGTTTCTGGGACGCCATTGTGAGTTCCTCCGGATGGGATTGTCTGGGAGAGCCGCAATATCGATGCCCATGCAGTCTCGTCGGCCCGCCCGCCGGCACGGTTGTGCTCGCTCAAGCCCAATGTGCTACGGCAGCTTGGGGTCAAGGGGGCCACGCCCCCTTGCCGCCGGAGGCACTTCTCTGAGGAACCGTGGTAAATCACGGGCGTTCGGTTTGGGGAACCGGCGTTGAGGACTCCCCCATATCACAGCGCCCGCTTTGCAATCCCCGCGTGTTGGTCAGGGGGCATACGACAAGTTGTCCGCGTTTGGACACCCGCTCCTCCAGACATCTCTCGACGAGAGGGCCTCCGGCGGGCAAAGAGGCTTCGCCCCCTTGCATCCCCCACCAGGGGTACCCCCTGGACCCCGGTGCCCCGCCGGGTGGGCCGCAAGAAATCCACAACTTGATATGCGGAACGCCCCCAGCCTTCACGTTCGCTGAACGACGCCAGCCCGCCGCAGCCATCCGTAACTAACTCTCCCGCAAGAATCTCCGCAAAGAGCCTTGATTCACTCCTGCCGATCCAATATCGGTTCCAATGCGGACTTCCCCAACCCACTCGCAATGTCGAGTTTCAGTGACGTCCGCCTTACACTGTTGGCGGCGACTCCTCGCATCCGGCGCTTGGAAGGGGGATGTCTCGCGGTTTAGTCCGGGGGCGTTCCTGCCGATACGAGGATCGACTCGCCCTCCGCCCGTATCCAAGGAATCGAAATGGCCGCCCCCGTTGATGTTCAGGTTCCCAATGTCGGGGAATCTGTCACCCAGGTCTACATCGGGAAATGGTTCGCTCCGGAAGGCCAGTGGGTTGAGGCGGAAACGCCCATCGTGATGGTCGAGAGCGACAAGGCCACCTTCGAAGTCCCCGCCCCCGCCGCCGGATTCGTCCGGAAGATCCTCAAGAAAGAGGGGGACACCGCCGCCAAGTTCGAGACCATCGCCCAGATCGAACCGGCCGCCAAACCGGCCGACGCCGGAAAGCCCGCCGCTCCCAAGGACGCCGGCAGCAACGGCCCGGCCTCCTCTGACAAGATCGTCATGCCGGCCGCCGAACGGGCGCTCCACGAAAAGGGCCTCAAGGCCGACGACGTCAAGGGAACCGGCCCGGGCGGGCGAGTCCTGAAGGAAGACGTCCAGGTCCAGAAGGCGGCCGAACCCAAGGTCTCGGTCCCGGCCCCCTCGAGCCGCCCCGCGGCTCCCGCGCCGCTCACCAGCATGGGCCCCCGCGAAGAGCGCCGCGTCCCGATGTCGCCGATCCGGCAGACGATCGCCCGCCGCCTCGTCGAAGCCCAGCACAACGCCGCCCTCCTGACGACGTTCAACGAAATCGACATGTCGGCCCTCATGGGCCTCCGGAAGAGCTACCAGGACTTCTTCACCAAGAAGTACGGGATCAAGATCGGCTACATGTCCTTCTTCGTGAAGGCGGTCGTCGATGCCCTGAATCAGTTCCCGCAGGTCGGCGCCCAGGTCAGCGAAGACGGCCGTGAGCTCGTCTTCCGCAACTACGTCGACGTCGGCGTGGCGATCGGCGGTGGACGGGGCCTCGTCGTCCCGGTGCTGCGGAACGCCGAGCGGATGAGCTTCGCCGAGATCGAGCTGGCGATCGCCGACTTCGCCAAGCGGGCCCAGGAAAACCGCCTCGGCCGCGAAGAGCTCGAAGGGGGCACCTTCACGATCAGCAACGGCGGTGTCTACGGCTCGCTGCTCTCGACTCCGATCGTCAATCCGCCCCAGAGCGGCGTTCTCGGGATGCACAACATCGTGGAGCGGCCGATCGCCCTGAACGGGCAGGTCGTCATCCGGCCGATGATGTACGTCGCCCTGACCTACGATCACCGCGTGATCGATGGCCGCGAGGCGGTCTCCTTCCTGAAGCGGGTCAAGGACGTCGCCGAAGACCCGACGCGTATCATTCTGGAAGTTTGAGAGAGAAGGACGAGGGACCGGGGACGAGGGTCTAGAGAAGACTTTCGTTCCCTTTGTTCCATAACGTTCCCTCCCTCCTGTCCCTAGACCCTCGTCCCTAGACCTCCCCCCTCGATGTCCCACTTTGATCTGGTCGTGATTGGCGGCGGTCCCGGCGGCTACGTGGCGGCGATCCGCGCCGCCCAGCTTGGCAAGACGGTTGCCATCGTCGAGTCGGAATCGGCTCTCGGCGGGACCTGTCTGCGGGTCGGCTGCATCCCGTCGAAGGCGCTCCTCGAATCGAGCCACCTGTTCGAGCAGGCGAGCCACATCTCCCAGCGGGGCGTGGTCGTCGAGAACGTGAAGCTCGACCTTCCGGCGATGCTGAAGCACAAGGAAGGGGTCGTCCGGCAGCTTGCGACCGGGATCGACGGGCTGATGAAGAAGAACAAGATCACCCGCCTGCTCGGCCACGGCCGGCTGAACGGCGTCGGCAAGGTGGTCGTCGACGGGAAAGACGGCTCCCAGGAAGTGACCTGTGAGACGGTCCTCATCGCCACGGGCAGCGTCCCGGCGATCCTCCCGGGGATCGAGCTCAGCGGCGACCGGATCGGGACGAGCACCGAAGCCCTCGCGTTCCCCGAAGTGCCGAAGCATCTCGTCGTCATCGGCGCGGGCTACATCGGCTTGGAGCTCGGAACGGTCTGGCGGCGGCTCGGCTCCAAGGTGACGGTCCTCGAGTACCTCGACCGGATCCTGCCGGGGATGGACTCGGAGATCGCCAACGAGGCCAAGAAGATTTTCGAAAAGCAGGGGATCGAGTTCCGCCTGGGCTGCAAGGTGACCGGCGCGAAGTTCGACGGCCAGCAGTGTCAGGTGACGATCGACGGTTCCGATCCGGTCGTCTGTGATCGGGTCCTCGTTGCCGTCGGCCGCAAGCCGAATACGCAGAACCTTGGGCTCGACACGGCCGGCGTGCAGGTCGACAAGCGGGGCTTCATCACCGTCGATCCGCACTACCAGACGAGCGTCGCGAAGGTCCTCGCCATTGGTGACGTCATCGGCGGAGCGATGCTGGCCCACAAGGCGGAAGAAGAGGGGATCGCCGCGGTCGAGCACCTCTACACCGGCTACGGCCACGTGAACTACAACGCGATTCCGGGGGTGGTCTACACCGATCCCGAAGTCGCGACGGTGGGCAAGTCCGAGGACGTTCTGAAGGACGAAGGGGTCGCCTACAAGAAGGGGACTTTCCCGTTCATGGCGAACGGCCGGGCCAAGGCGATGGGCTCCGTCGACGGCAAGGTCAAGGTCCTGGCTCATGCCACGACGGATCGCGTGCTGGGCGTCCATATCATTGGCCCGCATGCCGGCGACCTGATTGCCGAATGCGTGGCGGCGATTTCTTTCGGCGCCAGCAGCGAAGACATTTATCGCACCTGCCACGCCCATCCGACTCTCTCCGAGACGGTGAAGGAAGCGGCGATGGCGGTGTCCGGGCGGGCGATTCACTTCTAAGGCATAGCGCCACCCAGCCGGGGTCCAGGGGGCACCCCTGGTGGGGAGTGCAGAGGGGCAACGCCCCTTTGCCCGCCGGAGGCCGTCTCGTCGAGAGATGTCTGAAAGAGCGAGTGTCCAGGCGCGGACACCGTGCCGTATGCCCCCTCACCAACGTGCGGGGATTGCAAAGCCAGCGGTGTGATGTGAGGGACTCCTCAGCGCCGGTCCCACAAAGGGGACATCCGTTGCTGACCGCGGTTCCCCATCGAAAATGCCTCCGGCGGCAAGGGGGGCCGTGTTGTTTCTAGGCCTCCTTGACCCCAGCCTGCCATGGCACGTTGGGTTTGAGCGAGCATAACCGTGCCGGCGAGGACGCGGGAATGACCGGAAGTCACAGGTCTGCTTGATCACCGCTCAAATCACGGTGAGATGAATCCTCTGCTCCTCCTGCTAGTGTTCTAAACACATTTCTTTCAAGCGTTTACGGACAAGAGCCGACCCGCCGATCGCGGGCATTCCGTTTGCGTCTCCCTGTTCCAACGGAGACTCGCGCCGAGTCTCCCTTTGCCAAGGAGAGAACAATGGCACGACCCAAGAAATCCACGAAGGCCGAAGCCGCCGCGCGGAATGAAGACCCGATCACTGGTGCCCCGGGAGCCCATCCTGTGGGAGCGGGAGTCGGAGCGGCTGTGGGCGGGGCTGCAACGGGAGCGGTGGCCGGTGCGGTCGCCGGCCCGGTGGGAGCCGCCGTCGGGGCGGCGATCGGCGGCATCGCCGGGGGCCTCGCGGGGAAGCAGATCGCCGAGGAGGTCGACCCGACCGTCGAAGCGGCCTACTGGGAGCAGGCGTACCGCGACCGTCCCTACTACGACGACGAAGTCGCCTACGACGAGTACGCGCCCGCCTATCGCTACGGGTGGGAGTCGCGAGTGCAGTATCCCGACAGGTCCTGGGAGGAGATCGAGAGCGATCTTCAGCAGAACTGGGACACCCGCCGCGACCATTCGAGCCTCGACTGGGAACGGGCCCAGCGGGCGACGCGCGACGCCTGGGACCGGATTGGCCAGGGCGATGTGGAAGCCCCACCGCGCCGTCCCAAGTAGTCATTGCATCGACGATGAAGTCCACTGACGGCCCCGACCTGCGTCGGGGCTGTTTTTGTTGAGCGGCCGGCTTTCTGGAAGATCGTCCGAGATGTCCAAAAACGCTGTGAGCGGGCCAGTCCGCGGCAACACCGCGTTGTAGGGACGCCGCGTCTTCCGGACATCTCCCGCGGGGGAGGCCGGAACCATTGGCATGACGCATGCATTCCCTATGATGCCTCCGGACGGCGCGGCATCCGGTCGCTGGTCGCAAATTGCGGTCGGGCTGGCGCTTAGTCCCAGAGGCGGCATCGGATGACGTCTGCCGGCGGCTCGGAGCATGTGCCATTTTGGTGCGGTCTCCCTCGCCATCGGCAGTGGCCAACAGCGTGGGAGACAAGGCGAATGATTCAATCCGCCACCGGTGGGGGGATGATTGAGGCGGATGGCCTCAGCAAGTTCTACGGGCCGTTCGCGGCGACGCGGAACGTCACGTTCTCCGTTCCGCGGGGGCAGGTGGCGGCCTTCCTGGGGCCCAACGGCGCCGGCAAGTCGACGACGATGAAGCTCCTGACCGGGTTCCTCGCTCCCAGCGAAGGGAAGGGGCGGATCGGAGGCTTTGACGTCTCGACCGACCGTCTCGACGCCGCCCGGATCCTCGGCTACCTCCCGGAAAACGGCCCGCTCTACCCGGAAATGACTCCGCAGTCGCTCCTACGGTACGTCGGCGGGGTCCGCGGCCTCGATTCCGCCACGCTCGTGCGGCGGATGGAGTTCGTGGCGGAGAAGTGCTCGCTCAAGGACGTCTGGGGCAAGCCGATCCGGAAACTCTCCCGCGGGTACCGGCAGCGGGTCGGGATGGCCCAGGCGCTGCTCCATGATCCCGAAGTCCTGATTCTCGATGAGCCGACGAGCGGTCTCGATCCGAACCAGACTCACGAAGTCCGCGACCTGATCCGCAGCCTCGGGCAGACGAAGACGATTCTGCTTTCGACGCACATCCTGTCCGAGGTCAAGGCGGTCTGCAGCCGCGTCCTCCTGATCAACCAGGGCCGAATCATCCTGGACGGTTCCGTGGCGGACATGGAGGGGTCGGAACACGACCTCGACGTCCGCTTCCGCAAGCTCACGGGGGGCCGGGTCTGACCGGCCGCGGCCACCACGCTGAGTTCTCCGTCCTCCCCCTCTTCCGATTTTCCAATCGCCATGCTTCGTTCCCACGTCACGCTCGCCATCTTCAAGCGGAACGTGTCCAGCTATTTCTCCGGAATGCTGGGCTACCTGTTCATGATCGTGTTCGTGATCGCCGGGTCGTTCGTCGCGTACAACGACCAGTTCTTCACGAACAACCAGTGCGATCTCGACCAGCTCAGCGCGTATTTCCCCTATCTGCTCCTGTTCATCATCCCCGCCATTACGATGAGCGTGTGGGCGGACGAGCGGAAGCAGGGGACGGACGAGTTGCTCTTCACGCTCCCAGCGACCGACTGGGAGGTGATCCTCGGCAAGTACTTCGCCGTCCTGGCGGTGTACACGCTGACCCTGGGCTTCTCGCTGACTCACGTCATCGTGCTGGAGATCCTGGGCTCCCCGGACTGGGGGATGCTCGTCTCGACCTTCTTCGGCTACTGGCTGACAGGGGCCGCGCTCCTGTCGATCGGGATGTTCTCCTCGACTCTCACAAGCAGTGCCACGGTCGCCTTCGTCCTGGGGGCGGCGATGTGCGCCGTCCCGGTCTTCCTCGACCGGATTCCCGGCCTGATCGGCCTGCTCGCGTGGCTCAACATCCGTGAGCCGGTCAGCATTCCGGGCCGCCTCGGCGACTTCACCCTGGGGCTCATTCCGATCGGCGGCGTGGCGTACTTCGTCGGGATCGTAGTGGTCTTTCTGTATCTCAACGCCGTGATGGTCGCCCGCCGGCACTGGGCCGGCTCCCCCGAGAGCAAGCAGCAGGGGCTGCAGTACCTTCTGCGGGCCCTGAGCCTCACCGTCACCGCCGTGACCGCGACCTACGCGATCGCCCTGGTGACCGGGCAGTTCGGGTTCGATATCGATCTGACCGGCGAACGTCTCTATTCGCTCTCCAACGCGACGGAGAAAGTCCTGAAGGCGGTTCCGGCTGAGAAGCCGATCACGCTGACCGCCTACGTCAGCAAGACCGTTCCCGAGTCCTACGTCCCCGTTCGGAAGAAGCTGCTCGGGCTGATGCGGCAGTTCGGCCGGGCCGGCGGCAAGCGGCTGAGCGCCCGCGTGGTCGATGTCGATCCGCTCTCGAAGGAAGCGGAACAGGCCGCCAAGTGGGGAATTACCTCGCGCCGCGTCGTGTCGCAGGCGGGCGGACGGATCTCGCAGGAAGACGTGTTCCTCGGGCTCGTCGCCACGAGCGGGTATGACCAGGTCGTCATTCCCTACTTCGCCCGCGGGACGCCGATCGAGTACGAGATGACCCGCGCGGTCGGCACGGTCTCGAAGCAGGAGCGGATGAAGATCGGCGTCCTGGAGACCGATGCCAAGGTGGCCGGCGGCGGGATGAACATGCAGACGTTCACCCCCGATCCGGAGTGGAAGCTCGTCCAGGAGCTCAAGAAGCAGTATGAGATCGTCAAGGTCAGCCCGAACGAGCCGATCAAGAAGGACGCATTCAATGTCCTGCTCGCGATCATGCCGTCGTCGCTGACCGAGCCGGAGATGAAGAACCTCGTCGACTACATCCAGGCGGGTGGTCCCGCCCTGATCTTCGACGACCCGGCCCCGATCTGGGTCGGTCCGCAGCTCGCGCCGACGCGGCCCAAACCTTCGCCCGGCGGCGGCATGATGGGGTTCCAGGCTCCTCCGGGGGCTCCCAAGGCGTTCGGCGGCAAGGCGACCTCGCTCCTCGACGCCCTCGGCATCGAGTGGCAGATCACGGATGTCCTGTTCGACGAATACAACCCGCATCCGCGGTTCCCGGAGATGCCCAAGCCGTTCCTGTTCATGACGGCCAAGGGGACCGGGAAGCAGGACCCGCCGATCAACGCGGCCGACCCGGTCACAAAGGGGCTCCAGGAAGTCGTCGCGGTCTTCGCTGGAGAAGTCGAGAAGAAGAACGGCTCCAAGTTTGAATTCACGCCGCTCCTCGAGACCCGCCGCAAGACGTCCGGTTACGTTGCCTACGGCGACATCTTCAAGACCGACTTCCTGGGCCGCGAGACCCTCAACAACGACCTCCGCTATAACCCGGACGGGGAGCGGCATGTCGTCGGAGCCCGGATCAAGTCGAAGGACGGCGATCCGCCGGTGAACGCGATCTTCATCGCCGACGCCGACATGCTGAACGACGGCCTGTTCGGGTTCATCGAAGAGGAGACCGACCTCCTGCTCGACAACGTCGTCTTCGTGATGAACTGCATCGACGACCTGGCGGGGGTCAAGGACTACACCCCGCTCCGCAGCCGCCGCCCCGAGCAGCGGGTGCTGACTCTCGTCGAAAGCCGGCGGGAGAAGTTCGACGCCGAAGTCCGCGAGCGGATGAAGGAAGCGGACAAGGAAGCGAAAGAGAAGCTCGAAGGGGCTCAGTCCCGCCTCGACAAGGCGGTCGAGTCGATCGAGAAGGACGCGTCGCTCTCGGCGGACGAGAAGGAGATCCGCAAGATGACCCGCCAGGCGGCCGAACAGAGGCGCCTCGACCTCGAGAAGTCCGAGATCGAACGGGTCAAGAGCGCGGAAATCCGCACCGCCCAGGTCGACGCCAACGAGAACGTCCAGCGAATCCAGAGCCAGATCCAGTTGTGGGCGATCCTGCTCCCGCCACTGCCGGCCCTGCTCCTGGGACTCTTCGTCCTGGTGGTCCGCCTCCTCGACGAGAACCGGGGGATTTCTTCCGATCGACTCGTTCAGCGGTAACAAGGCGTTTCGGCCGCCGCTCTCAGCAGAAGCGGCGGCCCTGACTGGTTCCCATTCACCGACTTCCAGGAGCCCGCCCCACGCACGCAGCACCAACTCGCTGACTGCTCGAGGCTCACCGCTCCGTCCGTTCGAGGCCTTCTCATGAAGCCTGCCATTAAGACTCTCCTGTTCGTCGCCGTCGCCTGCTTTTCGACGATTGCGGCGTTTGCGACGCACCGTTCGTTCCAGGTCGACCTGACCAAGAAGATCAGCGACGAAGGGGAGGAGTTCTTCCCCGCGTTCAGCGATCCGAACGCGGCGACGTCGCTGCAGGTCGCCGCCTATGACGCCAACACCGCCCGCGTGAACGACTTCAAGGTCGAGTTCAAGGACGGCAAGTGGCGGATCCCCTCGCACAACAACTACCCGGCCGACGGGAAGGACCGCCTCCGCGAGACGGCCGCCTCGGTCGTCGGCGTCCGCCGCGAGGCCCAGGTCGGCGAATCGGCCGACGATCACCGCCGCTATAACCTCCTCGACCCGCTCTCGGAGACGGTGTCGGGGGCCGACGGCCGCGGGACGCGGATCACAATCAAGAACGGCGACGAGGTGCTCGTCGACTACATCGTCGGCAAGAAGGTCGAGAACGTCGGCCAGGACGTGTACTACATCCGCAAGGCGGACGAGCCCCGCTACTACCGGGCGAACCTCGGCAAGTTCAACATCTCGACGAAGTTCGCCGAGTGGATCGAGCCGGACCTGCTCCAGATCGAGCGGTCGCAGGTCGAGGAGATCAGCGTCAACCGCTACAAGATCGACCTGACGACCGGCGAGCAGACCGAGCCCGATGTCTCCGACCTCAGCCGCAAGGACGCCGGCGCCGACTGGACCATGGCGGGACTGGACGAGTCGAAGGACAAGGTCAAGGCGAGCGTCGTCAACGAGATGCTCCAGTCGCTCGACGACCTGAAGATCGTCGGCGTCCGACGTAAGCCGGAACTCGTCGCGTCGCTGCTCCGCGGCGAGAAGCCCAAGGCGACGCAGACGCAGATGTTCGAAGTCCAGCTCGACATGCAGTCGAAGGGCTTCGTTCTCCAGAAGGGGATCATCCCGGTCTCGGGAAGCATCACCGTCGGAACCTTTGAGGGGATTTCCTACGACCTGTCGTTCGGCAGCGTCTTCTCGGGAACCGACGTCGAGATCGAAGTCGGCCAGTCGGGCGGCGACGCCAAGAAGCCGGCCGACGAGGCTCCCAAGACGGACGCCGCCAAGGGGGAAGAGAAGAAGGACGGCGAGAAGGCCACCGACGCCCCCAAGGCGGAGGGGGACGACAAGGAACCCGCTGACAAGAAGAAAGCGGATCAGGATGGCGAAGAAAAGAAGGATGACGATTCCAAGCTGACGAAGAGCCGTTACGTCTTCATCCAGGTCCGTTTCGACGAGAAGCTCCTCGGCGACAAGCCGAAGCCGCCGGTCAAGCCGGAACCGCCGGCGAAGCCCGAGGCGGCCAAGGACGCCGCCGCAGCCGATGCCGCGAAGGAGGCCGACAAGGCCGACACGGAAAAGAAGGACGAAGAGAAGAAGGACGACGCCCCCAAGACCGACGCGCCCGACGCCAAGAAGCCGGACGCTGCCGCGGACGAGGCGCAGAAGAAGTACGAAGTCGCCCTCAAGGAGTACGAGCTCAACAACGAGGTCTACGAGACCCAGAAGAAGGGCTATGAGAAGAAGATCGCCGACGGCAAGAAGCGGGCGGCCCAGCTCAACGGCCGGTTCGCGGACTGGTACTACGTCGTGGCGGAAGATGTCTACGAAGGTCTTCGGTCCCGCCGAGCCGACCTGATCGAGCCCAAGGATGCGCCCCAGACCGGCGCCGCCGGCGGCGCCCCGATGATCCCCAGCATCCCGGGGCTCGACGGCCTTCCGCTTCCCGGCGGCATCAAGCCGATGGCACCCGCGAAGGAGGAGGGCGACGCCCCGGCCGACGGCAAGCCGGCGGCTGAGGCGAAGGCGCCCGAGAAGGCCCCGGAGAAGGGGGAAGCCAAGCCTGAAGCCGGGAAGCCGGCCGAACCGGCCCCGCCGGCAGGCGACGCGGACAAGGGAGACAAGCCGGCGGCGGACGCTGAGAAGCCCGCTGCCGAAACGAAGCCGGAGCCGGAGCCGGAGCCGAAGGCTGACGAGAAGCCGGCCACTGCGGCGGACGAGCCGAAATAGTCAGACTCTCATTCCGTAAACGAAGCCGGCCGCGGATCAATCCGCGGCCGGCTTTGTTTTTGTCGAAGGATCCTTCGCGGCTCCCGCCGGGCTACATCATCGAGAAGTAGTTCGCGACGGCGAAGTCGAACGACGGGGCGGTGACCCGCTTGGGGAGCTTCTTGAACGCGCAGTAGTTCCGGACCTGGAGCAGGAGGTCGCGGGGCTGGCAGTTCCGGAAGGGGCGCTTGGAGATGTAGTGCGTCTCGATCAGGTACTCGACGACGCCGGGCTCCAGGATCAGGCCGAGCTTCGGGGCCATGATGTCGAACAGCTTCGTGAAGTGTTCGCGGGAGGGGTCGGGGACCTGAATCTTGTACGGGATCCGGCGGAGGAACGCCCCGTCGACGAGGTTCTTGGGCTCGAGGTTCGTCGAGAAGATGATGAGCTGGTCGAAGGGGACCTGGATCTTCTTGCCGCTGGGCAGGTTCAGGTAGTCATACCGCTTTTCGAGCGGGACGATCCAGCGGTTGAGGAGAACGTCGACCGGCATCGACTGGCGGCCGAAGTCGTCGATGACGAGCGTCCCGCAGTTGCTCTTGAGCTGGAGCGGGGCTTCGCAGATGTGGGTCTGCGGGTTCTGCGTGACTTCGAGCTCCGCCATCGTCAGTTCGCCCCCCGCGACGACGGTCGGGCGGGTGATGCGGACCCACCGCTGGTCGACGCCGGAGAGGTCGAAGAGGCCGTCCCCTTCCTGGAGCGGCGCGTCCTCGTGGAGGCCGGGGTCGTAGAGGCGGATGATTTCGCCGTCGATCCCGAGCGTCCGCGGGATCCAGATGTTGTCCCCGAAGCACCGCGTAATCCGCTCGGCGATGCTGGTCTTGCCGTTCCCCGCCTCGCCGAAGAGGAACATGCCGCGGCCGGAGTTGATGGCGGGGCCCAGCTTTTCGAGCATCTCGTCGGCGACGAGCAGGTCGTGGAACGCCTTGCGGACGTCCTCTTCGGTCGCCTGCTGGCCGGCGATGCTCTGGACTTCCATCGCCCGGAGGTAGTCGGCCAGGCACACGGGGGCCGCGCCGACGTACGAACACTCGTCGACGTACCGGCGGGCCCGTTCGCGGCCGATGTCGGTGATGAGGAACACGTAGTCGCCCATCTCGGCCGCCGCCTTGAAGGCGACGAGCTGGTCCTTCTTCCACTGCTTGAGGAGCGGCTCCAGGATGGCGTAGGGGAGCTTGACGTGGGCGCTGATCTCGCGGCCCGAGGCGGCTCCCCGCTGGAGCAGGTACTTGAGGATCAGCCGCTCGATCTCCTCTTCCGTGAGGCCGGTCTCGGCGACGCTCTCGGGGACGCGGGGCTTGTAGGCGTCGCCGATGTCGCCGTTGTCGCCCAGGAGGAGGTTGACGCGGTTGAAGAGGTCTTCGAGCTGTTTGTTGCCGCGGACGATGTCGGCCGAGGGGGCGGTGCGGTTCTTGACGACGCCGCAGCGGCCGGAGGGGAGGTATTCGGATTCGGCCGGCGGCGGAGCGCCGACGAAAGCGTCGAGCGTCTCGGGGCGGGTTTCCTCGGTGTCGGTCCCCCGCGGGGCTGGGGGAACAGCAGGGGGCGGCGCGGTGCCGGCGGCGGGAGGGGCTGCGGTCGCGAGCGTTTCCTGGCCGGCCTTGAGCTGCTTCAGGAATTCCGACGGAGAGAGCTTGGAGCTGGACACGTGCGTCACCGACGAGAGGCGGAAGCGGACCGGGATTGATTGCGCAAGCCGACATCGAAAAACTAGGTCGCGCTTCCGATGTGGTCAAATTGCATCAAGCCCGCATCGGACGGCCCTGTTCATCAAGCACGGTACAGTCGGAGCAACCGTCATATGCGGTTCCAGAATCGCGTCGTCATCGTCACCGGGGGAAGCAAGGGGATCGGCGCGGGATGCGTGCGGGTCTTCGCGGCCGAGGGAGGTTCCGTGGCGATCCTCGATCTCGACGAGGGGGCCGGAGGGCGGCTGGCGGACGAACTGTCCGCGTTGTCTCCGGGGCGGGTCCGGTGTTACGGGTGCGACGTGTCGGACGGGGGGGCGCTCGCCGGGGCGATCGAGGCGGTCGTGCGGGACTTCGGGCGGCTCGACTGTCTGATCAACAACGCGGGGATTCATCCGCCGGCGATGTCGATCGACGAGACGAGCCTGGAGTCGGTGGAGCGGCTGATGCGGATCAACTTCCTGAGTTCGTTCGCGGGGGCGAAGTTTGCCGCGCCGCATCTGCGGAAGACGAAGGGGACGATCGTCAACATGTCGTCGATGACGGCGGTGCTTGGGCAGGAGAAGTCGGCTGCTTACTCCGCCTCCAAGGGGGCGCAGCTGAGTCTGACGAAGGCGCTCGCGCTTGAGTTGGGGCGGGACGGGATCCGGGTGAATGCGGTGCTGCCGAGCAACGTCGATACGCCGCTGATGCGGGAGTGGGCGGCGACGCTGGATGATCCCGAGTCGGCTCTGGAGCGGGTCTCGCAGATGCAGGTCTTTGGGCGGATGGCGTCGCCGGAGGAGATCGGGCGGGTGTGTTTGTTTCTGGCGACGGAGGATTCGAGTTTCGTGACGGGGCAGGGGATTGAAGTCGAAGGGGGCGCCAGTCTCGATTATTGAAGGGCGAAAGCGCGGCCTTGCCGGCACGACACTGCTGCCTCAAGCCCAACGTGCGACGGCCGCCTGGGGTCAAGGGGGCCACGCCCCCTTGCCGCCGGAGGCACTTCCTGTGAGGAACCGTGGTACACAACGGATGTCCCCTTTGTGGTACCAGCGTTGAGGACTCCTTCACATCGCACCGCTCGCTTTGCAATCCCCGCGGGTTGGTGAGGGCCATACGGCACGTTGTCCGCGCTTGGACACGTGCTCCTTCAGATGGTTTCCGGCGAGACGGCCTCCGGCGGGCAAAGGGGCGTTGCCCCTCTGCACTCCCCACCAGGGTGCCCCTGGACCCCGGTGAATGGGCGCTGGCCGAAAACGAAAACGCGGCCGAGGAACTTTCGTCCCTCGGCCGCGCTGATTATTCGATTCCTGGCGAATCGGACTCGCAAGCAGCTTAGTAACGGCCGCCGCGGCCTCCACCGCCGCCGCCGTATCCACCACGGCCGCCGCCTCCGCCGCCGCCGTATCCACCACGGCCGCCGCCTCCGCCGCCGCCGTATCCACCGCCGCCGCCGCCGCGGCTTTCACGCGGACGAGCTTCGTTGACGGTCAGCGACCGGCCATCGACTTCAGCGCCGTTCAGAGCGGAGATCGCGGCCTGAGCGTCCTGATCCGTGCCCATTTCGACAAAGCCGAAGCCCTTCGAACGGCCCGTTTCACGATCCATGACCACTTCGGCCGAACGGACTTCGCCGTGCTCGCCGAACACCTGCTGCAGCGACTGGCTGGTGGTGTTGTAGGAAAGATTTCCCACGTACAGTTTCGTACCCATTCAATACGTTCCTTAGGTTGTCGTCGCGCGGGGCCGGATCCGAAGGAACGGACGCTGGACGAAACACTCTGAGGCCGCTGCATCAGCGAGACGGCCAATACGCCCAGCATTCCCAGTGAATGAGGAGCGACCGCATCTTAGCCATGTGACAACGAACTTGGCATCGGCAAATCGCAGAATCTTGATGGGAATTTTTTGCGATGGCCCGGCCGGCCCGCTCCCCCTCCGGAGAAATGCGGAGGCGGCTGCCGGCAACTAGGTCGCCTCGACGTCAAAGCTTTTGAGGACCTCAAGGTCGACAAACTCGAGCGTCGAGATGTGCGTCGCGTCCAGATCGACCTTGGGGGCCACACCCGCCTCCCACGCTTCCTTCCACCGCTCGACACACAGACACCACCGGTCGCCCGGCGTCAGTCCGGGAAAAGCATACTCCGGGACCGGCGTCACGAGGTCGTTCCCCTGCTCGACGGAGAACTCCAGGAATTCCGCGGTCACCTCGACGCAGACCAGATGCAGCCCGCGATCGCCGGGGGCCGAACTGCAGCAGCCGTCGCGAAGGAAGCCCGTGAGGGGCTTGCGGGAGCACGTCTGGAGCGGGCCGCCCAGGACATTGCGGGGGAAAACGGTCGGCATGAAGGGATTCCAGGAGAGCGCGGGCCGGAAGTCGATGGGATCGGGAATAGGAAGAGGACCGGAGCCGGTCCCTTCATCAGTCGACCCGATGCGCTCGGGTTTGCCAATGGAAAAACGACGGCCCGGAGCGGAAAACCGCCGGGGACGGACTCTACAGGGGGACCGTCGCGAGTTCCGCTGGCTTGGGGCTAGGCCGCGTCGCCCACGAAACCGTGAGGACGCCGAGGAGAAGCCCCCCGGCGGAAAGCCCCAGCCACGCCGCCGGGAGATGCGTCTGATCGACCGTCCCGATGTTGAGCTTTAGCAGCTCATCGCGGAACGAGGCCATCGTCAGCAGCGTCGAGTTGTGGATGACGTGCAGCAGCATCGATGGCAGGACGCTTCCGGTCCGGCAGGCGACCCAGCCGAGAAGAACCCCCATCAACGTGCTCGGGACCAGCCGCTCCGGCGCCGCCCCGCCGGCCAGGACGACGTGGAACAGGCCGAACGTCACCGCCGCCACCAGGATGGCGGGCCACACGCCGAGCCGCGGCCGCAGCCCCGCCAGGAAGAACCCGCGGAAAAACAGCTCTTCGCAGATGCCGGGGATCACTCCCAGGGCAATGACCGTGACCGCCACCGGGACGGACCGCCACTGGGCAAGCAACGTTTCGACCTGCGCAATCTTGTCCGCCCCCAGGGCCTGCAGTCCGGCGGACTGCATGAGGAGGACAATCTCATAGACCCAGGGCCACGTCGACAGGCCGAGGACGACCGCCGCCGGCCAGACGAGCGGCGGGGCGTCGTGCAAACGCAGGCCGGACGGGAGCGCGACCCGTTGCCAGAGGAGGGCCACCACCGGGAGGCCGGCGAAGAGCAGGATCGTGAACAGGCCCGAGACCGCGAGACGCACGGCGATCGGCATGTCGCCAAAACGGCCCAGGATCCCAGAGACGAAGAAGTAAGCCGGGTAAGTGAGGGCGAGCGTCGTGAAGACCTGTCCCATCGTCGGCCGGGGGGTGAATGTCTTGGGCCGGTCGAACAGGTCGGTCCAGGCGCCGCGGCTCCCGGTCATGACGGCGTCCGTTCCGAAGATCCGCGCGGCGATGAGCAGCGAGGCGCCGGCGTAGACCAAGGTGGTCACGACCGCCACGAGGGCCGGAAAGAGCGTCGCCGTCCCCTCCAGGAGCTCCTTTGCCAGGAGGAGCATGTTCATCAGCGGCAGGGCCATCGTCATCGTCGAGAGCCGCCAGCCCGGCATCAGCGTGACGAGGCCGGGCGTGATCGAGAGGAGCATCAGGGGAATCAGGTAGGCCTGGGCCTCCTTGAAGCTCCGGGCGGAACTGGTCAGGAGCAGGAGCACGGCCGAGTAGAAGAGTGAGAAGACCAGCAGTACCGCGAGCAGCCGAACGGCCAGTCCCAGCGTGAGCCCCGCGTCGCCGAACAGCGTCCGGTCGAGCTGGAGCGAATAGACCGTCAGGGCCATGACGATCAGGTTGACCAGCCCCGTGAGCAAGGTCACGGTGACGACGGCGACGTACTTCGCAAACAGGAGCCGCGCCCGCGAGACCGGCAGGGACATCAGTGTTTCGAGCGTGTCGCGTTCGCGCTCCCCGGCCGTGAGGTCGATGGCGGGATAGACCCCTCCCGTCACCGTCATGAGCAGCAGGACAAGAGGCAGAACCCCCAGAATGACGTTGCCCTGCCCCTTGGGAGCGACCATGTCGACCCGCTCGCGGATCGGCAGCTGAAAATCCCGTTCCGCCTGTTCGGCCCAGTGCTGGGCGACGGCGATGTTAAGGGCCCGCAGCCGCTCCTGGACATAGAGCGTCGCGTTGCGGCTGGTGACGGAGCCTTCGGCCCGGATCAGCTGCAGATCTGCCTGTTGAAACAGCTTCGTGTCTCCGGGCTCCGGAAGTTTCGCGCGGACTCCGACGTCCGCTCCGCCTCCCGCGATCAGGCTCCGGAGGTCGACCCCGCCGTCGTTCTGTGGCACGAAGAGTCGCAGCTCGACTTCGGTGCCCGGCTTCGGCGCCTCGCCAGGTGGCTTCGTGCTTTCGCCCGCGGCCAGCCGCATCTGGTTGTAGGCCCGGTCCCCCTCCTTGAGGGCGTTGGCCAGCCAGGTCGCCTCCTGGTCCGTCGACACGGCGATCCGGTGGAGCACCTTCTCGGGGCCCGCCTGCTGGATCGCCAGGAACCGGAAGACCATCCCCAGGAGCGGATAGAGCAGCAGCGGCATCGCCAGCAGCGTCACGAGCGTCCGTCGGTCGCGGAGCGTCTCGCGGAGCTCCTTGCGGATGAAGACCGCTTCCTGTCGCGGAGCGCTCAGGGACGCCGGTGGAGGATTGGTCGAGCTCGGCCGGGAGTCGGTCACGCCACCACCTCGACCTTGCGGTCCGAAGCCATCAGGTCCAGGAACATTTCCACCAGTGAGTTCTTGTCGGTCTGATCGCGAAGCTGCTCGAGCGTTCCTTCATGCCGCAGTTGTCCGCGGTGCAGGAGGCCGAAGCGGTCGCACAGCCGTTCCGCCTCGTCGAGCTGGTGCGTCGAGACGATTACCGCCTTGCCGCGGGCGCGGAGCTGGTCGACGAAGTCGAACACGACCTGCGAGCCGACGACGTCGAGTCCGCGGGTCGGCTCGTCGAGCAGGACGACCGGGGGATCGTGGACGAGGGCCCGCGCCAGGTTGACCCGCTGCTTCTGTCCGGTGCTGAGGGTCGCCGTCCGGCGATGAAGGAAGCGGGAGAGGTCCATCAGCCGGGTCAGGTCATCGATGCGGTGCGCCGCGATATCGTCCGGGATGGCAAACGCCGAGGCGAAGTACTGGAGGATCTCGAGCGGCGTGAGCCACTGGTAGAGTCCCGCGCTCGCCGAGACGAGGCCGATCCGCCGCTTCACTTCCAGCGGCCGGTCGGAGACGCGGAACCCGAGAATTTCGACGTCGCCGCTCGTCGGGGCGAGGAGGCCGAGGATCATCCGCAGCGTGGTGGTCTTTCCGGCCCCGTTGGCACCGAGCAGGCCGTAGACTTCGCCCGGCGCGACCGCCAGCGAAACCCGGTCGACGGCGACGACCTCGCCCGACTCGCTCGGGAAGGTTCGGCAGAGCTCGCGTAGCTGGATCACGAGGGGAACCACCTTTCCGGAACGATCGCCGTTACTTGACCCCGACCAGTTCGTCCGACACGACCGGAGCGACAGCCGGCCCGGTTGTCGGCGAGACCGCGTCAGCGGTTGGCCCCGCCGCGGGGAAGAGCCACGCCAGTCCGCCGAGGGCCGCGAACAGCGTGTTGAGGAGGAACAGCTCGATCCCGACCGCCGCGGCGTCCGCGTTGGAGACGCCGACGAGGCCGAGGTAGTGAATGTAGATGGCCTCGCGGATGCCGATGCCGTTGATCGAGACCGGCGCGGTGACGGCGATGGCCGCCAGCGGCGCGATGTAGAAGTAATGGAGCGGGGCGGTCGCCAGTCCCAGGCTGCGTCCGACGAAGTAGGGGCCGATGACAAGGAGCGACTGCGAGAGCAGGACCAGGACTGACGCCAGGAGGAGTGACCTTCGACCGTCCGGCGACTGCAGCAGGTTGCGTGTGTATCCGAGGGCCCGTCCGAGGGGCTTCTGTGTTCCGGGAATCGGTTCGCCGCTGCGGTTTCGGGGGCCGATCGCGAGGGCAAGCGCTCCAAGGAGGAACGCCGCCAGGATGCCTCCACAGATCCAGGCGGCCGACATCGCGACCGGGGGCGCGGCGAGCGGCATCGCGATGACGATCAGTTCCAGGGCGGCGATGAGGGCCAGGATCCGCTGGATCAGGATCATCGAGCCGGCTGCGGGGATGGAGACGTCGGCCGACGACTTTCCCAGGTCGATAACGCGGACGACGTCGCCGCCGACGCCGGAGGGGAGGAAGAGGGAGAAAAACAGGCCGAGGAAGTGATTGGCGATCAGGCGCGGTCGGGGGACATTGGCGCCCGTTGTCCGGAGGAGGAGGCCGGCTGCTTCGGAGTAGAGGAGGTGGCCGAGGGCGATGGAGGCGACTGCTGCGGCCGTCCAGAGGAGCTGGGTTCGGGCGAGCGCGTTGCCGAGGGAGGCGAGGTCGATCTTTTGGAGAAGCCAACCTCCGACGCCGAGCGTGACGCCCCAGCGGACGAGTTGGAAGAGTCGCCGCTTCCAGAGGGCCCGGGAGGAAGCGGTGGAGGACGCCGGAGTCATGGGGATGTCGTCACCAGCACAGTGCGCAGGTCAAAGGAGTCCGGCGGGAGGCTGACGATATCCGATCGGGCGCAAAACTGCTCGGTCGTGAATCAGATTCAACTTCACCGGGTCCAGGGGCACCCTGGTCAGGGGGTGCAGGGGGCAGAATGCCCCTTGCCCGCCGGAGGCCCTCTCATCGGCCACTGTCGGAAGGAGTGCATATCCAGGCGCGGACACGGTGTGGTATGCCCTCTCACCGACCTGCGGGGATTCCAAAGCGAGCGGTGAGTCCGCGACGCCGGCACCACAAAACGCAAACCCGTTGTTCCCCACGGTTCCTCATAGGAATGCCTCCGGCGGCAAGGGGGCGTGGCCCCCTTGACCCCAGCGGCCGTGGAACAATGGGTTTGAGCTATCGGAGCTGTGCCGGCGGGCGCGCGGTTCGAGTTACCGCGAAGCAGCCTCGGGCGCGAAACCATCTCGACGGGCAGGACGCCGGGCCCGACCACGCGGGCCGGCACCTTCGGGCGAAAACTCCCGCCGCGGACGCCGCTGCTCCGAACCGACACGGGAAATGTTGAGCTGCCGTCCGGCCACCCACACCCGCTTCAACGAGTCGAAAATATCGTCCGGCATCCCCGCCAGCAGGTCGACGGTGCTGAAATCATCGAAGATCTCAATCCGGCCGATCAGCGAGCTCTGCAGCCCGGTCTCGTTAGCAATCGCACCCACCAGGTTGCCCGGCTTCACATCGTGCTGCCGGCCGACTTCCACGCGGAACGTCTCCATCTCATCGTTCCGACGCGGCGGACGCTCGCGGGCAAACCGCTCGTCATTGCGGCGATCGCCAAACCGCTCGCCTCCGCGTTCCATCCGATCCCCACGGTCGCCCCGCTCAAAGCGGCGCGGACCCTGGTCATCGAACCGGGCATCCCGGCGTTCGGCGAACCCGCCGATCGGCGGCAACTCCTCGGTCAGAAGCAGCGGCCCTTCCCCGGTCGAAATCGCTCCGAGAGCGGCCGCGATCTGCTCAACGGTCGTCTCGGGATGCTCGCGGCGGTACTGCTCGATCAGCGACTGGATCGTCCCGAGTTCGGGATGAGCCAGCGCGGCGGTAATCCGCTCATGGAACTTCGAAACGCGGCGGCGGTTGATCTCCCGCTTCGTCGGGACCTCCATCGGCTCGATCTCACGCCGCGTGGCGTTCTCCAGCCGCCGCAGCAGGGGTCGCTCCTTCGGATGCAGGAACAGGATCGCGTTCCCGGTCCGGCCGGCGCGGCCCGTCCGGCCGATGCGGTGAACGTAGCTCTCGCTGTCGCGGGGGAGGTCGTAGTTGATGACGTGGCTGATCCGCTGCACGTCGAGACCGCGGGCGGCGACGTCGGTCGCGATCACGATGTCGAGCTTCCCCGAGCGGAGCGCGTCGACGATTTTCTCGCGCTGCTTCTGGGCCACATCGCTGCTCAGCGCGCCGGTCCGGTAGCCGATCCCATTCAGGAAGTCGGCCAGCGGCTCCGTCGTGCTCCGCGTCCGGACGAAGATGATGACGCCGTCGGTCTCTTCCGCTTCGAGGACCCGGGCCAGGACGTCGAACTTGACTCGCGGCGGGGCGACGATGAACCGCTGGCGGACCGTATCGGCCGTGGCGGAGACCTGCCGGATCGTGATCTCGGCAGGAGAGCGGAGGTGCTGCTCGGCAATCCGGCGGATCGCGGGGGGCATCGTGGCCGAGAACAGCGCGATCTGCCGCTCCTGCGGAGCCTGCGTGAGGATCCACTCGACGTCTTCGGCGAAGCCCATCTTGAGCATCTCGTCCGCCTCGTCGAGGACGAAGGCGTGCATGCCGTCGAGCCGGAGCGAACCACGGCGGAGGTGGTCCATGACGCGGCCCGGCGTTCCGACGACGACGTGGACGCCGCGGTCGAGCTGGCGGAACTGGACCTGATAGTCCTGGCCGCCGTAGATCGACGTCACGCGGAGGCCGGGGAGGTGAGCCCCGTACTTTTCAAACGATTCCGCGACTTGGATTGCCAGCTCGCGGGTCGGCGCCAGAACAAGGACCTGCGGCGTCGCCCGGTTGAGGTCGATCCGCTGGAGCATCGGGATGGCAAAGGCCGCTGTCTTCCCGGTGCCGGTCTGAGCCTGGCCGACGATGTCCCGGCCTTCCAGGATCGGCGGGATCGCTTCGGCCTGGATCGGCGTGGCAAAGGGATACGCTTCGACAGCGCGGAGCAGGAGCGGGTTGAGGCCCAGGTCCGCAAACGCGACCTCGGACTTCGGCAGAGTCACTTCAGACATTCAGACAGAACCAATCCAAAAGGGAGGCTTGAAAACTGCGTCGGCGGGGAGGAAGGGCGCTCGGAACGGCGATTAGCCGGAACAAACCGAGCGGCGCAACGGGTCAACCAGGCAGGGAGTCCTATGGAGCAGGCTGCACAAGCGGAATGACCGAACCACCGCAAACAGACCCGGAATCAGCCCTGCTGCGAGCCTTCTGCTCGCTTGTCGCCTGCGGCGGCTGGGTTTCCCGAGGGAAACACGGCCTTTCGCGAAGCGTGCGTCGCCTTATTTAAGGAGCGACGCGGGGTCTGTCCGGATCGGAAGCCTCTCCAATCACATTGGGACGCGAAGTCTACGCGCGGCGGGGCGCCTTCGAAAGGAGGAATTCAGGGAAACAGCGAAATTCCGGGGATTCGGGATCGGCCTTGAAGCCGGGAAGCGCCGGAGCAGGCAGAGAATGGGGCCACAGATGAACACAGATCAACACAGATAAAGGCCGAGAACGCGGACTTCACAGCCCCGGCCGGTCCTGATCTGTGTCTATCTGTGTTCGTCTATGGCACCCGGTCCCACTCCTCTGCGGCTCCGTCGCCGACGAATCCGGTCGTCAGCACCGCTCCGGACAATGGGCGCCTTCGATGCGAACGCGATTTTCCCGTTCCGGATTTCGGTTTTACGTCGCGCCGCCCGCGCGTAAGGTTCCGACCGCGTTCAATTTGAGTACTATTTCCGGCTCCTGCCTGCCTCGCCCGATTCGCCTTATCGAGTCCCGACCCCATGGGCCTGTTCGACAAACTCAAGTCCGCCCTCGTCAAGACGAAGGACGTCCTGCGGACCGACGTCCGCGACCTCTTCAAGACCGGGGTCATTCTCGACGACGAGAAGCTGGAGGAGTTCAACCGGGGGCTGATCCACACCGACATGGGGGTCACGGCCGCCGGGCAGATCGTCGCCGAGCTCAAGAACCAGTTCGGCGGCCGGACGGTCCAGCCCAACGAGATCTGGAACGTTGTCCGCGCCAAGCTGAAGGAGATCCTCAAGGGGGGCGGCGACATCGCCTGGAAGGAGAGCGATCCGCTCTCGCCACTCAAGCTCGCTCCGTCCAAGCCGACGGTCATCCTGGTTTGCGGCGTCAACGGTGTCGGAAAGACGACCTCGATCGCCAAGCTCGCCGCCAAGCTCCAGAAGGCGGGCAAGAAAGTTGTCCTGGCTGCAGGCGACACCTTCCGGGCGGCGGCGGTGGAGCAGCTCACGATGTGGTCCCAGCGGCTGGGGTGCGAGATCGTCACGAAGCCCGCCGGGACCGATCCGGCGGCGGTTGCCTTTGAAGGGTGCGACCGCGGCGCGAACTCGGGGGCGGATGTCGTGATCATCGACACCGCCGGCCGGCTCCAGACGCACTCGAACCTGATGCAGGAACTGGGGAAGATTCACCGCGTCATCGGCAAGCGGCTTCCCGGCGCTCCGCATGAGAGCCTTCTGGTTCTCGACGCGACGACCGGTCAGAACGGCCTGAGCCAGGCGACTAAGTTCTCCGAGGCGGCCGGTTGCACCGGGATCATCCTGGCCAAGCTGGACGGGACCGCCAAGGGGGGCGTCGTGATCTCGATCCGGCAGCAGATGGGGATTCCGGTCAAGTACGTCGGTCTCGGCGAGAAGATCGACGACCTCGATGTCTTCGTGCCGGACATGTTCGTCGACGCGCTGTTCGGGGATAACTAGCCCGTTGACGGCTAGCGGGGCAAAGCGAACCGCTGCCGGCCTCGGATGTCCAAGGCGTATTCCGCTGACGGTTCTGGTCAGCAGTCAATCCGGTACGTTGCCACCATGCTGTCGAAGAGAATTATTCCCTGCCTCGACGTTCATGCGGGGCGGGTGGTCAAGGGGGTCAACTTCCTCAACCTCCGTGACGCGGGGGATCCGGTCGACATCGCGTCCCGGTATGAAGCCGAGGGGGCGGACGAGCTGGTCTTCCTCGACATCACCGCCAGTCACGAAGAGCGGGACATCATTCTCGACGTTGTCCGTCGGACGAGCGAGGTCGTCTTCATGCCGCTGACCGTTGGCGGCGGGATCCGGACGCTGGAGGACATTCGGCGTCTGCTGCAGGCCGGGTGCGACAAGGTTTCGATCAACAGTGCCGCGGTGAAGGATCCGGAGTTTGTGCGGGCGGCAGCGCTGAAGTTTGGCAGCCAGTGCATCGTGGTGAACATTGATCCCAAGCGGATCCAGCGGGACGGGCGGGAGGTGTGGGACGTCCACATCAATGGCGGGCGGAAGCCGACGGGGCTGGAGGCGGTTTCTTGGGCTCAGGAGGTGGAGCGTCTGGGGGCGGGCGAGATCGTTTTGACCTGCATGGATGCTGACGGGACGAAGGACGGTTACGACCTGGAGATTACCCGGGCGGTGGCGGAAGCGGTGGAGATTCCGGTTGTTGCCAGTGGTGGTGCCGGTTCGCCGCATCATTTGTATGAGGCGGTGACGGAGGGAAAGGCGAGTGCGGCGCTGGCGGCCAGCATCTTCCATTACGGCGAGTACACGATCGGGGAGACGAAGGCGTATCTGGCGGAGCGCGGCGTTCCGGTGCGGGTTCTCTCGTCGGCATCCTGAAGTCCAGCGCGCCACCTCACCGGGTCCAGGGGCACCCTGGTCAGGGGGTGCAGGGGGCAGAATGCCCTTTGCCCGCCGGAGGCCTGGCAGTCGCGGGCTGTCTGAAGGAGCACGTGTCCAAGCGCGGACACCGTCTCGTATGCCCCCTCACCAACCCCCGGGGATTCCAGGGCGAGCGGTGAGTCCTCATCGCCGGTACCACAAAGGGGACATCCGTTGTGTGCCACGGTTCCTCATGGAAGTGCCTCCGGCGGCAAGGGGGCGTGGCCCCCTTGACCCCAGCGGCCGTGGCACGACGGGTTTGAGGTGCCACAGTCGTGCCGGCGAGGATGTGTTTGAGCTTGGCGGCGCCATTCACTCCGCTGACGCTTCGAGGCGGTCCACGAAGTCCGCATCCATCCCCGCGTCCAGACGCGCCTGACGCTGAAAGACCCGTCCGCGGGACTTCGACGGCCGCAGCGGATAATGCAGTGCCTGCTGGAACGCCTCCCAGTCCGTGGCATCGGCCGGCTTCAAACGACGCAGCCACTCCAGGCCAAACCGGACGTGCTCGATCTCGTCGTGATGAATGATCCGCATGAGCTGCGCACTCCGCGCATCCCCGGCGGCGTCGAACGCCTCGGCCAGCTCAAGAGAGTGGTCCAGGTTTCCCCCCTCGAAGACCAGCGGCAAACAGGCAACGTACTCCAGCACCGACTGCAGCGCCATCGCCTTCCGCCAGATGTAGCAGTTGACCGGAAGCGACCCGAACTCGACTCCCAGCTTCCGCGCCCGCTCAATGTGCATCCGCGTGTGCTTCTGCTCGTCCGCCATGACCCGTGCGATCCCCAGCCGGAACTCCGCCGGAGCCTCCGGAAACGCCAGTAGCGTCCAGCCCATCACCTCCAGGGCCTGCAGCTCATGGTTCGCCATGATGTGATGCGCGATCCCCCGCTTCCGCGGATCCTGCAGCGCCTCCGGTCCTGGCATCGGCGGCGCGGTCCGGCGCGGTGCGAACTCGAGATTCGCTGGCCGGGCCGGCGGGTCGGGACGCAGCGCCGCTCCCGGATCGCCGTCAGTCAGGTCCCCCGCCGGCCGCAGCTTCTCCGCGATCTCGGGAGAGAGAACGACCTGTTCGGCAAACGCTCGCAGTTCCACTTGGCAGCTACTCGACTTTCCCGGCGGATCCCGTTGGCGGAGCGTCCCGACCGTCCACGGCGTCGGTCCACCGCACGACGTTCATGTTCAGGTTCCAGAGCGACGTCACCCAGACCTCGTCCTGCCGCAGGTCGATCACGTCCCGCTGGCCGTACCGCACGGTCTCGCAGCCGATGATCGTCTCGCAGATCTCGAAGATCAAATAGCCGAACAGGAACAGCCCGGCATACCGGATCCAGCGGTCGAGCCGTTCCAGCTCCGCGGTCACTTCAGGATCCATCCGCGACCCCAGATCGGGGTAGTTTTCGCCGAGCGTTCCGATCTCCGACAGGGGATCCCGTAACGCTGCCCGGCAGAACTCGATCACCTTGGTCGGCAGGTGCGCGGAGTCGTACCGAAAGATCATCCGGATGACCTGGGCCCGCTCCTCTTCGAGCCGGTACTCCTCATCCCGGTCGTCCGCGGTCGCCAGTCCGGCCCGCCGCTTGAGGAACACGCCGTCCACCTCGTACAGGGAATACCCGAAGAAGAGTCGGGGGAACTCGCGGATCTCCTCATCGGTGTAGCCGGGATTGCGGACGGTCCAGCCGCTGTCGAGGAATTTTCGAATGCGGTCCCGCTTCCGGGGATCGGCTTCGAGGAAGTGGCTGCGGAGGTGGTCCCGCCGCAGCCCCGCTGTGAGGGTCTGGTAGAGCCCGCTCTGAAACTCCGCCCGCTTCGCGAGGAAGATTTCCGTCAGGATTCCCGGCTCCGCGGGACGGACCTGGTAGGTCGATGGAGACATGGACTTTGCCGGTTGTCGAGGTGGTGACTCCCTCATCTTCGGCGGTCCGCTTCCCGGTTTGAAGGCGATTTTCCTGGCTACACTCCGGTTCCCGGCGGTGCTAAACTTGAGTCGACAGCAGAAATTCCGCTCTCCTCCCTGTTCTCCGCGGGGCGTTTTGAGTGGGCACCAGGTCGCACACGTGCGATCGACTCCGTCCACTCCGTTCCCGGGAGCGTCTGAGCCATGGCCAAGCCTTCGTCGAAGGATTTGTTTGACGAATCCACGATGACGTTCGGAGAACACCTCGAAGTTCTCCGGTTCTACGTGATTCGCGCGCTGATCGGCTGGGGCGTGGCGGTGATCCTGGCATTCTACTGGGGCGAGTCCCTGGTGATGCTGATCCGCCAGCCGATCGATCAGGCGATCTTCCAGATGATCGAGGAGCAGCAGCTCACTGGGAAAACCGGCAACCCCAAGCACGAGGATGCCCACCTCGAACCGGGAGAGATCGACGTCGCCCGGCTGGGGTGGCTGACGATCCAGATCGCCGCAAAGGATCTCGTCCAGACTCTTCATCAGGCAGCCCCGACGCAGATTCCCGAGTCTGTCGACGGCCTCCCGGAGAAGCCGCTGGCAATGGCGGTTTACTCGCCCGAGCTGAAACAGCTCCAGGAGCGGGTCCTCAAGCCGAAGATCGTGACGACGAACGCCCAGGAGGCGTTCCTGACCTACATGCGGGTCTCGATGGTCGCCGGGACGGTCATCGCCTCTCCGTGGATCTTCTTCCAGCTCTGGCAGTTCGTCGCGGCGGGTCTGTACCCGCATGAGCAGAAGTACGTTTACCGCTACGGAGCCCTGAGCCTGCTGCTGTTCCTGGGGGGGGCGGTCTTCTGCTTCTACCTCGTGATGCCGCTCGTGTTGAAGTTCCTCCTCGGCTTCAACACGGCGATGGATCTGGAGCTGATGAACCGGCTGTCGGAGTACATCTCCTTCGCCGTGATGCTTCCGCTGATGTTCGGCATCAGCTGGGAACTGCCGCTCGTGATGGTGTTCCTGAACAAGATCAACATCTTCAACGTCTCGATCTACCGCGAGAAGCGGCGGATCGCGATCTTCGTCATCGCGACCCTCTCGGTGTTCCTGACCCCGGCCGAGCCGATCAGCATGCTGCTGATGATGTTCCCGCTGATCGGCCTGTACGAGCTGGGGATCCTTCTCTGCGGGCTGACCCTCGCCGAGAACCCCTTCCACGAGCTGACGCCTGCCTGAACGGGACCCGCCGCGGACCGCGAGTTCTTCCCGCTGTCGAGCGGCCGCAGCCCTTCCGACGCACCGTCCGCTTGATCTCAGGCCGCGTCTACCCGACGCTGCGGAGCCCGCACGTCCCGGAGTCCGCACTCTCTCGCCACCGCGTCCCTCCCCATGACTTACGACGACCTCCTGATTCTGATCCCGAGTCACAGCCTCGAGGATTTTCCGACGGAGCTGGGGGAGAAGCAGGCCGAAGGGCTCCTCAATCCGTTCATCGTGGCGTGGCACCCCGTGCTCATCGCCAACGCCCAGCGTCTTCCCCGCTGGCAACGGGCCGACGAGAACATCCCCGTCCAGCCGAACCGGCTGGTGATGATCCCCACGAAGTGCGCGGAATCGGTTCCCGAATCCTGGATCGAACGGGCCCGCCGGGAAGGGATGCACGTCGTCACCGGGATCACGGAGCGGCAGGCCCTCATCGATGCGGTCCTCGCGCCGCTCGACCAGAAGCCGGCGGTCGATCCCGACCTGACGGCGGACTTCCTGGCGTTCGGTCATCTCTACATCCAGTCCGAGCTGCTGACCCGCCACATGCGGAACTTCAGCCATCTCGACGAACCGCATCTCGAGCGGGAGATCGTCGCGGCGGCCAAGGCGGCCTGCACGCAGGATGGCGAAGGGGCCCGCAAGCACCTGCGGCACTGCTACGAGATGCTCCTGGAGTGCCGCGAGCGGTACTACCCGGTCGACTGTTTTCTGCTCGACCTGTGCCTCGTGATCCCGCGGCTGGCAGGAGAAAAGCTCCAGCAGCTTCTGCGGTCCGAGACGCCGCTGAACCTGATGGTCACCGGCGCCGATCTGGAGGAGATCGCAACGACCTATCCCGAGACGATCCGGCTCCTCAAGGAGGGGATCCAGGCGAAACGTGTTGAGCTGATCGGCGGGGAGCATCGCGATCTCTGCACGCCGCTTCTCGACCTCGACACCACCGTCCGGCAACTCACGGCGGGGCGGGAAGTCTATGAGCGGCTGCTGGGGACGAGCCCGGTCGTCTGGGGCCGCCGGCGGTACGGCGTCAGCCGGCAGATGCCCCAGGTCCTGGGACGCTCCGGGTTCACATCGGGACTCCACTTTGTGATGGACGACGGGATCTACCCGGACGAGGAGCAGTCGAAGCTCCGCTGGGAAGGGTGCGACAACTCGACCCTCGATTCCTTCAGCCGGATCCCGCTCGCCGGCGACAGCGCATCGAGCTACCTCCGGCTGCCGGTCCGCGTCTCGGAATCGATGGACCACGACCACGTTGCCGGCGTCTGCATCGCCCGCTGGCCGGAGCTGCGGACGCCGTGGCTCGAAGACCTGCGGCGGGCTGAGCGATACGCCCCGATCCTCGGAAAGTTCACGACGTTCGGCGAGTTCTTCACCCGAACCGAGCACTCCGGCCGGCCGACGGAGTTCAAGGCCGAAGGCTACCTCTCGCCGTTCTTCGTCCAGGCGGTCGCGAAGCAGGAAGCCGCTCCCGGGACGCGCTATGTCGAGTGGTGGAACCGGCAGACGGCGTTCCAGTCGGCCGCCTGGCTCCGCACCATGGCGGCGATGCTCTGGGGCCGGGACTGGCCGGCGCTGGTCGCTCCGACCGAGGCGGCTTTCTCCGCCGCCGATCCGGAAGCGGCGCTGGAAGTCGTTGACGCATCGCGGAAGGCAACCGGCTCGCTCCTCTCCGAAGGGAAGTCCGCGATGACCGCGGTCTTCCAGCACGGGACGACATCCGGACGGCCCGGGTGGATCGCTTTCAATCCGCTTTCCTTCGCCCGGAAGGCGGTCATTTCCACTGACTCAGGCGAGGCGGCGGTCGACGGAACACGCGTCCTCGCCGCCCAGGCCGAAGGAAAGGGCTCGACGGCAGTTGTCGAGATTCCCCCCTGCGGGTTCATCTGGATCCCCGCCGCCCCGGCCGGAACTTCACAGCCGAGCCCCTCCGCCAAGGGAGGCAAAGCTCCGCCGCCGCTGGCCGAGGGGCTGACCGTTCGCAACGAGCTGTTCGAAGTGGTCCTCAGCGACGTGACGGGCGGGATCAGCCAGGTCCGGACCTATCACCGCAGCCCCAACCGCGTCAGCCAGCAACTCGCCTTCCGTTTCTCCCGCGAGCGGACGATCAACGTCGGCGAAGGGGACGAGGCCCAGAGCTACAAGACCTACTACTCCGAAATGCAGATGACCGGCAGCCGCGTCCTGGCGACCGGTCCCGCGGTCGGAGCGATCGAGACGACGGGCGTCCTCATCGATCAGCAGACCGGCCAGACGCTCGCGGGATATCGGCAGGAGGTCCGCCTGGCGCGGGGACGGTCGACGATCGACGTCACGGTCGAACTCGACGTCCAGAAGAAGGCCGAAGGAGACCCGTGGTCGAACTACTACTGCGCACGGTTCGCCTGGAAGGATTCGACCGCCGCCCTGACCCGCGCGGTCCAGATGGGAGCCCATCCGGTCGGCGAGCAGGAGCGGATCGAGTCCCCACACTATGTCGAGATCGCGGATGAATCGTGGCGAACGACGATCCTCGGACGCGGCCTGACGTTCCATCGCCAGACCGGCGACCGGATGGTCGACACGATCTTCGTCACCGAAGGCGAAACGGCCCGGACGTTCCACTTCTCCATCGCCATCGACGACCAGTACCCGATGCAGGCGGCGCTCGACGCCATGACGCCGCCGATCGTCCTGCCGGTTGAGAAGGGGCCGCCGTCCGTCGGCGAGACCGGGTGGCTCGTCCATATTGGAACCCGCAACGTCGTCTTGACCGGCCTCCATCCGATCCGCGGCGAAGGGGGTGAGGCCCTCGCGACGGGGAGCGGCTTCGCGCTCCGCCTGCTGGAGACCGAGGGACGAAGCAAGGTCTTCAAACTCCGCCTCTTCCGGGCGCCGACCTCGGCTCGCCAGCGGGACTTCCGCGGCCACACCGTCCAGACGCTGCAGGTCGACGGCGACGCCGTCGTGGTCCACATCGCTCCGCACGAGATCTGTGAAGTCGAAGTCACCTTCTGATGTCTTGCCGCGGTTGGATCAGGAAGAGTTAAACACCAAGACACAAAGACTTCACCAAGAGCACCAAGGAACTCATTCAACTGTTCCCCCTTGGTGCTCTTGGTGCCTCCTTAGTGTCTTGGTGTTTAATGAACGCCCCCCATCTGCGGCACCGCTCTGAGGGTTGACCTGCGGTGAGGGCAGGTCGACACTGCGACGGCCGGCGGGCGTGCGGCTGCGCCGGAGACTTTCGCGGCTCAAGGGAATCCCATGCACGTCCTGCGGCTCCTCTCGGTCTCTCTGGCGATTGCGTTCTCGTTCGCGGCCACGCTCTCTCCCGGTGTCAGCGGCGGCGGGGAATTTCCGCTCAAAGACGGTGACATCTGGGTCATGGCGGGGGACAGCATCACCGCCCAGCATCTCCACTCGAACTACTTCGAGGCGTTCTGCTTCGCCCGGTATCCGAAGCTCAAGTTCGCCTTCCGGAACTCCGGTGTCGGCGGCCACACGATCCCGACGACGCTGGCCCGGTTCGACTACGACATCGCCGCCTGGAAGCCGACGGTCGTGTCGGTCGAGCTGGGGATGAACGACAAGGGGCGGTTCACCCCCGAGGAGTACATCGCCAATATGACGACAATGGTGAAGCAGATCCGCGGGATCGACGCCCGTCCGGTGATGCTCACCGCGAGCCCGGTCAACAGCGGCGACACGATGGCCAGCCTGGGGCAGAACCAGCGGCTCCACGACTACGCGGTGTCTCTCAAGAGCTTCAGCGCGAGCGAAAAAGTCCCGTTCGCCGACCAGTTCCATCTCCTGATCGACGTGTGGGGGAAGAACAAGCCGGCCGAGAGCCTGGCGAACGCGATGCCGATGCTCCGGAAGCTCTCACTGGACCCGGCGGTGGCGGGGGCGGAGGGATTGAAAACGTTCGTGGCGGCCCAGGACGCTCTGCCGAAGAAGCCGGTTTCCATGCAGGGGGACCCGGTTCATCCGGGGGCTCCCGGACAGGTCATGATGGCGGCGGCGCTGCTCAAGGAGCTGGGGGCCGAGGCGTTCGTCAGCCGGGCGGTGGTCGATGCCTCCGGCAAGATCGCCGAAGCCAAGGGCTGCACGATCGAGAATGCCAAGGGGGATGGGAAGACGCTAACGTTCGATCGGCTCGATGAGTCGGTTCCGTTTCCGATTCCGGCCGACACGAACGTCGTCATGGCGCTCGATCCGACGATTGCCGCGCTGAGCGACTACACGCTGGCGGTCACCGGCCTCAAGGCGGGGCGGCACCAGCTCGCCATCGGCGGAGTGGCGGTCGGCGATCCCCGGACAGACAAAGAATGGGCCGCGGGCGTCAACGTGGCGGCCCTCGCCTATGGACCGACGGCACGGCCGGCGGGGGCCGCGGCCAATCCGATCGTGGCCCAGGGGCAGGCGATTCTGGCCGCCGTCGGGGCGAAGGAAGGCCTGGTCGGGCAGTGGCGGGCGCTCTCCCAGCGGGCCCACGCCAAGGACGCTCCCGAGAACCTGAAGACGGAGCTGGCCGCCCTGATGAAGCGGGTCGAGGCCGAGGACGAGAAGATTCGGGGGGCGGCCAAGCCCCGGACGCTCCGCTTCGAGCTGACCTTCGTGCCGGACGTCCAATGACAACGGCCCGGAAATGCCGTAAACTAAAGAGTAATCCCGTCCTCCGTTTGCGCTCCGCCTTCCGCAGGAGTCCCCCATGAGTTCTTCGCCCGCGGCTCCCGCCCGCAACCTCGGTCACACGCTCGGTCCGAACCTGGCCAAGCGGAACGGGCCCGAGCCGGAAATCAATAAGCTCTTCAAGCTCCAGATCAAGTTCGAAGGGTCCGACTTACACCTCAAGGTCGGGAAGCCGCCGATCCTCCGCATCAAGGGGACGCTGCGGGAACTCGACATGCCCCCCATCGACGAAGACACGATGTGGCGGATGTTTCTAGAGGTGATGGACGACCGGAACAAGGAGCTGATGGCGGCCACCGGCAACGCCGACTTCTCCCACATGGTCCTCTACGAGGGGAAGAACTGGCGGTTCCGCGTCAACCTCCTCAAGCAGCTCGGCAAGCCGGGACTTGTCGCCCGTAAAGTCGAAATCAACATCCCGAACTTCGAAGGGCTGTACCTCCCGCCGGTCATGGAGGAGCTCTGCAAGTACGACCAGGGGATGGTGCTGCTGGCCGGGGTGACCGGGTCAGGCAAGTCGACGACGATCGCGTCGATGCTGAACTGGATCAACCATCGCGAGCGGGTCCACATCCTGACGATCGAGGACCCGATCGAATTCGTGTACGAGCAGGACAAGGCGCTGATCAACCAGCGCGAGATCGGGATGGACGTCAGCGACTTCCACATCGCGATGAAAGGGGCCGTGCGTCAGGACCCGGACATCATGCTGGTGGGGGAATTGCGAGATAAGGAAACTTTCGAAACCGCGATTCACGCGGCGGAAACGGGACACCTTGTGTTCGGAACGATCCACGCGTCGTCCGCCCCGTCGACGATCGGCCGTATTCTGGACCTCTTCCCGCAGGACATGCACAACGCCATCCGCTCCTCGATGGCGTTCAACATGAAGGCGATCGTCGGCCAGAAGCTGCTCCCGACCGTCATGGACAAGCCGAAGCGCGTCCCGATCGTCGAGATCATGATCTTCAACGCGATCGTCCGAAAGCTGATCCTGGAAGGGCAGGACGAGAAGCTCTCCGCCGCGATCCGGCTCGGAAAGGACGAAGGGATGCAGGTCTTCAACGACTCGCTGTACTTCTTCCTGAAGGGTGAGTTCCTGGACCGGCCGACGGCGTTCGAAGTCTCTCCGAACGTCGAAGAGCTGAAGATGATGATCAAGGGAATCGACGTGAAGGGGCCCGCGATCCTGTAGCCGGCCGCTGTCCCTTTCCTCGTGGGATCGTTTGTCCTGCCGGCCGATTCGGAAGAGAGCCGCCTGACAAACCGGGAACGGATGACCGAGAGGGAGCATCGAAGAGGCTCCCGCGTGGGGCGCGGCCAGCGCCCCAAGAACTTCTGGCGTGGCTCCGGTGGCCCCGGGGCCGATGAACGATTGGCATCGGGATGCGTGGCTCACAGCCTTCGGCATGGCGACAGTGGATGGCGTGCGGGATCTGCCTCGCGGTCCTGCTCGGCGGCGGCGTCGCCTTCGGGCAGGCGCCTCCCGACCCGACCGCGGCGGCGCCAGCCGGCTTCCCGCCGGCGGCCGGTCCCGCCATGCCCGGTGTGCCCACCCTGGGAAGCGGCGTTGTCCTCAACAACACGACCCCTCTTCCCCCGGTCATCCGGTACGCGCACCTCCCGACCGATTTCCTGCGGGGGAACTCCGGGGTCGTCGGGTTCTATTTCAGCCTCTTCAAGCTGGTTCTCCTCATCGGGTTCTTCTTCGGCTGGGTGCACTATTCGACCTGGGTCTTCGACGACAGCGGGTCGCTGAAGGTCCGCCCGCTCCTGTGGAACTCCGCCATGCTTGGCGGCGGCGTCGCGGCGATGGCGCTGTTCCTCGTCATGCCGGCGTTCGCCTTCGGCCTGATCGCGGCGGCGCTGGCCGGGGGGCTTCCGCTGGGGCTCTACATCAATGAGCGGAACCAGCGCGTTCCGGACGCCGCCAAGGTCATGACCCCGGCCCACATCAAGAAGTGGACGAAGCGGCAGCTCGCGCGGATCGGGATCAACTTCGGCGCGGGACGGGCGATGGAGAGCGTCGCCGGGCCGCCAATCTCGTTCGTCGGGAAGTCCAAGACCGGCCAGCGGGACGACGCCCGGACCCGGTCGGTCGAGAACTCGAAGGGGTTCCTGGCCGCCAAGGAGGTGGTCTACGACGCCATCATGCGGCGGGCGACCGACATCCATCTGGAACCCAAGGAAGACGAGCTGGGAGCCCGGCTCCGTATCGACGGCGTCATGTATCCGACCGAGCCGTTCGACCGCGGCATCGGGGACGCGCTCATCAACATCTTCAAGGTGTTGAGCGCCATGGACATCACGGAGAAGCGCAAGCCGCAGGACGGCTCGTTCAGCGCCATCCTCGAAGACCGCGAGATCGACTTCCGCGTTGCGACGCAGGGGACGCGGTTCGGCGAAAAGATGAGCATGCGTATTCTCGACCAGTCGAACTCGGTCAAGTCGCTCGAACAGCTCGGGATGCGGAAGCAGCTCGTCGAGCAGATCGACAAAATCATCAACGAGCCGCACGGCCTGTTCATGAGCTGCGGTCCGACCGGGGCCGGTAAGTCGACGACGCTCTATGCTGCGCTGTCCTCGATCGATTCGAACGAAAACAACATCATCACGGTGGAGGACCCGGTCGAATACAAGATGGAGAACGTGACGCAGATCGAGATCAACCAGAAGGCCGGCCAGACCTTCGCCGGCTCGTTGCGAAGCATCCTCCGTCAGGACCCCGACATCGTGATGATCGGGGAAATCCGCGACGAGGAGACCGCCAAGATCTGCTGCCAGGCGGCGAATACCGGCCACATGGTCTTCTCGACCGTCCACGCCAACGACACGATCACCGCCCTCTTCCGGATCATCGACCTGGGGGTCGAGCCGTTCATGCTCTCGACCGCCGTGTCGGGGATCCTCGGCCAGCGGCTGGCCCGCCGCCTCTGCCCGCACTGTCGCGTCGCCTACAAGCCGAATCCGGAAGTCCTCAAGCAGGTGGGACTCTCGGCCGAGAAGGTCAAGGAGTTCTACAAGCCGCCCACCGAGGGGAAGGGCGAGAAGTGCACGCACTGCAACGGCATGGGATACCGGGGACGCATCGGGGTGTTTGAACTGCTGGTCATCAACGACCGGCTGCGGGACCTGATCCGCGAGAAGGCCCCCATGACGGCCATCAAGGCCGAGGCCCGCAAGAACGGGATGCTGTCGATGAGCGAAGAAGGGATCCGCCTCGTCGTCCGCGGCGTCACGTCGATCGACGAAGTGGCCCGCGTGGTGAAGTGACGGGCTGAATGCCAGGACCGAAGACGCCAGGCCGGAACGAAACGTAGACGGAAAGTGCACAGGACATGATCGATATCGTTCTCATCGCGATCCTCGCCGGGGTGACGTACTTCGTCGCCAACGAAGGCCCGTGGGGCGCCGCGTTCACGCTCTTCAGCGTGATCCTCTCCGGGATCATTGCCACCAACTTCTTCGAGCCGCTGGCCGAGAAGATGGGGGGGGGCGATGGGCTACGAATGGCAGGCCCGGGTCGACATCATCGCCTTCCTGGGGATTTTCTCGCTCCTCGTCTATCTGATGCGGCTGGGGACGGACCACCTCATGCCGACCTACGTCGAAGTCCAGCCCCTCCTGTGGGATGTCGGCCGTTGGGCGCTCGGCGCGGCGACCGGGTACGCGATGGTCGCGATCCTCCTGACGTCGCTCCACCTGGCCCCCTTGAGCCGCGAGTTCGCCGGGTTTACTCCCGAGCGCGGCAACTTCCTCAACACGGCCCCGGACCGGATGTGGCTGGGTTTCATGCAGTATCTTTCCGAGAAGTCGTTCGCGAGCGGAACCGGGCAGATCTTCGACTACGCCGACGAGACCATGGCCGGGACCCCTCCGGGCTGGCAGTTCGCCTCGTTCCCGATCCGTTACGCGCACCGCCGCGAGGCGTACACGAGCTACGGCCCGCTGACCCCCGGCGGCGCCGCGCCCGCGGCCGGGCCGGCTCCCGCGGCGGCTCCGGCCGCCCCTGCGGCTCCCGGCCCGTCGCCGAGCCCCGGACCTGCGTCTCCCTCGCCAAACCCCGGGAATTCGCGTCCTAAGGCGGGCGGATTCTGATCGGACGGACTCTCATTTCCGGGGTCGGGCTTGCCGGAGAGGGCAGGGCCGTCGCGGCGGAGAAACTCGTCTTTCCCCGGTTTCCCCAGACGAACTAGACTGAACCGGCCGGTTTGGACAGGCGAATCCCTGCGCTCTCCGGTACGGTTGGGGACGTTTTTCCCCCGCGGACATGGAGGACGCGCCGTGTGGTTTGACGTTGTCGTCTTGGTCGTCCTGGCGTTCTTCGGGCTTCGCGGAGCCGTCAAAGGGGTCATCTTCCAGCTGGCGAGCATCGCCGGCATCGGCCTGTGCCTCGCCTGCGCGGGGACGAGCGCCAAGCTCGTCGGGCCGCACATCAACGTGCAGCCCCCCTTCAACCAGTGGATCGTCCTGTTCGGGACGTATCTCGTCTGCACCTTCGTCGCTTTCTCCTTCGCCCGCGGACTCAACTCCTGGACGGAGAAGGCGCACCTCGGCGAACTGAACCGGCACCTCGGGTTCCTCTTTGGCGTCGTCAAAGGGGTCGTGCTGTGCCTCGTCCTGACCTACATGGTCGTGACCTTCTCCCCCACGGCGCGGGACTCGCTCAAGAGCTCCAAGACCGCCCCCTATGCCGCCCGGCTCCTGAACCGGATCCAGCCCCTCATGCCCGAGCGGCTGCACGCCACGATCGACAAGTTCCTGACGCAGCTCGACCATCCGGAGTGGATCGAGCCGGGAGCCGGCGATCCAGCGAACCCGTTCGATCCCGTTCCGGGGACGCCGGTCGTCGGCGACGACATCCGGTTCATGAACCAGCCGTTCCCCGGCGGCAACGAGCCCTGGCCGGGAACGACGTCGCCGACCGGCTCGACGGTTCCGGGCGGATCGACGCGGCCCAACCCGCAGGGATCGCAGGCGACCGCGCAGGACTTCTGGGCCGAGGTGCAGTCGCGGATGAGCGCGGAAGCGCAGCGGCAGATCGCCAGCGCCTGGCAGAACGCCGATCCGCAGACCCGCCAGAAGATTCAGGACGACATCCTGAATGCGATCCGCAACACCCCGCCCGACCAGTGGGGTGACATGCAGAACCGGATCATCGAAAGCGGCCGCCAGGGCGCGGTCGATCTCGTCGGCAGCTGGTTCTCTCAGCAGTTCGGCGGGAACGCGCCTTCGACGCCGACCCGGCCGGCCTCGCAGCCGAATTACAGCCAGCCGTCCTATTCGCAGCCCTCCTACTCCCAGCCAGCATCGAACCCGCAGCCGTTTAACCAGCCCTCCTACGGAGCGCAGCCCCAGACCCAGCCGAGCTACGGCAATCCGCCGGCCAACAGCGCCCCGGCGTCGGGTAGTGAAAAGCTGCTGACCGACATCGTTACCGCCCAGTCCCCCTTCGCCCCGTTCCAGCAGAAGCTCCGCGACCAGATCAACGGGCTTCTCGGCGGCGTGCCGGAGCCGGTGGCGGCCGCAGTGCTGACCGACTGGAAAGCGGACCTCTATCGCGAGCGCGACCCCGATCCGCAGACCGACGCGACGACGCCGATCGAGACGCGCCTCCTCCGCCAGCTTCAGAAGGCGGGGGTTCCGGAGAATCGCCTGAGCCGCGAAGTCCAGCAGCGGCTGAACTCGTTCCGCCTCAGCAGCGAGCTTCCCGGCGATCTCCGGTAAAGAGTCCCCGCTACGGAGCGGCAGGCGTCAGGACCTTAAGGCCGATGATCCCCGCGAGGATCAGGCCGACGCACACGAGGCGTCCGGCCGTCGCTGCCTCGCCGAAGAGGACGATCCCCAGGATCACGGTGCCGACGGCGCCGATCCCGGTCCACACGGCATAGGCGGTCCCCAGCGGCAGGCTCCGGACGGCGATGCCGAGGAGCGTCATGCTGAGGACGAGCGCGATCAGGGTGCCGACCGTCGGGCCGACGCGGGTGAAGCCTTCGGTGTACTTCAGGCCCACCGCCCAGCCGATTTCAAAGAGTCCCGCAACCGTCAGGATAAGCCAGGGCATATCTTCCTCTCCCGTTTGGGGCCGTCCCCGATGAGTGGGAGAGGTGAGGTCGTCCTCACGTCCTGCTGGAGCGGCGAGCCGCCCTTGAAGGTGGGAATCGTACGGTCCGGGGCCGGGGAGGCAATGGACTCTCCGGCGTCTCTCATTCAGGCCAATCGGGGGCTCGAATCCGGGAAAGGGGCGAAAGCGGAATTGAACTTTTGAACAGTCTTCCCAACAATTCATCCCCTCTCCGGAGCGGAGAGTTTTCCCACAGGATTGCATGGTGTCGCAGCAGGGAGGTCTGGTGTCGGGTGCTCCTTCCAAGCCGCAGGTGGCCGCTTCAGAGCCGTGGACTGTCCGCCGGATCCTGGAGTGGACGACGGATTATCTGAAGCAGCACGGAAGCGAATCGCCGCGGCTCGAAGCGGAGATCCTGCTGGCCCACGCGCGAAAGTGTCCGCGGATCAAGCTCTATACCGATTTCGACGAAGTCCTGACCGAGCCGGTCCGGGCCCAGATGCGGGACTTCGTGAAACGGCGGGCGAACCGGGAACCGGTCGCTTATCTCGTTGGGCACCGGGAGTTCTTCAGCCTCTCGTTTGAAGTCGGCCCGGGGGTCTTCATCCCGCGGCCCGACACGGAGACGCTCGTCATGGAGACGATCGGGCTGGCGAAGGGGATGGAGTCGCCGCGGATTCTGGAGTTGTGTACGGGATCCGGCTGCATCTCGGTCGCGCTGGCGGTGAATCTTCCGAAGAGCCAGCTGACGGCGGTCGAGCTCGACGATGTCCCGTTCGCGACCGCCCAGCGGAACGCGGAGAAGCACAAGGTCCGGGATCGGATCGACTTTCGGCAGGGGAATCTCTTCGAGCCCGTCGGGGCAGGCGAGCCGTTCGATTTCATCGTCAGCAATCCCCCCTACATCCCCGACGGCGAGATCCCGACGCTCGAGCCCGAAGTCTCCCGGCACGAGCCCCGCCTGGCGCTCGCCGGAGGAGCGGACGGACTGGACGTGATCCGGACGCTGGCCCGGGAAGTCCCGAAGCACCTGAAGTCCGGGGGATACTTCCTGTTCGAACTCAGCCCGGAACAGGCTCCGGCGGCGCTCGAGCTCTTTGCGGGAATGCCGGAGACCTACCGTCCCGGCGTCGTGCACAACGACCTCACCGGGGCCGCGCGCGTCATCCGGGTTCAGAAGATCTGATTTCTGGCGTGCGGTGGAGAGATTCGTCGTCCGTCCTCGGTGGATCGAGAAGTCCGTTTCCTCGCGGCCAGATCACCATGATCGAACGCATCGTTTCCGGCGGGCAGACGGGCGTTGATCGCGGGGCGCTTGATGCCGCGCTCGAGATCGGGATCGCGTGCGGCGGCTGGTGTCCCGCGGGACGACGGGCCGAGGATGGGACGATCCCGCCGGAGTACCCGCTCCAGGAGACGCCGACTCCGCACTATGCCGGGCGGACGCGGTGGAACATCCGCGACAGTGACGGCACACTGATCCTCCACTTCGGGCGGCTGGGGAGCGGGACCGAACTGACCCGTCGTATCGCCGACGAGACCGGCAAGCCGCTGCTGATCGTCAACCTCGCGGAGACGGACGGCGGGGCCACGGCAACGATCCATTCCTGGATCCGGAGTCAGCGCGTCCGCGTCCTCAACGTCGCCGGTCCGCGGGAAAGCACGGCACCCGGGATCTCTCAGTCGGTCCGCCTCCTCCTTCGTGACCTCCTCAAAACCATGACGCCATCCAGCGAACGCAAAGGGGCCCGGCGGATGGCCGACATCCCCGCCGAGGTCCTCGAACAACTCAACGCCGGCACCCTGGAGACCCGGACCCTGGCGGAGGGGCTGGCGGTCAATTTTTACACGCTCCTCGGACATGCCCTCCCGGCGCGCCGGAAACTCCCCCCCGAGGCAACGCTCTTTGCCGAGACCGGCGTCACCCGGCGGATGGCGGCGGCGGCCGCGTGGCTGCACTCCGAGTTCGGGCTCGATCACTGGGATCATTTCGCCGGGCATTCCTCCGACACCGTCCGCGGATGGGCGGCCTACATGCTCGGGGCATCGGGACTGCCCCTGGCGAAGAAGCTCGACCGGATCCGGCCGCTCGCCGACGACCCTCATTCCGGTGTCCGCGAATGGGCCTGGATTGCCATCCGTCCGAATGTCGCGCGCGACCTGCCGACCGCGCTCTCCCGGCTGCGGCCGTGGACGTCTCATGCCTCGGCGAATATGCGGCGGTACGCCAGCGAGATCACGCGGCCCTGCGGTGTGTGGTGCGCGCACCTGAGCGAGCTCAAGTCAAACCCCGATGCGGGGCGGGGGATTCTTGATCCTCTCCACTCCGACCCGGCCAAGTACGTCCAGGACTCCGTCGCCAACTGGCTCAACGACGCGTCGAAGTCGCGGCCCGACTGGGTCGACGAAGTCTGCCGCGACTGGCTGGCGAACTCCTCGACGCCGGCCACCGTCCGGATCTGCCGCCGGGCGCTGCGGACCGTCCGCGCGAAAGCGAAGTAGCCTGGCCGCTTCCGTCGGGTGAAAAGAAAAGGACGACGGGGGGCGCCCGTCGTCCTTCGACGCTTTCACGGTCTTGGATCGTTCAGGTCGTGGGCTCAGCCGATTCGGTCTTAGCCGGCGCGGCCGGTTCCGCGTTCTCCGAAGCCGCCGGCTCGGAGGCCTGCTCCGCTGCGGGCTCCGCGAAGACGGAATCGCTCAGGACGATGGCCTGGCGCTGTTCTTCAATCATCGGGCAGGTCTCGGCAACTGCGGCCGTGGCCCGGGAGATCGCCGAGCAGGCCGACGGGCAACTGGCGACCGCGCTGCAGGAAGAGGCCGACCCGCAACCGGAGGACAGACGCGCGCCGCAGGCGGGGACGTCGGATTTCATTCCCGGGAGGAACGACACGTACTCGGCGAGTTCCGGCCGGACCGTGACCGCTCCATAGACGCCGGCCGCTCCGAGAGTCAGAACTGCCAGGAGGCCGTAGACCGCGCGAGACACCACGCGGGCGCCGCTCGCCGCCTGCGGCTCCGCATCGGTCTGCGGCTGCGGCTCTTCGGCGTAGGGCGAAACCAGATCTCCGTTCGACATCATTGTGCTCCGGGGCGAAAGACGTACGACCGCGAACATTGTATTCCGGCGCGCCGCAATCGCGACAGGAATTCTCCTCGCCCTGAGTCGGGTTTAACGAGCGGGGTTGACGCCGGAGCGGGCATGCCGCCGGGCCAGGTACCAGCGGAGTAACCGCCGGGGGGCATAACGAAAAAGCCATGCGGCAAGAGTCGGTCCCCAGCCGGGATAGACGACGGCCCGGCCCGCCTCGAGTCCCCGGAGCGCCTGCCGGACGACCTCGTCGGGAGGGAGCGCGAGGAAACCGTCGCCGCTGCGATCGGTATCGGCGCCCCCCTCGCGGCGGGCGACATTTCGAAAATTCGTCGGCGTCGGTCCGGGGCAGACCGCCGTGACGCCGACGTTCTTCTCGGCGACTTCGATCCGCAGCGCTTCCGAAAAGCTGGTGACAAAGCTCTTGGTCGCGGCATAGACCGCCGCGTCGGGTAACGGGAGCGTTCCCGCCAGCGAGCTGACGTTGAGGATCGCCGAGGCCGGGTGGGAGCACAGAGCCGGCAGGAGGGCCCGCGTCAGGAGGACGAGGCCCGTGATGTTGAGATCGATCTGGGCGCGGAGCCGGTCAGGATCGGCCGTCGCGACGGAGCCGTAGTCCCCTCGCCCGGCGTTGTTGATGAGGAGGTTCGGGCACAGGCCGGTCTCGTCGAGCCGTCCGAGGATGTTCGGGATTCCGTCCGGCGTCACGAGGTCGGCGACGCACAGCTCGATCCGCAGTGCCGGGGAGACGGAGAGCAACTCGCTCCGCAGCGATTCGAGTGCGTCCCGCCGCCGCGCGACCAATAGCACGGCGTTCGCCCGCGGCGCGAGCTGTCGCGCGAATTCCGCACCCAGCCCCGCCGACGCGCCGGTAATGACGGCCCGGCATCCGGTGAGCGAGAAGTGGGGGGAACGGGACACGGGCGGGCGTTCTCAGGAAGACCGGGACGATGCGGAATGCGGTTGCGGTACCTGCAGTCCAGCAGGGCAGGAAAAAGGCCGGCTGAGACAGCCGGCCTTTCAGGGACCAGGGATGCCGTCCGCTCAGTGGGCCGGCGGCGGGCTGTTCTGGAACGCGCGGGCCCGGAACAGGAAGTCGATGAGGTTCCCTTCGTGCGGCTGCATCCAGTGGAGCTGCATCGTCTTGACTTCGCCGATGTTCAGCCGGTCGATGTTGACGGCGTCGACGAGCTGCTGCGACCACGCTTCGTTCTTCGTGATTGCGGTGCAGACGAGCGTCTGGCCGATCCGCTTGATCATCTCGTCCTGGGGGCACTCCACGACCGTCGCACACGGGAACATGTACTCGGTATTCGTCAGGAAGGCGTCGGGGTTGGTCGAGTGGAAGACCGTCGGGCGGAGGTAGTCGCACCGCTCGTGCTTCACGAGCCGTGGCCCGCCGCGGTACTTCTCGGCCACGTCGCTGACGCCGGGCTCCTTGAGCTTCTCTTCGATCTGGGCGTTGATCGCGTCGGCGGCTCCCGGAGTCGTGAAGGCGGCGAGGCTCGCCTTGGGATCGGTCATCGGCAGCGGAGCGACCGGTCCGAGCCGCTTGGCGATCGCGTCCGCAATCTCGGCGGTGTGCCGGCTGGCCCACACGCCCGAAGCGTTGATGCAGGAGCGGCCGCCGTTGAGGAAGATGCTGTCGACCATCAGGTCGACGTACTTCTCCCAGTCATCGACGACGTCGTCGCCGAGGAGGATCTTGCTGTAGCCCGGGCCGTGGGCCTGGACCTTCGGATCGCCGTGGTATTTGTCGATCGTCGCCTGTCCGCCGAAGATCATCGACCTGGCGCACGACTCCATGACCGCCGGGCCGCAGTCGTGGCCGCCGGGGTAGAGCGACATCGCTTCGCGGGGGACTCCCGCCTGGGCGAACGCTTCGACGACGCGGTACGGGGTCCAGGGCTCGGACGAGCCGGGCTTGATGACGAGGCCGACCTGGAGCGGGATCACCGGCATCCAGAGGGTGTGGACGCCAGGGGAGTTCGACGGCAGCACCATCCCCATGACCGGGCTCTGGCACTGGTAGCTCATCATGACGCCGCGGGACTCCATCCCGTAGCCGCGGGAGAGAATGTCAAACGGCAACCCGCGGGTCAGGGCTTCGAGGACCTGCCGCATGTTGCGGAGCATGTACGCGTTCTTCCGCATGTTCGCGGCGCACATGGCTTCGGGAAGGCCGGTGGTGGCGGACTGGATCCGGCAGAACTCTTCGGGGGTTTGCGTCCCGTTGCCGAGCGGGAGCGTGGCGTTCATGTAGAGATCGGCCGCCTGGACGCACATGTCACAGAGCTGGTCGATCGAGAACTTCCGGAGTACTTCGCGGGCCTTGGCCTGCTTCCGCATGTCGAGCTTGATAATCCCGCCGTTGGCCTGACTCATCGTGGCCAGCGTTTCCCCGGTCTCGAAGTGGACGATGGGGGTCTTATCGATTGACTCGTAGGGTTTGCCCCAGCGGATCACGGGGATATCGAGCATCGGGAGAGTCCTGTCACAGGCGGGGCGAGAGGGATGATCGGGCGACATCGACCGTCTGGGCGAGCGATCGGGATGCGGACCATTCGTTCTCGCGAACGGTGGGAAGTGAGGCGCGGCGGCGGTAGTGCTTCGCGCGACACTTTATGATAGGCGAACGGATGCGCAGGCAAAATCCAGTCGTCCCGTCGAACCGCGTCCGTGCCGGGGCAGCTTCCATCGCTCAAACCCAATGTGCCACGGCAGCCTGGGGTCAAGGGGCCTAGAAACAACACGGGCCCCCTTGCCGCCGGAGGCACTTTCGATGGGGAACCGTGGTCAGCAACGGATGTCCCTTTTGTGGGACCGGCGCTGAGGACTCCCTCACATCACACCGCTGGCTTTGCAATCCCCGCGCGTTGGTGAGGGGGCATACGGCACGGTGTCCGCGCTTGGACACTCGCTCCTTCAGACATCGCTCGACGAGACGGCCTCCGGCGGGCAAAGGGCCAGAAAAACAACACAGGCCCCTCTGCACTCCCCACCAGGGTGCTCCTGGACCCGGTTGGGGAGAGGCGTGCCGCTGCTAGCGCTGATAGATCTCGAGAAAATCTTTCTCGAGCTGCAGGATCGTGCAGTTGATCGCCGTGACATAGACAGGACCGACGTTCCCCTCACTCCAGGAACCGTTCGCCGCCTGCGTGTTCAGGATCTCGCCCCCGACATCCGCAATGTATTTATCCCACTCCTGCGGACTGCGGTACATGACCTGAGAGTAGTAATAGTGCATGTAATGCCAGTGGCCAAAACTCTGGGCCACCCCGTCCCCGCTGCCGGGCCAGACGTTCTTCTTGCAGTAGTTGAGCATGTTCTTCACATGATCGGAGGCGTCATAGTCCCCCGCGCTGTACATCGCGGCGACCGCCGCGGCCGTGATCGGCGGACGCGCCCCGCCCCCCCGGCTGCTGTACTGGACCCCGCCGCTCGGCTTGTCCGTGCTGTCCTCGATGTACTTCTTCGCCCGCTCGATGATCTCGGCCGGGACGACGATCCCGGCGTTGCGACACGCGCGAAGTCCCTGAACCTGCGTGATGCAGGTCGACCCCTCGTCGAAGTCGTTCCCGTCTTTCGCCGAGACGTAGCCCCAGCCCCCCTTGGAGGTCTGGGCGGCGGCGCTGAACTTGACCGCGTTCTCCAGCACCTTCTTGATCTGCATCCGCCGCCCCTCTTCCTCCTCCTCCCCGTAGACCTGGGAGAGGAAGAGCATCGAGAAGCCGTGGCCGTAGGTGTAGTGGTAGTCGTCCAGATAGCCGATGAGGCCGTTCGGCTGGGCGGAATCGAGCAGGAAATCGACCGCCTTGGCGATCGGGCGGGCATACTTCCCCCGCGTGGGGGTCGAGCCTTCGCACAGCAGCGCGATCCCCGAAAGCGCCGTCATGGCGACGCGGTACTGCCCCCCGTTCGCCTCCCAATACCCCTGTCCGCGCTGCTCGCGGACCAGGTATTCGAGCCCCCGTCCGACCGCCGCCTCGTACTTCGGATTCCGTTCGGCGGCCGCCGCCGGGAAGACCATTCCCTGGCCGAAGACGATCGCGCCGCACGCCAGGAAACCCAGAAACGATCGGAGCATGTCAGACAGTCCTCCCTTGTTCGCCGACAAGGACAAGGATACGGCCGCAGGTTGCCCTGCGGCAATGGCGTGTCCGCGGACGCCGAGGAATCCCCTTTTGACGACAGCACCTGCGGCCGTTAGCCCCGCGGGCCGCCAACCCGCCAGGAGGACGGCAATTGCACCCGCGCCTCGGTCCACGCTCGGCGATGGACGAGGGGGCCGCGCGGTTCTCGTTTCTCGAACGTCCGACACAGCCTAACGGCGTTTGCCGTTGTCTCCCGACTCCGAGCTCGAGTCGGAAAGCTTCTTCTGAGCGTTGGCCTGCTCGCGGGCGGAGTCGGCCGCCGCCAGCAGCTTCTCCATGAAACCCGCCTTCCTGGGCTTCTTGGCCTGCTCCGCGGCGCGGCGCTCCAGCTCCTCGGCCGTCGGCATCTTCACCTTGGCCAGAAACTTCCGCTCCGCGATCCCCCACAGGCTGGAGGCGATGAAGTACAGGCACAGGCCGGCCGGCACGCGGTAGAACATGACCCCCATGAAGATCATCATGAAGTTCATCATCTTGTACTGCATCGCCTGCTCGTCGCTCGTCGGCGGAGGCATGAACATCTTCTGCTGGACGATGAACAAGGCCAGCGTCACGAACGGCAGGAGGTTGAACTCCGTCCAGCCCAGAAACGGGACCGTGAAGGGGAGCCGGAAGAGCGCGTCCGGGGCCGCCAAGTTGTCGACCCAGATGAACTTCGCCAGCCGCAGGTCGATCGAATACTGCAGCGCGTCATAGAGACCGATGAAGATCGGCAGCTGCAGGACGAGCGGCAGGCAGCCCGCGAACGGGTTGTAGTTGTACTTGCGGAAAAGGTCCTGCTGAGCCTTGATGAACTTCTCCGGCTCCTTCTCGTACTTCTTCTTGAGCTCGGTCAGCTTCGGCGAGAGCTCCTTCATGATCGCCGCCCCGATCGCCTGCTTGCGGGAGATCGGGAACATCAGTCCGCGGACGACGACCGTCAGCAGCACGATCGCCAGGAAGTACGGCGCCATGAAGACGTGGTGGAACGTCCCCAGGATGGCGAGCATCACCATGGCGACCGGCGAGGTCCAGCCGTAGTTGAGAGCCCCTTCCGCGCCGAGCGGACGGAGGAGTCCCATCCGCTTGGGGCCGAAGTAGGTCTGGAACGAGTGCGTCACGCTCCCCTTCGGCTCGATCTCGAGCGGCAGCGAGGTCAGCTCCAGGCTGACGTCGCTGTACTCCTTGTGCTTGAGGTTGTTCTCAAGGATCGTCGGGCGGGTCGTGGCGAAGTACGGGTCGGGCTTGCCGTCGTTGTTCGTGTCGCTGAGCTGGTTCGTAAACAGGAGCAGCGCCGTGAAGAACTGGTTGTCGACCCCCGCGTACTTGAGCGGATCGCGCCAGGTGTCGACCTTGCCCGGGTCGTTCGCGGCCTTCGCCGCGGCGTACTCGTCCACGACCTTGGCGGCGGTGACCGCCACGGAGGAGACTCGCGTCGGCGCCGCCGGGTTGGCCAGCGTTCCGACCTTCACCTCGGTGTAGATCCGGGTGTTCTCGAGGTTCTCCATCGGCAGGCCGGCGGGCCCCTGGAGCGTGTAGCGGACCGTCTTCGGCTGGTCGGTCAGGTTCTCGATCGTGATCTTGGTGTCGAGCAGGTAGCCGGTCGGATCGGTCTCGCGCTCGTTGTCTTTCCCGGCGTTGACGCGGAACTCCTTGCGGACCGCGAGCGAGCCGTCCGGCGACGGATAACGGAAGACCACTTTGGAGTCGTCGCTCTCCGCCTCGACGAGTTCCCAGTCGACCTCGGCGAGCGAGGTCTTGTCGCGGGCGAGGAAGGCGTCGATCGCCGCCAGGTTCAGGGCGAGCGTGCGGGGGGCCGCCTCGTCCGGTCCGGTCAGGTTGTTGCCGACGACCTTGATCGGGGACTTGCGGTCGAGGGTGGTGAAGTGCGGGTCGTTCAGCTCAGCCGACTCAATCGCCGCGCCGCGCGTCGTCAGGGTGACCTTCTGGAAAACCCCTGTGCCGGTCTTGTCGGTACCGAGGACCCACGTCTTGCGCGGGAAGGTCTTGGTGTCGAGCGGCGGGAGCTCCGCCTCGGGGATCGGCTTGACCTCTTCCTTGAAATCGCCTGCCTGCGGGGGCGGAGGGGCGGGCTGGTTCTGCAGGCCGGGGAAGAGCTTCGGCGCCAGCCACATCCACAGCAGGAAGAAGATCATCGGGACGAGGATCCCGCGCAGTGGATTGGGCCTCTGGGCTTGCTCTGTCATATCGCCACTTTCAAACACCGCTCCCGCCGGAAACGAAAACCGAAGAGGCGGAAGCGGTTCAGTCGACCGAGGCAGGCATGGGCCTCACCCGGCGGAACTCCAGCGAAACGGAATTCGCGGGAGATCGGATCAGGAAAACGAGCGAAAGATCTTATCAGGACGCCCCCCGGAAAGCGCCCGACCGGCGCGCCCATTCTCTCCGTGAGAACCGGTCCGCCCCGGGGGCCCCATCAGCCTTTGACTATCCGAGCGCCTCCCCGGGGACCGCATCCGCCCTAAAGACGGTCGATTCCGGCGCTCCGGATGGCCTGATCGTCCCCGGTTAACCGAGACGCCTCTCAAGCTTCAGGGATACTCGCTGCAAGGCAGCTGGAACGTGTCCGCGACCGGCTTGTAGGTCACTTTCCCCGCGTGCATGTTGACCGCGTCTTTCAGGCCGGGGAACTTTCCGCAGGCAGCGGAGAGGCCGAGGTTGGCGATCTGGAGGACATAGGGGAACGTGACGTTGCACAGGGCGTAGGTGCTCGTCCGGCCGACGGCGCCCGGCATGTTCGTCACGCAGTAGTGGACGATGCCGTCGACGAGGTAGGTCGGCTCGGAGTGGGTGGTCGGCCGGCTTGTCTCCGTGCAGCCCCCCTGATCGATGCAGACGTCGATAATGACCGCCCCCTGTTTCATCAGCTTGAGATCGTCGCGGGTGACGAGGTTCGGAGCCCGGGCGCCCGGGATCAGGACGCCGCCGATGACGAGGTCCGCCTGCCGCAGTTGGTCCCGGATGTTGTGGCGGTCGCTGAAGAGGGTGTTGACGTTGGGCGGCATAATGTCTTCGAGATACCGCAGCCGGTCGACGTTGATATCCATGATGAAGACATCCGCGCCGAACCCAGCGGCGACCTGCGCCGCGTTCTTTCCGACAACACCCCCGCCAAGGATGGCGATGTGCGCGGGGGGGACGCCGGGGACGCCGCCGAGCAGGATTCCGCGCCCTTCCTGGGGGCGTTCGAGGAACTTGGCCCCTTCCTGGATGCTCATCCGGCCGGCGACTTCGCTCATCGGAGTGAGGAGCGGGAGGTCTCCTCCGCGGCCGCGGAGCGTTTCGTAGGCGACGGCGGTGACGCCGGTCGCGAGGACGCTGCGGGTGAGATGTTCGTCGGCCGCGAAGTGGAGGTAGGTGAACAGGATCTGGCCGGGGCGGAGCAGGGGCCACTCCGCGGGCTGCGGCTCTTTGACCTTCACGATCAGGTCGGCCTGGGCGAAGAGGTCTTTGGCCGACGAGAGGATTTCCGCGCCGTTTTCGGCGTACTGCTCGTCGGGGATGCCGCTGCCGACGCCGGCGCCGGTCTGGAGGAGGACGCGGTGTCCGGCGCGGGTCAGTTCCTCGACGCCGACGGGGAGCATGGCGACGCGGTATTCATCCTGTTTCACTTCGCACGGGACGCCGACGATCATGGGGGCCTCATTTCCGTGTGTTCCGTCTGCCGCGAGATTGTGGCGGGGCGTGCGGAAAAAGGCGACCGGACACCGTCCTCGCGGGCACAGCTTTGCTCGCTCAAACCCAACGTGCGACGGCCGCTGGGGTCAAGGGGGTCTCACCCCCTTGCCGCCGGAGGCACTCTGGTGAGGAACCGTGGGACACAACGCGTGACCGCTTTGTGGAACCAGCTGTGAGGACTCCCTCAACCCGCACCGCTCGCTTTGCAATCCCCGCGGGTTGTTGATGGGGGCATACGACACGGTGTCCGCGCTTGGACACGTGCTCCTTCAGACATCTCTCGACGAGAGGGCCTCCGGCGGGCAAAGGGGCGTTGCCCCTCTGCACTCCCCACCAGGGGGTACCCCCTGGACCCGGTCAAGTGGCGATGTTGGGCTGCGGATGCACCGTCAGCGCCCCGCCTGAGCGGGCTGCTGAACCGACCCCGCGCCACCGGCAAACGTGAAGTTGAACACGCTCGTGATCGTCGAAAAGACCGGATTCACCGCGATCCGCACATAGCGCCGGTCCGGTGAAATCGCTGCCCGGGCGTAGAGCTGCGTCCCCTCCGGAACGATCTGGATGACCGGCTGGAAGCCCACGACGCCCCCCGCGGGGACCACATTCCCTCCGCCAACGAACGGGACCTGACGCAGCACGCCCCCCTGGCCCGCCGCCACGACCAACCCGTCCTTCCGACCTCCCGCCGCAGCGACGCGCGGCTTGGCGGCTCCGCGTGCGGGGGCGGGGGCGGGACCGAGCAGCGACATCGCCCCCGCCGGAACCGTACGGAGGTCCGTCCGCCGCCCCTTCTCGAGCTTGACGGTCCACGTCGCCTGTCCCCCTTCCAGCGCGAGGAACTTGTTCACCTTCTTTTCGCCCGCCGCCTCACCGGCACCCTCGTGCGTCGTCACTTCCAGTTCGACCCGGTTGCCGGTGACCTGCCCGCTCCGCAGCCGGACCGAGATCCGGTACGTCCCGCTGATCCCCTTGGGGCAGACGTACTCTTCGAAGGCGTTCTTCGCCTCCTTGCCGAAGCCGTCGTGCAGGAAGATCCCTCCGCCGGTCGAGTATCGCTGCTCAAAGGAGCAGACTCCTCCGCCCGGCTCTTCGATCCGCAGGTCGAGGTCGGCGTCGCCGCTCCAGCGGGCGACAACCCGCAGGTCGCGACGGTTCGCTTCCCGGATCGCCTGCGAGAGTTCCGCCGCCTGCTCCTTCTTCCCGGCCGCTTCCAGCTTGCGGGCGACGTCCTTGCCGACGTCCCGCCCGCTCTGTTGCGTCGTGGAATAATCCCTCGTCCAGACGTGCTCGATGGCCCCCGGAATACCCCAGAGCTGATCCTCGAAACGGGTCGCCTCCTTCAGGTGCGGCAGCGCCATGATGTAGGGCTCCGGCTGCTCGGGAGCCATACTCGACGCCTGCCGGAACAGCCGCAGCGCGGCGTCCCGCCGGCCGAAGCCCGCCAGATACGCCCCCGAGTACATCATCGCCCCATAGTCCGCCGAACCGAAGTCGGTCAGCGAGAGCGCGACCCGCTCGATCTCCTCCTTGGGACGCTTCTGGACCTCCATCTCCATCGCCAGGATCTCGTACATCCAGGGCTGGGCCTGGCCGTTCAGAATGGCGCTCTGGATCACGCCGATGACGTGCTCGTACTCCTTCGCCAGGTGCAGCCGGGTGACGAGCTTGCGGACCTCATACAGGGGCGGGTGGTTCTTCTCGAAGTAGGCCGGCCAGACCGCCGCCGGATCCTTCCCCTTGAACTCCGGGAAGCGCGACGCCGCGGCAGGGGTCGTGTCCGCGGGGGCGGGGGGGGCGTCGGCGCTGGGGGCCTGTGCGACCTGGGAGGCCGGGCGCGCAGAAACAGCGGGCTCCGAACGGTTGTTCGAAACCCGCTGTTTTGGAAGTTCGTTCTGGCACACGGTCTTGCTGGAGGCTGTCCAGCGGACCGCGGCACGGCCGTTCAGTTCAGGCCGGCAGGTTTTTTTTTGACGACGCCGGGAAGGGCACGGACCTCTTCAGCCGGAACGCTGAAGAATCCACCGCCACCACCCTGGCCGCCGCCGCCGAATCCACCGCCGCCGCCGCCAAAGCCGCCCCCACCACCACCGCCCTGGTTGCCGAAGCCACCACCCTGCTGACCCTGGCCACCGCCGAGGGCACCGCCCCCGAATCCGCCACCCAGCGGCATCAGGAGGATGACGAGGTCGGCGACCGGATACACGCGGGTCGACCGCTTTTCATTGGCGGCATCGATCGTCGTGATCTTCATGATCTCGTCTTCGATGATGTAGGTCAGCTCCGTCCCTTCGACGTTCTCAAGCATGATCTTGAGAGCGCTGCGGAGGGTGATCCCGGAGAGGGTCAGCGAGACCTTCGCCTCTTCCGGATTCACGCCCGCCTCGGTGACGGCCGGGTCGAACTTGATGGGGATGTTGTGGATCTGCGAGAGGTAGTCCATCACCTCTTTCAGCGTGTTGTCCGGGAACTCGAGCTCGGTCTGCGCCGCCAGAGCGTTGTAGATCCGCTCTTCGTTCGGGCTGTTGCGGTGCAGGTCGACCGACTTCCACTTGGCACGCCGCTGCGTGAGGGCCTGCCAGACTTCCGCGGGGGGATACCGGACCGGCGGCTCATCCGGGAACGGGATGTGGGCCAGTTCGGCCTGGTAGAGGGTATCGAGGAACCGGTCGTAGCGGGTCTGGCGGAGCCGTTCCGCCTGGTCGAGCTGGCCAGCCGCCTCGGTCGTGAAGACGAGAGCCGAACCGAGAGCGCTGCCGGGCCGTTCACTGGCAATCTGCCGGGCAATGACTTCCGCCTCGCCGAACGCCGCGGCGTTCCCCGAGTAGCCTTCCGCCATCAAGGCCCGGATCCGGTCAACGAGCCGCTCCGTTTCGCGGTCGGCGAGGGCCGCCTGCTGGGCGATGTTCCGCTGCCGTTCGAACTCGATCTCCCGCCGGCTGATCGCCTGGGCCGCCTGATCGCGGACTTCCTTGCGGTTGCGGGCGTCGAGGAGAGCCGACTGGACGCGGCTGACGAACCGGTCGTATTCCCCCTTGTCGATGTCGGTGGACGCCTTGACGGTCGCGAAGAGCTGTTCGAGGTAGTTGATCGCGCCCGACGGATCGTTTTCGCCGATCGCCATGGCCTGTTCGATTCCCGCCTGCACTTCGGCGGCGAGCTTCTGCGCGCGGGCACGGCGGGAGTTCTCGACGTCCTGAATCGCCGACCGGCCCGACGGGAACTGCCGGTTCTGCAGCGGGTCGACGACCGGAGGCTCGGCCACCGGAGGAGCCGGCGTTTCGGCCTGGGCGAGAGTGATCGTCTGGCCGTTGATGAGCCGGCCGGCGTGGATGTTGTTCGGGGCCATCTGGCGGATCGTCAGGCCCACCTGCTCGGCGGTCTTCCGGTCGCCGGCGGCGAGGGCGCGATCTCCGCGGGCTTCGAGCCGCTCGATCTCGGTGACGAACTCGTCCTGGGCCGCGGCGAGGAGGTCTTCACCCGCCAGGCTTACGCTGACGCCGTTCGTCTGCCGGGCCTGCTGCCACATCGGGGCCAGGAACTCGTAGCCGGAGGCGATCTTCGTGTCGGCCAGGGACCAGGTTCGATTGCCGAGCTGGACCTTGGCGGCGGCGGGGTTCGTTCCGCGGGCGAGGTAAACGGTGGAACGATCGGACCGCAGCGGCAGGGCGACGGCCGGCGAGAGTTCGCCCGACTTCCAGTCGACCTGGAGCGACTCCGGATAGACGACGGCAGCTTCGGTCGCCTTCGCGAGCTGGCCGGCCATGTCGGCCGGGGCGGTCTGGCCGTGGTCGCGGACGACGACGCCGCCGGTCCGTTCGGCAAGGATGCCGAGGAGCTGCAGATCGACTCGCGAGCCGATGGCGACGCTATGAACGGGAACCTTCTTCGACCGGAGGGAGTCGGTCAGGCCGGTCAGTTCCGCCGGCTGGACCAGGGCGGCGGTGCTCAGGCCGTCACCGATGTAGACGATCGCCGCCGAGGATCGGCCTTCGACCATCTTCGCCGCGGAGGAGACCGCCGCACCGAGGTTCGTGGAGCCGGCCGGGAAGCGGGACTTGAGCTTCGGGAGGGCTTCTTGCAGGGCCGCCTTGCCGCCGGCAAAGCCGCTCGTCAGCGGGGTCGAGGCGACGTCGACCGCCACGACCTGAACCGAGTCGGAAGCCGGAATCGAGGTGAGGAACGCCTCGAGAACCGCGAGGCTCTGCTGGCGATGCTCGCCGACCTGGCTGGCCGAGGTGTCGATCAGGACGACGATGTCCTGCGGTCCGCGTTTTTCCGCGAGACCGTCGGCCGCCAGCGAAACGGCGTAATAGCTGTGGCCGTCGACCGCTTCGAAGCCGCGCACGACCGCCGACGAGGTTCCCTGTTCAGCGGACGCTGCACCGCCGCCGAGCATGGCGAGCGACAGGACCCATCGAGACGCGCGTTGCGAAGTCCGAGGCATGGACAACTCCCAGAGGATGACCAGCAAGTTCAACCGGAGTCGGACGCGCTCTACGACGTCACAGAGCGCAACGACTCCAGCCGACCTCAATTTACAGGGTGTTTCGACCCCGCTAGAAGCAAAATCCGGCGAAAAAGGGGCCCCGATCGCCATGGATCGCGGGATGGCAACGGGCGGCCTGCCTCCCCCGGCACATTCGTCACGACCCTCTGCCGGAGGTCGGGAGGCCGGCGGGCGGGGCGGGACGGAGAGGCAGCCGGCGCACCGTCGCGTGGGCCGCAGGCCTCAGCACTCTCGTTCGCGCACCAGGAAGCGGTCCGCGAGAGGATCGCTCCCCTCCAGCGGGCCGCCGGTCTCCGCCCGCGGTCGCAGGAACGACTCGGGCGGGCCAGACGACTCGGATTATTCCGGCTTCTGAACGGGAGACTTGGACCGCTCGGCGAAGATTTTCTCAAGCCGCGACTTGGAGTACATCCGGATCACGTTGCCGTTGTAGGTCAGCCGGCCGTCCGCGTCCTTCTGCAGCTGGTCCTTGACCTCTTTCTTCACGGCGCCCGCATAGAGGGCCGCAAAGGTTTCCGGGTCGACGACGCCGGCGTCGAGGTCCGCCGTTCCGTTCCCTCCCCCCGCCAGAACCAGGAAGGAGTTCACCCCTTCGGTGACGGTCTCGTACTTCGATTCCGCCGCCAGTGCATCGGCCGCGTCCTTGATGGCCCGGGACGCGTGGACCACCTTGTCGGCGGCCGTTTCCACCTTGGTGTCCTGACCGGAAACCGACTGTCCGAGGGGATTCGCTCCACCCGCCAGCCAGCCCAAACCAAACATGACTCCGCCCAACAGGCACCAACGGATGTTGCGCATGGAACCTAAGCCTTGAGAGAAATTTTCGATACGGACGCCTGTTTGTACCCTCACGACAGGGCGTCTCTCCGCCGATGAGGATACTCATTCCTCGGCGCCGGTCTACGCAAAATCTTTCGCCGCAACACGAAATGCGCAGTGACAGTGCTGTGACAATTCATGACGGGAGTTTGACCGAAGTGTGAAATCAGGCTGACAGCCGGAAGCCGACCTTCTTGATATGGTTCTCGCAGTCGTCACGACCCCACTCGCGGCGACCCGGTCCGACCCGCGTCGCTCCGGACATTGCCACCCGAGAAACGTCGTTCCATGAATCCACAAATTCTCGATGCTCCGGCTCTCGAAACGCCGGCCACGCTGCCTGCCTCGCCCGCCACGCTGGAAATCGACGATTCCCAGCCGGGGGCGACGGTTCCGCAGTCGGTCCGGTCGATCGAACGGGGACAGCTCAACGAAGCCTTTGACCCGACCGCTCTGAAGTGGAGCAACGTGGACTGGATCGTCCTGACGTGGATGGTCGCCATGCACGCCGGGGCGCTTGCCGCTCCCTTCTACTTCACCTGGTCCGCCCTGGGAGTCACGCTCCTGCTGCACTGGCTCACCTGCAGCATCGGGATCTGCCTCGGCTACCACCGGTATCTTTCGCACCGCTCGTTCAAACTGCGGACTCCCGCCCGGTTTATGACCCTGCTGATCGGGGCCATCTCCGGCGAAGGCTCCCCCCTGACGTGGGCCGCGACCCACCGGATGCACCACCACAAGTCCGACCAGGACGGCGACCCGCACTCGCCGCTCGAAGGCGCCTGGTGGTCCCACATCATGTGGCTGTTCGTCAAGCACGACTTCAAAGTCCGCGAGATGCTGTTCCGCCACTACGCACCGGACCTCGCGAAGGACCGGATGCTGATGTTCTTCGAGCGGACCTACTTCTCGATCCTCGTCGTGACCGGCATCGCCCTGTACATGGCGGGCGGCCTCCCGTGGCTCCTGTGGGGACTCTGCCTGCGGATGGTGATGGCCTACCACAGCACGTGGTTCGTCAACTCGGCGACCCACCTGTGGGGCTACCGCAACTACGAGACGACCGATCAGTCCCGCAACCTGTGGTGGGTGGCGATCCTGGCCTACGGCGAAGGGTGGCACAACAACCATCACGCCCACCAGCACCTGGCCCGCGCCGGGCACAAGTGGTGGGAAGTTGACCCGACCTTCATGGCGATCCGCGCCCTCCAGTTCTGCGGACTGGCCTACGATGTCGATGACCGCCTCCCGGGCGAGGTTCAGAACACTCGGCATCAGGCCGCCTGAGCCCAGCCTGCTGATCGCGTCCAACGAAAGACCGTCCTGAACAGGGCGGTCTTTTTCTTTGCGCTGCCGGGCGGGCCGCGGACGGGCATTCATCGCATAAACGGCCGGCATTGGTTGTCAGAGGCCCGGAGCGGACTATCATCGCCCTTTCTCTGGCGTTCTGAAGCGTCTTTTGGTTTGCGAGCGGTCGTCTCATGCACATGCCCCTTCCCGACACCGGTGACTCTCCGATGACCGAGCCGTACAACGGCAAGTGGTATCGGGAGCTGAACAGCTATCACTGGTTCGTGCTGACGGTGGCCGCGCTGGGCTGGCTGTTCGACACGATGGACCAGCAGCTCTTCGTCCTCGCCCGCGTCGACGCGATGCGGGAGCTTCTGGGCAACGTCGTTCCCCCGGAAGGGAAGACGATCCAGAGCCTGATCGGCGAGTACGGCGGATACGCGACCACCGTCTTCCTTCTGGGGTGGGCGATCGGGGGGATCTTCTTCGGCGTCCTCGGCGACAAGATCGGCCGGGCGAAGACGATGATGCTGACGATCCTCATGTACTCGCTCTTCACCGGTCTCAGCGCCTTCGCCACCAACGTGTGGGACTTTGCGTTCTACCGGTTCCTGACGGGGTTGGGAGTCGGCGGGGAATTCGCCGTCGGCGTCGCCCTCGTCGCCGAAGTCATGCCTGCCCGAGCCCGTCCCTATGCGCTCGGATTGCTCCAGGCGCTGTCCGCCGTCGGAAACATTTCGGCCGCCCTCATCAGCATGGCGATGGGGCACCTGGAAGCGGGCGGGGCCTTCAATGACCTGTCGATCGGCGGGATCCAGATGAAGGCCTGGCGGCTGATGTTCGTCATCGGGATCCTCCCCGCGTTCCTGGCGATCCTGATCCGCTGGCGGCTCAAAGAACCCGAGCGGTGGACCGCCGCCGCGACGACCGACGACAAGCCGAAGTACAAGCCGGGCTCCTACGCCGAGCTGTTCGGCGACCCGCGGTGGCGGAAAAACGCTCTCATCGGCCTCGTTCTCGCCTCTGCGGGGGTCATCGGCCTGTGGGGGATCGGCTTCTTCTTCCCGGACCTGATCGACTCGGTCTTCCGCAAGGAGATGATCAAGCCGGACATGACGCAGGAGCAGATCCAGGTCGTCAACGGCCAGATCACCCGCTGGAAGGGGATCGCCTCCGTGATGGTCAACCTCGGGGCGTTCTTCGGGATCTACGGCTTCGCCCTTCTGACCCAGCGGCTGGGCCGCCGTCCGGCGTTCGCCATCGCCTTTCTCGCGGCGCTCGGAAGCACGCTTCTCGTCTTCTCGAGCCTCCGCAGTACGAGCGACATTTTCTGGATGCTCCCCCTGATGGGTTTCTGCCAGCTGGCGCTCTTTGGCGGGTACGCGATCTACTTCCCGGAGCTCTTTCCCACCCGGCTGCGCAGCACCGGAACGTCGTTCTGCTACAATGTCGGGCGTGTCGTCGCGGCCGTGGGACCAACTCTTCTCGGGCGGTTGCGGAGTGATGTCTTTGCCAGTTCTCCGGAGCCGATGCGTCCGGCGGCGATGCTCATGTGCTCGGTGTTCGTCATTGGCCTGCTGGTCCTTCCTTTCGCGCCCGAGACGAAGGACAAACCCCTGCCCGAGTGAACGAGAACCATGGCCCGTCACGAAGCGGATCGTGAAGACCTGATCGCAGATGCGGTCGCGCTGATCCATCGAGCGGAGTTCCTGGTCGCCGGCTGTCCGGAGCCGATCGTCGTCGGCTGCCGGGCGACGGGGGCGTGGTCGTTCTACTTCGGCGATGAGCCGGTCTTTCAGTTCGAGCCGGACGGTTCCCTGCGGCGGGCGTTTGTCGATGGCAAGCTGTACCGCTCGCAGGGGACGACGATGGCGGAGCTGACGCGGGTCCGGACCGACGCGGCGACGACGCTCGAACGGCGCGACCTGACAAACGAGGAAGCGGCGGCGTTCTGCGAGCGGATCCAGAAGGATCTTGTTGTGCTCCAGAACCAGCTCTGGGAAGAGAAGTTCCAGGTCCTGCGCAGCGTCGGCTTTGACGTCCCTCCCCGCAGTGCTGTCGCCGATGCCCTGCATTCGATTCTCGATGGCGGAATCCGGTTCGCTCCGGCGATCTCGACGCGCAAGACGTGACCGCCCGCTCTCGGGGAACCGCCACAACTCCTCGCCCGCACGGGGCTTGAGGGATCGCGGCGTCCCTCCATCGGTCGAGAACGCAACAGGCTTTCGTCATACGGGACCGAACGCTTCTCAACGCGAAGCGACCGGCGTAAAACTTGGCCCCCCACGACCGGCCCCGGCCCCCTCCGGCCCTGACCCGGCTCGTCCCCTCTGTCCCGCCTGAACTCCTGATGCCGCTCGATCTCAGCCTGCTCAATGCCGCCCAGCGGGACGCCGTCCAGACCCTCGGAGGTCCGGTCCTGGTCCTGGCGGGAGCGGGAACCGGCAAGACGCGGGTCATCACCTACCGCATCGCGCGGCTCGTCGAATCCGGCGTTCCGGCGGACCGCATCCTCTCGGTCACCTTCACGAACAAGGCGGCCAAGGAGATGCTGGAGCGGACCCGCCACGTCCTCGGCGGGAACCTCCGCAAGCGGCCGTGGATCTCGACGTTCCACGCCCTGTGTATCGACATCCTGCGGAAGGACATCACGAACCTCGGCTACCCGAAGCAGTTCGCGATTCTCGACCGCGGAGACCAGGAGGCGATCGCCCGGCAGGTGATGCGGGACATCCGCGTCACCGAGAAGCAGATGAAGCCGGGGGACCTCATCTCCTGCATCGGCCGCTGGAAGTCCTCCGGAATCGTCCCCGCCAAAGCCGGCGATGCCGCCCGCGACGACAAAGAGTTCCTCGGCTCGATCGGCTACCGCAAGTACCAGGACCGGCTGCGGTCCACCGGCTCGGTCGACTTCGACGACATCCTGCTCCTTACGGGCAAGCTGTTCGAGGAGTTTCCGGACGTCCTCGACCGTCACCAGCACCGCTTCAGCCACGTCCAGATCGACGAGTATCAGGACACGAACGGCATCCAGTTCGAGCTCGTGGAGGCCCTCGTCCGCAAGCACAAGAACCTGCTCGTGGTGGGGGACGACGACCAGTCGATCTACGGCTTCCGCGGGGCCGAGGTCAAGCACATCCTGAGCTTCGGCCGGCACTTCCCCGGGGCGAAGATCATCCGCCTCGAAGAGAACTACCGCTGCACCGACAAGATCCTCGAGCTCGCCAACAACCTGGTCGCCCACAACCGGGACCGGCACAAGAAGGTGCTGCGGGCCAACAAACCGGCCAAGCTCGATGTGCGGTTCATGGAGTACCCGGACGAGCAGACTGAAGCGGAGATGGTGGTCCGTGAACTCAAGTTCTACACGCACCACAAGGAGATCCCGCAGAAGGATTTCGCGATCCTGTTCCGGACGAACGAGCAGCCGCGCCTGTTCGAAGCGGAGTTGCGGCGGGTGGGCCTGCGGTACGTCCTCGTCGGAAGCCAGTCGTTCTTCGACCGCAAGGAGACGAAGGACCTCCTCGCCTACCTGAAAGTCCTCTCCAGGCCGCGGGACGAGCAGTCGCTGTTGCGGATCATCAATACGCCCGTCCGCGGGATCGGCGACGCGACGGTCGAGAAGATCATGACCCGGGCCGTGAAGAGCGGCCGCGGCTTCTGGGAGGTGATCCCCGAGGCGGTCGCGGAAGGCGACGTGAACCCCCGGACGCAGAAGGCGCTCGAGGAGTTCCACACCCTCCTCGAAGACTACCGCCAACGGTTCGACGAGCGGCCGCGGCAGATGGATGCCCACCTGCGGGACCTGATCAACGACATCGGCTACGAGGCGGAGATCGAGAAGCAGTACAAAGACCCCAACATGCAGATGGCGCGGGCGACGGTCATCGACGATCTCGTCAGCCAGCTCACGCAGTTCGTGGCCCGCGGGGGGGATCCGCACCTCAACGAATTCATCTCGAGCCTCGCTCTCGACGGGATTCAGGAGGAGCCGGACAAGGAGAAGCAGGCGAACGAAGACGCCATCAAGATGATGACCCTCCACAGCGCCAAGGGGCTGGAGTTCCCGCGGGTCTACATGGTCGGGATGGAGGAGGGGATCCTGCCGCACAAGCGGTCGGTTGAGGGGGCGGAGTCCGATATCGCCGAAGAGCGGCGGCTATGCTACGTTGGGATCACGCGGGCTCAGGAGCAGCTGACGCTGACCCGGTGTGCCGGCCGCAAGAAGTGGGGCAAGGTCCACAAGGCGATCCCGTCCCGCTTCCTCTTTGAGATGAAGCGGAACGTGAACGATCTCACCGAGCGGGTCGAAGCGGAGACGGTCGAGTACTGAACCTCGACCGTGCGACGTCTCTTCTATCCGTGTTTATCTGTGTCCATCTGTGGCTAAGAGAATTGTTTCAAGCCACAGATAAACACAGATGCACACAGATAAGAGAAGGCCTGAGCTGAGGACTCAGCCCCAGCGGAGGGGGGACTGCCAGGCTTCCTTAAGGTCGGCATTCGCCTCATTGACCAGCGCGGCCCCGAGTGCTCCCGTAATCTTGATCCGCGGCTCCGTCGTCACCGAACCGATGCGGACCGCCGCGACGCCAGCCTTGGCGAAGTGAGCCGTCAGGTTCGCCGCCTCGGACGCCGGGACCTCCAGCAGGAAACGGGTGTTCGACTCGGAGAAGAGGAGCGTCTCCGGCGCGAGTCCGCCGAGCGCCTCCTGCAGCGACGCCTCGACGCCGAGCCCTCCCGCGAACGCCATCTCGGCGAGGGCGACGGCGAGGCCCCCTTCACTCAGGTCGTGGCAGCTCAGGACGTGGCCGGTCCCGATCGCCGCGTGGAGGGCGACAAAGGTCTTCGGCGCGCCCGTCAAGTCGACCCGCGGGACCGTTCCTCCCTGGAGACCCTGGACGAGAGCGAAGTGGCTCCCCCCCATCTCGTCGCGGGTTTCGCCGACGAGGAGGAGGACGTTCCCCGCCCCCTTGAGGTCCATCGTGACCGCCTGCTCGATGTCGTCGAGCTGGCCAAGAGCACTGATGAGGAGCGACGAGGGGATCGTGATGACTTTGTTCTCGCCACCCTCCTGGTACTTGAACTCGTTGTTGAGCGAGTCCTTGCCGCTGACGAACGGCGTGCCGTAGGCAATCGCCACGTCGTGGCAGGCGAGGGCGGCCCGGACGAGCGAACCGAGCGTCTCCGGCCGCTCCGTGTTCCCCCAGCAGAAGTTGTCGAGGATCGCGACGCGGCTCGGATCGGCCCCGACAGCGATGCAGTTCCGGACCGCCTCATCAATGGCGCTCGCCGCCATCCAGTAGGGATCGAGGTCGCCGAACCGCGGGTTCATCCCGCAGGAGATCGCGAGCCCCTTCGAGGAAGACAGATCGGGCCGGACGACCGCGGCATCGGACGGGCCGTCGTTGGTGACGCCGACGAGCGGCTTCACGACGCTCCCCGCCTGCACTTCGTGGTCGTACTGCCGGATGATCCACTCCTTCGAGCAGACATTCAGCGACCCCAGGATCTTCGTGAGCGTCTCGCCGAGCGACAGTTTTCCGCTCGTGCCCGCGGCGGGAGTGAGGGTCTTCGTTTCCGACTGGGCCTCGAAAACCGCCTCGCGGACGACCGGCGGCCGGCCGTCGTGGAGGAATTCCATGGCGAGGTTTCCGACCTCTTCTCCCTGGTACTTGAGGACGAGCCGCTCGGTCCCGGTGTAGCGGCCGATGATCGTCGCCTCGACCCCTTCGGAGGCACACAGGGCGTGGAACTCGTCCCACTTGCCGGGCGGAACGGCGAGGATCATCCGCTCCTGGGCTTCGCTGATCCAGATTTCCGTGTACGACAGACCGCTGTACTTCAGCGGGCACTTGTCGAGCCACACTTCGGCCCCGGTCTCCTCGCCCATCTCCCCGACAGCGCTGCTGAAGCCCCCGGCTCCGCAGTCCGTGATGGCGTGGTACAGCCCGCGGTCGCGAGCCTCCAGGATCACGTCCATCAGCATCTTTTCGGTGATCGCGTTCCCGATCTGGACCGCCCCGCCCGACAGGGTCTCGCTCTCCTCGGTCAGCTCGGCCGACGAGAAGGTCGCGCCGTGGATCCCGTCGCGGCCGGTCTTGCCGCCGACGGCGACGACGTGGTCGCCGACTTCAACGTGCTTCTTCCACAACCCGACCGGGATCAGGGCCACGTTTCCGCAGTAGACGAGCGGATTGCCGATGTAACGGTCATCGAAGTAGACCGCCCCGTTGACGGTGGGAATCCCCATCCGGTTCCCGTAGTCCCGGACGCCGGAGACGACCCCCCGCATCACGGTCTTGGGGTGCAGGACGCCCGGCGGGAGCGAATCGTACGGCGTGTCCGGCGGGGCGAAGCAGAAGACATCCGTGCTGCAGACCGGCTTCGCGCCGAGGCCGGTGCCGAGCGGGTCGCGGATGACGCCGCCGAGGCCGGTGTTGGCCCCGCCGTAGGGTTCGAGGGCCGAGGGGTGGTTGTGGGTCTCGACCTTCATGCAGACGTCGTAGGTGTCGCTGAACTTCACGACGCCGGCGTTGTCCTTGAAGACGCTCACACACCAGTCGTCCGCGCCGGCCCGCTTGCGGAGCTCCTGCGTTGCGGCGAAGACCGTCTCCTTGAGCATGTTCTCGAACCGCCGCTCGCCGTTCTCGTCGCGATAGCGAATGCGGCCGGCGAGGGTCTTGTGGGAGCAGTGCTCGCTCCAGGTCTGGGCGACGGTTTCCAGCTCGATGTCCGTCGGATCACGATCCAGGCTGGAGAAGTAGTCGCGGATCGTCTGCATCTCGACGAGGCTCAGGTAGAGCTGTCCCTCTTTGCTGAGCCGGGCGAGGGCTGCGTCGTCCATTCCACGGATCGGGACGGTCGTGAGTTTGAAGCGGTACTCGGTCCCGAGGGCGATCGACTTGAGCGGGAGCGGTCCGGCGACGACGTGTTCGATGGCGTCGTTCGAGAGGACCTTGCGGGCGAGGCGGTCGACGTCGTCCTTCGTGGCCTGCGGGTTGAGCCAGTATTTGCGGCAGGTGGCGACGACGGTGGCCGCGAGGTCCTGGTCGTTCAGGGCGGTGCGGGCGGTGAGGCCGACGTTGTCGGTGACGCCCGGCTTGAACAGGACGTTGAGGAGGGTTTTTCCGTTCGTTTCCGGAACGGGGGAGCCGTTGCCGGCGGGGAGGGGGCTGACGAAGCAGCGTTCGGCGACGCCGTCGCCGAGGAGGCGGGCGACCGGGCCGCGGACCTGGTCTTCGGTGAGGTTGCCTTCGACGAGGAAGGAGCGGGCGGCGCGGACGGAGGTGATCGATTTGGCCCCCAGGGCGTGGGCTTCCGCCAGGACGCGAGCCCCCTCGCGATCGACTTCTGACGGGATGGGGTGGATTTCAACTTCCCACAGCATGGGCGGACGTTCCTCGATCAATGTTTTTCCATGCGATGTTGGTCGCATTGTGAGGGGGAAGTGTCGCAATCCGCGCAGGTGAATTCAACCAGCCTCTTCAACCGGGTCCAGGGGGACCCTGGTGGGGGGATGCAAGGGGGGCAACGCCTCCCTTGCCCGCCGGAGGCTTGGCCGTCGAGAGATGTCTGAAGGAGGCAACATCCAAACGCGGACACGGTGCCGTATGCCCCCTCACCAACACGCGGGGAATGCAAAGCGAGGCGTGAGTTCTCAACGCCGGTCCCACAAAGGGGCCGTCCGTTGCGTACCACGGTTCCTCATGGAAGCGCCTCCGGCGGCAAGGGGGCCAAGAAAACAACACAGGCCCCCTTGACCCCAGCGGCCGTCGCACGTTGGGTTTGAGCGAACGAGTCGTGCGGGCAAGAACGCGATTTGAGCTGCCCGGAACAGCGGATTGGCTTGTGTCCGTCAGGAAGCGGCCGATACCATCCGTTGTTGTGTCGACGCCCGCCGCATGAGCGCGGCGGGACGTTCGACTAAGGACGCTCATGGACAGGAAGTCGGTCAGGGAATGCACCCTGAAGGCGCGTCCCCGCTAGGAAAAACACAGGGCCCGAGGTTGTGTGCGGCGACGCTCGGCGGCCGTCCGGAAAACATCTCGAAACATTGGGAAAATTGGCGAGGATTCTCGCAACAGGCGTCAATGACGCCCGCAGCTTCACAACACTCAAATCCGAAGGAGACTTTCGTGGCCGACCGTCATCCAGGATTCGTTGAGCATCGCGAGGAGCGCGAGCCCCATTACGGGTTCTTTCCGAAGAAGGACATGACCGCCTGGGAGCTCGCTTACATCCTCCGCTTCACAACCGATTTGCCGTCTGGAATATCGTCGGAGATCTACAACCAGTTTCCTCTCGAAGTGCAGCGCCACTTCCAAACGACGTAGGTGGACCGCGTCCGGCAATGTGCTGATTCAGGCGGGACGGAGCCTTCTTCATTCCGGTTCATGCCATGATCGAAACTCACGCGCCGTCGATCAGCGTTCCAATGGTGGAGGCCGTGTCCGGATCCCTCTCGCTGACCATTCTTCACACTGTTCCGGGACACGGGTCTGGTGCCTGCCCACAGCTGTCCGCGAGCCGGCGAGGGGCACCTGCACTGCCGGAAGGACCAGAACGTCTGACCACAGCTGCAGCGGCCCGGTACCTGGGACTCGGAAAGGAAACGCTCCAGGGCTGGAGGTGCGACGGAAGAGGACCGGTCTTCTACAAGCCTGCCCGCTTCGTCTATTACCTCCGGTCGGACCTTGATGCGTGGATCGACTCCCGCAGGTTCAGCAGCACAGTGCTGGCCCAAAACCGCAACCATCGTCGTTGACGCACGGTCGATTTAGCCATCAGTCGTCTTTGACTCGCCCTTCGTACTTCAGGCCTGATCGGTCTCGGAGCTCGAGTTTCCCCTGATCGAGGGTGCCGGTTGCAAACTCGGCCGTTCCGTCCCAGAGCTTCACGCGTCCCGCGTCGTCGACTGATCCGTAATAGTGCACGTCGTTCGGCCCCCAAAGTTTTATCCTTCCCGCTTCGCACGAGCCGAAAAGGTGCGTGTTGTCATGGCTCCGAAGTTCGACGTTGTTGATCACTGTCCCGCTCCCGTTCTAGCCCTTCGGGCATCAGACGCATCTCACTTAGCGTCCTCTCGACCGGTGATCGTTGCCGAGGTTCACAGCTTTTTCCAGCGTCTCTTCACACTCCTCTTGGCTGCATCGGGAAGCAGAACGACACTCAACTAGTCCCAGCCAACGAGGTGTGAATGCCGGCCAAACATTTCGAAATGCCCCGCGCCCTCAAGCCCTTTTGGGTGACGCTCCAGGAGGCCAAGGAACTCTTGGGCGTCAGCCACACGACGGTCTATCAGCTCGCACGAGACAAGCAGATCATCCGCGACAAGTACAGCGGCCGAGCGATCTTTGGCCGTAAGTCGATAGAGCGATACTTAGGCGCATGGATCCTTGATCAACAGCGGCTGGTCGCCTTGGGACGTCGTGCAGCTTGATGTTCCTTTCCGTCCGCGCGTAACTCCCGTTGGGTTTTGGAGCATCAGGTCTGACAGTTTACCTCACACACGGCGCCAATGGGGCCTGCCAGTTTTCGCGACGCGGGTAGCCACAATGTCCGGGTTCTCGACACCACATTCCTACCTTCATTTTGCACAGGACGTTCGGAATGGTCCACGGCACCTTCTTGATGGGCCGGTTCTGCACTTCCTCGATGCCGTCAGAGCGACAGCAGCGAGCCGTGTTTGCGTGATAAAGGAAGGCGAAGCCATCTTTCGTGCGCAACTCGGCTGCGAGTGGATTCCCGATTACATGACAGTGTCGGACACAGGGGAAGACGTCCAAGTCGGCGAGTATCCAGAGCCGTTTGGAGAGCAACGTATGCGTCCTAGAACGGGAAGAGCTCCTGAGGGTAGGGCCAATCCAAAGGGCATTGCTGTCTTTTACGGTGCGATTGATCCACGGACCGCGGGTTCAGAGATGCGCCCGGGAGTCGGTGAGTATGTGACGGTCGCGCTGTTTCAAGCTAAGCGGACTCTCAGGTGCGTCGACTGCACCATCAATGTAGAGAGGGCTCGCAAGGGCACTCGGCTTTGGTGGGAAGGCATGCCGATGCTACCGGCTGAGGAGCTTGAAGCGGACGCATGGAAGGCGATCGACCGCGCTTTCTCTGTACCTCTGAAACGCAGTGACGACACAGCCGAGTATGCGGCAACTCAGATCCTCGCCGAACTCTTCAAGCAGGAAGGCTATGACGGGCTCGTGTTTCGGAGCTCCGTTGCAGACGGGACAAACTGCGTTCTCTTTGATCTTGAGGCAGTGGCGTTTGCGACCTCCCGTCTGTGGAAAGTGCGAGACGTACAGGTTGGGTTCGACGGCCCTCAATTCTGAGACCAAGGCCCCCCCGCAGCAGACAGGTACGACACTCTATCTCCAGCCCTTCGGGCGACGTACCTGTTCGACGTCGTGCTCGCCCGAACGCGATGCGCGTTTCTCGCATCCGCCGCCAGGGACATCGGGCGGCTTTACGTGCCGCCGCCGGAAGCGCAGACTGGTGTAGCACAGGACAAGGACGTCCGGTTGCGGGCCCCGCAGGGACGTGGGGCGTTTCGAATGGGCAGTCACCCCAGGGCCGAATCATGCGTCTGACGATCCATCGTGTCTTCGTGGCCGCGCTGCTGGCCATGCTCACCGTCGCCGCGGTCCCGGCCGCGGAGCTCATCCCCGCTGACGTCGCCGCGGAAAAAGCGGCCGACAAACAGTTCTGGCTCAACACGGACTCAAACGTGCGGCACAACCGGAAGTGCAAGCACTTCGGGAGCACGAAGATTGGCCGGTACTGCGGAGCGGGTGAGGGCAAGGCGTGCCGGCTGTGTGGTGGGTGAGGCGTTTTGATGATCGAATCACGTGAGCCAATGATCCGTGTTCCGTGCGCCGCCTGCGTGTCTGGCTCTCTCTCGCTGACGCTTCTGCACTCAGTTGACGCCGATCCCAGAGCAATGGACCGACCCGCCCGTGCCACCTTGAGCGCGAGGTCGGGCCATGACCTTGAGCTTCTTGACATCAAGGCCGTGAGCCTCCTGCTGCGAGTATCGCAGCGCCACATCAGCACCCTCGTCAGCAAGCACGAGTTTCCGAAGCCAATCAAGCTTGGAAACTCGTCTCGGTGGCGATCTACCGACATTCAGGCGTTTCTCAGCCGTCCTCCTGAAGCAAGTTCGGATGCTCCTTGAGGAATGCCAGGAAGTCCGCGCCGCTGATGACCTCCGTGTCATTCCCGTTGATCTTCAGAAACGGAAGCTTCTTCGCCCGCGCGGCAGCAAGCCACGGTGAAGACACCCCGAGACGTTTCCGGAGCTCGCTGAGTCCATAGATTTCCGTCGTCGAGATGTAGCCAATCTTCTCGGGGCTCGAGCGGAATAGGATCTTCCGCCACTGCGCGGACGTGAGCTTGGGCAACAGATCTGGGTCAACAGCATGCTTCTCATGGGCAGCCATGTGAGACTCTCCAGGTGAGCGCGCACTGCCTGCTCAATAAAACGTGAGTCCGCGCCAAAAGAAAACCCGGCAACAACGAGTCCAGGGGGGCTGGGACTCAAGCTGTTGGCCGGGGGCGATGGCGAGCTTGTAACGCCGCACGGCTCCGTAGCAAAAGAGCAGCGCTCCCATCGTGCGCCGCACACGCAGCTTCCGCCGGTTCCGGCAAAGATGGAAGAAAGATGCCCGGTGACACGACCGAACTAGCGGTTGCCGACCTGCCTAAAATCGACCGTGCACCGGGCAGTCAAATCTTCCGAACACGCCCCGATCGATTCAAGAGAAAACGCCCAGGACGGGAGCTGGCCTCGGGCTCGCGGCCGCTCAACCGTCCGTGGGCTTTTCGGCTGCCGACATCCTGGGCAGCCGCCTTCCTTGAATGATGCTAGAGGACTGGATTGAGAGCGAAGCGGGCCCTTGCACCCGCTCCCGCACCAGCCCCCGGGCGACGTACTTCATCGACGTCACGGACCGCGGGAGATGATGCGAGTTTCTCGCAGTGAAACGCCCAGGGGCAGGAACGTGAGTGAGGCGGGCCAGCACTACACCCACCGCTCAACCGCCCCCGGGCGACAGAACTATCGGCGGACATGCTCGCGGGAATCTCCTGATGGACGCCCGCACCCGTTCAACCGAATTGCCGTCAAAGTCCGAACGGCCGCGACGGCAGATCAGGGGCGGCCGGATGTCTCCCAGCGAATGTTCTCCGCCAACTTCGCGAGCCCGTGCCTCTCGAGATCCTGCACAGCCTTCGGGGTCGTCTGGAGGTCGTCCGCCACGTCGTGGAATGTCCGCCATTGTCCGCAGAGGTACCGAAGGCGGATGACCTCCTGCTGCTTCGCTGTGAGCTTCGGGAGAAGCCGGTGGACCAGCGCCATGTCCTCCTGGAGCGCTGCTCCATCATGAAAGGTGGCCATATGATTCGGGCCCCGGTCAGCGGCGATGTCCGCGAGGACGTCCGTACTGAGACTCGTGTCCTCAAGCCGCAGCTTCCGTGACTTCCCGTACCCGCCGTGGCGATACATCAGTCGCCGGATCGAATAATCGGCGAAGGTCAGGAAGTGAATCCCCCTGGAGGGGTCCCACTTCTCCGCGGCTCGCATGGCGCCCAGAGCCCCGACGGATACCAGCTCCTCGAAGGTCATGCCGTGCGGGTTTCTGCGGCACTCCTTGGCCCGCTTGGCGATCCATCGCATGACGGAAAGGACGATAGCGTTCCGCGAAACAGCCCCGCGACGCTTTGCGATGGCGATGGCCGCCGGGAGGTATCGGCTGGGTGACTCGCCCTTCGCCCGCTCCTGAAGGCGCGCAATCCTCGATTGCCACGCCTGACACTCGGCACCGAGCCGAAACTGCTCCTCGAGGCTAACCTGCGGTTGCCGGATCATGCGATCGGTCGTAGCGTCGAACTCCATTGCTCTTCCCCATTCGTGATCCCCCCAGTTCACGGTTGTTGATGCAGATGGAGCCCTGATCTCCGGGGGCATTATAGCCATGGGCCCGAGATAGAAACGCCCGAGAGCGGGAGCGGAGGGGAAGGTGCCAGCGCTGCCCCTCTGATCGACCACTCTCGGGCGAATTCCGCCTCTTACTTCTTCGCGGATGGTGTGGAGCCGGCGGCGTAGAAGTCCTCCGCCCGGACGAGCATCGCGTATCCCCACGGGATGTGATGGATACCGCGGGCTCGCACCGTTTCGCGGAACCTCTCGACCTCCTGTCCCAGGACCTCCGCCCACTGCCAGTCGAGGAACCAACCGGACTGCGGGCAAATGATCTCGACGGGCGCCGGCCGCTGCCGGTCCTTCTTGGGGGTGGCCATCGGCGCCACCTCACTCGAGCCCGCCGACCGACATCACGTCGGCCAGGAACTCACGAACCATCTGAATCGCTTCCGTGCGGTTCCTCGCGGCGGAGACGACGATCGACATCTGCTCATTGTGGCGGATCCGACGATCGTCGATTCCGACAACGTGCTGCGTCGCATGGGCGACCCGGGCCTTCTGCGTCACGTACGGGGCGGGCATGTGAATGACGTGTTCCGCCCCGACGAAGATGGCCCGGCCGATCTCCGCGAGCTGGGCTCGCAGTTCCACCCGATGCGCATCGGTCAGGCCTTCCCATGTCTTCCGCGGGATGTACCGGTCCGCCTCCCACTCGGTGTCGAACAGGACCGGATAGCGTGTTGCTGCCTGGATCAAGATGGCACCCCCTCGGGAACGGCAGGCGGAGAGACCGCCGCGGGATTGGTGTCGAGGCCGAATTCGGCCACGTCGTCGAGCCACTGCCGGAGCATCGAGAGGGCTTCCTCGCGATTCCGGGCGTTGTAGACCACAAGCGAAACGTCGGCCGCAAACCGGATCGGAGAGTCATAGGAGTGACTGTCCGCCGCGGCGAAGGCGAAGTGCGAAATCTGGTCATTGAACAGGGGCTGCGGGGTTCTGGATCGCCTCACGCGGCACCTCCGATCCCCATCGGAACCCCGGTGGCGGGGATGTCCCCTTCCTCGTCCTCGACGCCGAGCTGGCTGACGTCCGCGAACCACTCGCGGAACACCTGCCACGCGCTCTCCCCGTCCTCCACCTCGACGCAGACCGTAACCCGGTCCCCGCGGCGGATGAACGGCTCGTCGATCGTCAGGTGCCGCACCGTTCGGAGGTAGGATGCCGTGGCCGCGGCGACCGGCCGAGGGCACCACATCACCTGCGGACTGCCGGTCGCGTCTGTCGTCCGAAGCATGGCATTCTCCCGCTCCAGGAATGCGTCGACCTGAGCCCGATCGTCAGCGGAGAGAGCGTCCAGCAGTTCTTGTGGTGCCGGCGTGCAGCACCCCCACGCGGCGTCGCGGAGCATGGGGAACCTCTCTGACCGCCACGACAGCGGCGGAAACGCATCGCTGAGCTGTTGCTGCGCCTTTCGTGGGTGCCGGTGGCCGTCCTCGTCTTCCCACTGGTTGAGTTTTGGATTCCAGCTCACCGGGCACCCCCTTCCTCCGCGAGCTCCTCGTCGGTCATGAGGTCGGCCAGCGTCAGCCGTTTCACGGCGAGGCACCAGTATCGCGGTGATCCGGCGGCGTCCATTTGCCGTTGATTGAACTCCTTCAGGGCGCAGCGGGCGACGACGTTCGCGGTCGTCAGAGGCCACGCATCTGGCGGGAGTTCGAAAGGGTCGGAGGGATGGAAGTCGAGGACGTTGACCTGGACGACGGCAAAGCCCTTCTTGTGGAGAACGACAAGGGCCCAGACCGTGTCCCGCTGGGTCTTGTCGCGCGTCTTCTCCAGCGCCATCCGACGCCGGTTGAGGGAGATGGCGAGGACCGCCGCTTCCCGCTTCGGCATCGCAAACGTGGGCGTGCCCGGGATGTTCTCGGTCCCCGTTGGCGACCACTCGACGGGCGTGCGGATCACAAGGGGGACGGTGGACGGCGGGTAGTGTTGCCATTCCGGGAGGGGCTCCCTCGGCAAGCTGAGCGTGCGAATGAGCGAAGCATGTCCTTGACCGGGCACAGAGGTAGCGATAACCTCGATCATGTTCTCGGGTCCTTTATTGACGTGGGGAAGCGGGAACTCTCAAGCCTCTGGCGATTCACAGTCGCCAGGGGTTTTTCTATGCGCGGAGAGATAGCGCGGACCGCTTAGCCCGCGGTCGGGCGAGTGCTTGTCGGGGCAGATCCATCAGTGCCAAGAGGGCCGCATCATGCGGTACGGGTCAGCCGGTCATCCTGAGCGCGGCGAGCATCTCGAATGCTCTGGTCGGGCGTTGCACCCGAGATCCCCGTCCGGTTGCGATGCCGGATTACGCGGTGCGGGGAAAAAAGAAACCACGCTTCGCGGCATGGCCTCCGCTTGGCGTGGTTTCGAAAAAACCGGGTCCCGTGGGACGCCGAGTTGTTCTGGTTGTTGCGTCTCACCCGGGCCATCAGGTTCGACGAACGTGATTCTGCGCGTGCGGTCAAATGCTGTCAAGTGCGGTCGGATTCCATTTTGTGCAGTCAAACGGACCCGTTCGACCGTGAGAGGTTGCCATGTCCCAGGGACCGAAGGCAGACTTTGCGACCATGAGCGAGCAACGGCCCGGGCAAAAAACGTCGATCCGCTTTTCGGATGCGGACTACGACCTGTTCAAGGACGCCGCCGAGACTGAGGGGGCGGACAACATCATTCAATGGTTGATAACCATCGGTCGGAAGCGTGCGCGCCTACTCGCGGTTGAAGGGCCGGTCCGTGTCACCGAGGTTCTGGTGCCGCCCCCCGAACATACCCGCCTTGATTCAAAGTGAGAGGGCCGAACGATGCGAGTGCTGATAGCCTCCTTGTTGCTGGTCGCCGCCGCTGGCTGCTCTCCAGCTCCCGTCGCTGCTCCGCCTCCGCTCCCAGGTCCAAAGCCCGCCGCGGAGCTTCCGGATGTCGCTCCGGCCGCTCCTGAGCTGGCTGGCCGCTTCTACTTGAAGGGCGACACCCCAGGCGTCACGACCTTCGCCGACTTCTCGAAGCGATACACCCTCGCCACCCTAGATGGTGATGACATGGGACACGGCGTCTATGCAGTGACGGTCCCGGATGGGTTCACCGTCGCAACGCTGCCGGTGACGTCGATGGAGTGTTCGTTTCGGAAGGGCGTGCTGATGCACCTCACGGTCAAGGTGCGGGCCGACGATGACAGGCTTTTCAAGGACACGCTGAACGACAAGTATGGCCCCGCAGAAGGCGTCGGTTCGGGCTATGCACGTTGGGAGTCCAGCCTAGAAGACATGCGGCTTGAGGGCCTCGGCAGTTCCACCCAGACGCTGACGATCACCGATAAGACGCTCGTTGCTGCCGACAAGACGGCGGGGGAGCAGAACGCGATCAACCGCCGCGGGACCGCCAAGCAGGACCTGTAGAGGGCTACTTCGTGGCGGCGAGGCGGAACAGGTCGTCGACGTTGTCGTCAGTCCAGTTGAACATCAGCGCGAGACCCTCGACGGTCTGGTGGTCACGGCGGACCTCGGCGGCGGCGAACTCGTCAGCCAAGTCGGCGTCCTCGGCAGCCTCGATGTAGGCCTCTAGGGCGGACAGCGTGTCACCGTACTGCGGGGCGCCGGGAACGATCAGCGTCTCCCGCATCGCCTTCCGGAGCTGGAACATGTAGACCGACTCCGGACAGAACGGTGCCTCCCAGTCCCACGTCGCCAGGATGCTGTTCCCCAGGTCCTGCAGCTCCTGCGAGACCCCTTCAGCGAAGTCGATCCGGTCCCGGGCGATGGTTTCGAAGGCGATGCCGGCTCGCACCAGCCGGCGGGAGAGATCCTCCGAACTGCCGCGAAACTGCTGCATCTGTTGAATGGTCATCACAGCATCACCAGCCCGCCGAAGGTGTAGTAGTAGAACGTCGAGTTGCCGGACCCCGTCGCGGATTCCGTGACGTAGTAAATGTTGTAGCCGGTCGCCGGAACGGGAGTCAGCGGAGTCGCAAGCCCGGAGATATAAGGGCCGTTCAGGTCCAGCCACATAGCATGGGCCGTCGTGGCGGTACCGAACCCGAGCCGCGCCCCCTGGGTGCCGGCGTTGCTGCTGACGAACGCTCCGTTCATCCACAGCAGAGGGGCATGCCTCGCGATGCACGTCACCCACTCCAGGGTAGCCGCGCTGGCGTTGTTCCAGCCACGGACCGTTGTGCTGCTCATCGTGTGGCTGTTCGCGAAGTCTGCCCGGCTGAGCCATCGAAGGGCGGGGCGATGCAGGTTCGAGACAAACCGCTGGGTCAGGGTGTCCGTGGTCGTCGTAGAGCTGGTCGCCCGGATCGTCCCGAGCAGAGTCCCCTGATTCGCCGCGACCGTCACCCCGCCGATCTTCGTCGTGAAGGAAGACGTGTTGACATAGATCCCATTGAGCAGGGAAACGGCCGTCGCCCGGGTCGTGTCATTCGTCCAGTCTTGGCCGAGATCAATGACCGGCGAGCCACCCGAGGCGTAGGTGAAGACGTCGTAGTTCTTCCCCGACGTCAGTCCGGAAAGCGTGAGGCTCGGCTGCGAAAACGAATACGGCACCCACAGCGAGCCGTTGTGGATTGAGACCACATTGCCGCCATCCGCCGTCAGGTAGAGCGTCGACTTCGCCGACTGGTCGGTCAGCGAAACAGCGACCCCGCTCTCCAGGGTCAGCCGGCCGCACATGAACGGGGAGGCGTTGGCGAGGGCCGCGTTTCCGAGCCCCAGGTTGTCCCGTGCCCCGGCCGCCGTGGTCGCACCGGTGCCCCCTTCCACGATAGGAAGCCCGGACGGCAGGTCGATCTGCGAGAGGAACTCCATCCCTTACCCCAAAATGACGATCTTGAGGGCGTTCGACCCGGGAGCGGCGGCTAGCGTGACGGTTGCCGCCGTCGTGCTGGTCATCTGGATGTCGCAGCCGACGACGTTGTCGTTCGAAGCCCGGCGGACCTGCGCGACGAGCTCCTTCGTGCCGAGGTTGTGCGTGATCGTGTAGACCGTGTCCGAGCCGTTGCCGAAGGTCGAGGTGTACTTGAACTTTCGCCCCGCCCAGCCCGCGAGGGTTTCGGGCGTGACGACTCGCGTCTGATCGGTCCCCGCGTCGACCTCCCCCTGGGTGGCGAGCTCGACCTTTCCCTTGACCGTCGTTGAGGCGTCCGGGACCGCCGCATCGAAGGAGTCCCAGACGATGTCATCGGTGTCGAGCGTGCCGTTGACCTCGGTCTGCCGCCAGCGGGTCTGAGCGTTCGTGGTCCCCTCGTCGACCGTCACGACTGCATTTTCGAGCTTGTCGAAGGTGTCGGCGTCTGGGCAGCGGGTCATCGCAGAGGACGAGCCCGTGTAGAAGTAGATCCCGTTCTCCGTCTCGTCGGTCTGGCTCTTCACCAGGATCCGGTCGTCGGTCGCCGGCGTGACGCCGTCGATTGTTCCCCCCGGAGAACTCAGGTTGACGTTCCCCGTGGTCGCGAGCCGGACGTTGTCCTTCCAGTTCAGTCCCTCGATGAGCGAGTCGGCGTAGGCCTTCGTCGCCGCGTCCTGGGGGCTTGTCGGATCAGGCAGGTTGACCGGCTTGGCGACACCGCCGAAGTCGACGTTTACGAGCTGTTCGAATGCCATGATGGCTCCTTCAGGAAACCCGCGCGTAGCCGGCGACGGGGGAGTTGAACGTGATGCTGAGCGTGTTGAGGGACAGGTGTTGGACCGCCCCCTTCATCTCGGTTCCGCCCAGACGGTAGGTTGCAACGTCCGGCCGAAAGCCGAGGTTGTGATTGACCGTCCAGACCGTCGCGGCGCTCGCTTGTTCGTGGTCGTATCCGCTGAACGCGGCTCCCGGAGTTCCCGGCGGGCCGCGGTGCGTCACCTTTGTGCGGGGGATCTGGACGTGCGTCGTCACAGCCCGCGGCGGCGCCTTCGTGGCCACTCGTCGCGAAGACTCCCGGACCGCCACGCGGGTGACCGAGCGGTGGATCACGACAACCGGATGTTCCGATGAAGCGTGGGTCATGGCGTCGGAACCGAGGGGGAGGCCGCTTGCTTCAACCGGATCTGATCCGGGGGCAGGAACGGCTTGGGATTGGCGAGGTCGGTGATATCGTCGACCGTGTACTCGGCGACCTTCCAGGTAGCGGTCGCGAAGGTGCTGGCGGGAAAGATCAGGACGATGGTCGAGGTCTCGACGGTGACTTCGACCTGCTCCGACCCGACCGCTCTGGCGTAGACCTCGGTCGGGTTCTCCGGATTGTAGATCACCGCCGAGAACGTCTTGCCGCTGATGTCCTCCGGGGTCGTCTGGGCCACGTCCTCGAATACCTGCAGGTGCAGCCGTCCCTCGCGGTGCTGCACGAGCTGCTCGCTTGCGTATTCGTCGTATTCACTCATACCCACTCCTCCCGGCCGCTGTAGTGCTTGCAAACGATCGACCAGTCGACGACCGAACCGAGTTCGTCACCCCAGGCGGCGTAGAAACTCGGGTCGTACCATGCAGACCCGCGATGGTTCGCGAACGGGTGCTGCGAGAGGTACGGAGACCGGATCAGCATGCAGCCGAAGCCGCTGCCGTTGATCTCGTCGACGCCCTTCCCCTCCTCGCCGTCCCGGACGTTCTCCCCGGGCTCGAGCTGAATGTGCCAGTGCCGATCATCGTGGTGGCGGGTCCGGTAGGCGGCCGTCACGAGGTCGATGGCCGGGCCGACCTGCCGCATCAGCCGTTCAATCACGTCGTCGGGCGGGAGGATGTCGTCCTCCAGGCAGAGGCTCCACGGCGTCGTCAGGCCGCGGGTGAGCTTCGCCCAGGCACGAGCGACGGCAAGGTTGACCTCTTGGCCGTTCTGCCGGCGGGGGGCATCTGCGACGCCCTGGGGGCCGACAGCCTGCCGCATGTGGCGGACGTCGGCGTAGTCGCTCCGACCGATCCATTCCGCGACCGCTCGGGAGAAGCCGGGGTCCTGGGAGGAGTCGAGCAGCCGGAGTTCGATCTGATCGTGCGGCCACGTCTGGCGGTCGAGCCAGGCGGAGAGCTGCTCCCACGCCCAGAGGCGGCCGGCAAGGGGGATCAGGATCGTGATCGTCTCCGTCGAGGCGGAGGAGAGCTCGTACCAGCTCTTGCACCGGACCTTCGTCAGCATCGAGCCGTCCGGGTGGCGGCGGTAGCGGTAGAGGGCGGGGGACTTCCGGGCCTGCCATCCGTAGCGGAGGATCTGCCGCCACAGCCACCAGTCTTCGTGGGCAGACGGTTTGAGGTGCTCGTCGAAGACCTGAGCGAGTTCGAGTGCCTGCCGGCGGACGACCGATCCCGCATGCAGGTGGTTCTGTCGGTCGATCCAGAACGGGTCCACCCACTCGGGGAAGTCCGTCCGTCCCGACTCCTCGCCGAACCGCTCCATGTCGCTGTAGACGATCCCGACTTTCGGCTCCTCGTCGAGGATCTTGCAGGCCGCGGCGAGGTAGTCCGGGGTGAGCACGTCGTCGGCGTCGAGGAAACAGACGTTCGCCGCGCGGGTCAGAGCGAATCCGGCCCCCCGGGTGGCGTGGACGTTTCGATGTTCGACCCGGACGTATTTGACGCGGGGGTAGCGGGCCGCCACCTCGGCCGTCTCGTCCTCGCTGGCGTCGTCCACCACGATGATCTCGGCAGGGTTGGCCGCGATCGCCGATTCGATGCACTCCGCCAGGAACCGCCCGTAGTTGTGGCAGGGGATGACGATGGCGACGTCGTTCCAGGCGGGGAGCGTCTTCTCCTTGACCTCGGCCGGCAGGAACCCGGTAACGAAACCGCTGATCGACAGGGCGAGCTGCATTGCCAGCGTCTCGGGTTTCCCCTCTGCCTGCAGGATCGCCGCGTCGATGTGGATGCGGGTGACGGCGTCGAACGACGGCAGCCAGACGATCCCCTTCGATGTCGCGTTTTCCTTCACCCGGTCGAGGATCCAGTCGATGTTCGCCCGGCAGCCGACCGGACCCCACTCGTCCATTTTCGCCGCGACAGAGTTGCACCGGCCGCACGTCTCCGAGAAGCCGACCTGCTTGTATCGCTTCTTGAGGAAGAACCCCGGACCGTTCGCCGGGCGCGCGGGCACGTCCCGACGGCGGCGGCTGTGAACGACTTCCCCGGGCATCAAGCCTGATTGCATGGTTGCTCCAGATACGGCAGGCCAGTGATATCGCCCGGGTCCTCGCACTCTTCGCAGCCGTCCGGGCAGGGAGTCACGAGGTACATGTACCGCAGGCGGACCGACGCGAAGCCGTCAGCACATGCCCCGACAACGACCTCGTATTCGGCCGAAGCGTTTGCCGGGAGTTCCAAGACCAGATCCGCGACGGCACTCTCCACTCCCTCTTCCTGCGGAACGCCATCGACGCAAGGAACCAGCCGGTTGGCGGTGAAGAATGGCTCCCAGCGGCAACTCGCGGTCGGAGGGCACCCCGTGACCTCCGTCTCCTCGCCGCTGCAGGTCGCCCCGGGGGCCCCGCTGTTCGTGACCTTGGGGAGCGTGGTTGCCTTGATCTGGACGATGCCCGCCCGCTCAGCCGCGTCAATTCCCGGGTCGTATGCGGGGTTCACGCTGCCCTGATACGACCACGCAGTTTCTCCGGGCACAGTTGACACGAGGGCCAAGAAAAAGCCTGTGTTCCCCGCTATGGTCGAGTTGATCGCCTTCACGGCGAAGAGGTCGTTGTTGAGGTCCCCCTCCACGAGCGAGTAGCCGTTTTGGGCCTCCATGTCCTCCTCTGTGTCATACCAGTGTTTCGTCTCGTTCGTCAGGAACCTTCCGTTGTCGAACCAGTCCGCCCGGAGCTGCAACGTCGGCTCTTGGCACCAGTTCTCGGACGTCTGTGCTTCATACGTGGGAACACCGCCGACGCCCTCCCGCAGGGTGTAGTAGCGGTAGAGCTTCTGCTCCTTTCCGTCTGCGCAGTACGCGGACGGCTCGTACTCGCACAGGTCCTTGTCGATGAACGTCGCCGCAGCGAAGACTGAGCCCGGACCGGCTTCGACGAACAGCCAGACCAGCGTCGTCGAGTCCTCGAACTTGTAACAGTTGCAGTTTCCGCCTCGGGGCAGACGGATCGGGTTCGCGAATCCCCCGACAACCATCAAGCCCTTGATGTCCGGGCACTCGCCGGCAGCCGACAGCCATCGGTGCGGATCATCGGCAGGCTCCACCCAGTCGTCGCAGGCGCCGACCCGCTGAAGCGTGATCTTCTTGCCGGCCACGCCGATCGGGACTTCTCCGTCCTCGCCGTAGTAGAACGCCCCGTCCGGGACGGTCATCTCGTAGGCTTCGGGCGGGTCCTGGGGGCAAGCCCAGCAGGGGAAAAGGGGGAGCCGCAACGTCGGCGTCACGCAGATTTCGCAGACCGCGGGCGTCTCGATGTTCTTCTGGTCTTTGAACGTCCCCTTCCAGACGCCGTTGCACCGCAGCCCGCAGGCAGGCGTCAGGCAATACTCGACGTAGAGCTCGGGGGCGTTGGGATACTCGACCGCGCGCCGCCGCAACTTGATCGTGAGCGCCCGGCGGTCGACCTCCCACCGGTAGTCGTCATGGACTGGCTCCGGCGCCTCTTCCCCCTCCCACTCCTCCTCCGGCGGGATGTAGTCCGGCCCGGCGAACCAGTTCGAGACCCAGAGGCACTCCCCGGAGTATTTCAGAGTGACGAGCGACGAGGCGGCCGACCACAGGATCTTCTCCAAGGCGTCCGGCCAGCGGACCCACCACGCCGGCGGGTACATGTACCGCATTTTGTTGATGCAGCCGCACTCCGGCTTGCAGTCATGGTTCGGCGTGCCGTCGAGGGAGTCGCCGCAGCCGCAGCCTTGGGAGGCGTAGGGCAGGCCGAAGTAGTTGATGTCGTAGGAAAAGATGTCCCACTGGCCCGCCTTGGGTGGGTCGACCCCCTTCTGGGCGGATATCTGCGTCCCCGGGGTCCAATAGATCATGAATGGCTCGCCGGTTTCGACGTCGCCATTTCGGGCGTAGGCTTCGACCTGATCGCCGCCGTTGATCTGGACCGTGCCGTAGTAGCCCTTCGTGATCGGCTGGATCGCGTGGGCGAGCTGCGGATCGGGGTAGTCGTCCTTGACCGGCGTGGGATATGAAGGGGGCGTGTATCCCGCGCTCTGACCGCGAACCATCTCCCGCGTCCGGTACGCCAACTCGCGACTGAATGTGAAAGTCGGCTCCCTCATTGCAGCATCTCCCGGAGGGGCTCGAAGTCGCCGAGGAGATACTTCCCGAAGCGGGTGTAGCTGGCATCTCCGTTCGCAGAGAGAGTGCCGTCCGGCTTGAGCAGTTGTGGCACTGCAACCGGATGCGCGTTGCCATCCTTGATTCGCGTCTTGTTGGTGGGGCCGAACCGGGTCGCCTCTGGCTCGGCGGGATTGAGCAGGTAGTTGAGCCCGCGGTTGAGTTGCTCATCGTCCCAGCCGCCAAACCTTCGCCAAATCTCGGAGGATTCGACCGGCGTTCCGATTCGCAAGGGGTGCGGCTTCACCCAGACGTCGCCGCTGAATAGGTCCGTCTCCAGGATCCGGTCGTCCTCGGCGATGATTTCGCCATTGCTCAGGATCCGGAGGTACTGCATCACGTCGAGCGTGAAGCCGAGCGTCACATAATCGAAGCCGTTCTCGAGCCGGTCTTCGCTCAGTGGTTCCGGGCAGAACAGCAGCGTGCGGGCCGGGTAGAGGTACTTGATCTTGTGGCCGACGTAGAGCTCTTTCTTGTTCACCGTGTCCGTCAGGTTCCAGTACCAGGAAGGCGTCTCGCGAAAGTTCGCCTCGACCTTGATCTGCAGCCGGGTGCGATTTCGCGTGATCGGCGGGTCGAATGGATCGCGGACCGGATTGACGTAGGCCTTGCCGTCGCGATCGGTGACGCACGGCGCCTGCTCCCGGATCGGCTCGCCCTTCACCTTCCATGGCCGCTGGGTGGGGTCGGCAATCAGGATCTTGTCCTGCTCGCTCTTCGACACCGGCGCGTTCGAATAGCTGCATTCGACGTCCCACAGCCCCAGGTTCCGATCACCGTTCGGGCGCGGGTCGATGTTGCGGCACCAGGCGTCGTTCCGCTTCGGATGGGCGGAACCAATCCCGATCCCCCAGGACGACACCGCGGCGGCGATCTCCACGGGACCGTCGTTGACCGGGTCGTTGCTGTAGACCTGCAGCGTGCGGGTCAGGTCCGCCGTGGAGAGACCGAACTTGCCGGGGTTTCGGAATACCTCCTGAATCCAGACGATGGCCATTAGTTGATGACCTCCAGCTTGAGATTCTGCTCAAGGGCCTGGGCCGCCTTCGCCGTGTTCCGGAGTTCGGTCAGCATCTTCCGGAGCTCTTCGACGATCGTGTCGACCATCCTCTGGCGTTCCTGCTGCTCGGCCGCCCGATTGCGCGAACTCACTTCTTCGACAGATCCGTAACTGACACCGCCGACGAGGGCGGAGCCGGAGGGCGTCGTCCCTCCAGCGATCAGCCGCAGCGTCCGGGTCAGTTCGTCGGCAGCGAGCGCAGCGGACGAGTTCTGGACTTGTGCCAGCGTCTCCATCTGGGATCGCACGCCGGCCTGCGGATCAGTCGCCCGCCGAAACTGGTCGGCGGCATCCTGTCGAGCCTTGAGCCAGGCACCCTCTTCCGCTTCCCGCTTCTTCTGGGCTTGGCGTCCCAGCGCGGCGATCTCGTTCGCCTTCTTGAGGCGGGCCTCTTTCTTCTCCTCGGCCGCCACCTCGGCGGACGTCATCCCGCGTTCCGCGGCTGCCCAGTTCGCCTCACGAGTCTCTCGCTGGATGCGAGCTCCCATCTGCCGCAGCTCTTCCTTCTCCCGCTCCGAGAACTTGCCCGGCATGTCGCTCGAATCGGCGAACTTGACGGCGTTTTCCCCTTCCGTCACTTCGTCCTGAATCTTCTTCTGACGCTCCTCCAGGGCCTTGATCTCCTGCTCCTTCGCGGTGATCTTTGCCTTGTCTGCGGCATGGATGTCGGGAATGCCCTGCTTGCGAAGGTCGGCGGCGTTTCTCTGGGCAGCGGCCTCAAGATGGACTAGTTGCTCCTTCTCGAACGCCACGATCTGTTTTGCTGTGTCGAGGCGGTCCCGCGACATCGACAGTCGCATTCGCTCTGCTTCCAGCCCCTTCTGAAACTCGTCGCCGCCCTGTCCCCAGAGTTTCGAAGCCCGCTCGATCCCCTCGACCTGCGCCTTGAGCTTTTCGGCTTCGCCGGCCCCCTTGCTCATCATGACGGCGATCTGCCCAGCCATGACGCCGACAGCAGCAGCCGACCCGAGCATCGGGTTAATCATCGAAAACATCTGGATGGCGTTGTTTCCGCCAGCCATCAGCGCGCCGCCCCAGCCGTTGACCTGATACCCGGTCATGGCGTCCTGAATGCCGATCACGCCCTGCTGAACGACCAGCCCGCGAGGAACACCCCCTCCGCCGCCCTTTGCTTGGGCAGTGCCGGCCGACTGGGCGATCCGGATAGCGGCCTGAAGTTGCTGCTCCGTGAGAAGTCCGCGGTTCTTCAGGTCCTGCAGGCGAACGATCTCGCGCTGCACTCGTTCTTCCTTCGTCAGCAGGCTTTCCTTGACCTCCTGCGCTTGGACATAGAGGGCCATCTGCCTCGCGACGTTCTGCTCGTCCCGGCGGTACTGGGCCGCCTTCTGAGACTCGACGAGCTTTTCCTGCTCGATCTTGAGCCGTGCGACATCGGCGACCCGCTGCTTCTCCTTCGCCGCCTCGTTGGCCGCTTGGTTGGCCTGATCCTCCTTCGTCTTCGCGAGGGCCTCGGCCTCGTCCCGATACTGCTTCAGCATCTCAGGGGAGGCGCCCTTGCTTGCCATCCGGGCGACCGCCTGGTCAACGGCCGTGACCTTGCCCGTCACGAGGTCCGACTCTTCCCGGATCCGCTCCAGGGCCCGCACGAGACCAGACTGAAAATCCCCCTTCGTCGCCCGCTCCAGCGCCTCGACCGTCGACGCCGACCGCAGCATGGCCGTCTCGAAGTCGGACGTATCCGCTCCGGCCCGCCATACGAGATCATCCGCCGCCGCTACCACTCCGGAATCCTCTCTTGTGCAGTGCCCAGATTTCCTGAGCCTCTTCCAGCGATTGCCCCGTCATCAGGTCGGCCTCGGTCGCCGTCCCATCCGTTCGTGGACGCAGTCGGCTTTTCAGCTCCGGCGGGCAGGTCGTGCCGAACACTTCGTCGGCGTCCTCAATCCCCAGCCGCGCACCCAGCAGGGCAAACCGCTGATCCATCTGCTGATCGGAGCTCAGGACTACGCGATCCCGAGCCCACCACATCTGGAACCGCTCCTCCCCCAACTCCTCGAAGAACTCGTCGTAGTCGGCTCGTCCGAACCGCTCTGCCAAGTCCATCAGGTAGAGGAGGCGGAAGGAGCATCTGATTTTTTTTCGAGGGCCGCCTTATCCTCCGGCTTGGGCGGCTTGATCCGACAGAACTCCTCCAGAGCTTCGAAGGTCGGATCAACGACGTCCGGCCCCAGGGCCTTGACCGCGTCGTAGTCCTCGTCCGTCCACATCTGGGAATCGTCGGCCGGGTTGAGCATGCAGAGGATCAGCAGCCACGGCTTCCGCTGGTCGAACAACTTGCGAACGAACTGGTTGTCCGAAGTCCACATCCTCCCCTCGAACGTGGCGTTCTCCGTCTGTGAGATCGACCGCACGCGGAGCGGTCCGACACCAGGGACGGTGATCGTGTCGACCCGTCGGCGGCCGGCTTTGGTGAACTGGTCGCGGGTGAGGGGGGTGGCAGGGGGCGTTTCGTCGGACATCAGTCAGCAGTCTCCAGAGAGGGGGCGAGAGGGGACGACAGCAGCCGCGGATCACTCCGGGTTGACTTCAGGGATGTCGTCGATGTCGAGCGTCAGGCTGCCCTTGATCGGCTGCCGTTCCTGGAAGGTCCGCGGGAAGTCGATCAGCGTCGCGTGGAACGTGTCCAAGACGGTGACCGACTCGACCTCGGTATCCGGATCGACGGTGACGTGGACGAGGTCCCACTTCCTCGAGGGGGCGGGGCGCGTGACCATGTCGCGGCGGAGTTGGACGTGCGTAGCGTCCGCCTTCAGGGCGAAGAAATCCGCCGTCATTTCCCCCTGATCGACAACGTCGATCGTCAGCTTGTCGATGTGCGTCGATTCCAGGTGCGGAACCTGAACCCGCACCGGCTTCGGATTCGGCGGCTTGATCTGCGTGGCGCCCACCGTGGAGGGCGTGTTTTCGTCGGTGATGTAGACGCGAAGTCGCGTCCCTTGGCTGCTCTCGGCCATCGTCGTCCCTTTCGGTCAACAGTCGTGGAATGGTTCATGGCCTGGGATCAGGCCGCGGCTTTGCCCAGAACGGCGACGGCGACGGGGATCGTCTGCCCGCCGGCGGAGTTTGCGATCTTGAGGATGTCCCCGGTCCCGGCCGTCACCGTCCAGCCGTCGAGGCAGTTGCACACGAGCAGAACGCCCTTCGGGCCGACCGTCAGGAAGTCCGCTGGCGCACCGAAGAGCGGGACGTGGTTCGAGTCGCCGCCGATCTGAATGTTCCGGCCCGTCGCCGTCGCCAGGTTCTTGACGAAGACGGCGTAGACCTTTGCGAAGACGCAGGAGTTTCCGACGGCGTCTGCAAGGCTTGCCGAGAGGTCGAGGGACTGCGACGAGGCCGTGGCGATGCTGTAGCCGTTCGTGTAGAGCAGGTCCGCGTCCGCCGGGAGATCGTTGAACAGACCCTTGTCATAGGCCAGTTTTGCGACCGATCCATCGGTCAGGGACTTGGTGATATCGGCGGACAACTTCGCGGTGAGAACGAGGTTTGCGATTGCCATTGCTCAGAACACTCCCGCCCGTTTGAAGGCTCGGTTGATGGTTTCGACGAACTTCCGGCGGGCCATCGGAAGCGACGCCCGCACGCCCCGCTGCAACAGTCCGCTTCTCAGGACCCGCCCGCGGTACTTGCGAGCGTTCCCCGTCTGCTCCTGCCGCGTGACGACCCAGCGGGTTTTCCACTGGTGACCGCGGCCGATCCGCTCCCTGATCTTGCCTTTGATTCCCTTGCTTCCCGTCCACCGGACCTGCGTCCCGGTCGCCAGGAACACGGCATTCGGCCGATAGGTCCCTCGCTTCTTCCCGACGCCGACGCCGACCTTGCCGTTCATCTTGGACCGCTTGTCCGACCAGACTCGGGAGCCGATCGCCTTTCGGACGTTCTCCTCGCTGTGCCCCTTCGTCTTGGCCTTCTCGACGCTGGCCGCCACGGTCGTCTCCATGACCTTCAGGGCCGCCCGGAGGGCTCGTTTCGCGACCGCCGCCGCCTTGTTCGGGAGCCGCACCCGGAGGTCCTCCAGGACGTGCGTGACGCCCAGTCGGCCCATGCGGATCGTTGTCATGTCGTTACCCGTTCCCAGTGGACCGTCAGGCCGACCGTCTCGGTCCACCAGTCCGCGTTGCAACCGCCGTCTTCGACTGGATCCCAGCCGCCTTCGGCCTCGTCCTCCCACGCCGCCGTGATGCGGCGGTCACCCTTCACGGCGAGGTACTTCGGGATGCGGCTCCGAACCGCTTCGGCAATCCGATGTGCTTCGTCCTCAGACGTGTCGGACACCGCTGCGACGACAACCGACGCTTCGCCACTGGCCGCTCGTCCGAACTCCAGCGATCCCCACGGCCGCTCGACCGCTTTGACCAGGATGAATGGCCGGTCGTCAGTCGTCAGTGCGCGGTGCGGTCGAATCCGAGGACCGACGAGGCCGGAAATGACCGGGTCGCCAGCAAGGATCTCGCAGATCGCCGCCTGAACACTCACGAGCCGCGTCCTTCCCTTTTCAGGCTCTTCGCCAGATGGCGGTTCATGACTGCCCCGGCGGCCCGGAGGGCACGGATGATCGGTTGCAGGCTGAACTGCTGGAGCGTCTTCGCGTTTCGCAGCATTGCCCGTTCAAACTCGACGGTGTCGGCTTTGAGGTTCATGTCGCCAGCTCCCGGCAATCGAGGTAGAGGACTGATCCGTTTGTTCCGGGGTCGCGGACCGTGACGACCTGCAACGTTCGACCGATGCCGTCCCTGGTGACCTTCGCCTGTGCTTTGGCCGTAATCGTCCGCGTCGCCGCGGTACTCGGCACGACAACGAGGTAGTTGACGTAGGCCGTGAGCTGGTTGTTGTCTTGGTAGGTCTCCATCCCAGAGACCGGCTTGACCAGACCCGCCACCGCCTGCCCGGCGTCGTACTTCAGGCGTTGATCCCCGGCCTGATTGGCCTTCCGCGGCGCCTCGAAACTGAGCGTGTCCCGCGCCCAGCCGACCGCCTTCGTGTGAACGACCCGCTGGGTATGGGCATCGTCGAGCCACGCCCAGGGGACCTCCCCTTCGAAGGGCCGCACCTCGTACCGTTCGCCGTTGATCGTCCAGACGTCCCCCGGAAGGGCCGCTCCGAACTCCTCGTTCTTCACCAGGAAGGTCCGGGTGAGGAAGTTGAGCTCGTGCTCCTGCACCTCCTCCGGGACCGCGGTGATGCTCAGGTTCGATGTCCCACGAGTCACCAGGACGACGCTTCCATGCGTCGCCTGGATGGCTCCGAACATTGCCGCGATGGCGGCATCGACTGGACTGGGCATCACGCCTCCTCGGTTCCGTCAGGGGCCCGCGGATCAGGTCGCGGCGAGGAGGGTTTCCGTATTGACGATCTGGTCCGTCACGATGAACGGGATCTTGAACGCCGACTCCGGCAGCGGTGCGGGATCCCCGGTCGGGTTGGTCGCCGTCCGGCTGTCCTGGAGCTGACGCTGCGACCGGCGGCTGCCGGCAAGGAACAGGTTCGATCGCTTTCCGGCCGGGATCTTCTCGAGGGCCTTGGCGATGAGGTCGTCGGTCAGCCCCTTCCCGCTGTCCTCGGTCAGGTTGCAGATCCGGACGACGCTGTAGACCGAACCGAACTGCAGACCGAGCCATCCCGTGATCGGCGTGTAGTAGGCCGGGAACGGCCCGTTCGTGCCGGTCGCCTGGATCGGGTAGGACTCGTCCATGACGATCTGACCGTCGTTTCCGGCGACGATCGCCAGATCCTCCTCAGTCGAGCGGAAGAGCCACACGCTGGAGCCGGTGCTCGCGGTCGTGCCGGTGGCGTCGACGACCATCGAGTCGTCCTTGTTGTTGAACGCCGCATTGTTCCCGAGCCCCGCGAAGCCGGCGGAGTTCCCCGGCGAGGCGGTGCCGTAGAACATCTGCTTTTCCGCGAGGGCGAACGCCGCGCGGAGCTTCCGCATCCCCTCGCGGTCGATGGCGGCCTCCGGACCGAAGCGGTACCCGTCGCAGTACGCCTTATCCAGCTGGAAACTGGCGTCCAGGATCTTGAGCGTGACCGTCACCAGCGTATCGGCCGAAACCGTCTGCGTGATGCCGTCGTTCATGTCCCGGAAGCCGGCGCCGCCGGTCTGGGTCTGCTTGAGGTACTTGTGCTCGGTCCCGTTCGACGCGAGGACGGCGGCCATCCGCTTGAGAACAGGCGCGTCCTCCAGCAGGTCCGTCACGTTGATGTCCGCGAGGTTGCGGTCATTGATTTTGACCAGATCGGTCAGTCCGAGTTGTGCCATTGAGGCGTGCTCCTGGGGCGGCCCGCGGCCTGAGAGGGAAGGGAAAGTTCTCCGACCGAAAGTTCCGGTCCGGGCCGCAATCAGTTGTTGGAGTGACCGGAGATACGGGCCAGGGCTTGCGACCCGTGCCGTTCTGATCCGAGGCCGGCCGAGAAGGTCAGGGGGGCCGATTCCCCGCGGCGGCGGCGAGCTTCGTTTTCAGGTCGCCGTTCTCCTTCGTGGCGGCGCCAGCTGCTCGCGGAGGGCGACCGCCGTCTCGCGCCAGCAGTCGACGAGGGCTTGCCCTCCTTGAACCACGCCACGCCCTTTTCCGCTCCGAAGGCGTCGGTATAGACCGACATCTGAGAGAGGAGCTCGTCCCGGGTCGGCCCCGTCGGAGCGGTGTTGGTCGCCGGGGTCACGTTGTCGGCCGGCGGAGATGCGTTGAGACTCATGGACTCGTCCTTTCGTTTGATCTCCAGGCCATGAGCCGCGAGAGACCGGGTCACAAATCCCTTCAGCCGGTCCGGGTCGATCCCGAACTGCGAGGCGACGGGCTTTCCTTGCTGACGCCCAGAGCGAACGCCAGCACCTTGTCCGCATCAACGGGATGTCTTGCCCCCGGTAGAACAGCCCCTTCGGGTTGGCCGCGGGTCGTCAACGACGTCCGACGCGCGGAGTTCCTTCAGGCGACGTGATAGAGCTGTTTCGTGTTCCGGCTGTCGGCGACTTGAACCGCTTGCCCTTCTTCTTCTCGCCTTGGCGGTCCTGATACTCGAACTCCTCGAGATTCGAGCCGTAGAACTCCCGCTCCGACTCCTCGTCGTGTTCAAAGACGATCGAGAGCCGAAGACGCCGTCATCCTCGTCCGCCAATCCCATGACGTACTTGCCGAGGTCCCCGTCCGGTGCTTCGTGCGAAGACTTGCTCAGGTGCAGATCACCGAGGATCTGGTCCCCGGCGACGCGGGCATTCGTGATTCGTCCGAGGAACGTCCCCCATTCCATCGCCGCTCAGGGAGGAATGGTGAACCGGGACTTCACCCCCTTCTCGGAGGCGTTGAGGGCGTCGGCAACCTGCTGGGCGAAGACGGAGTCAATCCAGGCTTCGTGCCCAAGGGCTTCCCCCTCGGTGATCAGGCTGACGCCTTCGATCAGACCGGCCTCGAACATGCCGCCGGTCGGCTGGACGCGCTGGGCTTCTGCCGCAGAGCGTCGGACCGGTCGTACTTCGGCCGCTCGCCGAGAAATTCAGGGTCATTCTGGGTCCTTCTCCACGACTTCGACCGGCTGCAGGATCGGGATCCACGACAACGGGATTCCCAGCTTTTCCGCGAACGCCTTGACGCGAGCGGCTGACCGGATGTTTTGATAGATGTCCCGCCGCACCCTTGCGCGTGACCTTCTCGGGTCGGCGAAACCCGCCATGACGGCGGACTTGTTCGCCTCGACGTCCTTGACCGGATCCCACCATGTGGAGCCGTCCGGCACCCAGTCCCAACAATCGTCGAGAGGGTGATCCCCTCCGGAACGACCAGTTCGCCCGTCGAGCTCGGACAGCTGCATCCGCCAGAGGGTCCAGGCGTTGAGCAGGCGGCGACCCGCTCCCGCTTGGGGATGCAGGCTTCGTCGTACCGGAGCCACGCGCGCGGCTGCCGTAGAAGTTGGTGAATGATTCGTCGAAGAACGAATAGGGGAGGTCCGCGGCCTTCAACGTGACCAGGACGACCAGCTTGATAAAGTTCTGGGCGTTCCCCCCGGGGAGTCGTGCTGCAGGAACTCGGCGTCTTCGTCCGTGTCGAGCTCCAGCTTGACCGGGCCGTTTCCGAAGTCGATGGCGTACTTGGGGCCGCCTGCCCCTTCCTCGTCTCCGCCGTCCTCCTCGTCCCCGGAGCCGGTGACCGGCAGCAGGGTTCCCGTCGATTCCCGGAGCTCGTCTTGATCTTGAGGCGAACAGGGACTCCGCCTTCAACTTGACCATCGAGAGGTCAATCCCTCGTAGACGTCCTGCAGGGGATTGAGAGCGGCGGCCAGTGGCGAGATGCGCGGGTCTGGTCGACGCGCTCGATGTAGCCGTGCAGCCAGACGTTCTCCGCCCGGACCCATCGCACGAACTCGGTCTGACTCTGGGACGGCTTGGGCCGGCAGAAGACGGCGTAGGCGATCGGTCGCCCGCCCTTCTTGGGATCGACCGCCACCCCGTTGACGACCTGAACCGTATCGTTCGCTTCCTGATCCCGGATCAGGTCGGACTCGATCCCCTGGATGTGGCCGGACGCCAGCTTGACCCAGAGGAAGTCTCCATCGAGGAACGCCGCCCGCTCCGTCATCGCGACGAACTCGGCGAGGCAGAATCGCCCCGAGATGTCGAAGTGTTCCGGCAGGGAGTATTTGGCGACCAGTTTCTCGAGCTGCTCGTCGAACTCGTCGTTCCCCGTCCGGGCCTGGAACCGGTGCCGCGTGACGTAGTTGACGTGAGCCCGGACCATCCAGGCGGCCAGCGAGAAGTTTCGGGCGGCATCGCGGGCGCCGCCTTGAATCCTCTTCCGCTTCGTCCCCTTCAGGACTCCATCCTCGTGACGGAGGTCCGTTGAAGGGGCGCGCCGCTTTCCATTGCCGGCGCTGTCGGCCGCGTCGTAGCCGAAACTGGATCGGCGGACGCGTTGAACAAATTGCTGTCCGGCCTGCATGGCACGCCGGGCGATGTGCAATGCGGGAGCGATCACGAAAAGCCCCCCCATGTAAATCTGGGCGGCTCGCGGTCGGCGGGTTCGTCCTTCCGACTCGGCCCGCAGTTCGATGATCCGCTTTCGGAGGTCCGCGTGGCTGGCGAACTTGATCCGGCGGCCCTGGACTTCCGTCTCCAGGGCCCCCGAGTTCAGCAGCGCCTCAAGGACAGCGATTTCTGCGGTGCGATCAGCCATGCACCAAGAATGCAGGGGCACCGCGTTCGCGGGGAGATCAGCAATCGCTCTTTCCGACGGGAAAACGGTTCATCTTGCTACCGGGTAGCAGGATGGCCGAAATCAGGTCGATTCGATCGTCCTTTCGATCCGCATCTGGGTGCAGCCCAGGCATCGTTTCCAGCGCCGAACGATGATTTGCCCGCTGTACGGCGTTCGTGTCGTGTTGGTCGTCTCGGCGGACGTACTTCCGCACTTCGCGCACTTCCCCACCGGGATAACGACCTCCTCGAATTTGGATTTGCCCGCCAAGTCGGCGCCCTCTTCAGGTGTTGAGGTAGCTGACCCGTTGACGGTTGGTTCGGCGGGCGGGTTTCTGTGGCGTCCCATCGGTTGCATCCTTAATGCCTTCGAAGCCGGCCAGGACCGCCGCAATGGTGGTCGAATCCAGCCAGTCGTTGTCGTGAACTCCGACCTTCGGTTCGTACTCGAAGCCCTTCCGGCCGGCGGCTTCGATGTAGACCCGGCGTTCCGCCGTCAGGTGGTCGGCAATCTGACGGTGATCGACTCGTTCCCCGCCGTAGAGCGTCAACGCCCCAGAGGAGCCCATGGGGAGCGCCAGCAGGCCGTGGAGCTTGGCCTTCCATCGATTCGCGTCGAACTCGACCAGGATCTCGCGCCGCTCCTGGGTGCGGGCGATCCGGGAGTTCCAGCCGTCGATCGTCCCCGGCGTCTTCGCCCACATGGACATCGGCTTGTTCTTTACCGCGAGCCCGAAGCCCTTCGTGGGAAGGACGAGGTTCGGAACTCGATAGTTCTGCGCGAACTGCTGAACCGCGTTGTACTCGTGCCCGGAGTCGACCCCGATGCGGGCGATTCGGTGCCGCTCACCGGTCTCGGTGACGAGAGGCTGATCGGCCAGATAGTCGACCAGCTGGCCGAGGGCCCAGAAGATCATCGCGTCCCCGGCCGCCTCCGCGCCGTGGACCTGGGCGTAGACGTCCTTGATGGTCGGCGTCAGTTCGGCCTTCGTGAAGAACCGCCGGCTCTGCTCAGGCCAGCAGCCGTAAGCGATGACCTGCCCGGCGAAGTGCGTCCACCACGCGCCGACCGTCCACCAGAGTCCGTAGTCCCCGACGTCGATTCCTACCGTTACCTTCTGCGTCTTGGCGGGAACGACCCAGCGACCGGCGACGGTCAGTCGTTTCGCGATCACCTCCGGCTTCGGGATCCCGCTCGCCTGATCCTCGTCCTTCGGGGCGTTCTGGTACTCGCAGTCGACCGTGTCCCAGCCGCGGTCCGCTGCCACGTTGTAGATGTGCTCCAGGGGCGACAGCTCGAGCGGCTCGCCATCCTGCCCGGGATCCGTGACGAACCGGTGGGGATTCGCCAGGACGGTCCCCTCGTGCATAACCGCCCAGTGCTCTTTGAGGTAGGCCTGCGCGGACCGGCCGTCGATGTCCTCCTCCGACCGCATCCCGTCTTGCCGGATCTCGATGTAGCGGGCCCAGTGCTTTTTCGCGTCCTCGGACTCCGGCCAGGCGATGACCTGCCGGTACCGGTCCCCGGAGTAGGACGCCTGTCGCTTGCGGTCGGTGTACTCGGCCGAGACGCAGGTCTGGTTCTGGATGGTGCAGAGGAAGACGGTCGCCATCCGCTTGTCTGGTCCGGCGAGACCGGCAACGGCCTTGTCCATGACCCGGCGGATCTTGGTCATCTTCTGCCGGCTGACCGCGGATTCCTCGTCCTCGATGTCGTCGAGCAGGGCGAAGTCCGGCCGCTGGGCCTCCTTCCGCTTTCCGCGGATCTTCCCGAACACGCCGACGGACCGAAGACGAGCCCGGAAATGTCCGACTTCCACAGCTCAAAGGCGTGACCGCACCGGAGGCACAGAAACGGACCATGGAGTTCGCCAAGCGTCTCGGCGGAGAGGCAGTTCGGGCACCAGTCGAGCCAGACCGTCGGGAAGCGGACGCCCTTCTTCGACCACTCGCCCAGCGTCTTGCGGCCGTTGACCGTCTGTCCGGCGGCGAGCTGGGGGGCCTCGGCCAGCTCCTGGACCGGGATGCAGATTTCGGGGTAGTCGGCGATCAATCGCTCGTTCACTTCGAACGGCGTCTTGATGTTGTCCATGATGTCGCTGGCGGCCTCGGCGTTGGCCGCCACGATCAGCGGGTATCGGAGCCGGCCGCGGACGAGGGCGAACTGCATCGTCCCTTCGCAGATGGCCGTTTTGCCGTCGCCGCGGGGCGCCGCGATCGCCTTCAGCCCACCGAACTGAATCCGCTCGTCGATCGACTGGATGATTCGCCGCTGGTTCGGCGTGAAGTCGTGATAGAACAGGTCGTTCCGGTACCACGCCAGCCAAGCCGCGCAGCCCTCACGCTCAAGACGTAGGCGGCGCTCCGGGTCCTGCACCGGGGGGATCGAGAGTGCCCGCTCCTCCGCCCGCTTCCGCTTCTTCCGCTGGCGGTCGCTCTCCGCCTCGGACGTCGGTTCCGGTGACGAAGATCGGCGTAGGAGGAGGGAGACCTCTTCGGTGCTCAATGAGCTCAGCAATGAGTTGAGAGACTCGAGATCCGAGGTTTGCGCGCTCATCCCGCTCCTGTTCCTGGTCCTCCAGCTGGTTCTGTCGTTCCATCGAGAGGATCACGCGGGCCGCGGCGACCTTCTCCCGCTTGTCGCCGGTCTTGAGGACCCCCCGCACCTCGCGGACGACTTCCGTTTTCAGCGTCTCAGAGACCGGCCACCGCTTCCGAATGGCCTGTTCGTAGAGCTTGAGGTCGGACCGTTTTGGTCTGCCCACAGATTCCCCCTGACCCCAAGACCGTCAGGCGGACGGACTGTGTTGATTCGCGTCGGGCAGGCTGTGCGGTTTGCCGGGTCGGCGACCAGGGAAGGACCCGTCGGGGGTGGCCGCTGATCGACCACGCACTGCCGTGCCATGCCTCGCGATTCCGTGCGTGCCATCCTCGATTATTCCGAGGTTTTTCCCTTGCGGTGCAGATCGCAGCACCCCGTCCTCGGCGAGATCGACGACCACGTTTCCGGTGCAGCGTTCCACCCTCGGCGCCCGCCCGGTTGCGTCCACCAGGATGCGGCCATTGCCATCGGTGACATACCGGTCGACCCAGCCATCGGAGCCCGACTGTGCGGCGAAGACTTTGCGCCCCATGTCCTCGCCGTCGCAGTAGACCCGATGTCCGTCGCTGTGCCCCCAGGTGTGCGATCGAAGGGTCATCCGTCCTCGCCACTCCGGGGCGCCACTGGTAGCGGTACGATGGAGCAGCGAGCACGGGCATCCGACCGCAGCCCCCTGCCAGCGCCACCAGCCACGTGAGGAACCGACGTCGCTTCAAGGTGTACCCCGTTCGCTGCGTGAGGTGGTCATGGTGCCGCGGAATGAAAGAGCCCCGCCGATGTGCTCAGGATTCAGGGGCACACACCGGCAGGGCTGGGGGGATCGGTGTGGGGAGTCGCCGCTCAACACCGGAATTGTCTTACGCGTCTGTCCCTCCACAGAGACGGGGTGAGGGTGTTTCCTGGGATTTCCTCCGAGTGCTTGTCGCCGGCGGCATGTACCAGCCCTCGTCCGTCTCCCGAAGGCGTCTTTCGAGCCCGCAGACCGGACATCGGAACCAGCGGCGCCGCATCCACTCGGCACCCCGCACCCGGCCAACTCGACGCTGCTCAAAGTCCCGCTCGGTCTTGCAATCACGGCAATGCATTCGACGTGCTGACACTGGCCTCTCCTTGGGGGGCTTCTTCCTCGGGGACGGGGTCGTTCTCGATGTGGACCAGTCGGTTCGGATCGACTGCAATCGGCTGCTCTCGCGTGGTGAACCGCTCATTGCACTTCGGGCAGGATCGGCGGCGGCGATAGATCGGGAGGCCGTTCGCCTGGAAGTGACCGCCGTAGACCACGCTCGTCGGGGTCCGGCAGTAGGGGCATTTCATCGGGGGGGCTCCTTCGGGGGTTGGACCGCGGCCGGCAGGTTCTGGCGTGGCCACAGTCGGGGCGTTTCATTGAACGAACGCGGCGCTTTCGTTGAACATGGATCCGCTGTTGAACCGGGCGTTGAAGTCGCTCAGTCCGGGGACTTCACCGGCCGATCGGTGAACCATGCGGAGATGGCCGGCCACAGAGTCGGATCCGCCAGGATGTACCGGCGGCGCTCCTCGGCCAGGAGGTGTGCCTCCCAGACGCGGCGCGCGATGAGTCGGGTGACGATCTGGGAACGGAGGGTCATGAGAGGGGCCTGCTTCAAATCAACTTTCAATGATGCTTCCACCGGGTCACTGGTTCCCGTGCGGAACGGTGTCTGACGACATGTCACCACCAGGGGTATTCCCCGCCCTTCTTTCAGAAGGGGCGGGAACCCCTAGTGGATGACCCGTTCCCGGCACCGGTGCCGGATAGTGGGAACCACTGAGCGCAAAACCGTCGTACGAGCGACCATTCTCCCGGTGGATCTTGGTGGAAACCGCCTCGCCAGCCTCGCTCATCGCTTGCAGAACCCGCCGTGCCGTCTGGTAGCGAACGCCGTGAGCGTCCTTCAGGTCGGTCAAGGTGACAGCGCCGCGAAGCGTCATGAACTTGACGACAGCGGCCTTGTGCCGATCCATCTGGCGATCCTGCCGAATCTCCTTCGCGTCGTCCGCCTGCTCTTCCTTCGCGACTTCGACCTCCTCGCGGGTCCGGACGGTCGCAGCCCATCGCCGGCCGCCCAGGTCGCTTTGCCGTCCCTCGCGGATGTCGACGCCCCAGAGTCCGCTGTGACCTTCCGAGCCACCGACGTTGAGCCAGAGGTGATGCGTTCCGCTCTCGCCGTCGTACTTGGACCGGCGCCCGATGAGCGCCCACTGCCGGGCAAACTCCGCGAACCCGGCCTGCGACATGTCCTCCATCTGCGGAGGTTCCCCAGACTCGCGGCCATTGCGCGAGGCGGTCTTGGAGAAGTGGTGAATCAGGATCAGCGTCACGCCGTCCGGAATGGCGTCCCGGAGCCGCTGGAGCTGCGAGCCCATCGTGAACAGGTTTCCCGCGCCGCTCTCGGTCCGCTCGTTCGCGAGCATCCAGTAACAGGGGTCGGCGATAATCACGTCGAAGCGACCAGCGAGGCAGAAGCGATGGAGCTCCTTCAGGTGCCCCGGCTCGCTCACCCGCGGGAGGGACTGCTCGAAAACCAGCCCGTCGAAGTCGTCGGGGACGTCGAGGTTCCGGGCTCGAATGATGCGGTCGAAGCAGGCTCGAATGGCATTCCCGCCAGACTCGCCGCTCAGGAGGGCGACGCGAGAGCGGACGGTGGGGAACTCCCCCAGAAACGGCGTACCGGTGGCGAGGGCGAGCCCAAGGTCGCAACCGATGATGGACGTCTTGAGCGACTTACTGGCACCCGCGGCGAGGCAGACCTGCCCCCGCGCGAGAAGCCCGCGGCCGTCCTCCGTCTGAACGAGGTACTGCGTCGTTGTGCGTTGCTTGAGGAACCGGCCGAGGGGAACGCCCTCGAGGCGGAACCCTCTGGGGCCGTTGCTTCCAAACTGCGAGAGGCGATCCAGAACGGCGAGGTCGCCCCCGTGCTCAACCTCGCGATGGGCGGCTTCCAGGGCCCTGAGCGCCCGCTTCCGCCTCGCCCCGTCCAGCAGGGCCCTGACGTTCGTTTCCCAGTGCCGCTCCGCGATCGAGAAGGGAACGGACACCTCTACTTCGATCCGATCCAGCCATCGCGTCAATTCCTCGCGGAGCGGGTCCGGGATCGACCGATCGGCCGCCAGGAGATGCCGGGTGACATGCGGCGGCGGCGTGAGGCCATTCTCCCCGCGGTACTTGTCGATGACTCGGAAGAGTGTGCGACCCGGCTGAGTCGAGAATTCCGCTGCGGTCAATTCGTCATCACTCTGGCCAGCAGACATCCCCGCCAGGACCAGTTCCTCCAGCTCCTCCTCGGACGTCAACCGAGGCTGGATCGGCTCCGGAGCGTCGGCCGCACAGTTCCCTTTGCGGGAGAGTCCATTCGCTGTTGCGGTTGCTCCGGAGACGACCACGAAAGCCTCAGTGCGCTGGAGGGTGAAACAGAAGGGCGAAGAGCGAGTCCGGATCAGGCGGCGGTGGCCGGTTGCTGCGTCCGAGCGAGCTCCAAACCGATCGCCTTCATCAGCTCGAAGAACGTCGGCGGCGGGATGATTGCCCCATCGTCGGCGCGGTACTTCTGCCACTCGTCCAGGGCCCTCGTCATCTGATCCATGAGCCCGCCGCAGCCTTCGGCCCGCGCCGCCTTGATGAAGCCGCGGAGGCCGTCTTTGTCCTTGCTCTCGCGGGTCATGTCGTGGAGCCAGTCCCGGCAGTAGTCGCCCGGCGACGTGGTGCATTCCCCGGTCTGGTCGTCGACGCCGTAGCGGTTCACGGGGACGCCGAGCAGATCCAGAACAAGCGGGACGATGTCAACGTGCAAGGACTCGTCGAGTCCCGGCTGCGTGGCGACGCGTTCGTTGTGCTCTTCGATGGCGTGCAGCACCTCGACGAGGAACGTGTCGACGTCGCCGGTCGGGACAACTTGGGGAGCGATCTTTTGCATGGGAACTCCAGAGAGGAAACGGGAAACGGGGAACAGCAAACGAATGCGGTTACGTCCGCCGCGGTGGGACGTCTTCAACGACCGAAGGAGTTATCCGGCGACCGAGGCCGGAGGCGCGGAGCCTTCTTCAGCGGATGGTGCGGCAGCGACCCGCGGGCGGCGGCGACTGGGGGCCTGTTCTTTCGGGGCTCCATTGTTGGCCAGCTCCAAGGCCGCCTGCAGAAACTCGATCGTTTGCGGGATGAGCTCCTTGTCGAGGGCGACGATCGAGTAACCTTCGCAGTGCTGGTCGTCCTCCTGTTTCAGGCAGACGAACCCACCTTGGGACACGTAGACTTCGACACCGGAACGCGTTGGGATTTCCCAGGACATGGCCATCTCTCCAGAGGGAATACCGCGGCCAGCCGGCGATCGACCGGCCGCTCTTACTGCCGGGCCGACGTGGACCAGCGTGCTTTGGGGTCAGCGGATCGTCATCGGGAACCGGGAAACCCGATTCGCTTTGCGAGACGACCGGCGAGGGGCAGAAACAGCAGTGGAAGGCGCGGGAGCCTCGCCGGCCTCGTAGGCAGCGACGGCGGCGGCCGTGACCTTCCACCGCTTTTTGACCGAAGTTGGCGGCGAGGTCGTGAAGGCCGAGAGCTTCCCGGCCTGGATCAGCAGAAGGATCGACGCTGGCGTGCAGCCCCAGCGTTTGGCGAGTTGTGGTGGGGTGAAGAACTCAGGCACCGGCCACCCCCGCCGACTCGGCCGTAGCATTCGCCCCTTCGCCCGCCTCGATCCAACGGCGGATATCGTCCCGGCTGAACCGGTAGTTCCCCCGGGCAAGCGTCTTTGTCGGCTTCAGGGAGCCGGAACGAACCAGTGAAGTGACCTTCTCGCGAGTCGTCTGGAGGATCCGGGCGACATCACCGGCTGTCAGCAACTGCAGCTCTGTGATTGCCTCGACGGGACTGGGAAAAGCGGAGTCGATCATATTCCCCTCGTGGTCTGTAGCGGCCAGGTCGACCGCGTGACGAGAGGCAGGATATCGCTAGCGTTTTACCTCGCCAGACGTATCAAAACGCATTAGGCCTACCCTGAGAGATTGGCCTGCTTTCGGCCTGCTTTCGGCCTCAAGTTGGCTTCGAATCGGCCTTCCGGGTTCTCTCTTCCACGTACTTGCGGGCCGTGTTCTGGATTTCCTTGGATCCACCCTTGTTGACGAAAAACCAGAGGATCTCTCGAACCATCGCTACTCCCATCCGCGATCCGGCTGGATAGGACAAGCCGTTCAGAATGGCCTTCCGCCGCTTGGCGACCGTATCAATTGTGACTTCCAGGATGTCAGCAAGTTGCGAATTGGTTAAGTCTTCGAACGCCGTGATCGGCCACGGTGGCGTTTCAGCGCCTTCTTGAGCGCAGACCCCTTCGATTGCGCCGGCCGCGCTGCCCGCTGTGGGCACGCTATCCACGAGCTCCCAGTCGAAGTAAGACAGGGACGGGCAGCACCACTGGTAGCCGGGCCGTGACCTATCGCCGTCAGGGTCAGCCCACTCCTCGCAAACCAGGTATCGATATGTGAAAAGGTTTGGAGTCTTTTCCGTATCGATCAGACTGGGGAGAGTCTCGCCATTATCCTGCTCAACAGGGTCCGCCGCCCCGAAGACGTTATCCCTGATGTGATAAAACCCGCACGACAACGTAAACTCTGGTACGGCCACGCCACCTTTCATGACCCAGGTGCCATCTAGGGCAGCAATACAAGGACTGCGGAGCGCGGTGTAAACCGCATCTCTTATCACGCTTATGAAGGCGTAATAGCAACGAAACAATATGTAGGCGGCGCTCGGTGCCGACATAGACCACAGTTCAGCGGGCGGTGTTCCGATTGGCGGACAAGTCGCCCACAGCGCTGCTTGCGAAGGCAGCTTATGCCGATTGCCAAAGCGGAACTCACTCGCGTGATCCATCCAGAATTCGTAGGACATGCCGTGAACCTCTTCGTACGGCTGCCACGTCGACCCGGTTAGTTCATAATCCCATAGCAAGTATGTACCGCGTTTCCGGAATACGTTTAAGAGCATCGAACGAATCAGATTGCGCATCCCATCGAACTCGGGACGGCTGGCTTCCAGCAGTTCCCGGGACTCCGGTCGTTCGTTCCAGGCAAACGCAAACTCTTCGTCAAATCGGCTGCATAATTTGTAGAAGGCCAATAGCTGCGGATTCACAGCGTGCCTCCCCCAAACAGCCATTCCCGAATCGTGTTCGTGACCGCCAGCAGACGATCGTCGTCAATGCCCTCGCGGTAAGCCGCGCTCATGTCCCCGAACGATGGGGCGTGTCCCATCACCCAATCCACGGCAACCTGATCTCTGCACTTCCCGCCGACTGTTTCCGTGATGTGTCTGAGGCAGTAGTAGCTCAGTCGCAGACGCTTGAGCTTGAGCAGATCCAGGACGTCGCTGAACGCCCGGCCAATGCCGTCGATGGTGTTGCCGCGCTTCGTATTGCGGACCCACCGCAGCCCGTGGAGCGTGAGGAACACGCAGTTCCGTTCTGCGGCTGACTTGGGCTTGGGGCGTACGGCCAGGGCCTCACGTAACTCTGCGACTGTCTCCGGCCAGAGCGGGATCCTTCTCTCCACCGCCGTCTTATTGCGAGGGTAATCGACCCACCCTCGGTCGAGATCAAGGTGCGTCGTCTCGAGGTTTGCGACGTCGGTCTGGCCAAACCCGCAGTTGACCCCGAGGAGGATCATCGCCCGTAGTGCGGTCGAGGAGGGGGTGCGTTTCCGGGGAACCGTTCCTGTGCCGTCCAGGTAGGCGAGCAGGTACCGGAGCTGACTGGCCTCCATGAACCGCCGGCCGTGCTCCCGTCGGTGCGCCTGATCCGCGAGCCGCACTTCCTTCGCCGTCGGCATCTTGAATACGGGCCCGTAGCGGAACGGCCGCTCAATCATCTCCGAGTCATAGGCGTACTTCAGAACGATCTTGATGTGCCGGATGTCGTTCCCGAGCGACACGACATTCAGCTTCCCCCCGCGGTTCAAGTACGCGTAGAGTCGAGTGAAGTCGGCGACGGTGATCGACGCTAGTAGCTTGTCGTCGCCGAAGAACTTCCGAAGGGTGTCGGCCGCCCGCTGGTATCTCTTGTAGGTGCGCGGCGAGCGTTTGCCGGACTTGACATCGGCTTCCTTCACGCCCAGAAAGGCCTCGCGAAGGTCGAAGATATCGGGTCCGTCATCCGCCGGCGCCGCGGGAACTGGCTGCCCCTTCTTCAGGTAGAAGATTTGGCGATCGTACTCCGCTTTCGCCGCCTCCGCCGACGCCAGCACGTCGGAGACGGGGACGATTGACGCCCCCTCTTTGACGCCCCACCGCCCGAAAAAGTGGGTCTTGCCCCGAACCTTCGCTGCCCAACGCCCGCTGCTATGGCTGTAGCAGGGAAAGGTCGGGTATGGTTTCGCAGGCTTCGCCGCTTTTACGCGAGCGCGCGAGGCCGTAGACTTGGCCACCATGGCACCTCTGCTCCAAAACTCAGGTGTCATCGTCGCCCGGTTGTTCCACCAGCCGGGCGACCTCGTTTGCAGTGTAGTGAAATTCAAGGAAAAGCAAGCGAGCGGGCGTCCACAACGGGCGTCAACGGAATCGCAAGGCGATCATGGACGACGCAAACCGCCAATCAAAACACAGTGTTGCAGGCGATCCGCTGCGGTATGCTGCTGTGGACAGGAAGTCCCCACCCCCTTCGTCTGAGTCGCCGCGTGCGGGATTTGTGCCGCGCGCCCTGAGCGCGCTCGTCGGAGTCGTGGCGTCCTATCCCCGCGTCACGCTGTTCCTCGCCGCCGCCATCGTCGTCGCCGCAGCCGGGATCACTGCTACCGGCCTCAAGTTCAAAACAAGCCGCGCCGACCTGATCGACCCCACGGCCGACTTCCACCAGCGGTGGACCCACTACGTCGAACGCTTCGGCGACCAGAACGACATCGTCGTCGTCGTCGAAGGAAACCGCCCCGCCGCCATCCGCTCCGTCCTCGATGAACTCGGAGGAAGGATCGAGGCCGACGACCGCCACTTCCGAAACACCCTCTACCGCATCGATCCCTCCTCGCTCCGGTCCAAAGGACTGCAGTACCTCTCCCCGCACTCTCTCGAAGGACTCGCCTCGCAGCTGGAGGTCTACAGCCCGGTCCTCGAAGGGAACTGGAAACGGGCGGGGCTCCAACTCTACATCCAGAACCTCAGCCACTTCCTGCGGAAAGCAGACCGCGCGGGCCGGACCGAAGACGTCCAGAACCTGCTGGGCCAGTGCCAGCTCCTCGCCAATAGCCTCGATCTCTTCTTCCGCGACCCGGGCGATCCGTCGAGCTTCGTCTCGCCGTGGCCACAACTGGTCGACGGCGGAGAGCGGCTGGCCGGTCTCGATCTCTCCGTGCGGTATCTCATGAACCGCAAGGAGACGATGGGCTTCCTCATCACGATGCCGACGATCGTGAACCAGGACTTCTCCGGCAGCTCCGCCTCGATCCGCCGCCTGCGGCAGATCGTCGACGCCGTCGGACGCGAGCACGAGTCGGCCGGCATCCGGATCGGCCTGACCGGAATCCCGATCCTCGAGAGCGACGAGATGAGCCGCTCCCAGAGGGACATGTCGTGGGCGACGCTCCTCTCTTTCGCCGGGGTCGCCGCGATCCTGCTGATCGGCTTCCGCGGGCTCCGGCATCCGATGCTGGCCATGCTGATGCTCCTGGCGGGGATCGCCTGGACGATCGGCTTCACGACCCTGGCGATCGGCCACCTCACGATTCTGACCATCTCCTTCGCGGCACTGCTCGCAGGACTCGGCATCGACTTCGCGATCCACTTCCTCTCCCGCTACCTCGCCCTCCGCCATGAGGGGAAAGACCTCATCAACGCCCTTCGGGGGACCGCCGGGACGATCGGCACCGGGATCCTGACCTGCGCGGCGACGACCGCGCTCGCCTTCGGCGCCGCCTCCTTCACGAGCTTTCTCGGGGTCGCCGAGCTCGGCGTCATCTCTGGAGCGGGGATCGTCTGCTGCGCCCTGGCGGTGTTCTTTGTCCTGCCGCCGCTCATCGCGCTAGCGGATCGAAAGCGAACCGCAACCAATCTTCCCCGTCCGCTCCAGGCCCGAGCCCTGCGGTGGGTGACGCGGGAAGTCCCCTGGCCCCTGGCCCTGGCGGGGCTGTGCGTCGCGATCGGATGTCTGGGAGCCGCGTTCGAATGGACGGGCGGACGTCCGAAGCTGCGGGTCCGGTACGATGGCAACCTGCTCCACATGCAGGCCCGCGGCGTCGAGTCGGTCGAGCTCCAGGACCGGCTGTTCCGCGAGTCCGACAGTTCGCTGCTCTACGCCGTCTCTCTCGCGTCGAATCCCGCGGAAGCCCGCCGTCTCCAGGAGCGGCTCGCGGCCCTCCCGTCGGTCGGAAAAGTCGAGGACATTCTCGACTTCCTGCCCGCCTATCCGGCGTCGGAAACGCAGCTCCTCGTCCAGGCGATCCACGCCCGCCTCTCCCGCCTGGCGCCGCTCCCGGCTCAGCTGGCGAACGTCAATCCCGGCGACATCGGCGATCAACAGCTCGAAACGCTCCACACCGCCCTCAGCTCCCGTTCCGAGCCGGCTGCCAAACAGGCGGCGGCCTCTCTCGACCGGTTCCTCGACACGTTCGCGGCGTTGCCGGTCCAGCAACAGTCGCTGCTCATCAATGGCTACCAGCAGGCGATGCTGCGGGCCCTCCATGGCCAGTTCGCCCATCTCCTGGCGATCTCGAATCCGGTCCCCGTTTCCGCGGATGAGCTCCCCGCCGGACTGCGAAGCCGCTTCCTCAGCCCGCAGGGGGACTGGCTCCTCCGCGTTTTTCCCCGCGAACAGGTGTGGGACGAGACCGCCCTGGCGACGTTTGTGGAGGAGGTCCGGTCGGTCGACGCCGAAGCGACCGGGACGCCGCTTCAGAACTACGAAGCGGCCGTGCAGATCCGGGACAGCTACCTCCACGCGGGAATCTACGCCTTCGTGGTCGTGTTCGGTGCGCTGCTGGTCGACTTCCTCCGTCCGGTCCCGCGGCTGCTGGCCCTCGCCAGCCCGCTGCTCGTCATGGGCTTCGCCTTCTGGATCCGCCGCTCCGGCCCTTCGGTCCTCGACCAGCCGGTCGTTGCCGCGGGCATGGCCCTCGCGGTGGCGGTCGCGGTCTCAGCGGTCTTCGACTTCCGGAACCTGTCGCTGGCCTGCCTGGCCCTCCTGCCGCCGGTCCTGGGCGGGGGGATGCTGCTGGGGCTGATGGCCCTCCTTCGAGTCGATTTCAATCCGGCGAACATGATCGTGCTGCCGCTGATCCTGGGGATCGGTGTCGACTACGGAGTCGTCCTCGTTCACGAGTACCGGGCCAGCGATGGACCGTTCTGCGTCGCGGGAAGCACGGTGAACGCTCTGCTGCTGACCTCGACCACCACGATGGCGGGCTTCGGCAGCATGCTGATCGCTGCCCACCAGGGACTGGTGAGCCTGGGGCTGGTTCTGCTGCTGGGAATCGTGTGCGTCCTGTTCGTGGCCCTTGTGCCGGTGTCCGCCCTCCTGACCGGGATCTCACTCACACGGCGGACGGATTCGCGTGAGAGTCCCGCCCGGATCGGCCTCCCGTCGCCCCGCCCGCCCTCGGCGTCGGCCGCAGGTCCCGGGCCGCACTTTCGCGATTGGGTCGACGCCGGGACCGTGCCGCCGGCTGCCATCGTTACCGAACGCTGATTGTTGTCGGCCAACGGGTCGCGATATGATCGACTTCCAACGGCCCCGCGTTCCTGGCGGCATGGGCGTTTCTCGCACAGCCGCTCCGTTCCCCACGAAGAAGATCGTTCCCATGTTGATTTCGACCAGGCGGGCCGCTCACGTCGGCATGGCAGGGTTCGCGCTTCTCCTCATCGGCGGTTGTGGTGGCGGAACCCCGGCGCCCGCTCCCCAGGCCGCGGCCCCCGCGGCGGCGGCGACTCCACCGGTGGCCCCGGCCCAGCCCGTGGCCACGGCTCCAACCGCAGCAGAGGTGCCGATGCCTCCCGCCGCGGCCCCCGTCACCCCTCCGCCGGCAGCCCCGATGCCGGTCAAGCTCCCTTCGATTTCCCTCGGGGCCGTGCCGACCGCTCCCTCGGCGCCCGCCGCCGCTCCCGGCGCGGACGCGGCCCCCCCGGCCGCGGCCAAGGTGGACCGCGAGGCCGTGATGGCGGCGATGCGGCCGATCCAGACCGTCCTCGGAAGCTGGGAAGGGAAGACGCAGAAGAACGTCGGCGACTTCAAAGGACTCGACACGCCGAACTGGGTGTGGGACCACAAGACGGACCGCGACCAGCCCTCGCTCGTCATGCGGTCCGAGAAGAACCGCTACTTCCGTGAGGCCAGGCTCACCTACGTTCCCGGCGTCGAAAAGTACCAGCTCACGACGACCGACGCCGACGGCCACAAGCGCGTCTTCGAAGGAACGTTCACGCTGCCGGTCGAAGAGTACCAGGGGGACGACAACCGCCCGCACAAGCGGTTCAAGCTCGAACTGACGGAACTCACGCCGGTCGATGTCCGGAACTCCTGGCAGGTGGTCCTGAACCAGCAGGACAACAACCGGTACCTCTTCGAGCTGGCCGAGAAGAAAGGGATGCGGTTCATGCGGTTCGACACCCTGGCCAATCAGCGGTCCGGGACGTCGTTCGCCATGAACGACTCCGACTACAAGGAGCGGACCTGCGTCATCTCCGGCGGACTGGGGACGACGGCGGTCACCTTCGGCGGCAAGACCTATTACGTCTGCTGTTCCGGCTGCAAGGCGGCCTTCGACGACGAGCCGGCCCGCTGGGTCGCGGAGTTTGAGGCGAAGCAGAAGAAGGCGGTCCAGTGAGCGGGGCGGTCCGGGACCTCATCGTCGTCGACTGCGGCAACACGCGGATCAAGTTCGCCCGCTTCGAAGACCGCGGAGCGGACGCCTTGCCGCAGCTCTGCGAGTTCGCCGCTCCCCTGTGCGGCGCGGCGATCGACTGGGAGGAACTCCGTGGCTGGCCGTTTCAGAGCCGACCGGTCCCGGGCTATGTCTCCGGCTCGAATCCGCCCGAGGTCGCCCGCGTTCTCCGCGAGTGGCCGGCGGACTGGCGGAAGCCGATCGAGAAATGCGATCGCCGGGAGCTGTCGATCCCGCTCCTCGTCGACTTTCCCGATCGGGTCGGGATGGACCGGGCCCTCAACGCTGTCGCGGCGCGGGCGCTCCTCTCCGCGGGACAGTCGGCGGTGATTGTCGACAGCGGGACGACGGTGACGGTCGATGTCGTCTCGGAAGCGGGGTTTCACGGCGGAGCGATCCTGCCCGGCTTCGAGCTCTCGGCCAAGGCGCTCAACGAATACACCGCGCTCCTTCCCCTGATCGAGCATCACCGGCACTACGACAGCACGCCCCCCTCGATCGGCCGGAACACCGAAGCGGCCCTCAGCAGCGGCCTCTACTGGGGGCACGTCGGGGCGGTGAAGGAACTCGTCGCTCGGGAAAGCGAAGAACTGCGGGCCGGCAGCACGGCTCCGTTCCCGCCCCCCCTCCTGATCCTGACCGGTGGAGCGGCGCGGCTCCTCATGCCGTACCTGCCGGGAGCGCGGTTCGAGCCGATGCTCGCCCTCCAGGGACTGGCCCACCTCGCGTTCCGCGAAACTGCCTGAGCGCTCAGGTGGACATTTCCACGGGCGGATCCGCTTCGTCGGCGGTCGTCGCCTTGGCCGACTCGACTTCCCGGAGTCGGACTCCCGACCGGGCGAAGAGCAGCAGCCCGATGATCGTCACCGGGACCCACTGGATCATGTGGTAGTAGACTGACGCGGCGAGGACCGCCGGCTGGTTGACCGGGAAGTGCCGCAGCACCTCGACGAAGCAAAGCTGAATCACGCCGAAGTAGCCTGGCGACGAAGGGACCGTCACGCCGAACGCCACGACGCCGAGAACGATCAGCGAGACCGCGGGCGAGACGTGGACGTCGAAGCTCGCCAGCGAGAGGTGAATCAGGAGTCCGTTCATCCCCCACTGGAGAATGGAAGTGATGAGGATCCCCAGGAGCGTCTTCGGACTCTTCAGAGCGGCGAGGCCGGAGGCTCCGGCTTCGATCAGGCCCACAATCTTCCCCCGCAGACCTTCCGGAAGGAACGGAAGCCGGCTCAGGATTCCCTCCGCGAGTCGGACAACGGGCCGGGTCCAGATCACAAACGCAAACGCCCCCAGGACGCCGGCCGCCGCGACCAGCCCTACGACCTGAGCCACCGACTTCACGCCGGGCGCGACCCCCTTGACCGACATCAGGCCGATCCCGAGGTAGGCCAGGATCGCCAGGATGTCGAAGACCCGTTCCAGCGCCACGGTGCTGAAGACCGCCGGGTTGGAGACCTTGTGCTGGCAGGCGAAAACAAAGATCCGGACGAATTCGCCGAGGTGCGCCGGGAGAACGTTGTTGAACGCAAAGCCGATCATCATCGGCGGCGCGCACTCGCGGGTGATGGCAAAATTGCCGAGAGGCCGCAGCAGCATCTGCCACCGCCACGCCTTCACCCAGTAGAACGCCGCCAGCAGTCCCCACAGCACTGACAGCAGGGCGTAGTTGGCGGTCCGAAAGGCGACGGCCAACTCGGCTCGCGCCTTGGGATCATTCCACAGCGACCGACCCGCGAAGTACAGGCAGATGGCGGATACGACGATCCCCACCGCCAGCTGCAGTACCGAGGATTTCCAGAACGATTTCTTCGGCGAGGTCTCAACCGCGGGGACTACCACGCCTTCGCTCCCGCCAGCTTCAGCACCCGTTCCCACTGCTCCTTCGTCACCGGCTGAATCGAGAGCCGGGAGCCTTTCTGCATGACGACCATCTTCGAGAGCGTCGCGTCTTCCTTCAGCATCTCTCGGGTGAGCGGCGTTGGGAACTTTTCGACGAACTTCACGTCGACCATGTACCAGGTCGGCTCGTCCTGCTTGCTCTTGATGTCGTAGTGGCTGTCCTTGGGATCGAACGCGGTGTGGTCGGCATATCCCGCCTTGGCGACCTTCGCGCACCCGACGATCGCCATCGGCTCGGTGCTGCTGTGATAGAACAGGACGCCATCGCCGACCTGGATGTCATCCCGCAGCATGTTGCGGGCCTGGTAATTCCGGACGCCGGACCAGAAGGTTGACTTGTCCTTCTTCAGGTCATCGATCGAATACGAATCGGGCTCGGACTTGAAGAGCCAGTAGCGGGTTTCGGACGCGGGCGCAGATTTCGGCATGGAAGAACCCTCGGCGTGGTGAGCGGACGATAGCGATTCCGGTGCGTCTCGTCTCTTGTCGATGTCTTCGGGGGCGGCCGCCGGGGAGGATTAAACACCAAGTCACCAAGGACGCACGAAGGTCACCAAGGAGGATGGCCACGCGACACCAGCCCGAAGCGCGAGCGAGGGACGGGGCTGTGTCCCCTCGCTTGCGCTTCGGGCTGGTGTGAGGAGAGCGACAGGGGGGCGGCGTCGCCGACCCAGGACGCTTTCGCGATCCTTAGAACTCCGCGCTCTTCGGAAAACGCGGATAGGGGATCACGTCGCGGATGTTCTGCATGCCGGTGACGAGGAGCAGGATCCGCTCCAGGCCCAGGCCGAAGCCGCTGTGCGGCACGGTGCCGTACCGCCGCAGGTCGACGTACCACCAGTACTCTTCCGGATTGAGATCGCACTCCTCCATCCGCTGAAGCAGCACGTCGAGCTGCTCCTCGCGCTGGCTGCCGCCGATGATCTCGCCCACGCCGGGAACGAGGACATCCATCGCCCGGACAGTTTTCCCGTCGGCGTTGCACTTCATGTAGAACGGCTTCAGCGTCCGGGGGTAGTCGTAGACGATAATCGGCTGCTTGAAGTGTTCCTCCGTGAGGAACCGCTCATGCTCGGCCTGCATGTTGTCCCCCCACTTCACGGGGTACTCCCACTTCCGGTCCGCCTGCGTGACGATCTCGATCGCCTCGGTGTAGGAGACCCGTCGAAAATCCTTCTCGAGGATATGGTTCAGCGTCGCCAGGACGTTCTTGTCGATCCGCTCGTTGAAGAACGCCATGTCCTCCGGGCAGCGCTCCAGGACATCCCGGACGATCGTCTTGATGAACTCCTCGGCGAGCTGCATGTTGTCCGGCAGCTCGTAGAACGGCATCTCCGGCTCGATCATCCAGAACTCGGCCAAATGCCGCGTCGTGTTCGAGTTCTCGGCGCGGAACGTCGGGCCGAAGGTGTAGACCGGCCCGACGGCGCAGGCGAAGGTCTCCCCTTCGAGCTGGCCGCTCACCGTGAGGGAGGCTTTCTTGCCGAAGAAGTCGTTGGCGTAGGGGTCTAGGGACGAGGGTCTAGGGTCTAGGGAGGGAGTAGCCGCACCCGCGGCCGTGACCGGTCCGCTCGTCTCCTTCCCTAGTCCCTCGTCCCTAGTCCCTCGACCCACTCCCAGCGTCGTCACCTGGAACATCTCGCCGGCCCCTTCGCAGTCGCTCGTCGTGATGATCGGCGTGTGGACGTAGAGGAAGCCGCGGGACTGGAAGAAGCGGTGGATCGAATCGCACACGCAGTTCCGGACGCGGGCGATCGCACCGAACGTGTTCGTCCGCGCCCGCAGGTGGGCGATCTCGCGGAGGAACTCGAAGGAGTGCCCTTTCTTCTGGAGCGGATATTTGACGGCATCGGCGGTTCCCAGGACCGTGAGGGTCTTGGCCTGCAGTTCCACCCGCTGCTTCGCTCCGGGGGAGGCGGTCAGCTCGCCCGTCACGCGGATGCTGGCCCCGGTCGTCACCTGCTTGATCGCCTCGGCATAACCCGGGACGTTCGCGTCGACGACGACCTGCAGGTTCGCCATGCAGGAGCCGTCGTTGAGCTCGATGAACGAGAACGCCTGCTTGGAATCGCGGCGGGTCCGGACCCAGCCCGAAACGTCCACCGCCGCTCCCGGCTGCCCGTCCTTGAGGAGTTTCGCGATGCGCGGACGATCGAGTGCTGACATGAAGACCAACCGTGTGTGGAGAGGGACGGAGACGGCCATCCCGGCCGGACGCGAATGATAGTCCGGGCTCCGCTTCGGACCCAATGGGCGAATCCACCTGAACAGTCGGGCTGGCCGGGTTCCGTCGTGCCAGCGATGCGGGAACGGGCACGGAGTCGACGAGATCTCGATCTCCCGAAACGCCCCAATTAGCGACACTTGTCAAAACAACTGTTGTTGAAACTTCAAAGTGCCGTTATATTGAACGTGACCGTGCCCCGGTCGGTCTCGTTTCGACTTTCGCGTCCGTAGAGGAATTGCCCAGATGGTGACTTCAGCTCTCGACTTCGACTTCGACGTCGTCGTGATCGGCGGGGGGCCGGCCGGCGCCACAACGTCCACGCTGATCGCCCAGCAGGGGCATCGCGTCGGACTGTTCGAGCGGGAGACGTTTCCCCGGTTCCATATCGGCGAGTCGCTGATTCCGCAGACGTACTTCACGCTGCAGCGTCTCAAGATGATCCCCAAGATGAAGGTCAGCCACTTCATCAAGAAGTACAGCGTCCAGTTCGTCACCCAGCACGGGAAGCTGTCGGAGCCGTTCTACTTCGTCGACCACCGTCCGCAGGACTCGTCGCAGACGTGGCAGGTCCGCCGCTCCGAGTTCGACCACCTGATGCTCAAGAACGCCGCCGAGCAGGGGGTGACGGTTCACGAAGGGGCGCGGGTCAACGACATCGTTTTCGACGGAACCCGGGCGACGGGGATCAAGGTGACCCTGGCTGGAGAAACCGAGCCGCGCGAGGTGCGGGCCAAGGTGGTGGTGGACGCCAGCGGGCAGCAGTCGATGCTGATCGGCAAGCTCGGTTTGCGGGACTGGGACCCGGTCCTCAAGAAGGCAGCCCTCTGGACGTACTGGAAGGGAGCCCACCGCGACCAGGGTCGGGACGAGGGGGCGACGATCGTCCTCCAGACCAAGGATAAGAAGGGGTGGTTCTGGTACATCCCGCTGCACGACGACATTGTCAGCGTGGGGGTCGTGGCCGGACAGGACTACCTGTTCAAGGATCGCGGGACGACCGATTTCGAGACGATCTATTTCCAGGAAGTCGACCGTTGCCCCGGGCTCCAGCCCCGGCTCGCCAAGGCGGAGCGATGCGACATCTTCCGTGCTCAGAAGGAATACTCGTACCGCAGCCGGCAGGCTGGGGGCGACGGGTGGGTTGTGGTGGGGGACGCCTTCGGATTCCTCGATCCGCTCTATTCGTCGGGCGTCCTGATGGCGCTCAAGTCGGGCGAGATGGCGGCGGATGCCATCAATGAGGGGCTGGCGAAGGGGGACACGTCGGAGGCTCAGCTCAACCGGTGGCACAAGCCCTTCGCGGACGGGATGGACCGGATGAAGCGGCTGGTGCTCGAGTTTTATGACGGGTTCAGCTTCGGCCGGTTTGTTCGGAAGCATCCGGACATGAAGGATCTGGTGACGGACGTTCTGATCGGGGACGTGTTCAAGGACGATGTGGACCAGTTGTGGCCGCTGATGGATGAGTTGCGGGCGGAGCTGGCCGCGGCGAAGGCTGCGCAGGCGGCTCAGCCCACGCCGATGTAGGCGGAGCCCGAACCGCGTCCATAGCTCAAACCCGACGTGCCACGGCAGCCTGGGGTCAAGGGGGCCACGCCCCCTTGCCGCCGGAGGCACTTCGATGAGGAACCGTGGGACACAACGGGCGTCCCCTTTGTGAAACGGGCGTTGAGGACTCCGTCACATCATACCGCTGGCTTTGCAATCCCCGCGGGTTGGTGAGGGGGGCATACGGTACGTTGTCCGCGCTGGGACAAGTGCTCCTTCAGACATCTCTCGACGGCCAAGCCTCCGGCGGGCAAGAGGGCTTCGCCCCCTTGCATCCCCCACCAGGGGTGCCCCCTGGACCCCGATAGGGCTCAATTCTCGTTCAGCCGTGTCCGCGACTGCTGGCCCTCGAACAGCAGCTCCCGCACACGCTCAAAATCGCCGCCCCGGATCGACGTCGAATAGTTCGCCAGCGTCGACACCAACTCGTCGATCCGATCCGCAATCGGAACCGCATTCAGGCGAACAATCGCCGTCCACAAGTCGGCATCACCCGCCGCCACCCGCGTCGTGTCACGGAATCCCCGCGCGGCATACTTCTGCAGGTCCTCCGGAAGCTGCGCCGCCAGCGCCGCCGCCGTCAGATGCGGCAGATGACTCGTCAGCGCCAGTACACGGTCATGATCCGCGGCCGACATCCGCACCACCCGCATCCCCAACCGCTTCCAGAACCCTTCGACCGTCATCAACGCGTCGTCGGTCGTCCGCTCGTCCGGCGTCACCACCGCCAGCTTGTCCTCAAACAGGTTCGCGTCCGCATGCTCCCACCCGCTCCGCTCCGAGCCGGCGAGCGGATGGGCCCCCACGAACATCCCCTTCTGCGGCGGAGCCTCCCGCAGACTCCGGCAGATCGCCTCCTTCACGCTGCCGCCATCGGTCAGCAGGCACGAGTCCGGCATCACCTCGGCAATCCGCCGGACATCGTCCGCAATCCGATCGACCGGCGTAGCGACCACCACGAGATCAGCCGCCGGCAGCCGCACAACGGCATCGACAACCTCGTCCACGAGCCCCGCATCGACCGCCCCCTGCATCCGGGCGGCGCTGCGCCCGAATCCGATGACCCGCTCCGCCACCCCGCGGGCCTTCGCCGCCGCCGCCACCGACCCTCCGATCAGCCCCAGCCCCGCCACGACGAGGGTGGAAAACATCGGCTTCGAATCCGAGGAGGACATGGACGCTCACTGGGAAAGACCGCGACCCGAAGCCGCACACGAAAGGGGGACGGCGGCGCCCGCTTCAGCGGGTCAAACCGTCGCCCGCCGAGTGTAGTTGGGAGCCGGACACCTTCCCAACGGACAGCTTCCGCTCACCACGGAATGACCCAGCCGATCGCCATGATCAGGCAGAGGATGATCGTGAGCGTGATCCACAGGGGCCTGGACGACTTCGTCTGGTCGCCGTCCGTGATGTAGTTCCCGCAGTAGGGGCAACTCGCGATGTCCTCCACGACATCGCGCCCGCAGTGCGGGCAGGGGATCGTGATCTCCTGGTCGTCGTAGGAGCCTTCGTACTCCTCGTCGTCCGGATCGTCGTCGTCGTCCCAGGCCATGCCCGCCCCTCGCCCTCGCCGCCTCGGAACGGTTCAGTGCGCCTCGTGAGCTTTCGTCGCCATCGCCTTGGCGAGGGTCGCGATGCGGGAGATCGCCTCGCCCTTCGTCGCCTTCCCGTCGGCGAGGTCCTGCACGTTCTGAACGACCGCCGACCCGACGATCACCCCGTCCGCCTTCTGCCGCAGCGGATCGATGTGCTCTGGCTTCCCGATCCCGAAGCCGACCGCCAGCGGCAGGTCGGTCTCGGTCCTCAGCCACTGAAGCTGCTTCAGGAGCTGGTCCGCCACCTGCTCCCTCACGCCCGTCGTCCCCGCGACGGCGATGCAGTACACGAACCCGCTGCAGTTCTTGACGATCTCCCGGACCCGTTCCGGCGGCGTCGTCGGGGCCACGAGCTGGATCAGATCCAGCCCCGCCTCCTGCACCGTCGCGAACATCTCGGCCGCCTCGTCCCCCGGGAGGTCGGGAATGATGAACCCGGAGAAGCCCGCCGCCTTGGCCTCCTGCACGAAAGTCTTCGGCCCGTGCCGGAAGATGATCGCGTAGGAGAGCATCGCCACGAGCGGCGGGAGCTTGGCGGTATCGAGGGCCTTGATCCCGTCGAAGATCTGCCGGACGGTCGCCTTCTTGTTCAGCGCCCGCGTATAGGAGGCCTGGATCACCGGGCCGTCCGCGATCGGGTCGCTGTACGGGAACCCGACTTCGATCAGGTCGACCCCCTGTTCGGCGAGCGAGCGGATCAGGTCGCCGGTCGTCTCCATGTCGGGATCGGCCGCCGTGATGAACGGCATGAACGCCATCTTGCGGGCGGAACGAAGCGGAGCGAAGGTTTGAGCGATGCGTGACACGGGAGGGAGTCTTGAAGGGAAGGGGGGAGGGGGCAGGATTCAGGATTCAGGATTCAGGATCTAGGAGGAGAGGGAGGCAGGTCGGGTGTTTCGAACGGCTGAGGAAACCTCCGCCATCGACACCTCCTTGATCCTGAATCCTGACTCCTAAATCCTTCCCTTAAATCTCCTGCCCAGTCAGCCGGGCGACTTCGTTCACGTCCTTGTCGCCGCGACCGGAGAGGCAGACGACGATGTTCTGATCCTTGGGCCGCTTCTTGGCCGCCTTGATCGCCTGAGCGAGGGCGTGCGAGGACTCGATTGCCGGAAGGATCCCCTCGGTCTTCGCCACGAGGCGGTAGGTGTCGAGGGCTTCCTGGTCGAGGATGTTCGTGTACTGCACGCGGCCGGTGTCCTTCCAGTACGCGTGCTCCGGACCGACGCCGGGGTAATCGAGCCCCGCCGACACGGAGTGAACGTCGCTCGTCTGGCCGTCCTGATCCTGAAGGACGTAGCTGTAGGTCCCGTGCAGGATCCCCTTGACCCCGTACGAGAGCGTGCTGGCGTGGTCACCAGGGGCCGGACCGCGGCCGCCCGCTTCGACTCCCGTGAGGGCCACGCCCGTATCATCGACGAAGGGATAGAACATCCCGGCGCTGTTCGAGCCGCCGCCGACACAGGCAATCACTTCATCTGGCAGCTTCCCGAAGGTCTCCAGACTCTGCGCCCGGGCTTCACGGCCGATGACCGCCTGGAAGTCGCGGACGATCTGCGGGAACGGATGCGGGCCGACGACCGAGCCGAGGATGTAGTGCGTCGAATCTACGCTCGCCATCCAGTCCCGCATCGCCTCGTTGATCGCGTCGCGGAGCGTCCGGGAGCCGGTCGTCACGGGACGGACCTCGGCTCCCATCGTCCGCATGATGAAGACGTTCAGCCGCTGACGGCGGACGTCTTCTTCGCCCATATAGACGACGCAGGGGAGGCCGAAGCGGGCACAGGCGGTCGCGGTCGCTACGCCGTGCTGGCCGGCGCCGGTCTCGGCAATGACCCGCTTCTTCCCCATCCGGAGGGTCAGGAGGACCTGCCCCATCGTGTTGTTGATCTTGTGGGCGCCGGTGTGGTTGAGGTCTTCCCGCTTGAGGTAGATCCGCGCCCCGCCCGCCATTTCGGTGAGGCGTTCCGCGAAGTAGAGCGGGCTCGGCCGGCCGACGTAGGTCTTGAGGAGATGGTCGAGCTGCTGCTGGAACGCCGGATCTTTCTGGGCCCGGGCGTACTCGGCGGTCAGCTCCTCGAGGGCCCGCATGAGGGTCTCGGGGACGAACCGCCGGCCGAACTCGCCGAACCGCCCTTGCTGGTCTGGCACATTCATCGTCGCAACAGCCATGATTCCGCTCACGTTGCGCCTGGCGCGGGATCGGGAAAGTCCGTCCGCTGGAGGCGGACCCGCATTATTGAGCCGATCCCCCGTGCCGTCCACGAACCCGGCCGACGTTTGGTGCGGGCGGCCTCGCATCCGGGACACGGAAAGGCCCCTCGGACTCGCGGAAAGCCGAGTCACGCGAGCATTCTGGAAGCCTGCGAGACTTTTCCGGTCGTGACAGCTGCTCCGCGGCCACCGGGAACGAGGGCGTCGGCCGGTGGGATCCTCCGATATGAGGAGCATGTTCGATGACGTCCCAGCCCTGATGACCGCCAACCCCGCCTGGGGCCTTGTCCTGGCGGCCTACCGGACGCTGGAGGATGAACTCCCCCCCGCGCCCAAAGCGAAGAAGGACGCCGCTCCTTCCGAGCCCGTCGCGGCTCTTGCGGTGGTCGTTTCGGAACCTGCTGGCGAGCAGTCCGCTCCAGCATTTGAAGAGGCGGGGGACGAAACCGAATCGTTGGTCGGCTGGTTCGACCGGATTCGCGAAGTGGCGGGGGTCGACGCCGCGATCCTGTCGCAGGTCCACGGGCGGCTCATTGCCCACGGCCTGCTGAAGTGCGAGATCGGCCAGCGATCCTCCGGGCTCGTCTACAAGATCAGCACGGCGGGAAAAACCGCTCTGAAGACCGCGCTGGCCATCCAGGCTCAGCCCCTCGCGGAATCGGCCTGATCCGCCCCCTCTCACGGCGGGTGTCCGGTTTGTGGAGCCCGCGTTGAGGACTTTCTCACACCGCGCCGCTTGCCCTGTATTCCTCGCGGGTTGGTGAGGGGCCATGCGACACGTGGTCCGCGTTTGAATACCCGTTGTTTCCAATGTTTCTCGACGGTCAGGCCTCCGGCGGGCAAGGGGCGTGGCCTCCTTGCATCCCCCACCAGGGGATCCCTGGACCCGGACTGATACTGTACCCTTGTCTATGGAGTGTTCGGACGGACACGACTATCCTTGCTCGATTCCCGTCGTCGCGTCCGAGTCATGAATGTCGCGCACGTTTGTCGAACTGACACCCCAGAATTTCTCCTTCAACAGCCCGCTGGGATGGTGCCCCGCCTGCCAGGGCCTCGGCACGGAACGAGGCACAAACCAGGCCGCCCTCATCAGCAACCCGAACCTCTCCCTCCTCGAGGGGGCAGTCTCGATCTGGCCCGATCCCCGCCTGACCCCCGGCTTCCGGCGAATCCTCGAAGCCCTGGCGATCGCCTTCGACATCCCCCTTGATCGCCCGTGGTACCAGATCGATCCCCGACACCAGCGGGTCATCCTCTACGGCGGCGGCGACCGGTGGATCGACGTCCCGGCCGGCCCCAAAGGTGAAGGGGGAGCCGCGGTCCGCATCCAGTACAAGGGCCTCTACCCGACGATCGAAGAGGCCTCGCGCGTCTCCTACGCCCACCGCCAACGGTTCCTCGACCTCGTCGGCGAGAAGCCTTGCTCGGTCTGCAACGGGGACCGGATGCGGGACGACGCCGCGTCCGTTCGGCTCAACGAAGAAACGCTCCCGCAACTCTGCCGACTCCCCCTCGGCGAGGCCCTGACGTTCCTCAAGTCGCTCAAACTGACGAAGGAACAGAAGAAGGTCGCCGGAGACCTCCTCGACGAGGCAATCCACCGGCTGTCGTTCCTGGTCGACGTAGGACTCGACTACCTGACGATGGACCGGTCGATGCCGACCCTCAGCGGCGGCGAGAGCCAGCGGATCCGGCTGGCGGGCCAGATCGGACGAGCCCTGACCGGCGTCCTCTACGTCCTCGACGAACCGACGATCGGCCTCCATCCGCGGGACAACGGCCGGCTGATCTCGGCCCTGCACCGTCTGCGGGATCTCGGCAATACCGTCGTCCTCGTCGAACACGACCGGGAAGTCCTGGAGTCGGCGGACCGGCTGTACGACTTCGGCCCCGGCGCGGGTCGGCACGGCGGAATGGTCGTCGCAGAGGGGGCGCCGAAGGAACTGGAGAAGCAGCCCGAGAAATCGCTCACGGGAGCCTATCTGAGCGGCGCCAAAGGGATCCCGATTCCCCGGACGCGGCGGCTCGTTCGGCTGGCGCCGGAGACGGACTCCACTCCCAAGAAGAAGCGAGGAAAGAAGGCCGCGACGCTGTTCGAAGAGGAAGCGAAGGACTCCGCACCGCCGGCCGCCGCCGCTCGCCCGTCGACTCCCCCCGCGCTCTACGACGCCCCGCCGGGTGGTTCGTGGCTGGAACTCCTGGGGGCCCGGCAGCACAACCTGCGTGGCGTCGACCTTTATCTTCCGCTCGGAACGTTCGCCGCCATCACCGGCCTTTCGGGCTCGGGCAAGAGCTCGCTCGTGATGGAGACGCTCGGTCGAGCGATCGCCCGCCACCTGCACCGCGTCGGCGAAGCTCCCGGCGCGTATGACGAGTTGCGGGGGATCGAGAAGGTCAACAAGGTCATCGTCGTTGACCAGTCCCCGCTCGGCAGCACCCCCGCGTCGAACCCTGCCACCTACACCGGCGTCTGGGATCCGATCCGTGAGCTGTTCGCCCGGCTCCCTGAGGCCAAGGTGCGTGGATTCAAGCCGGGCCGGTTCAGCTTCAACCGCCCCGGCGGGCGGTGCGAAGAGTGCGAGGGGATGGGACAGAAGAAGATCGAGATGCACTTCCTTCCCGACGTCTGGGTGGAGTGCACGACCTGCAAGGGGCAGCGGTTCAACGTCGAAACGCTCGCCGTCCAGTATCGGTCGAAGTCGATCGCCGATGTTCTGAACATGTCGATCGGCGAGGCCCTCGAAGTCTTCGGCAACATCCCCAAGATCCGTGCCCCGCTGGCGACGCTGGCGGCGATCGGCCTTGACTATCTGACGCTCGGACAATCCGCCGCGACCCTCAGCGGCGGCGAGGCGCAGCGGGTCAAACTGGCGGCGGAGCTCTGCCGCCCCCACAACGGTCAGACGCTCTACCTCCTGGACGAACCGACAACCGGGCTGCACTTCGCCGACATCGCCAAGCTGCTCAAAGTCCTCAATAGTCTCGTCGAGCAGGGGAACACGGTCGCGGTCATCGAGCACAACCTCGACGTCATCAAGACGGCCGACTGGGTCGTCGACATGGGCCCGGAGGCGGGAGTGGGCGGCGGCTGGATCGTGGCACAGGGGACGCCCGAAGAGGTGGTCGCCCACGCCGCCCTGGCGCGGCCCGGCGCCAACGGCACCCGACGGAAAGAAACGGGCGAGTCCCCGCTGATGCGGTCCTGGACCGGGGAGTTACTCGCGCCCGTGATGGAGGCGGGGGAGCGGGCGGACGTTGAGTTCTTCGACGCCGACGAGGCGGCCAAGAAGCGGGCGGGGGACATCGACATCAGCAAGGTGGGGAAGGACTCCGCCGCGCCGTGGCAGTCGGACGGCCGCCGCTGGCACACGCGGGACCGGATCAGCCACAGCGGAAAGCCGCCGAAGTGGGAGGGGGAGGCGCTGGAGCACGTTATCGACCTGCTGGCGGAGCACGAGACGCTGGCCGAGCCGAACTGGAACCACCGCAGCATTGTCGAGCTGATGGCGAAGGAGAAATCGGGTGGCTGGTTCCTGCATGCCCAGACCGGCGACGAATGGCTCCTCGTCCTCAAGTTCCGCGTGAAGAAGGACTCGTTCCGCGAGGAAGACCTTGCCCGCCGGTTGTCTCTCAAGTCGCTCGACGATCTCGACGAGCTGCCGGTCTACGGCCGCGGCGACCGCGTGCGGGTGAAGAACCTTAAGGGGCCGTGGCAGGAAGTGACGATCACCGTCCACTGGCTGCGGGAGATCGAGACTCCGGCGTTTGCGGATTTCCTTCAGAAGGCGGTCAAGGCGTTCCTGCCGCAGGCCCAAGTGGCGGTCGTAGATCCGACGTCGCTGATGCCCTGGACCGTCCTGGGGAAGAAGTGGCACCTCTCGCGTAAGGGGTTTCCGAGCAACAAGCGGGTCGAATGGGAGGCGGAGACGCTGGAGTCTCTGTTCGGAGTCCTGTCGGAAGCGGCCCCGGACGCCGAGGTCGACTGGACTGGCAAGACCACCGTCACGTACCGCCTCAAAGGCTCGTCGAAGCCGTGGGCCGAAGTGGTCACGAAACGCCGTAGCGGGATCGACCTGACGCTGTACGGAGCGGCGGGGCGGTATGCGATGGGGCGGATCAGCGGGCTGGGAGCGGAGCGGGAGATCGCTGCCGCCCGGGACGGCCGGCAGACGATCGGGATTCGGATCGCCGATGCGGATGAAGTCGCGTCGCGTACGTTCCAGGACTTCGTGAAGGAGCATGCCGACGGAGAGCGGCCATAGGAGCGGACGGTCTCGCGACATCGACGTCGCGAGATCGGAAGGGGGCGTCCGCCGGTTGGTGGTGTGGCAACCCATCCGGGGTCCAGGGGCTGGCCCCTGGTGGGGGATGCAAGGGGGCGAAGCCTCTTTGCCCGCCGGAGGCCTGGCCGTCGAGAGATGTCTGAAGGAGAGAGTGTCCAGACAAGGACAACGTGCCGGATGGCCCCCTCACCAACCCGCGGGGATTGCAAAGCAAGCGGTGTGTTTTGAGGGAGTCCTCAACGCCGGTTCCACAAACGGACGTCCGTTGCTGACCACGGTTCCTCATGGAAGCGCCTCCGGCGGCAAGGGGGCCTGTGTTCTTTCTTTGGCCCCTTGACCCCAGGCTGCCGTCGCACGTCGGGTTTGAGCTATCAAGCTGTGCCGGCAAGGACGCGGTTCGAGATACCGGGATCAGCCTCCTCGTCCGGCCACCATTCGACGAACGCCTCCGCATCGGGATTCGCGGAGACGTGAATTTGACCGACGCCCCAGCCCACGGTACTCTCTCCAAACCAAGGAACCGCCGATGCCGTTCACGACCACCATTTCGATTCAGATTATTCGCCGGGAGGGGCGAGTCTGAGGTCCGCACGCATCCGCCCTTCCCGAAGCCAGCCAACCCTCAGGACCTCCCTGGGGGTTTTTTGTTTTTGGAGAGGTCAGCTTTCCGCCGTCAGCCCACGCCCGGCAGAGTTCTGACTTCTCGTCCCGGATCCTGACACCCAGCACCTCGTTCCCGTCTCCCCATCATGCGCGTTCAACTCTACGACACGACCCTTCGCGACGGCAGCCAGGGGGAAGGGGTCAACTTTTCGCTGCAGGACAAGCTCCTCATCACGAAGCGGCTCGATGAGCTCGGTTTCGACTTCGTCGAAGGGGGGTTCCCGGCGTCCAACGAGAAGGACGCCGAGTACTTTCAGCAGGTCGCCGACCTCAACCTCAAGCACGCTGTTGTGTGCGCCTTCGGCATGACCCGCCGCCGCGGGATCGAGGCCAGGGACGACGCCGGCCTGCAGGGGCTCGTGGCTTCGAAGGCCAAGGTCTGCACGATCGTCGGCAAGACGTCGGACCTGCACGTCACCGAGGTTCTGCGGGTCTCGCTGGAAGAGAACCTCGCTATGATCTCGGACTCGATCGCCTACCTCGTCTCCGAGGGACGGCGGGTCTTCTATGACGCCGAACACTTCTTCGACGGCTTCGCCGCCAATCCCGACTACGCCCTCCAGACGATCCTCGCCGCGCAGAACGCCGGCGCGGAGATCGTGGTCTGCTGCGACACGAACGGCGGGAGCCTGCCGGAGCGGATCGCCGAGACACTCGACCGGGTCCGTAAGAGCGTCCGCGTGCCGCTGGGGATCCACTGCCACAACGACTGCGATGTCGCAGTGGCGAACTCGGTTCGGGCCGTCGACCACGGGGCGATCCAGGTTCAGGGGACGATCAACGGGATCGGCGAACGGTGCGGCAATGCCGACCTGATCAGCGTCGCGGGGAACCTGGCCCTCAAGAAGGGGCACACGGTCCTGCACGGGACCGGCGTCGGCCACCTGACGGAGCTCTCGCGCTACGTCTACGAACTGGCCAACATGAACTTCCGGAACGGCCAGCCGTACGTCGGCCGGAGCGCCTTCACCCACAAGGGGGGGATGCACGTCCACGCGGTGAACCGGATTGCCCACAGCTATGAGCACATCGATCCGGCTCTTGTCGGGAATGAGCGGCGGATCCTGGTCAGCGAGCTGTCGGGGAAGTCGAACATCGTGGCGAAGACCACGAAGTACAAGCTCGAGCATGATGACAAGCTGATGAAGCAGATCCTCGACCGGGTCGTCGAGCTGGAGAGCGAGGGGTACCAGTTCGAGGCGGCCGAGGCCTCCTTTGACCTGCTGGTCCGCAAGTGCGCGGGCCTGCACAAGTCGCGGTTCCAGCGGATCCACTACCGGGTCAACGTCCAGATGGACCAGGCGCCGGAATCAGGCGATGTTCCGGGGACGTCTTCGGTGACGACCGAGGCAATCGTCAAGGTTCGGGTGGGGGACCGGATCGAGCATGTGGCCGGTGAAGGGGACGGCCCCGTGAATGCGCTCGACAATTCCCTTCGCAAGGCGCTGGTCCCGACCTATCCGGAGCTCGGTTCGATGAAGCTCGTGGACTACAAGGTCCGGGTGATCAATTCGGCGGAAGGGACGGCGGCGCGAGTGCGGGTGGTTATCGAGTGTGTTGATGACGAAGAAGCGGTGTGGAGCACGGTCGGTGTGAGCGAGAACGTGATCGAAGCGAGCTGGATCGCCCTGGTCGATGCTTACGAGCACAAGCTCTCAAGGAACGACAACGGCGTCTGACGTCTAACCACCGGGTCCAGGGGCACCCTGGTCAGGGGGTGCAGGGGGCAGAATGCCTCCTGCCCGCCGGAGGCCTGGCCGTCGAGAGATGTCTGAGGGAGGGCGTGTCCAAGCGCGGACGCCGTGCCGTATGCCCCCTCACCAGCCCACGGGGATTCCAAGGCGAGCGGTGAGTCCTCAACGCCGCTTCCACAAAGGGAACATCCGTTGTGTCCCACGGTTCCTCATGGAAGCGCCTCCGGCGGCAAGGGGTTGCCCCCTTGACCCCGGCTGCCGTGGCACATTGGGTTTGAGCGAGCACCGCCGTGCCGGAAAGGACGCGGCTCAGGCAGACGGCGCCCAGAGCTTCGACATCCGCTCCTCAGCCAGCCGCTTCAGCTTGTTGAGGCAGCCCGCCTCCGTACTGCCAGAAGTGTAGAGCGTACAGATCGGAGAGCCGGCCGCGATCGGCTGCCCCGGAGCGGGAAGATCGCCGAGCTCCGGCCACTGCTCCCACGCATGAGTGCCATGCCCGGCCGCATACTGGAGGCTCCCATCGGAGGGGGCGTAGAGAATCGCCTTCCCCAAGACCTCTCCGCCTGGAGTGCCGGTGACCCGGAATGGCTGAATACAGACGTGCGGATCGAAGCACCGGCAGTGCTCGCCCAGAAGGTTGAGATCGCACGCCCATTCGAGCAGCTCAACGGAGGCGGTGTACCGCGGGTTCACTTCCGTGGGCCACGGGGTGCCGCTCTCGTCGACGACGAAGTCGATCCCGAACAGTCCGACAAGCTCGAACTTCCACTTCAGAATGTTGCCGAGCCGGCGGACGAGCATCTCCGTCGCGACATCGAGGTTGATCGGCCCGATATTGCCGCACCACTGGAATCCGGACCCGCCGAACTCCGGCATCCCCAGCAACTGTCGCGTCAGGCCGACGAACCGGACGTCGCCTGGCCCCTTCCCCGCCAAAAAGACGGCGGAGCAGGGAGAGCCGGGCTGATACTTCTGGAAGTAGCAATCGGCCAAGTCCGCATCCGAGGTCCCGTTCCACACGTGAATACCGCGGCCGCCGCCGGAATGCAGGGGCTTGATGAGCCACGTACCGTCGCCGGGGGGCGGATTGTCGGCCGAGCGGATCTCCAGGGCCGGAAGCCGCGTCGACTGCAGCACGTCATAGAACTGCTGCGGATCGCGGACCCGCTGCAGGACTTCGGCGGGATTGCCCCACACGGGGCGCTGCTGCGCCAGGCCGCTCAGAAGATCCCATTGGTTCTCACAACCGCCGCCGTAGATGACGGGGATCGGCGGCAGGTCGCGGGCGAATCGCTCGACGTCCTGCGGAAAGGCCGGTGCCGCGATGGTCCGGGCGACAGACTGGAGGTCGACGTCGCTGAACTGGTCGATGCAGAGAGGCGTCAGACCGGCGCGGCGGGCGGAGAACGCCGCAGCCCGCGTCGAAACGCCGATCAACAGGACGTCCGGTTCATTGCTGAGAGTCGGGAGCTCCGAGTCCAGATCGGCGTCGATCATGAAACAGCCCTGGGAACGGGACGTGGGGCCGGCGGCGGAGCCGCTGGCGCGACCCCCGTTAAGATTTGACCCGCGGCCACGTTCTGAATCAATCGTTCACGCCCGCTTCATCGTCGAAATTCTCCGTGTCGCCGGACGCGAGTGGCCGAATCCCACCGTCTCTGCATTGTTCCGCCGCAGGGGCCAGCCGGTCATCTGGCCCTCGGCCGCATCACGCAACGATCTCGGTTCCGATCCCCTTATCGGAGTAGATCTCCAGCAGCAGCGAGTGCGGGATTCCGGCGTCGATGATGTGGATTTTTTTCACTCCGGCCTGCAGGGCTTCGAGGGCCGCTTCCACTTTCGGGACCATGCCGGCGTCAATGGTGCCATCCTGGATCAGCTCGCGGACCCGTGACGCCTTGAGGTGCGAGACGAGCGTCGACGGATCCTTCTTGTTGAGGAAGATCCCGGGGACGTCGCTCAGGAAGACAAGCTTTTCCGAGCGAAGCATCCGGGCGACGGCGGCCGCGGCAGTGTCGGCGTTGACGTTGAGCATCCCCCCTTCGCGATCGAGTGCGATCGAAGGCAGGACCGGAATGGTATCGGTCCGGCAGACGGCGAGGAGCGCGTCGCGGTTGATGTCGACGACATGCCCCACGCGGCCGAGGTCCACGTCTTCGCCGCCGTCTCCGGGCAGCAGGAGCCGCTCGCCGATCAGGACGTTCTGCGTGCGGTAGCTCATCGGGACCGCGCGGCCGCCGAGGCTGCGGATCTCGTCGACGAGCGATTCGCTGATCTCTTCCGCGAGGACGCGCGAGACGATTTCCAGCGTCGCGTCATCGGTGTAACGGCGCCCCTGAACGAAACGGGGGGCGATCCCCGCTTCCGACATCGCCTTGTTGATCGACTTGCCACCGCCGTGAATCAGGATCGGCCGCATTCCGACCGCTTCCATGAAGACCACGTCCGCCAGGCACCGCCGGACCCCCTCGGCATCTTCGAGAGCGCTGCCGCCGAGCTTGATGACGACGTAGCGGTCGCGGAACTCGCGGATCCAGCCGAGAGCTTCCGACAACACCTGGGCCTTCTTGATCGCTTCTTCCACGGCAGAATGCTCCGAACGGGCGGGGGCAGGGAGTGCGGGCGGGGCGGGATTTCAGAATCGATGCGGAGACGAACCAATGAACTGGGGCCGGTCGAGCCGGCCCCGGAGAACGCTTGCAGACAGGATACCGGCGGCTACGCCACCTTCAGGAACTTGGCGATCGCGTCGACTCCCTGACGGAGGTTCTCGATGTTCGTGGCGAACGACAGCCGGACATAGCCGGGGGCTCCGAATGCGTCGCCGGTCACCAGGGCGACGTGGGCGTCTTCCAGGAGGGCGGTGCAGAAGTCGGTGGCGTTATCGACCGTCTTCCCCGAGCCGAGCGGGACGCCGAAGTAGCTCTCGACGTTGAAGAAGGCGTAGAACGCTCCCCCCGGGTTGGCGAAGCTCAGGCCGGGGATTTCCCGCAGGCGGCTGAGGACGTAGTCCCGCCGCTTGATGAACTCGGCGTGCATGCTGGCGATCGAGTCCTGCGGTCCAAGGAGCGCGGCGACCGACGCGTACTGGCTGATGCTGCACGGATTCGAGGTCTGCTGGCTCTGGAGGTTGTCGATCGCCTTGGAGAGATCGAGGGGAGCGATCGACCAGCCGATCCGCCAGCCGGTCATGGCGTAGGCCTTGCTGACGCCGCTGACGATGATCGTCCGCTTCGCGACTTCCGGGCCGAACGAGGCGAAGCACTTGAACTGGGCGTCGCCGTAGATGAGCTTCTCGTAGATCTCGTCGGAGAGGACGGGGATGTCCTTGTCGACGGCGATCTGGGCGAGGGCTTCGAGGGTCTTGATCGGGTAGGCGGCCCCCGTCGGATTGCAGGGGTTGTTGAGCATCAGCAGCTTGGTCGCCGGGGTGATGGCGTCCCGGAACTGGTCGGGAGAGAGGCACCAGCCGCTTTCGAGGGTGGTCGGGACGAGGACCGGCTTGGCTCCCGTCAGTTCGACGAGGGCGCTGTAGCTCACCCAGTAGGGGGTGGGGATGATGACTTCGTCGCCGGGGCCGCAGAGGGAGGCGAGGACGTTATGGATGGCGTGCTTGGCGCCGTTGGAGATGACGACCTGGGCCGGGGTGAACGAGAGGCCGTAGTCCCGCTGGTAGGCGGTGCAGACCGCCTGGCGGAGTTCGGGGATGCCGCTGGACGCCGTGTAGTGGGTCTGCCCGGCGTTCATCGCGTCGATGGCCGCCTTGCGGATGTGTTCGGGCGTGTTGAAGTCGGGTTCGCCGAGGGTGAAGTCGAGAACCTGGATCCCCTTCGATTTCAGTTCCTTGGCCTTGGCCGCGGCCGCGATGGTGGCGGAAGGCTTGAGGGTGCTGACGGCGGGAGACAGGCGCATGGCGATTGACACTCACGGCGTCCCCGGCCCGACAACAAAACGCTGCGACGCGGCTCACCGGAGCCGTCCGCTTCCGTGGGGAATGGGGCCTGGGGACGAATGGGGGATGATACGAGTGTTTTGGCGGACAAGGAAGGAAACGCGGTTTTGAGAATGGTCGAACACCGCCCTTGGCCGACGGGCAACCGATTATACCGCATCGCTATAGTCCTACCGGGGGGCCCGGGGCTCGCCCCTGGTGGGGGACGCAAGGGGGCCGTGTTGTTTTCTTGACCCCTTTGCCCGCTGGAGGCCGACAGTCGAGAACCATGGGAAATTGGCCGGTACCCGAGCGCGGAACAGCATGGAGGACACGTCCTTCGGCCCTTCACGTCCCCGCTGGAGCGAGTGGAAAGCCACACTCTGGTCAGCGGATCCAAAGGGATCGCCGCGTGACCGGGCCGAAGCCGTACCGCTGATAGAGCGCCGCCGCGGCGACGTTGCGGCTGTCGACGTGGACGTTGAGCGAACTGATCTCCAGTGAGCCGGTCGCCTCGAACGCGTGTTGGAGGAGCCGCGTTCCATGGCCGCGCCGGCGGTGGCTGCTGGCGACGCCGAGGTACTGGATTTCCGCCGTTCCGTCCGGCAGCAGCGTCGGCAGGACGAGGCCGATCGGATGGTCCTCGTCCATCAGCACCCGCCAGTGCTCGGTGTGGCCTCCGGCCAGGAGGGCGAGGCTCTCGAACGATTCCCGGGGACCGCGGAAGTCGAGGAGTTCGGGGACGTCGACGCTGTCCGCCAGCGACGCTTCGAAGGCGCGAACCCAGAGGTCGGACGTCAGCGGCGGCGTTTCGAGCCGTATGTCCCTGGCCGGCTCGAACGACCCCCGGGGAGCATCAGCCGCGGTGGTATTCCGCGTGAATTCGGTCACGTCCGTGAGATATCGGAATCCGGCGAGCGTCAGCGCGGTCCGGGCCAGTTCGTCCTCCGGATCGACCGCCGCCTGACAGAAACAGACGTCGAGTCCCGTCAGATCCTGGTTGACCTGCGAGACGATTTCCCGCAGGACCGGTTCCGGCCGACAGCCGGGAGGAAGCGAGTCGATCCGGACATCGGGGGGGAGGTACAGCACCGTCCGATCGGCTCGGAAGACGACCGCCTGAACGGCCACCGGCACGCCGCCGATCGACGCCGAATAGGCCCAGGTCCGCGATGAGAGCTCCTCGTCGGGCTCCCACTCGAACTTGCGGATCGTGATCGGCAGTCCGCCGCTTCCCGACCCGTCATTTCTGGACGGGGACAACATACCGGACCTTGTGGTTGTCGCTGTCGCCGATGTAGATCCCGCCGTCCTTGTCGACATACACGCCGTGCGGCCGGGCCAGCCGGCACTTGAGGGCGGGGCCGTCGGGACCGTCCCCCTTCTGCCCGTCCCCCACGACCGTCTCGATCGTCCCGGTCTTCATCCGCAGGACGCGGATCGTGTGGCTTTCCGTGTCGGCGAGATAAACGTCTCCGTCCGGCCCGAGCGCCACTCCCTTGGGACCGGCCAGCACCGCGTCGCGAGCCGGGCCACCGTCGCCGGCGTAGCCCTGCTTCCCCGTCCCGGCGAGGTGATGAATCGTTCCGGCCTTCCGGTCGACGCGGAACACCATGTTTCCTTCACGGAGCGCCAGCAGCAGATTCCCCATCGGATCGAAGTCGAGGGCCCGCGGGCCATTGAGCGGCGTGCCGGCGAGCTTCGCGCCGTCCGGCGTCTTCTTCTTTTCGCCTGTACCGGCGTAGGTCGAGATGACCTTTGTCTCGAGATTGACCGCCCGGATCCGGTGGTTGCCGATGTCGCAGATATAGAGCGTCTTGTCGTCGAGGACGATCGAGTGCGGCTGGTTCAACTGGGCCTCGGTCGCAGGACCGCCGTCACCGCTGAAGCCCGCCTTCCCCGATCCGGCGACCGTCTCGATGACCTTCGTCTTCGCATCGACGCGGCGAACGACCGCCGCCTTCATGTCGACGAAGTACAGGTTGCCCCCCCGATCGAAGCGGATTTCGTAAGGCTCATGCGTCTTCGCCTGGACGGCCGGCCCGCCGTCACCGGTATTCCCAAGCTCGCCGGTCCCGACGACGGTCGTCGCCAGCCCGGTGTCGAGGTCGATCCGGCGGATGACGTGCGTCGTGATTTCGCAGACGTACGCCGCATGGTCCGGCCCGACGACGACGCCGAACGGACCGCCCACCGCCGCCTGAGTCGCGGGACCTCCGTCCCCCTCATGCGCCGAGATCCCCGTTCCGGCGATCGTCTTCGCGATCCGGTCGGCCGCGGCCGCCGCGCTCGTCCAGAGTGTCACAAGGCAAAGAAGAAGGGAGAGTCGAGGATGTCTGAGCATTCGTGATTCCTGAGTGATCGCACTGCGTTTCGCGTCGGCCCTGCGCTCGCGTCTCACCGCTGCGTCATTGTCCGCTGGTCGGTGGAGAGGACCGCCTTGCCCGCGGGATCGCACACGCGGAACTGAAAGCTCCAGTCCTGGGCCCAGTCTTCTTTCTGCTCGTTCTGGCAGACCTTGAGAAGCAGGACGTTCTTCCCCGTCTTGAGCTGTCCCGGAACGATGTACTGGTCGAAGAACATCCCGCGGTGATACTCATCCCGCGCGAAGACCAGTTCCCCGTTCACCCAGAGCTTCCAGGCGTTCGAGGTCGACAGGCGGAACTCGACCGGCTGGCTCTTCTCCGAATAGAAGTCGGTCGTCGCGTAGGTCGCCGCCCCCTTGTGCGGCGCGGTCAGCTTGGCGATATCGAATAGTCCGACCTTCTCGGGATTCAGCACCGACTTGTCGATCGGGGCTTCGAGCGACGTCCAGGCGACCTTGCCGTTCATCCCCTCGTACTCCGCCTGAAGGTTCACTTCCTTCTCCGGCGGATAAGCGACGTCGAACCCTTTCGTCTCGCGGTTGTCGAACGGCCCGGCCAGGACCCATCGCGTCACAAAGCCGAAGTGCTCCGTGAGGTCGACCGGCTTTCCGGCCTTCACCAGGACCTGGGCGATCTCCTGGACCTGATCCCCGTCGACTGCGGCGGAAAACGCCTCCTCATAGAGCTTCGTCGCCGCGTCGCCGCTCTCCGTCTTCGCCATGCCGATCAGCCGGGCGACCGCATCGCGCCGAAGCTCCGCGCTCGGATCGTCGAGGAACCCCGGGACGATCCGCTCCCGCGCGGCCGGATCCGCTGCCGTGAGCCACTCGAATGCGAGCCGCCGTCCGCGGGCATCGTGCGTCCGGTCCAACACAAAGCCCTCCAGGGCCTTGGCCGGCAGATTCTTTCCCGCCTTCTGTGCGGCGGCTTCGAAGCCCCCCCGCAGCCAGTTCGCCGCGATCGGATCGGCGTCGTCCAGGGCGACGAGAATCTGCGTCAGCTCTTCCGGCTTGGCATTCGAGACGACCTTGGCCGCCTCTCGAGCCGCTTCGTTCCCCTCTCCTTCGCGCCGCACCGCCTTGATCGTCGAGAACGCCTTGGCGAGCGAGGTTTCCTCTGCCGTCAGCAGGGACCCGCCGGCGAGGCAGATCGAGAAGGTCAACAGAATCGTCCGCATTGCGCATCTCGCAGAAGAAGTCGGAGTCATGCCTTCGCAGTGTCAGAGCCAACCTCCGTTCCTGCAACCCAGCGGGATGATGAGAAGAGGGAGTCCGCAGACGTTGTCCGGGCCTGGGGACCGGCTGTTTCGCAGCCCCGGTGGCCTACGGCGTTTTGTCCGCAATCGTCAGCAGCGCCAGCCGGCGGGCATGCGAACTGGAGATCGCCCCGCAAACAATCAGCGACAGCGCATACAGGATCGACAGATGTGGCAACCGGATCATCCCCTCTTCGGGCGGCTGCAGCATCAGCAGCCCATACGCGATCAGACTCGCCCCGACCGCCAGCCACACCCGCCGCGGCCGCAGCGAAAGCCCCGCGGCCGAGATCACAATGTGGTACAGCGAAACGACCGGCCCATCGACCGCCTGCGTCAGCCACAGAATGTGCGTCAGGACCACGACATCGGTGAACGTCGTCGCCGTGGAGGTCAGGTCGCGCTGCGCCGGCCGCCGCTGCCCCAGCACGTCCCAGAGGACCACGAGCAGCCCCCACGCCACAATGTCGACGACCACCGGACGATAGAAGGCGGCGTACTCCGGCGCCTCGCACATCCGGGCCAGCACCACTAAGAGCGCCGTCCCGATCGCCGCCAGCCGGTACATGACGGTCCGATGCCGCCGCAGGAACCGCACGATCTCCTGCGACCAGGCATCCTTCCCGGCCACGACCGAATCGTCCCGCAGGTACCGCTCCAGATCGTCCGCCAGCTCACCCGCATTCGGGTAACGGCGGCGCGGGTCCTTCTCCAGGCAGCGCCGCACGATCCACCACAACCGCCGCGGAACCCGCGGGTTGAAGGCCATCACTGGCTGCGGCTCGCGCTCGATGACCTGCAGCAGAAGCAGGGCGGGGGACTCGTCGTCGAAGACCTTCCGGCCCGCCAGCATCTGATAAAGAATCGCCCCCAGGCTGTAGACGTCCGCCGCGGGGGAAAGCTCCTTCACCTTGCCCGCCGCCTGCTCCGGGGACATATAGGCCGGTGTCCCAAGGACCGTCCCGGACAGCGTCTGCCGCGTGTCCGGATTGAGCAGAGTCGCCAGCCCGAAGTCCGCCACGTGCAGCCGCCGCTCGCGGTCGAGAATCAGGTTCGCCGGCTTCAGGTCCCGGTGGATGATGTTCCGCTCGTGCAGGTGCTGCACGGCCCGGATCACCGGGATCAGCAACCGGACAGCCTCCTCGGCCTCCACACGGTTCTCGGCGAGGTATCGGTCGAGCCCGATCCCGTCGACGTATTCCATCGCATAGAAGTGCTGCCCGTCGATCTCGCCGACTTCGTGGATCGTGACGATCTGCGGATGCCGGACCTGGGCGGCGAGCTGCGCCTCCGCCTGGAACCGCCGGACCTGCTCATCGGACGAGAGCTGCCCTCCCAGGATCATCTTGATCGCGACCGGCCGGCTCAGGTCCGCCTGCCACGCCCGATAGACGACCCCCATACCCCCGCGTCCCAACTCCTCCTGGAGCCGATACCGTCCAAAGATCCGCTCTGCTCCGGACGGCAGCAGGCCAGCCACCTCCGCACCACCCCGCGTCTGCTGCCCCAGGCTGTGGAGGTCCCCCAGCAGGTTCTTCCAGTCGGCGAGCCCCCGGTCCTCCTCGATCAGCCGTTCGATCGTCGACTGATCGTTCGCGACGACCGCCTGGAACAGCTTCTCCATACGGAGCACGTCAGCCGACGGCTCGTCGGACTCCGAGCTTGCGAGTGACGGGGGAGACTCGCTCATGGCCTGCTCTCCCGGGCGAGGTTCGACCGGAGCGTTTCGAGGGCCCGCATCCAGAGCATCTGCACCGCCCCGCGGGACCGCTCCATCCGTGTGGCGACTTCGTCAAAGGGAAGCCCCAGGACGTTCCGCAGATAGACCACTTCCCGGTGGTCTTCGGAGAGCTGCTCGATCGCCGCGGCGAGTTCGAGGTGCCGCTCCATCCCCATCAGGACCTGGCTGGGGGTCTCCTGGCGGGCCGCCGGCTCGAAGGGGTTGAAGGCGACTGTCGACGTTTCCGGTCCTCCCTCGAGCGGCCGCTCCCGGGAGACGGCCCGGGCGTCTGCCTGAACGTGATGCCGGATCAGGTCGAGCGCATTGTTCGAGACGATCCGCCGGAGCCAGGCCATCCATTCGTCCGGCGTCGATCCGCGAAACCGTTCGAAGCCGCGGTGGGCGTCGAGGAGCGACTGCTGCACGAGGTCGGACGCATCGACCTTGCGGCGGAGCTTCTGCTCGAGCTGAGCGCGGGCGCACAGACCGACAAAGCTGCGGCAGGACGCGAACAGCTCATCCCGTGCGGATGCCTCTCCGCGCCGAGCCCGCGCCAATCGGTCCTGAAATGTGGTCGATCCTCCGGACACGCTGCGCCTCTTACGCCTCCGATTCGAGAACCGCAAAGAACGTAGCGACCGCCGACACGATTGGGAACGAGGGTGAAGAGGACGAGCGGCGTGCCGGGCGCGGCAGGGGTGTCACGCCCAATAGAGGGACGATCCGCTGCCGGGGACGCAAGGCTGTTGAATCGAGAGTCTCTCTTGCCTACTTGGTGGGCAGCCGCTGAGGCTGGCATACGGGGCCGAAAGATTTTCGCGAGGAAAAACGCACGTGCCGAGCATGTTTTTGTCACTTTGGCCCGAGCGGCACACTCGTTGCTAAATGGTTACTTACCGAACAAACGACCCTTGGCGAGTGTTGCATGACTGGGGGTGTGGCCGGGGAAGTCCTTGTGGGGCTTCGCCGGGCGAGCGCCCACGCCCCCAGCCATCCTCACTCGCTTTTTCTTTCGACGCGAATCGACCCTGGCCACATCAAGTGGCCAGGGTCGACGCGTTTCTGGAAGGCGGGTTCGCGATCCTGATCTTCGTTCAGCGACGCGCGTCGGGACAGAACTGCTCGCAGCCGGACATCCGCAGGCGGGTCCAGACCCGATCGTGGCGGGCTTCTTCGGGCAGCCCCTGCAGCAGGCTTTCGAGCATCGTACCGAGGACGATCGTCGCCACCTCGCACACGCGCCGCGGCAGGCCGAACTCTTTCAGGTCCGCCTGGATCTCTTCGGGCCCGCAGATCTCTCCAAACTTCCGCCCCTGGAAGAGCAGCTCGACGCCGTCGAGCTCCGGGGTCCACTGGTAGTCGAACCTTCCGTAGACGATCCGCCGGTGCTTCACCCAGAAGCCGGTCTCATCGAAGCCAATTTCGTGCGGACGATTCACTACCGGTGACCTGCGGAGAGACAACTTTCAGCGCGAGCGGACAACGACGCTCATTTCGCGTCGCCGCGGCGGGCGCGCCTCCTGTGGAGTCGCATCGAGCCCGCGAGACGGAGCCCGATCGTGTCTGCAGCAAGACCTGATAGCGATATTTCCGCGCTGCCGGAAGATCGAATGCCCTGGGGACCCGCTCCCGGAGGTTTGCCCCGGACCTGCGATCGCGGGACCTGCCGATCCTGCCCGTTTCGAAAGCTTCTGGCCGCGTGTCGATGGCCGCCCCGCAATCACGCAACCGCCTCAAACGGACCGACGCCCTCACCGACGTGGCCGAACGCACCAAGCCGCTGGATCCTGGTCTCAGGCTACGGAGCCGGCGAGTTGAACCCGACCGCCTCGAGCTGCACGTTGTTGTTGGCCCACATGCCGCTGGCTCCGTTCGTCAACTGCCGGATGCCAACCATGGTGGTCAGGAGAATCAGCGCGATGAGGACGGCATATTCCACTGAAGTGGTGCCTTCCTCGCTCTTCATGAACAAGTGGATGTGTCGCATGGCCGTCACGGGGGCAAAGGTGAGAAGCCTCTCTTCGAAGGCTAACCTCCAATGGGAAGCTGGAATCGCCCAGGCAAATTGCAGCAGGGCGCTTTCCACCGAGAAATTTTTGCTAATCGGCGCAACCGTCAAACTCCGCACGGGCCGCCCCGTGCCCGACTGTGCCGTCCGGCCTCCCCTCAAGAGATCCGGCGGGACATCACGCAGGGCGAAGGAGACTCCGGGAATTCATGGTGCGACTTACCGATCAACGATAGATTATGGGAAGCCGCTTCGACGGCCCTCCCACCTGAATCCGCCGGCCCCGCGCTCCACGAAGGCCCCCGCCCGAATGTCCCCCCTCCCCCCGCGCTCATCTCTTTTTCACCGTCATTCCATCGGATTGACCCGTCGGGAAGTGCTCCAGACCGGATACTCCGGGCTCCTGGGGATCGGCTTGTCCCAGGTTCTCGGCGCGCGGGCCCGCGCGAGCGATGCCGCGGCGGTTCGGTCCCCCAAGTCGGTCCTGATCGTCTTCCTGACGGGGGCCGCCAGCCATCACGACACCTTCGACATGAAGCCGGAGGCCCCCGCGGAGATCCGGGGGGAGTTCCAGCCGATCGCGACCACGATCCCCGGCTACTCCATCTGCGAGCATCTGCCGCACCTGGCGGCGCGGGCGCACAAGTACGCCGTCGTCCGTTCGCTCTCGCACGGCGACAACAACCACCTGATGTCGACGCACCACGTCCTGACCGGCACCAGGCAGCCGGGGGGCTTCTTCGACAAGGTCGCCTCACGGGACGACTGGCCGAGCTACGCTGCCGGGCTCGCTTTTACGAATCGTCGGACCGATGGCCTGCCGACGGGGGTCAACCTGCCGACGTTCCTGCAGGGGGGACCGCTCACCTGGCCGGGTCAGCATGCCGGGTTCCTCGGCCCCAAGTACGATCCGTGGCAGATCACGGGAGACCCCAACAAGAAGGATTTCCGGGTCGACGCCCTGACGCTGGCGGCCGGGATCGACCTGCCGCGGCTGGGGAGCCGGCAGACGCTTCTGGCGGAAGTGAACCGGGCGCAGTCGCGGATTGAGCAGCTGGGTAACGCCGTGCGGGTCGACAACGAGCAGCGGCTGGCGTTCCAGATGCTGACGTCGAACAGGCTGGCGGAGGCGTTCCTGATGGACCGCGAGCCGGATGCGGTTCGTGATCGTTATGGTCGCAACATGACGGGGCAGTCGCTCCTGCTTTCAAGGCGGTTGATCGAGGCGGGGGTTCCGGTGGTGCAGGCGAACATCGGCCCGGTTCAGAACTGGGACAGTCATGCGGCGATCTTCGAGACGCTGAAGGGGCGTCTGCTTCCGCCGCTCGACCAGGGGGTGGCGGCGCTGCTGGACGATATGGAGGAGCGGGGGCTGTTGCGGGATACGCTCGTGATGATGCTGGGGGAGTTCGGGCGGACGCCGAAGATCAACGACCAGAAGGGGCGGGATCACTGGGGGCCGTGTTTCTTTGGTCTCTTCGCGGGAGCGGGGGTCCAGCCGGGGCAGGTGATTGGGAAGTCGGATGATTCCGGGGCGTATCCGGTGACGCGTGCGTTCTCGCCGGATGATGTGGGGGCGACGGTCTATCACCTGCTTGGTGTACCGGGGGATGCGGAGGTGCGGGACCGGTTGGGTCGGGTGGTGCGTCTCAACAATGGGTCGGTCATCGAGTCGCTCTTCACGGGCGCGGCGGTTTAGGACTATTCGATCACCGGGTCCAGGGGCACCCTGGTGGGGAGTGCAGAGGGGCCTGTGTTGTTTTTTGGGCCCTTTGCCCGCCGGAGGCCCTCTCATCGGACACTGTCGGAAGGAGTGCGTGTCCAAACGCGGACAGCATGCCGTATGCCCCCCCACCAGCCCGCGGGGCTTGCGGAGCGAGTGGTGAGTCCTCAACGCTGGTTCCGCAAAGGGGACATCCGTCGTTTGCCACGGTTCCTCATGGAAGTGCCTCCGGCGGCAAGGGGGCGTGGCCCCCTTGACCCCAGCGGCCGTGGCACGATGGGTTTGAGCTACGGGAGTCGTGCTGGCAAGGGCGCCTTTCAAACAGCATCGCGAACCTCGATTCGCGTTCCTCCCCTCCGCTATCCTGCCACGGACCGATCGACCGTCCCATGGCGAGGAGCATCCGTGCTGCAGGTCTCGAATCTCACCAAGTCCTTCCCGACCGCTGCCGGAACACTCTCGATCCTGACCGGGGTCGACCTCTCCCTCGCGTCCGGCGAAGCCCTGGCGATCACCGGTCCGTCCGGCTCTGGCAAGAGCACCCTCCTCTACATCATCGGTCTCCTCGACACTCCGACGTCCGGAACCGTCCGCATCGCCGACCAGGAGCCGCTCGCGCTGAACCCCGCCCAACAGGCGGCGTTCCGGAATCGGCACATCGGCTTTGTGTTCCAGGACCACCATCTGTTGCCGCAGTGCACGGTCCTTGAAAACGTTCTGCTGCCGGCGTTGGGCGAAGGGGGCCGCGGCGTCGGCCCCGAAGAAGAGAAGCGCGCCCGGACCCTCCTCGAACGAGTCGGACTGGGCGCCCGGGTCGAGCATCGGCCGGCTCAGATCTCAGGCGGCGAACGGCAGCGCGTCGCGGTCTGTCGGGCGCTGCTCAACAAGCCTCAGCTCCTGCTGGCGGATGAGCCGACCGGAAGCCTCGACCAGGAGACGGCCGCGGCGGTCGGAACGCTGCTTCTGGAGGTCGCCCGCGAAGAACAGGCGATCCTGGTCTGCGTGACCCACAGCCGGGAACTGGCCGACCGTTTCCCGCAGCACCATCGTCTCCGTGGGGGAAAGCTCGAAGCGGCCCCCGTGTAGCGATCTCGCTCCCGTGGTCGGTGAAGCGGCGAGGATGAGTTGAATCGCGTCCTTGCCGGCACGGCTCCGCTTGCTCAAGCCCAACGTGCGACGGCAGCTGGGGTCAAGGGGGTCTCACCCCCTTGCCGCCGGAGGCACTTCTTCGCTGAACCGTGGGGCACAACGGATGTCCCCTTTGTCGTGCCAGCGTTGAGGACTCCCTCCAACCACACCGCTGGCTTTGCAATCCCCGCGGGTCGGTGAGGGCGGCATACGGCATGGTGTCCGCGTTTGGACACGATCTCCTTCAGACGTCTCTCGACGGCCAGGCCTCCGGCGGGCAAGGGGCATTCTGCCCCCTGCACCCCCTGACCAAGGTGCCCCTGGACCCGGTTGGTGAATGACGGCCGTTGCGCATCGGGAATCTGTCCGCCCGGGCGCGAGTTTCAAGCACTCGTCGAAGCGGCGATTGGCCAGTCGCTTGAATCACGCACCCTTCAAGCAGCGAATCCCCTCGGCCACTACGCCGCCGGATCCTGAATCGACAGGCCGCCCGAAAGGATGTGGCAAGTCAACCCGCGGACCTGCGCCTCAAGAGGCTGCGAAATCGCACTCTGCCACAACCGGCGAAATGGAGCAGTGCTCGGAATACCGATCTGCCCGGAAGGAATCGCGTCCGAAAGACGGATCACCCCCTGCAGGAGAAACGGCCCCATCTCCAGGCGGATCAGTTCCCGCTCCGTCAACGACCAGAAATCCGCGTCGACCGGGTTCAGCAGCAGCACGATCCGGGCCGCCGCCCATTCCGGAGGCGGCTCACGCAAACCGCGAGGCTCATCGCCAAGCCCCTCCGCCGCGACGTCGGTCGATGGCTTGACGTCGAACTGCAACAGGTGATGCTCACGATCCTTCCGCTGATGCGGGGAATCGAAGGTGAACCGCGCCTTCTGGTCCGGATGAAAGTAACGTCCCCCCTCGAACAGCCGACGGTCCCCCGAGGCCGCCTCTCCCCCGTCGCTCCCCTCCGAACCCGTGAAGGGCCACTGGATCCCCAGGAACGTCACGAGCATGTCGTGATCGACGATCCCGGAGAAATCGCACGGCCGGTGCGCCGACAGCTTCTTCAGGAGCTCGAACACTCCGGCGGGAGAGTTCCACTTCCGCAGCGTGCGGCCACAGCCCCACGCGTCCGCCAGGAGGCGAAAGATCACGAAGTCGGTCAGCGCGTCCCCCGGAGGATGCTCCGACGGAGTGAGAAACTTGAGCCGCCGCTCCGGCGTAATGACCGTCCCCTTCTTCTCCGCCCATTCGGCAGACGGAAAGACGACATGAGCCTGCGAAACCCCCAGGGCGTTCTCCCGCGTCTCCTGGACCGCCAGGAACTCCACGGTCCCCAGGAGCGCCGCCATCTCGGGGTGCGACGATGAGACGTCGCCGCTGCCGCTCCCCACGATCCACAGCCCGCGGATCGATCCGTCCTGAAGTCCCTCGACGACCTGTTCGTACGAGCTCGCGCCCGTCTCCGGCAGCAGCTTGGCCGGGATGCCCGAGATGCTGGCCGCCTGGAGCCGTTCGAGCGAGTCGGAAAAGCTGCGGCCACCCCAGAGGGAGTGACGGTTCGAGAAAAGGCGTTCGGCGCCCGCGGAGCAGGGTTCGTCGCAGGTGAGCACCCCGGTCCCCGGACGTCCGATCTGGCCGGTCATGAGCGCCAGGTTCGTCACCGCCCGGGCGATCTCCCGGTTCCCGGCGGCGTCGCTCCCGCTCGACCAGACGAACATCACCCGGTTGCCGCGGTGGATCAGCTCCACCAGGTGCTCGATCAGCCCGGCGCTCAACCGCGTCTCGCGGCAGGCGACGTCGATCGTGAACTGCTCGATGTGCGCCGCCAGGGCTGAGAAGCCGGACGTATGCTGCGTCACGTAGTCCGCGTTGATCCAGTCCCGCTCGACCAGCTCCCGCCCGATGCTGTGGAGGAGGATCGCCTCGCTGTGCGGATGGATCGGCAGATGCAGGTCCGCCTGGGCGGAGGTCTCAGTCCGCCGCGAGTCGACGACGACGATCGTCGGATGATTCGGATTGCGCTGGACCCGCTCCCAGAGATCGGGATGCGCCTGGCTCAAGTTCGTGTTGACGAGGACGATCGTGTCCGCCAGCTCGAGGTCGCGGTAGCAGGCGGAGGGCGCGTCGAAGCCGAACGCCTCCTCTCGGGCGACGGCGGCCACGGAGGCGGCGGCCGGGAAACCGGCGAGGGACGAGGTCCGCAGGCCGCTGCGGACGAGTCCCCCCAGGAAGGCCGTTTCCTCCAGCGAGAGAGAGCCGAGGGCCAGGACCGCAATCGAGTCGGGCCCGTGCGCCGCCTGGATCCCCTTCATCCGCTCGACAAACAGATGCAGCGCCTTAGGCCAGTCGGTCCCCTCCAGCTCGCCGCGCCCATTGCGGATCTGCGGTGTCGTCAGACGCGAGGGTTTCGAGCGATGACCGACGGCGGAGGTGTAGGAAAGGAGAATGCCGGAGTCCGACGCACGAAGCTGTGCCAGACTGTCGCCGAGCGTGCTTCCCCCCCCGTCCATCTCATGGCGAATGGTGCAGGACTGCTGGCACGTCCCGCAGGGCGGACCGTCACTCGCAGTCTCGTCAACGGCGGACCAGATGCTGTCGGAAGCTTGGGCGGTGGAATCGTCGGTTCGATGGCTCATGAGCCCCCTCCGACTTTCAGCCGCGTCCCGAAGCAGGCGGATGTGGCGCGGAGCGCCGTCGACAGAGGAGATTGGCCAAAGCAAATGTCAGCGGCGCGCATAGGGAGACACGAATCTGGACCCGTCACAGACCCCGTGCTTCACCAGTGAGCGCCAGCAAAACCGAAGGCGTTCTCGTTCAAAGCAGTTCCCGTGCCACCTGGGCAACGCGGGATCCGCCCGCCTCCGAGCGAAAGGCCGATTCCTGCGAAGTCGTCATCGTTCATGGGGCGGTGGGGAGTCTTGGCCCATGGAATTTCAAGGCCCGGCCCCACGATCCTGCCTCATTTTGGGGATGTTCGGAAAACCGAACATCTGGAAATTCTTCGGACATCTTCTCTGTGCCGAGGCAAGTGACCACGGAGTGCGCAGAAAGTGCCGGCCCCGTCAGCAGGGTTATTCCTGAACGGGGACCGGTTTCCACCAGGCATCCAGGAGGGCGGTCATCTCTTTGATGCGGTCCGGCTGGGCCGTCGCCAGCTCGCGCTGCTCGGCCGGATCGTCGGCGATGTGAAAAAGTTGAGCGTGCGAAACGTCCGAGAGTGGAGTCGGTACAATGAGCTTCCATCCATCGGCGATGATCCATCGCTCCATGACGTTTCGGGCTGGGTTGTTCAGGTCGACGGCATTGTGGGTGAAGCAGGCTCCCTGAACCGTCTTTCGTTCGCGGACCGCCCGTTCGTCCCGGAGGTCGACTCCCGACATCGTGGCCGGTTTCGGGAGGCCGAGTGCCGCACAGACGGTCGGCGCGATGTCGATTGACTGCACGGGCTGGTCGATCACCGCCGGCGTGATCTTTCCCGGCCACCGGAAGAGGATCGGCGTTCGCAGCCCGGAGTCGTAAGGGGAGCGCTTCGAGGGGAGGAAGCCGGGCTTGTCCGGGTTCTGGATCCACCCGTTGTCGGCGACATAAATGACGATCGTGTTCTCCTCCACACCGCGGTCCCGCAGGATTCCCATCAAGGCTCCGCAGGTCTCGTCGAACCACTCCACCATGGCCCAGTAGCGGGCGACATGGATCGAGGGCGTCTTGTCCCGGTACTTCTCCAGGAGGCGTTCCGGCGGCGTGTGCGGATCGTGCGGCATCATGGGGGCGTACCACACGAGAAACGGAGTCTTCTCGGCCGCACAGCCACGGATGAAGTCGTCGATCGGCTGCATCGTCTTGCGGCCGATGTCGAGCCCCGCATCGCCGTGGCGCTGGCCCGTCGTCATGCCCTCCGTGAAGCCGCCTCGTCGAAAGTTCCCCTGCCACCACTTGCCGGTCTGGAGGGAGTGGTAGCCCGCGTCGCGGACGAGCTTCGGCAGCGTCGGGACCGCATCCATGTGGACGTTCATCGTTTCTCGCCCTTCGCGGAAGGCGTCGGACTTCTGAAAGTCCCGGTTTGTCATCCCCGCGGGAATCGGGGGGTCGTTGGAGGTCACCTTGTGCTGGTGGGGGTACATTCCGGTGATGATCGACGCCAGGCTCGGGCAGCAGAGGCTCGACGGGACATACCCCCGCCGGAAGCAGAGGCTTTCCGCTGCCAGCCGGTCGATGTTCGGCGTCTGGATGTGGGGATGCCCCATGAACCCGTAGTCGGTCCAGGCGTGGTCGTCTGAGATGATGAGGACGACGTTCGGCTTCTCGGCCGCCCACGCGCTCGTCGCGGCGAGACATAGCACCATGGTCAGGAGAGACCAGACAGTCAGCGAGGGACGGCTCATGAAACACTCCGGGCGCGAAGAGTCTGGGAAGGGGAGAGGGGCTCAGGCGATGGGGCGGGCCTTGAGGGCATCCCGGATCTCGATGAGGAGCTGCTGGTCCTTGGTAAGCGGGACCTCCTTCTCGACCTCGGGCGATTTGAAGTAATTCAGGAGGCGGTTCATGGGGAGGACGACCGCGAAGTACACGACCACGGCGATGGCGAGAAAGCTGAGGAGCGAGTTCAGGAAGTTGCCGATCTTGATCGTCGTGTAGGGGATCTCAAAGGCGGCGAACTCGGCCTTGCCTCCCTTTCCGCCAGCGAGGGAGACGATGAAGGCGATTAACGGCGTGATGACGTCGGCCACCATCGACTTGACGAGGTCGCCGAACGCGGCCCCGATGACGACCCCGACCGCGAGGTCGACGACGTTGCCGCGCAGGATAAAGTCTCTGAAACCGTGGAGAGCTTTCACGACTGCACCTCTGAGGATGACCGTCTGACGGGGCCATGGGTTGGCCGCGCGTCGAGTCTAAGCCTCGGCCTTCGGGTTGACCACGTTCGGTCGACCGCCGGTTGGCGAGCGGGACCATCCACAGGGGCGTATCCCGCTCGCTCAAACCGCGTCCTTGCCGGCGCGGCTACGCCACCTCAAACCCAACGTGCGACGGCAGCCGGGGTCAAGGGGGCAACCCCTTGCCGCCGGAGGCGCTTCCATGAGGAACCTTGGTAAGTAACGGATGTCCCCTTTGTGGAACAGCGTTGAGGACTCCCACACATCAGACCGCTGACTTTGCAATCCCCGCGGGTTGATTAGGGGGCATACGACACGTTCTCCGCGTTTGGACACGCGCTCCTTCAGACAACTCTCGACGGCCAGGCCTCCGGCGGGCAAAGGAGCGTTGCCCCTCTGCACTCCCCACCAGGGGTACCCCCTGGACCCGGTTCTTGATCCACCAAACGAAAGAGGGCGCGATCCGACGACCGCGCCCTCTGGCTCATGTCACGTCTGCAACGTCCCACTACTTACGGGCCGACGCATGCTTCAGCGGCACCCACGCACCATCCTCCTTGCTGCTGGCCACGCACTGCTGAATAAAGAACATCCCCTCCACACCGTCATAGACGTTCGGATAAATCGTGTCCCGCCCCTCGAACTTCTCACCGGCGGCCCGCTTGGCCATCGCGTCATAGGCGAACCGGTAAACGTTCGCGAACGCCTCAAAAAATGCTTCCGGATGCCCGCTGGGAAGACGGCTCGAAGCGGTCGACAGCGCCCCCAGGTAAGGACCGCCGTTCCGCGTGTAAATCTGGTGCGCCTGCCCATTCCGGCGGACGATCAACTCGTTTGGGTTCTCCTGCCGCCACTGGATCGCCCCCTTGGTCCCGTCGACCTCGATGAACAGATCGTTCTCGCGACCATGCGAAACCTGGCTGGCAGTCACCGTCCCGAGAGCCCCGTTCTCAAACCGGACAATCGCGTGACCGTAGTCATCGAGGGACCGACCTTCCTCAAAGGTCCGCAGATGACACGAAACGTCCTTCGGCAGCAGCCCCGTCATATAGCGGGCCAGGTTGTAGGCATGCGTCCCGATGTCGCCGAACGCCCCGGCGGCCCCCGACTGCTTGGGATCGGTCCGCCACTTGGCCTGCTTTTGATCCGACGACTCGAGCCGGGTCCGCAGCCACCCCTGAATGTAGTTCGACCGGATGGCGTTGACCTCGCCGATCTCCCCATTGAGAACCATCTCCCGGACCTGCCGCACGAGCGGGTACCCCGTGTAGTTGTGCGACACGGCGAACACGACGCCCGATTTCTCGACCAGCTTCTGGAGCTCTTCGGCCTCCTTCAGGTCGAAGGTCATCGGCTTGTCGCAGATGACGTTGAACCCCGCCTCGACCGCCGCCTTGGCGATCGGGAAGTGCGTGTGGTTCGGCGTCGCGACGGTCACAAAGTCGATCCGCTTGTCGGCCGGAAGCGCCTTCTCCTTGTCCATCAGCTCCTGGAACGAGCCATAGGCCCGGTCCGCCTTGATGTCGTAGGCCGGGGCCGACGCCTTGGCCTTGGCCGGATCGGACGAAAGGGCCCCGGCCACGAGCTCCGCGCGATTGTCGAGCACGGCCGCGGTGGCATGGACCCGGCCGATAAACGCCCCCTGTCCTCCGCCGCACAGGGCCATCCGCAGTTTGCGATTCAGGGAGCCGTTCGTTGTTTCCATGATGCGAAACCTCAGTCAGTGAGCGCCCGTCGTGGGACGGAGACGTGGAGGAAATGATCCGATACCGCAGTTCGATCGGAAGATACAGTAGCCTTTTGTGGCTGTCAGCCGTCCCGAAACTTCCCGTCCCCGGCTGCGTCAAGACCAGTTCCACGGTCTCCGGGACGGCTCAGCGAACTTCCGCGATCCGCGGTTTGAATGTTGCTTGGGAATCGGACACGATACGACAGTCTGATGGCGTCATCGATCCGCCGGCGGTGACTGCCAGAGGCCCAAAGCAATCATGATGTGCAAGGTGGTGTGATGAAGAATGTTGTGTGCCTGATTCTGGGTGGGGGCAAGGGGACGCGGCTGCTGCCTCTGACCGCCGACCGTTCCAAGCCGGCCGTCCCCCTCGCCGGAAAGTACCGGCTCATCGACATTCCGATTTCGAACTGCATCAGCAGCGGCATCCGCCGGATCTACGTCCTCACGCAGTTCAACTCCGTCAGCCTCCACCGCCATATCCGCCAGTCCTACAACTTCGATTCCTTCTCGGGGGGCTTCGTCGAAATCCTCGCCGCCCAGCAGACCAACGAGGCGATGGACTGGTACCAGGGAACGGCCGACGCCGTCCGCAAGCAGCTTCGCTACATCTCGGAATGCGGGATTGACTATGTGATGATTCTCTCCGGAGACCAGCTCTACCGGATGGATTTCCAGGAGATGCTCAACACGCACCTCACGGCCGGGGCGGACGTCACGATCGCCGGTCTGCCGGTCGAGACGAAGCAGACCTCCGGCTTCGGGATCATCCGCTTCAACGAGACCGGCCGCGTGGAAGGCTTCCTCGAGAAGCCCAAGACCGAGCAGGAGCTCAAGCTCGTCCGGACCGATCCCGCCTGGCTCCAGGAGCAGGGGATCGACAGCAAGGGGCGAGAGTACGTTGCCAGCATGGGGATCTATCTCTTCAACCGCGACACGCTGGTTGAGCTGCTGACCAAGACCGACTACCACGACTTCGGCAAGGAAGTCTTCCCGATGTCGATCCGAACCCGGCACGTGCAGCTGCACATGTTCGACGGGTACTGGGAGGACATCGGAACGATCGGCGCGTTCTACCAGGCGAACCTGGACCTGACCGATCCGAACCCGCCGTTCTCGATGGACGTTGCCGCTACGCCGATCTACTCCCGCCCGCGGTTCCTGCCGCCGTCGCGGATCGACGGAGCGACGATCAGCCGCAGCCTGATCGCCGACGGCTGCAAGATCGAGCCGGAAGTCGTGATCCATCACAGCCTGATCGGCCTGCGGGCGGTCCTGGGCCGTCGGGTCGTGATCCGCGACTCGGTTCTGATGGGGGCGGACTTCTTCCCCAGCGACGTCCGGGCGACGACCAATCCCGAGGGGATCCCGATGGGGATCGGCGAAGGGACGGTCATCGAGAAGGCGATCGTCGACAAGAACGTCTGCATCGGCAAGAACGTGACGATCAAGCTCCCCCCCGGCTTCCCGAGCGATGGAGAGCGGGGCCCGCTGGTGGTCCGCGACGGGATCATCGTCATTCCCCGGAACACCGTCCTGCCCGACGGCTGGAAGTTCTGAACGGGGCAACGGAAGGGAACGACGAGACCACGCTCCCGGCTGGTCCGCGAGCGGACAGCCGGGGGACGCCCGTGTTCCCTCGCCGGCACTTCGGGCTGGCGTGAAATTTCTCGACGGACTGCGATGGATCCCGAAACGCTGCGCCAGTGGGACAACGACCACGTCTGGCACCCCTTTGCGCCGATGCAGGCATACCGGACCGAGGCGGCCCCGATCATCGAGGCGGCCGAAGGGTTTCACCTGACCGACGTCGAGGGGCGGCGGTATCTCGACGGCATTTCGTCCCTGTGGTGCAACGTCCACGGCCACCGCGTCCCGGAAATCGATAACGCGATCCGGGCTCAGCTCGACCGCGTCGGCCATTCGACGACGCTCGGTCTTTCATCGCGGCCGTCGATCGAGCTGGCGAAACGGCTGGTCGACATCGTCCCGCCGGGCCTCACGAAAGTCTTCTACTCGGACAGCGGCGCGACGGCGGTCGAAGTCGCCCTCAAGCTTGCCTACCAGTACCAGCGGCAGCGCCGGCCCGCCGCTCCGGACCGGAGCCTGTTTGCGACCGTTCAGGGCGCCTATCACGGGGACACCGTCGGCTCCGTCAGCGTCGGCAGCATCGACCTGTTCCACGCCGTTTACGGCAAGCTCCTCTTCCCGACGCTGTCCGTTCCCAGCCCCGCCTCGCTGCGGCGGCCGCGGGGAATGACGCGGCAGCAGTGGACCGAGCACTGTCTCACCGCGCTGGAACAGGTGATCGTCGAAAACCATCAGCGGCTCGCGGCGTTCATTCTGGAGCCGCTCGTCCAGGGGGCGGCGGGGATTCTCGTCCATCCTGAAGGTTACTTGCGGCGGGTCCGCGAGCTGACGCGGGCCTACGACATTCCGCTCATCGCCGATGAGGTGGCGGTCGGCTTCGGGCGGACCGGGACGATGTTCGCCTGTGAACAGGAAGAGGTCGCGCCCGATCTGATGTGCCTCGCGAAAGGGCTCACCGGAGGTTACCTCCCGCTCGCCGCGACGCTGGCGACGGACCAGATCTACGACGCCTTTCTCGGGGAACCGCACGAGGCCCGGACGTTCTTCCACGGCCACACCTTCACGGGAAACCCCCTTGGGTGTGCCGCGGCGCTCGCTTCTCTCGACCTCTTCCAATCCTGCCAAGTCCTGGCCAACGTCCGGGCGACCGAAGCCCGTCTCCGTGAGCGGCTGGCTCCCCTGTCTGCGCATCCTCACGTCGCCGAGGTCCGCCAGAAGGGGATCATGGTCGGGATCGAGCTCGTCGCGGACCGCGAGACGCTCGCGCCATTCCCCGCCGCGCGGCGCACGGGCCACCTCGTCACGCTGGCGGCCCGCCGGCGCGGTGTCATCCTCCGACCGCTGGGAGACGTCGTCGTCCTGATGCCGGCCCCGGCGATGCCGCTCTCGCTCGTCGATGAACTGCTGGACGCCGCGATCGAGTCGATCGAGGAAGTCGCGCCGGGACGCTGAAGGGCCACTCCCCGTGTGTCCACTCCCGCCCGATCGCCGGCCCCGATCGTCAGTGCGGCCCTTGCTGTCCGATCCGTTATGCTCCCCGCATGAAAGCGAATACTCTTGGTCTGATTATCGGCGGACTCCTCCCGGCCGTGTTCCTCGGACTCTCCAGCGTTTTTCAGAAGACGAGCAACCGGGCCGGAATCGCCGCCGGCCCCTTTCTTCTCGTCGTCGGCGCGGTCGTGCTGCTCGTCGGGCTCATCCTGACCGCCATCCAGCGGGACCTCACGATCAACTGGACGAGCGCCGCGCACGGCGCCGCGGGAGCCGCGCTCTGGGCGGCGGGGATGGCCTGCATCGCCACGGCCCTTGGCCGCTACCACGCACAGCTCAGCCAACTCGTCCCCCTCTACAACATGAACACGCTCGTGGCGGTCGGCGTCGGTCTGGTCGTCCTCTCCGAATGGCACACCGTTCATCCGGTCAAGATCCTGGCCGCGAGCGTGCTCACGATCGCCGGAGGCGTCCTCGCCGCGCTCTCGACCCGATGACCTGCCGTTCACCCGGTCACCGTCACCGGCGGCCCGCAGCCTCCCCCCACCCTCGTTCGTCTGTCGGTTTCTCCCATGGCCCCTGAGATCCTGCGTTCCGAGTCACTCGAAGAGACGCGCCGCGTCGGGCACGCGCTCGCCGCGCGGATGGCTCCCGGAACAACCGTGGCCCTCGCCGGTCCGCTTGGAGCCGGGAAGACGACCCTCGTCTGTTCGATCGCCGAAGCCCTCGGGTGCCACGACGCGTACGTCAACAGCCCCACGTTTGTCGTCATCCAGGAATATGCCGGACGCGTCCCGGTCTACCACGTCGACGCCTATCGTCTGAAAGACAGCGACGAGTTCCTGGAACTCGGCGGGGACGAACTGCTCCGCGGCGACGGGATTGCCCTCATCGAATGGGCGGATCGGATCGCCGACGTCCTGCCGCGGGACCTCGTCCGGATCGAGATCGTTCCGATCGGCGAATCCTCCCGCGAGTTTCGCGTGACCGGCCTCCCATCGCCCTGACCCCAGCGTCACCTGAGACATCCATGTCCCTCTCCGCAGATCGTCCGTCGCCCACCGCGACACGATGGTTCGTCGCGTTTCTGATGAGCTTCGTTCTCGCTTCCGGCGTGTGCGTAGCCGCCGAGCCGGAGGATGTCGTCTTCCGGGCCAGGAACGACGGGTCGGAACAGCGGTACGTCGTCCGGCTTCCTCCGGAGTTCCGCGACGAAGTTCCTCATGGACTCCTGATCGCTCTCCACGGACATGGCTCGGACCGCTGGCAGTTTGTCCGGGACGGACGGGACGAGTGCCGGGCCGCCCGTGACGCCGCCGACCGGCACGGGCTGATCTTCGTCTCCCCCGACTACCGGGCCCGCACGTCATGGATGGGACCGCAGGCCGAACAGGATGTCCTTCAGATCCTCGAAGAGCTTCGGGCGAAGTACAGGATCTCACACTTGATCGTCAGCGGCGGATCGATGGGGGGAACCTCGGCGTTGACGTTCGCCGCGCTGCATCCGGATCTGGTCGCCGGCGTCGTCGCCCTGAATCCGCACGCCAACCACCTCGAATACGACCGGTTCCAGGATGCGATCGCAGCCTCATTCGGCGGCAGCAAGGCCGAGAAGCTGCCCGAGTACAAGAACCGCAGCGCGGAGTACTGGCCCGAGAAGTTCACGATGCCGTGCGCCATCACGACCGGCGGACGGGACGAGATCGTTCCTCCCGGCAGCGCGCTCCGCCTGGCCGCCGTTCTCAAACGTCTGGACCGCGAGATTTTGGTGATCCATCGTCCCGAAGGGGGGCACGCGACGAACTACGCCGACACCCTTGCCGCCTATGAGTTTGTCATCGAACGGGCGGGGAAAGGGAGGAAGGAGTAGAGAGCGGGAAGTCGTCCACGTTGTTGCCGGCGCGACGCCCATAGCTCAAACCCAACATGCCACGGCCGCTGGGGTCAAGGGGGCCTCGCCCCCTTGCCGCCGGAGGCGCTTCCACGAGGAACCGTGGTATGCAGCGGACGTCCCCTTTGTGGGACCGGCGTTGAGGATTCCACGCTCGCTTTGCAATCCCCGCGGGTTGGTGAGGGGGCATCCGGCACGTTGTACGCGTTCGGATACTCCCTGCTTCAGATATCTCTCGACGGCTAGGCCTCCGGCGGGCAAAGGGGCCTTGCCCCTCTGCACTCCCCACCAGGGGCACCCCCTGGACCCGGTTGGCTCGCGCAAGATATTGACCGCTCACTTCCTCGAGGATGAGCCGGTCCACCACCAAGTCCGCCGGAAGCAGGCTCCTCGCGACGCTACGAAATCATGAACTCGTCGAGGTCGGTCGCCTCATGCAGATCAACCGCCGCCGCCTCCCCTTCCACCTCCGGCTCACCCGCCAGCCGAGCCTTCACAAACTGAAGCCACGCCCCGCCAGGAACCCCATACGGCCGGAACTTCTCCGAAGTGCCGCTCTCCTCGCGATACAGCAGCGCCCGGTGCACACCCAGCTTCGCCGCCTGCGGAGAATCGATGAGGTTGCTCGAATCCGACTGGTTCATCTGGAACGCCACCCGGGTATCCAGATCCCGCATCGCATTCCGGCTGATCCATCGCTCCAGGTTGCTGTACAGGTCGCACCAGATCACCACATGAATTCCCGACTCCGGCCCGTTCGCCAGCAGGTCGGAGAACATCTTCGAAGGCTGCGGCGGCTTCGGCTCGCTGCTCCCCCCGAACCCGCCCAGCGAAAACTCGTCTTCCCCCTTCCGCAGATCGCGGAACTTACTCAGGTGATACACGAACAGGAACAACGGCGGCCGAACCTCATCGCGATGCTCGTCGCGGTCTTTCCATTCGGCATGAAGCTCCGCCAGGACCGCCGCACTGTCGCGAGGAGTCACCCGCCGGACAGCACCCGGCGCCGCGTCGACCACCTGCTTCCACATCGCCGCATCCGGCGAATCGGCCGGGCTGCCGTCAAAGACCGTAAACGTCGGCGATGTCGACTCACCGACGGGCGGGACCTGAGCCGCCAGCGTCAACAGCCCCGTCGCCATCAGCCCCTGGGCCGCTTCAGCATCCGCACCCACGATCAGCAGGTGTGAGCCGGTCTGGCGGTGGAACGTGTAAGCCGTTGGTTGCTTGATCTCGACCGCGTCCCCGAGCCACAACGTCGGAGCAGTCAGCCCGCGGTCCTCCGGACGCTTCTCCAGAAGTCGCCGGATCGCGACGTTCCGGGCCGCGTCCGAAGGAATGTTCCCCTCGAAGACGATCGCCGGATCCCACTCCCGGTCGCTGTGCTCCGCCAGCCCCTGGATCCGCAGGAGATAGTCCTCGCGTTCCTCATCGGAGAGCCAGGCGATCTGGAACGGATGGTTCCCTTCGAGAAGCCCGTTGGCGTCGTTATAGATCGCCTCGCCGGGACGGGTGAGCAGTCGCGCGGCGGTGTTTTCTTCACTCAGGATCAGGTGGGCGTCGGACTCGCTGCACTGGAGAGCGACGCGGACCGCCACCTGCCCCAGCGTGCTGCGGGCGAGACTGTAGGCCCCGCCGAGCGTCTGCGAGCCGAGAATGACGTGCATCCCGAAGGCCCGCCCCTGCCGGACGAGGCGGTCGAGGAGGAGCGACGCGGACTGGCCGAGCTTGTCGTCCTCGATGAAGAACTCCTGGAACTCGTCGACGACGAGCAGGATCCGCGGCAGCGGCGTGTTCGGATTCGCGTTGCGGAAGCCGGCGATGTCCTGAACGCCATGCTTACGGAACAGCTCGCCCCGTTCCTGGAGGATTTCGTCGAGCCGCTGCAGCGCGCTGACGCCGAACTCGCGGTCGCTCTCGATCGCGACGACCCGGGCGTGCGGCAGCTCGAACTGCGCGTAGTCCTTGAACTCGACCCCCTTCTTGAAGTCGATCAGGTAGAAGTTGACCTCGTCGGCGCTGTAGTGCAGGGCCACGTTCGTGATGAGGGCGTGCAGGAACGTCGACTTCCCCGAGCCGGTCTTCCCCGCGACGAGCATGTGCTGGCTCGTCCCCTGTCCGAGTCGGAGGTGCTGGAGCTTGGTCGCCCCGGCCCGCCCGAGCGGGACATCAATCCCGCGGCGGCTGTCGCTCGTCCAGTAGGCGGCGGGAGTCGGCGCGATCCGCTGGAACGAGACCTCGACGCGGCGGGCATCCTTCGAGGCGTCTCCGACCCGCTTCACGATCCCGGTGAAGACGTCCGGCGGTGGAGGCTCATCGATCTGCAGCGGCCACGGGGCGAGTTCGGACGAGGTCGAATGAAACGCCTCGTCCTTCCACTCGAACGTTGAACAGGCGGACTCGATATCGGCCAGCGAAAAGCTGTGCGGAATGTCCTTGCTCGTGTCGACGCTCATCAGCGTGTAGACGCCGCACCGCGGGCCGCTATTGACGATGCTGATGAGCCGGCGGGCCGCGATGTCGCTGAACTTCGACGGGAAATCGCTGACGACGAGGATGTGGTACGGCTCGGCCACTTCGCCGGCGTGCTCGTTGTACTCCTCGATCGTGGCGAACTCGTTGCGGAGGTACTTCTGGAGGACGTTCTCCATGTGCTCCGTCAGGTCCGCCAGGCGGGCCTCGATGTGCCCCGGCTCGGTCCAGATCCGGCTCGTCACGAGGAGTTCGTCGTAGTCGGCCAGGTGCATGAACCCGCCGAAGCTCTCCCCGAGTCCGATCGGGTCGATGATGGTGAACCGCAGCTTCCCCGGCGGCAGGTGCGTCAGCAGCCGGAGCATCGCCGTCTGCATGACTTTGACCGCCGATTCCCGGGCCTTCGCTCCCCGCCCTTTGAGGAGCAGCGAGGTCTCCGAAGGAAACCGGACCGTCGCCGGCAGCGAAAACTCGCTCGCGCGGGGGGCGAGCCGCATGTCGGACGAGATCGCTTCCTGCCAGTTGTGAAGATCGATCGCGTAGTTGCCGACACGGACAAAGGGGGGCGTCGTCTTGGCCGGTGTCCAGGCGGGATCGAGCGTCCCCTGCCACTCGCCGTAGACCTCGGCGCTCTCGCGGTCGGCCGCCTGGACCGCCTCCTGGAAGTCGCGGAGCTGCTGTTCCCAAGTCGTCTTCATCTGGTGCCACGCCGCGGCCTGCCGGCGGCGGCGATCGGCCGAATACGCTTCCAGCTCCGCCTCCAGCGTCTCCAGCCGGGCGGTCCGCTCCGCCGTGGCGTGGGACACTTCCTCCCGGTGCTGCGAGTCGAGTTCCTTCAGCCGCTCGTCGCGGACTGTCTCGATCTCCTGCCGACGGGCCGCATAGTCGGTGCGGGCCGCCGTCAGCTCCTCATGCAGCAGCGCCTCGATCTCGAGCACCTTCTGCTGGTGGGCCTGCTGGTACCGCTTGATGGCCGCTTCCCGCTGCTTGAGCATCTCCCGCTGGCGGAACTCGAACTCCTTCTGGGCCTGCCCCATCTCTTCCTGGGCAAAACCGAGCCACCGCCGGTGCGTCCATCCCGCCTCCGCCAGCGTCTGCGTCAGCGACTGCATGGTGTCGTGAAACCGCATGCTCGCGAGCGTGTAGACGATCCCCGTCAGCAGCAGTCCGGCCCCCAGCCCGATTCCCGCCGAGATCCCGATCCAGTGAAGCGACATCCGCCCCGTCGTCACCTGCAGGACCGTCGGATCAAGGAGCAGAAAGAGGGGAACGAAGATCAGGCCCGACAGGGCGAAGTACGTTGCGATCGACCGGAAGCCGAGAAACAGGTGTGGCAGGATCATCCGCCGGGCGGACTCCAACAGCCCCATTGCCCCGTCCATCAGTTCCCGGAACCGCTCGGCCGCGGCGTCGCGGTTCTTGAGGACGGTCGTCGGCTCCGTCGGCAGGGCTCCGGCCCAGTGCCGCGACTCCGCGAATTCCTTGGAGAGGGCGTCGAGGGCCTCGACCTCGGTCGCCTGCTCGTCGCGGGTCTTAAGGAGGGTGCCTTTGAACCGCTCGTACTGGCGTTTCGGGCTGTCCTCGGCGGTATCGTCGAGGACCGACGACGTCACCCAGGTGCTCTCGTTGTAGCGGTGCTCGATGTCGTTCCGTTCGGCCCCCCGGCGGCTCTCGATTTCTCGGACGATGCCGCGGTGTTCGGTCTCGATCCCGCGGAGCTGCGCTCCGAACTCCTCTTCGGTTTCGCCGCGGACGCGGGCGTGCGTTTCGGCGAGCGTGGTCAGGGTGTCTTCCCGGTCGGCGATCGTCCGCCGGATTGCCTCCTGGAACTCGCGGAGCTGTTCGTCACCGACGAGCTGGAAGTTCCGGGAAGCCTCCATTTCGCCGCGGTGCCGCGCGCTGATCGCCTTCTGGAGATCGGTGAGGAGTCCGTGGTAGCGGGAGGGCATGAGCGGCGGGGATGGAGGTGTCTGTCCGGGCGTTGGGGGCCTTTCGAGATCATATCCATCCGGGCGGGCAGCGTGCAGGGGGGCTGGCCCTTCCAGGCCGAGCCAGCGGGGTGAGTCGGGGCGTCGGTCCTCGAGATGAACGGAGGGCGAAGAGAATGTGAACGAGGACTCATTCCTGGTTGCGTGCATGTCACCGGATTTCCTGCGGACTCAGGGAGCGGAGGTCCCTTCAGGAAATACGGACAGCAAGTTCAGGCGATAACAGCGTTCTTGCCGGCACGACTTGATAGCTCAAACCCAACGTGCCACGGCGAGCCTGGGGTCAAGGGGGCCACGCCCCCTTGCCGCCGGAGGCATTTTCATGAGGAACCGTGGGACACAACGGACGTCCCCTTTGTGGTACCAGCTATGAGAACTCCCTCACATTACACCGCGCGCTTTGCAGTCCCCGTGAGTTGGTGAGAGGGGCATACGACACGGTGTCCGCGCTTGGACACTGACTCCTTCAGGCATCTCTCGACGGCCAGGCCTCCGGCGGGCAAGGTGGCGTGGCCCCCTTGCATCCCCCACCAGGGGTTACCCCCTGGACCCCGGTAAGTACGCGCTACATCGTCCTTCCACCATCAACAACCAAGCACTGCCCCGTCGTCAACGACGTTCCCGTAGCGAGATACACAATCGCATCCGCAATATCATCCGGCTGCGCAGGACGCGGAATCGGATAGTTCTCCACCCGCTTATGAAGCTGCTCCTCCGTCATGATGTCCCGCAGCCACCGCGAATCAATCGGCCCCGGACAGACCGCATTCACCCGAATCGGAGCCAGCGCCCGCGCCAGCGACTTCGTCATCGTATTGAGCGCCCCCTTGCTCGCCGCATACGCCACCGAAGACCCCTCCCCGCCAATCCCCGCCACCGACGAGACGTTCACCACCGCCGGCGCATCCGACTGCCGCAGCAGCGGCGCAGCCGCCTTGACGCAGAAGTAGGGCCCCTTCAGGTTCACGCCCAGGATCTCATCCCACACCGCCTCGGTCAGCGTGTCGAGATCGTTGTGCGGAATAAACTTCGTCGTGGCGGCGTTGTTGACCAGAACATCGAGCCGCCCGAACTCCGCCTCCACCTGCTTCAGCATCGCATCGACTTCCTCGCTGCGGCTGACATTCGCCCGGACCACGATCACCCGGCCTCCATGTTGCCGCGCCAGCTCCGCAGTCTCGCGAGCCTCGCCCTCGCTCCGTGAGTAATTCACGACGACATCAAATCCCAGCCGTGCCAAGCGGAGAGCGGTGGCCCGTCCCACCCCCGTTCCGGAGCCGGTGACAAGGGCGGCGCGGCGGCGGTTGTCTTTCATCATTCAGTCCTTCGGGGGCGGCGATCAAACCGCCCCGTCCCTGCGATCACTTCAGCATTCGACGATCCGGCAACGCGATCCGCGGCCAATCACTTGGCCGACTTGAGAGCGGCCGCCACCACGAGGTCCAGCTCCTCCAGACCGCGGTTCACGTCAACCTTGTAGAGCCCGTTCCGGTAATGAACGATCTGCCCGTTCGGACCGATCACGACCCACAAGGGGAGGGGTGCGGAGAACTGTCGCGGATCGCCGAAACTCTTGATGAGGTCCCCGGAATCGGTCGTGATGTCGTAGCCGACGTTCATGAACTCCTTCAGCTTGCGGATCGACCGGACCGCGAGGCCCGCCGTATCCGGCGACCCGAGCCGGGGATCGACCGCCACGCCGATCACCTTAACCCGCTCGCCGCGGCGCGAGGCCAGGAAATCCAGGTAACCGATCTGGCCGTATGGCTCCGTCAACGGCGAATCACGATAGTCCCAGAAGTGAAGAACGATCACCTTCCCCTTGTGCGGGGCGATGTCGTAATCGGTCCCGGTGAGCGTCTTCACCCGGATCGGCGGGGCCGCCTGGCCGACAAACCGCTTCGTCAGGTCCGCGACCGCGGTCGTCCGCTGCTGCTGGGCCTTCACTTCCCGGTTGATGAGCGCTACCAACCGCTCGTAAGCCGTTCCCTCGGCCGCTTCGGTCAGCGCCGGAATCTGGTCCGCCACCGACTCCAGCTGCGCCGCCGTCAGTTCAAAATCGGTGGTCCGTTCGGCATATCCGAGTTCTGCCTGCAGCTTCCGCAGACTCTCGCCGATGGCGGCGACGCGGGCCTCGGAGGCGTCCGCCACCGCGTTGGTCGAGACAAGCCGGGTGACGAGCTCAAACCGGTCTCCCTGCCCCATAAAAATCCGCTGCGTGCTGGAGGTCACGATCCCGGTCTCCTGATCGACCAGGAATGTTCCCCGCCGTCCGAGGCCATCGGACGATTCGACCACCCAGCAGTCCCAATCACCGACTTTCCGCGTTCCGGTCACTTCGAGATCGACCTGCCCCTCTTCCCACTTCGTGTCCGCGGCGAGCTTGGGGGCCCCGTTGAGGAACGGCACGCGGACGGTCAGGGAGTACGGCAGCCCGTCATGGCGATGAACAGTCGCGATGGCCGGGAACGTCCCTGCGCGGGAGCTCTGCCCGAACCGGCCGATCCAGGGAAGCGTGTTCCCGGCGTCCTCGATGACATGCCGCGTCGTGAAGTCCGTCCCGTTCCGGGTCACGAACACATGCATATTGAACTCATGGACCGGAGTCGACTTTCCCCCCCGGTCGAGCTGCCCGAGCTGCGTCGAGTAGTAAAGGTCGGTGGTAGGGGCTTCCTGAAGCGGACCCGCGGCCAGAATCCACAGCACACCGCCCAACAGGAGACTCGACATGGAGAGGTCCGGAGAGTGAGGAAGTTGTCAGTCATCAGTTTTCAGTCCGAGGCTGCTGGAAGCGCCGCTTGCCCAACCGAGACTGCTGAACTGCCGACTGAAAACTGATGACGAAAAACTATCCGGAGTGAGTCTGTAAGCCGGGTTCTGTCGAGAACGGCCATTTCTCTGGGGCGGCAGTTGCCTGACGCCTCGATGCGACCTACCCGGACGTCCTACGGGAACGAACCGCTCCCGATGCGTGGCGCCGAAACGCCCCGCATTGCGTCCTGCTTGGTCTTGCTCCCGGTGGGGTTTACCGTGCCGACCCTGTCGCCAGGATCGCGGTGCGCTCTTACCGCACCTTTTCACCCTTGCCTGTGCCGTGAGGCCATCGGCGGTTTGTTTTCTGTGGCACTGTCCCTGTTCTTGCGAACGGTGGGCGTTACCCACCACCGTGTCCTGTGGAGCCCGGACTTTCCTCCAGAGGCGGGCTACCCCGCCTCCAGCGACCGTTCGACTCACTCCGGGAGCGAATTGTAGGGGATCGCCGGACGGAACTCATGCGTCGCCGTCGATGATTCGCGTTTCTCCGTCGACCATTTCCAGACGGATCGGCTGGCACCCGCTCAATTCCGCGATCCGCTCAGCCAGGAGCGCGGAGTGAGTCGTCACCCAGACCTGACTCGACCGGGACGCGTCCACGATCATTCCGGCCAGGACCGGAATCAGGTCGGGATGGAGGCTTGTCTCAGGTTCGTTGAGGGCGAGGAGCTCTGGCGGACGGTCGCTCAGAAGAGCGGCCGCCAGGCAGAGAAAACGCAGCGTTCCATCCGACAGCTCGCGGGCCGTCAAGGCCCGCCCCAGCGACGGGGTCTCCAGTCGAATCTCCGCTCGCGTCAGTGTCCGTGACGCTGGATTCCTCAAAGTGTCTTCACTGGCGATCACGAGATTCGCGCCGAACGCCTGATGGACGGCACGGGCCAGGGCCTCGGAGAGCTCGCCCAGCTGGATCGTGGCCAGCGCGGAGGCGAGGTTCTCACCGTCGTCATCGAGAATCGGGGAGTACGTCGCGACCTGCCACTGCCGCAGCGGCGATCGGGAATCGGTCCGGAACTGGTGATAGAACCGCCACCGGAGCACAGACTCTCGCAGACGCCAGAGTTCCGGGTACCTGTATGGCTCGCGAAGCTGCGAGAGGACCGACTCCGTCGGCGTGACTGTGAACGGGTAGTCGTTCCATTCGTAGTCGCCGCCACGGATGCGAATCATGCTGTTCCTGCGCTCGCACAACAGCGCGGACGGCCGTCGCTGCCGTCCGCCCCAGACCTGCTCGAGTTTGATCTCCGGATCCAGGGCGAATCGACCGGGGTCATGCAGCGTCTTTCCCCCCTGCGGATAGCCGCAGGCCATCTCGAAGGAGAATTCGTCGGTTGTCAGCCCGAGCACGACCCGGGTCTTTTCTCGCGTGAAGCGTTGTCCCGCCCACATCGCAGAGGAGAGACCCCCTTCTTCAGCCAGCGCACGGGCAAACCGGCCCTGAGCGGACTGGGCGATCAGGACGAGAGCCCGATACAGATTCGATTTTCCAGAGCCGTTCGGGCCTGTGACGACGGTGATGGGCTGCAGCGGAATCCGAAGCCGCCGCAGCGAGCGGTAGCCATCGATCCGTAGTTCTTCGATCGCCAAGCCAATGCCCCTCGGTATCCGTTTCCAACTCGCGACGCATTCGACCGAACCCTGTCGGGAAATTCATCCTCAGTGGAAGGGGAGAGGTGAAGGAGAAGTCGACAACCACCTTCTCCCTTCCGTCTTCAGCCTTAAGCCTTCCGCCTCCAGCCCAACGGCCTGAAGCTGCGACTTCAAATCGCCCCCGCTAAAATCCGGCGTCGTCCAGCCCCCGCGCCGGACCTGTCGATTATCCCGTGGCCGGCCGACCTCGCCGTTGGCCTTGAAGTGCAGTGTGCCCATGTCTGAATTCCGGATCGAAAAGGACTCCATGGGGGATGTCCAAGTCCCCGCCCAGGCCTACTACGGCGCCCAGACGCAGCGGGCCGTCGAAAACTTTCCGGTCTCCGGCTGGCCGCTGCACAAGGATCTGATCCACGCCATGGGGATCGTCAAGTACGCCTGCGGCGTCGCCAACCGCGACCTCATGAAGCTGCAGGACACGGGCAAGGTCCGCCTGAATGCCAAACAGATCGACGCCATGCTGGCCGCCGCCAAGGAAGTGGCCGCCGGCAAGTTCGACGGCGAGTTCCCGATCGACGTCTTCCAGACCGGATCGGGAACGTCGAGCAACATGAACGCCAACGAAGTGATCGCCAACCGGGCGATCGAGATCCTCGGCGGCGACCGCTTCTCCAAAGATAAGCCGGTTCACCCCAACGACCATGTCAACATGGGGCAGAGCACGAACGACACCTTCCCGACCGCGATCCACGTTGCCGTCGCCGTCAGCATCCGGAAGACGCTGATTCCCGCGTTGAAGCGGTTCGAGGACGTGCTTTCCCGGAAGGCGAAGGAATGGGACAAGATCATCAAGATCGGCCGGACCCACCTCGCGGACGCTACGCCGCTCCGGCTCGGCCAGGAGTTCGGCGGCTTCGCGCGGCAGCTCACGCTCTCGATCGAGCGGGCCGAGCGGGCGCTGACGTCGGTCCTGGAACTTCCGGTCGGCGGGACCGCGGTCGGCTCGGGAATCAACACGCATCCGGAGTTCGGCCACCGCGTCGCGGAGTCGGTCGCTGGTGAAACCGGAATCCCGTTTGTCGAAGCGGTGAACCACTTTGAAGGGAACGCCCAGCGGGACGGTCTCGTCGAGTGTCATGGCGAGCTTAAGGCGATCGCGACGACGCTCTTCAACGTCTCGAACAACATCCGCTGGCTCGGCTCGGGGCCGCGATGCGGCTTCTACGAGATCAAGCTGCCGGACCGTCAGCCCGGCAGCTCGATCATGCCTGGCAAGGTGAACCCGGTCATGTGCGAGAGCATGATGCAGGTCTGTGCCCGTGTCATCGGGAACGACGGGTGTCTGACCCTCAGCGGCGCGGCGGGCGGAAACTTCCAGCTCAACATCATGATGCCGGTCATGGGGCAGACGACGCTTGAGAGCATCATGCTGCTGACGGGGGCGACGAATGCGTTCGTCGAATTCTGTGCAGAGGAGATGGAGGCGAACGAGGAAGCCTGCGTGGCGAGTGTGGAGAAGAGCCTGTCGATGGTGACGAGTCTCAACCCGCACATCGGTTACGAGAAGGCATCGGCTCTTGCGAAGGAGGCGTTCAAGTCGGGGAAAACGATCCGCGAGCTCTGCACGGAGCAGAAGATTCTTCCGGAGGATGTCTTGGAGGCGGCTCTCGATCCGTTCTCGATGACGGAGCCGCAGGCCTGAGCACGCGGGCGGATTGTTGGGAGCATCGACACCCCGTTAAACCGGGTCCAGGGGCCCCCTGGTGGGGAGTGCAGAGGGGCAACGCCCCTTTGCCCGCCGGAGGCCTGGCCGTCGAGAGATGTCTGAAGGAGCGAGTGTCCAAGCGCGGACAACGTGCCGTATGCCCCCTCACCAACCCGCGGGGATTCCAGAGCGAGCGTGGACTCCTCGGCGCCGGTTCCACAAAGGGGACATCCGTTGTGTCCCACGGTTCCTCGTGGAAGCGCCTCCGGCGGCAAGGGGGTGAGACCCCTTTGACCCCACGCTGCCGTGGCACGTTGGGTTTGAGCAATGGAAGCGATGCCGGCAAGGACGCGATGGCCTTATGAGCTCCAAAGCAGCCCTCGAAACGAAAAAGCCCGCAGGACTCTCCTGCGGGCTTTCTTCTTTGACTCTCTGATCCGCCTCATGTCACGGCGAGGCGTCCCGCTTCACATCACGACAGCTTGACTACAGCACTCGTCACTCTCGAAAACCGCCGGCAGGCCGTTCTCACTCGTACGCGGAAGTCGCTCCCGCGGGTCGGTCACTTCAGCCAGACCGGACTCCTGTCCACTTCAGAAGGCGTGCAGCATCCCGCGGCGGAGCCGGTCGACCTCGTTCGACGAGACGAGGATCCGGTTTCCGGTGCGGGGGTTCAGCAATCCCAGCAGGTTGCGCTCAGGCACGTCGGCCCGAATGAGCGGCTCGCGACTCGTCAGCGACGCCATGTAGGTGGCGACGTCGACCAGCCGATCATCCTGAATTCTGGCAGTGATCTTCATGACACGCGGCTCGGATGGAAAACACGATCCGCCTCCGTCCCTGCGTGCGGCTCGAGAACCACAACGGGAACCTCTGATTCCCGTCGACTGATCGGCAGTATAAAAACGCCCCGGCAACGCTAACAGTAAGCGAACGAACGATGTGGCTGGAATTAATATTTGATGCCACTGATTCGTCCGCCGAGTGGCCTCAAACACTGCCCAAACCGCCAGTTGTGTCACGACGCGGCGTAGAGACGCTTGTCCCGCACGTAATGCTCAACCGGTCGGGGCAGCTGGAAGCGAACGCTTCGCCCCTCCTGCACCCGGCGGCGGATGTCGCTGGCGCTGAAGTCGACTCCGGGCATCGGGACCGACAGTGGCGGATGCCCGGTTGTGTCGAGATCCGCGAGGGCCGAGAGGTCCGGAACCGCCCGCGCCCGGTTCACGACCACCAGCGTCGCCAGCTCCAGAATCTGCTGCGGTTCGCGCCAGCGGGGAAAGTCGGTGACGGAGTCGGCCCCCATCAGAAGGAACAGCTCGTCGTCGGGGACTTCTGTTCGAAAGTGCCGCAGCGTGTCGACCGTGAAGCTCGGCCCCTGGCGGTCCACCTCGACACGGGAGACGCGGAACTCCGGGAATCCGGCGAGCGCCAGCTCCAGCATTTCGAGCCGGGCCCGGACCGGGGCAATGACGACGTCGAGCTTGTGCGGCGAGACTCGCGCGGGAACGAAGATCACCCGGTCGAGCCGGCACGCATCGCGACACGACTCCGCCAGCAGCAGGTGTCCAAAATGGATTGGATCGAACGTTCCGCCGTAGATCCCGATTCGCATCGAGCTGACACCTTCCTTCGAACGCCGCCGCTTCTCATGGCGGGGGGCATCGGCGAAGATTAACCCTCGCAGTTCCTCGTTCCCAGTTCGGCCCCAGCGGCCCTCGGCCGATCCGTCCCCTCCGGATCACACGTCCCCCAGGTTCTCCCGCCCCTTGAGCGCATCGGTCCTCCCCACCCGTCCCGCCATCGCGATCCCCCGGCTCCAGATCGGATCGATCGTCCTCGATCTCCCGGTCGCCCAGGCGGCTCTCAGCGGCTACAGCGACAGCCCGATGCGGGTCATGGCCCGCCGGTTCGGAGCGGCCTATTCGCTCGGCGAGGTGATGATCGACCGCTTCCTCAAGCAGGTCCGGGGAACGGGGAAGACCTCGCACCACTTCCGGATCCAGGACGAAGAGCACCCGGTCGGCGGCCAACTCATGGGGGCCGATCCCGATGAGTTCCCCGCGGCGGCCCGGCGGCTCGTCGAAGCGGGTTTCGACGCCATCGACATCAACTTCGGCTGCCCCGTCAAATCGGCGATGGGAGGCTGCCGCGGCGGCTATCACCTCAGCCAGCCCGCTACGGCGCTGGAGGTTGTCCGCCGCGTCCGCGACGCCGTCCCCTCCGAGATCCCGGTCACGGTCAAGATGCGGCGGGGAATCGACGACACCCCCGAGAGCGCCGACCGCTTCTTCGAGATCTTCGATGGCGCTTTTGCCGCCGGAGTCGCCGCGGTCACGGTCCACGGCCGGACGGTCATTCAGGGGTACATCGGTCCCAGCCGCTGGGCCTTCCTTAGGCGGGTCCGCGAGCACGCTCCGCACCGCACGATCCTCGGGAGCGGCGACCTGTTCTCGGCCGAAGACGGTTTGAAGATGCTGCGGGAAACGGGGGTCAACGGCCTCTCGATCGCCCGCGGTGCGATCGGCAATCCGTGGATCTTCCGTGAGCTTCGGGCGGTGCTGTCCGGCCTCCCCGTTCCGGCTCCCCCCTCGGTCTTCGAGCAGCGGGAGACGCTCCTGGAACACGGCCGTCTGCTGATCGAACACTACGGAGAGACCGCCAGCCTGAGCCCGCTGCGGAAGGCCGCTCTCAAATACTCCCGGGTCCATCCGGACTGGGAGACCGTCCGGAACCGATTCGCGACGCTTCGGTCTGTCGGGGAGTTTCACGCCGTAGTCTCGGCCTGCTACGCCGAAGACCAGCCGGGTCGTCGTCCCCAGCTCAACGAGGCCAACGGCGCACAGGAAGGCTGCGGCGAGTCGAGCGACACCGCCTCCGCACCGACAGGCGCCTGAGCCCGCTTCGTACGTGGCTCCTCTTCGGCGATCGCGGACAGTCGCATCATCGGGGGCTTATGGGTAATGTGCCTTCGCGGGGAGGCGCAGCGCGTCGACATCCGCGGGTTCGCTTCGGGGAAACGTCTCCTGACAGGAATTCGAACATGATCCGGATCCTTTGCGTCGGGCTGCTTCTGGTCTCCCTGTCCCCGCGCCCGTCATCCGCAGACGAGCCGGTCACGCTGGAGAACGTCGCGCCGAGCGGCAAGAACGTCGCTGACGAGCCGGTCGCCAAGGAGTTTTCGCTCGAACGGGCCGGCGCGTTTCTCGACACCGCGTCCCTGCACTGGCAGAAGTCCCGGCAGTGCTTCACCTGCCACACGAACTACGCCTACCTGATGGCCCGCCCCTATCTCGGAGCGGATACGACGGCCCACCGACAGGTCCGGGAGTTCGCCGAAGAGCTCGTCGAGAAACGCTGGGCCGAAAAGGGTCCCCGCTGGGACGCGGAAGTCGTCGCCACGGCCGCGGCGCTGGCGATCAACGATGCCGCGACGACAGGCAAACTTCATCCGCTCACCAGGACCGCCCTCGACCGGATCTGGACCGTGCAGCGGGACGACGGCGGGTTCGACTGGCTCAAGTGTGGCTGGCCGCCGATGGAGAACGACGACGAGTACGGCGCCGTGCTGGCGGCCATCGCCGTCGGCAGCGCTCCCGAGAACTATCGATCACAGCCGCAGGCCCAGGTGGGAATTGCCAAGCTGCAGAAATACCTCAGGGAGACGAAGTGGCCGACACTCCATCACCGGGCCATGCTCGTGTGGGCATCCGCGGCCTGGCCGGAACTCCTGACTGCCGAAGACCGGGAACGAACGCTCGCCGACCTCTCATCGCGGCAGCTTCCCGACGGCGGCTGGTCCGCCTCCAGTCTCGGGGACTGGAAACGAGGCGACGACACGCCGCAGACGCCCGACGTCGCCGACGGATACGGAACCGGCTTCGTGCTGTTCGTCCTGCAGAAGGGGGGCGTTCCGGCGACCGATCCTCGCATTGAGAAGGGGATCACGTGGCTCAAGACGAACCAGCGCGAAAGCGGGCGGTGGTTCACCCGTTCGCTGCACAAGGACAACCATCACTTCCTGACGCACGCCGGCTCCGCCTTCGCGGTCATGGCCCTCGGAGAAGCGGGCGCCCTGCCGCGGCCCGAGACCCCTGTCTCTCTGCGGCAACCCTGAGCAGTCGTATCGACATCGCACGGGCGGTCACACCGCCCCGTGCTGCTTCAGCATCTCGGCAATCTCGGGATGGCCGCGGCGGACAGCCCACGCCAGCGGCGTGCGAAACTCAAGAATCACCGGATTTTTCAGAGGTTTGTGATACAAATTCTGGCGCCTCATGAGAAGAATTGTATCCTGGTTTTGTATCAATTCGCGCTGGGGAACACGGGGAGATGGCACGAAAGAGATTCAAGCTGACGTGGCAGACAGGAGCGGGGCGACGTGGGCGATGGAAGAAGATGTACAAGGGGCGGATCCTGTACTTCGATGGAGGGAGCGGAAAGTCTGACGCGGAGGCCTATTCCAGGGCCCTGGCGGACTTTGAGCGTCAGAAGCTACTGATTGACGCTGAGGTGGCATTTGAAAAACCGCACCGAGCGGAGTACGAACGGGCCATCGCGGAGTGGGAGCGAGTGCTTCTTGCCGCACGGACGGTGGAAGACCAATCGGCAGCGATCGTCGCTGCGGCAAAGATCGATGACCTCCATCGGCGAATGAACAGCCGGAAGCCACCGGGAGTCAGCAGGCGGACAGATTACCCAGTTCGGCGATTTGGATTGCGGATTGGTCAGATCCAGGCACCGCTCGCCCAGTCCGATGTGGCCAAGGTTGCGCGCTCGGCCGCGGTCGATCTCGTTGACGAACTGGGCGTTGCCGAGGATCGCGAAGAGGAACTGGAACGAATTGTCGAGAGGTACATCAGCAATGTGATCTGGAAGGATCGCCTCGCCGCCGCCAGCGTCCAACCCTCGCAAGAGACGCCTCGCGAGTCCACATTGAAGGCATTCGTCGACAGATACGTCGTCAAACGGCGTGAGTCCGGAATCACTCCCACGGCTGCCGACAACATCCGCCGGCACTTGCAGTACATGCAGAGAAAGCTCGGCCCAGGCCTTGATGCTTCGGCAGTCGGGGGCAAACATGTCGACGATCTCCATCAGGCGTTGCTGCAGGACTGCGAAGGAAAACGCTTCACGAAGACATATGCGGCGGACATCTTCAAGACGGCGAAGATGTTCATTCGCTGGCTCCACGAAACAGACGTGCTGCACCAGCTCCCGAAGAACCTGACGTCCCGGGCGCTGCGGATCACTCGGGAACCGCCCGTCATCAAAACCTACACTGTGGAACAGATCCGAGAACTGTTCGCAGCGGCTCCCGAGGACCTGAAGCTCTACATCCTCCTGGCCCTGAACTGCGGAATGACGCAGGTCGACATCAGCGCGCTCAAGCCTGAGAGCGTCGATTGGGACGCCGGAACACTGACTCGCAAGCGAGGAAAGACCATCCACTTCGAGCGGGTTCCCACGGTCACGTACAAACTGTGGGGCATCACGCTCAGGCTCTTGAAGAAGCTACGATCTAACGATCCGAACCATTTGCTGCTTTCCTCGAATGGGAAGACTCTTCGAGGCGAGGAACTCAGGAATGGCAAGCTCGTCCGACGGAATCCAATCCGCGTGGCATTCGTGCGACTTCGGAAGTCCCTGGGGCAGTCGGGCGACTTCAAGAGCCTGAAGAAAACCAGTGCCTCACTGTTGCGGGACAACGCTGAGTTCAATGGCGTTGAGGCAGTCTTCCTCGACCACGCGCCAAAGTCGATGTCGGATCGACATTACGCGGGTGTCCCAACAACCTTGCTTGCGCGAGCCTTAGGCTGGTTGGAAGGCCGTTATTGCCTGCATGTCACCGTTTGAGAGTGTTTATCGCATCAATTCGAGGTATCTGGAGGCCGCAGTTTCCATCAGGCCCACTCAAACCAGATTCGCACTTCGGCGGGGGACACGGTAGGGTTGGACTTCAACAGACTCAGACCACGCGCAGTGCTGTGGATGACCTGTCCATGTCCTCGACCAGCCCCTTCTCGATTAGAAGTCGAAGCATTTCTGCCCCCACAAGCTCCAGAGCGAAGGCACGCCGTCGCGGCACGATCGCGAGTTCTTTCAGCCCGCTCCACTCGGCCGCGGCGAAACGCTGCGGACTCACCCGACCGACGCACTACGCGCGGCGGCAAGAGTCTGAGGCGTGCAGCGCCGCGGTGAAGGATCTCGACGCAGAAATCAACGATCGCGCCATGCGGGAGTTCTACCGCCGCGGGGTCGAGGGGCTCGATGAGTCGGTCGTCTATAAAGGGGAAGTCGTAGGCCACAGGAAGGTCTTTGGCTTTCCCTCGAACTTGGCCCCTATCCGTTCGTCGTCCGTTCGAAGGCGGTCCGGCACACCGACAAGATCCGGATGACGGTCGACGGCGTCCAACACGGGGAGGAATGCCTCCGTATGATCGCGGAATTCGTCCAGGAGCTGGCGTCCGCGGGAATCGTGACGGAGTGAGCTCTTGGCGGTATGATGTCCCCGCCCGAGGGATGTCACCGAGGAGGAGGGAGCGCTGTGCCGGCAGCGCTCTTGTGGCCCTCCCCGGGCTTCGCAGTCTCCTTCCGCCTGGGACGGTTGAACAGTCGCGAGATTGGATTGCCTCGCCTCTGATCCCGTCCACGGGCGTTTCTACTCGATAGCGATGTCGGTCGCTTTTCCCGCACCGGACGATCGGGGCCCGTCAGCGACGCTTGCCGAACTAAGCTTCGCCCCCTGCTGTTCCTCGATCAGCTTCAGCTCAACCTGGATCAGGCGTAGCTGCCTCAGAGTACCCTTATCGGCGATTGTGCGAAGGTTGGCCGCAGCCTCAGCGACGAGCCGTGCGGCTCCATTGAGGTTCTTTAGGGCCCGCGACGGATCACTCATGATCGAAACGATACCGGCGTGCGTGCCTCCCTACTATGACACCTCTTCCTGGGGATGGTGAGCGGAGCTGTGGCCGGCCCAGCGCTCTGTTCCCGTCCCCGGGGTCTTTCACTCCGACGGCGCCGACTTTAAGGGCAAATTCGGATGAATCGGTCCTCGCGGCCATCAGCAAATTCCTGCAATTCTTCCTGCCGATACTCTTCGCCGCCGGGGGACGGTTGAGCAGCCGGCGTCGTGCTGGCCCGCCGTCAAGTCTGTTCCCTCCCCGGCACTTTGTACACGGAGGCGAGGGCCCGAAGGAGAGGGGCGGCGGACTGGAAGGAACGTTCCTGCCGCTCCCCTCCTGGCCCGGCCTCAGTGAGTCGTTTCTTGCTTGCACCAGTCGGCTACGGATTTCAAAATTGCCGTGCCCGGTGCGCGGTCGATTTAAGGCAGGTCGGCAACCCCCTTGTTCGTTCGCGCCACCGGGTATCTTTCTTGACAGCTTCGTCGAGTGGAACAAAATGGCGTGTTGCGGGCTGACCTACGGAGGTCAGGACCATGGAAAACCCAACCTACGTTGTGAAAGTCAACCTTCGCCGATTCGTTGAGAATGCCAGACGTGACGGCGAGCCCCTGACGGCCGAGGCAGCCAAGCTCTATCTGCGAGCTTGGGGGTTAGAACCCTGCCTCGGAAACGTTTGGCGCTGCAACCGAACGACAGTCGACTATCTCAGGCCGGATGAGATCGAATCGAAGATCCGAGTGTGACCACGAGGCTGAGTACGCTCCGGGCGGCGTTTGCTTAGCCCGGGGCCTGCTTTGCTTCTGCCCTGGGAGACTCCGATCAGGCGCAGACGATTCGGGGACTTCGCGAGTTGCGGGGCGTAACCACACTCCAGTAGCCAGCGACGGAAAGGCCAGAACTGTGGACCGCTTAACGGATGGAACTCGGACGATCGAATTCACTGAGGGTGTGAAAGTTGACCAGATGGGGCGGATCATCACTCTGACGGCGAGGAAGCCTATTGGTGCCCAGGTGTGGTGGCACTGCGATATCGAAATCGGCGCACTCCGCGGGCGTGGCAGAGTCATCGACATCGACATTGATCGCGGCAACGGCCTCGAATCGATCCGGCTCGTGCTCGATGCGGAAGAGCCGAAGTCGACGACGAGCGGCGACGCCACTGCTAGAAACTGACAATCTGGCCGCCGCCCTCCGCTTCGACCGGCGGAACGTCCCTGCCGAGGCCACTCGGTTAGAGTGAAAGTATGGCAAAGCACGTCGAGTTCACTGGAAAGCGCGAGTACCTCTTCGAGCGCAACGCTGTGCGATTCGGCGCGATCGTGGACGGCGTTCCAACTTGGTGCATCATTTCAGAGGAGGCAATCACCGCGGGTGGCCTCCCGTGCTCCAATGCTCTGGATCTTCTGAGAGTCTTTGACCAGCGGTTCAGAGAGGTCGAGGCCGCGTCCCGGCGGAGAATTGACAAGGCTGATCCCAACTCCGAGATCGTGATCACTCGGGCAGACCTCGAGAACGGCTGAATCCGCCACGCGGCACCCGCCGCTGGCTCCACGGTGACCTCCGGAGCGAGGTCCCTACGACCTTCTGGAAGCTCTGACCAAGTATGCAATGCATGTCGACCCAGGCCTTCTCTGCGGGCTCTCATTTTTCCTCGTCTTCATCGGGGTCTTGCTCGTAATCGGCAAGGCTACTGGTGCCGTCAAACTTGACTGGAACACCACCTTGATCGCCGCCGCCCTGTTGCTGAACCTGGCGATCATTTTGGCTGCATACGCCGCCCAGGCAGTCCCTCTGAGATGATTGCGGAGAAGTGGGATCCAGACTTCTGCGGTCCAGGCAGTGGGCCGCCTCACCAACCTAGCCCCTCAGCATCGAAACTGACCACTACCGGGCTCCAGCTATATGGCGTCGCCTTCAACAGCTCCGTGCCTCGCGGAGTGATCGTCACTGTGTCTCCTTCTCGAGAGGCGAGTTTGGCAGCCACCAGGAACTCAACATCGCCTGCTACCGAAGGGGCGACAAGGGGCACAGCGATCGGCTTGACGCCGATCTCTCGAAGCGTGATGTATTCGGAGACCAGCATCCGAAACCGTCGAGATGGTGCTCTCGGTCCGAGCGAGTCCTGCTCCATATCCAGCCTCACCCCGAAAGTGCCCCAACGACAATCGAACTGCCAGAGAATCGTCGTGCATCCGGCGTTGGAGGACGCCCGTACCTGAAGCCCAAAGGGTCGCCGCTGTGACCGGAAGATAGCGGCAGGAATAGATCAGGTTCAAACCGCCGAAGCTGAGCGGCGACTGCGGCTCTTTCCCCGCGACATGGCCTGTGAGACGAGTCAGGCCGGGGGGGCGCCACCGCGATCGGAGCCCGGCTTCTCTCTCGGATCCTCTCGTTCGACGCCGCCGCACCAGACCCGCGGACCTCCGGGGACGTATCGGGGCCCATCCGCCCTCACCCGGTATCCCAGCTTCGTGACCCGTGTGCCGTTCCGCACCTCTTCGAGCAGTCCGCTTTGAATCAGCCCCTGCATGGCCATGTCGAGTCGGACGGGGTGGTAGCGCGTGGCATCGAAGCCGGCAATCAGGTCCACCAACAGCCGCCACTCATCCTCTGAGATCTTGAGGCTTTGAACGGGCCCCACCGAACTCCCCGTCGCTCCCACCACACACCTCCGACCGACGACTGACGACTGACGACCGGTTCTTGGAAAGAGTTTAGACGGCCACGCCGGGGGAGAGCTGGTCCGCCACCTTTCTCAGATGCACCACAGCAGTCTAGGAAGGGCCTACCCCTGACGTGGCCGCTATGGCTCCAAACCCCGATAGCTCGCAAATGGTGGTCCCAGCGCATAGAGAACTGAACGCGGGATCGACACCGTGCCGGAAGCTCCTGAGTCGATGAGCTTCTGCGATACAGCTCGCCCCAACGGTGTCAGTCGCAACTCGTCGCCGACGGCTTCGGCCAGGCCAGCCTCACAAAAGAATTCGCAGGCGATTTCGTGCCCCAGCGTCGGGCCGGTCCGGCTCAGAACCCCGTCCTTTGCCGCGAACTTCAAGAGCGCGACCTCGTCACCCAATAACACCAGCCCCTTCATTCACAACTCCGTTGTCCTGGTCCCTGCCACCCTTGGCAGCCCTACAGGGGCGCTATGCGCGGGGCATTTTCGCGAGGCGCGGCGGTCCGGCTAGACCCCGTTTTCCCGAGGCGCCGCGAATTGACGTGCGTTGAATTCTGGCCGCCTCGACCGCGATCGCCGACCCCGGAACGGCTGTCCTTTCGTGCGGTCTTTCTACTCCGCCGAGAGACTCTGCGCCGGGACGCGCCCGGGCGGGAACGCATGAGCGCGAACCAGTTTCCTCTGCTCCCTTATCCACTCGATGGCAAAGCCGCGCAGGCCTTGCGCGTCCCACTCGGCAGCCCGCAGGCGCTCCTGCAGAAGCATCGAATGATGGCGCAATCTCTCGCACTCAGCGGCGAGCTCTCGATTGCCGTCGGGCTGACTTTCCAAGGGACACTCCGGAACTGTTCCTCACCCCTCGGATCCACAAGAAGCCCGATAACAGCGTCGCGGCGAACGCCGCATTTTTCGCAACGGAGTCCCAACACAACAAGTTGCCCTAACGGATGACAATATCGCTAGGACTCCATGTGCTGGTAAAGCTGAGCGCCGTAGCCGCACTGACCAAGATCGCCGGTGCCAGCAGGGTGAGGTAGTCGAGAGAAAGGGTTAACGGGACGGCGATGCCAGCTCCGAGCATGAACGCCAGAATCTTCCCTCCTCGAAGCGCGGCCCCTCGCAGAGCCGCCCGTCGTTCCTCACCGTCGGCCAGGAGGGCGGTTCCTAAGTGAATTCCGGTGTCAGTTGCCGGCCCGCTCAAGTGAGTGGTGCGGACGGCCAGCCCCGTCGTTGACGCGACAGCCGCGTTCTGGACGCCCATCGAGAAGGCCAGCAGCGAGAGAAATGCAACCGGAGGGGGCTCCGAGGAGGCTGCCCTTGCCAGCTGACCAAATGCGCCGGTACGTCCTGTAATTGCGATGCCTATCAGAAGCATCGCTTCCAGGACGAGCGGCATCGCCCAGCGCGGCTGCTTTCCCTGACGCGCTCGGGACTGAATGACGATGACCGCAACCGCCGCCCCCAGGACGAAGCTGGCGAGCACCACGGCATACTCGATTGCGACTCCGACGATCGGCCACTCGAGCCCCATTCGCGTTACGGTTCCTGTGACATGTGTCACGAACTGTTCGCACATGAGGAAGGCAAAGCCGTTGACCATCCCCGCGGCACAAGCCAGAAGAAGCCAGCTTGGTACGTGGCGAGGCGAATAGATTGTCTCGGGGGTGTGAAGCGTGATCTTCATGGAACGAGGGCGCCGGAAGAACGAGTCCCGACGACGGGAGCACAGTGAGGCGGGCCAGCTCTACACTCCGCTCAACCATCGTCGGGAGCTCACTCATCACATGATGAGGAACGAGAACCTACGAGGTGGCGAGCCGTTTCTGCCCGTCGGCCCGTACGGGGATCCGCCGTGGCTGGTGTTCCGGCTTCTTGGCGATCTTGATCTGGACCACACCATCCGACAGGATCGCCTCGACGGACTCGGCGTCGACCTCATCGGTCAGCCGCAGCGATCGTCGGAGCGTGCCGTACGCGCGTTCGTCATACCAGCTGTTGCGCGCGTTCGTGGGGGCCTTTCGGGTGACCTCGATCAGCAGGTGTTCCTTCTCGAACGTGATGCTCAGATCGTCAAGCGCGACTCCCGGGACATCCATTTCAACGAAGTAGTTTCCTTCATCTTCCCACGAGGACAAGGCGCCGAAACCGTTTGCGATCCCCCGCGGGCGACTGGCGATCTCGCGGCGAACGGCCTCGAAGGGATTGGAAAACAAAGCGTTCCAGCGTTCATTGAGCGTGGGCATCATCTTTCATCTCCTTTCGTGGTTTTAGCCGCGCCCGTTCAGTCAGGGCGAATTGCCGGAGAGGGAAAATCGCCTCCGACATGGAGCGACACCGCAAGCAAGCCGCGCGCCAACGGCGGTTCGTAGCTTCAAGAGGAAACTCGTCAAGAACTTGTGGCAAAGAAGGACCACGAAGCCCTGGCATCGCCTGTCATGTCGGCAGACAAGTGGCGGCGTGGTTGCGGCTGAGGAGTAGCAGTGATCGCCCGGCTTCGCGGCGATGAGCAGGATGAAGCAGTCTCCGTGCTACGCCTAGCGGCCGACAGCGATTCCTACGCTGAGCGCCTCGACTTCGGTCCTCCCCAGGGCGAACCGCTTCTATGTAACTGATCGGCCTTAGCCGCAACCCGAGCCCCGGATCGAACTTCACTTTGGCACTGACCAAGAGTCAACGCATCGACGGTGGCAATCGTTCCTAGCGGACGACTGAGCCGAGATCGATCGCCTTCCGCACCGCTTCAGCAAAGCGATGCCGCAAGGGAGGGCAGACAAGGTCGACGATGATGCAAGTCCATATCGATGCGTCGGTTACGAACGCAACTTCCGATTCACCGGAAGCCCCTCGCCCGTGCTGTCACGTTCTTGAAGAAGCCGAAAGTCATAATCGAGGTGAATCTCGCGTTCCGATTCTCAAAGCGTTGCTGAGGAGCTAGCGACCCTGAGCGTTCCAGTCCCGCCGGTCGAATAGCCTTGGCCCAAGGTGCCGGAGGACTTCCGTGTTGTTCCACTAGGCGAACTGCAGCATAAATCCGATACGAGCGAAGACTTGTGGATAATTACAAAGCATTAATCTTTCCCTGTGTGTGTGCGGCGAATTGCAGCACCGTTAGACTAGCTCGGCGTGGGCGATGGGGCGGTGCAGTCTTCACGAACGGGGCGAAAATCATGCGTCAGACATGGCGTTGGGGGCTTTTCTGCGGTGTTGGTCTCGCGGCCTGTCTGTCGGTGTCGCCGATCCGGGCGCAGAATGCTCGCAGCAACCGGGCGTCGCGACCGAGCGGCGGGATCAAGGCCGAGACGGACACGAATGTCCGGCCCCGGACCCAGCCGAACCAGAACCTGTTTCCCAAAGGCTTTGTTCCAGAGAGCGCGCCGCAGAACAATCGGAACCTGTCGGGGCAGGACGCAGCGAGATTATTGGAAGACGCGCTACGGGGTATCCCACAGCAGCCGCAGCGACCCACGCAGCCGCAGCAGCCGAACAATGGCCGGCGGATCCTCCCTGAGGGGGGGATGCGGCCGCAGACGAACAGCCCGCCGCGGTACGACTACATCCCGCGGCAGCCCGACGTCGTTCCACAGCGGATCCCGGTTCAGCCGCAGCCTCTGCAGCGGGGGCCGACAGTGGTCATCACGCCGCAGCCGAACATCGTCCCGCAGAACGTTCCTAATGTCCCGCCGCCGATCGCGGCTCCGCTGACGGACAACACCCTGGAGTACGATCCGGGCGACGTCGCCGTTCTGGCGGATGAGGACTACTCGGCGGTTCAGAAGGCGCTGAAGGACTCGATCGACGCGGACGTCCAGGACTTGCAGACGGCGGCGGACGATCTCGGCGTCGGGGACGTTCCGGCCGTTCAGGAAGCTCTGGACGACATCAAGGACCAGGTGGCGGCGGGGGAACCGGTCACCGACGAGATGATCAAAGCGTACGAGGATGCGATCGAGCTGGCCGTCGCGGACAAGAACGACGAACTGACCGAAAGCGATAGTAAGCGGATCGCCAAGCTGACGACGGACCTGCAGACCCGCAGCGAGATCGCGGGGATGTTCGACGACGAGTATCCGGCCGATCCGTTCGACCCCGTTCTGCCGTCGGACGAGATCGATCTGGCGGTGATCCCCGGTCTCCCGCCCGGGCAGATCTTCTATCTCCCCGGCGGCGGTCTCATCACCGGGATCGAGCCGGGCGAGCCGATCGCGTGCCTGACGACGACGACGGCCGACCTGATCGGTCTGCCGGTCGGTCCGAGCGACGCGGCGTTTGCCGTTGTGTCGCATGACCAGACCGGAATCCGGCTTTACAACGACTCGGAGACGGGAGGGGCCGTCAACTTCCTTCTCGGCGGACAGAGCTACAGCCTGGACGCCGATAGCTGGGAGCACGTGAACCCAGGCAGCAGCCGCGAGATCAGTTTTGATCCGGGGAACGGCGGTTCGCCGACGCGGTACTCGCTGACGGACGGCACGTACGTCTTCACGCTGGCGGACGGCCGGTGGCAGCTGGGGAGCCGCAAGTTCAAGGTGACGATGGAGAGCGTGGGGATGGACGCTCCGTTCCACTATCAGGCGGGGGGAGAGTCCTTCGAGCTGGCTCCCGGCGCCACGCGGGAGCATGCGGGGGTCTATCCGATCGTGATCCGCTTCAATCGCGGCAAGGAGGGGGAGGACGCGGAGCGGTGCTTCTACGACTCCGCGGTGCGGGTGTCGCTGGCGATCGATCCGGCGGACAATCTCTGGGAGGTCTTCCCGACCGAGAGTGTCCGCGTGCCGCAGGCGAAGTCCGAAGCGAAATCCGTCGCCAAGTCGGGGACGAAGCCGGCGTCGTCCGTTTTCGATTCGTCCGCGTTTGATTCGCGGACTGCGAAGGAGAAGTCCGGGGCGGGGACGTCGGAGAAGGGGGGAGGAGCTTCCAGGCCGGGGAAGATCGCGGCGGCGAAGAAGGGGGCGGCGTTTGACCTGGCGAGCTTCCGGAAGGCGATGAAAGCGGATTGAACGGCCTGCATTCTCAGGTTGAAGACGCACATCGAATCGACGTGCGTCTTTTTTTGTGTCTGACGCAGGTTGGGACCGGTAGCATAGTCCCCTTTGTCCCCCCGATTGGTGGGGACCCCCGGGGCAGGAGGAGAGGAGCTCCGAGCAGCCTTCCGCAATTCGCCCGAGAACCGATGAAAGACGACAGCTCGGAACTTCCGGACAATTCCCCACTCGCCGCCTTCGCTGGCGGTGGCAACATGGGGCGGCGAATTCGAGAGTTCGACTGGTCGGCCACTCCGCTCGGTCATATCCGGCTTTGGCCGCAGAGCCTCCTCTGGGCCTTGAGCATCTGCATCGACTCAAATTTCCCCATTGCGATCCACTGGGGCTGCGACCTCGTCCTCCTTTACAACGACGAGTGGAGTCCGATCCCCGGAGAGAAGCACCCTTGGACACTCGGCCGACCCGCACGTGAGGCGTGGCCGGAGATCTGGCACATCATTGAGCCGTTGTTCGGGCGAGTGATGTCCACTGGCGAGGCCACACGCAGCCGGGATCAACTCCTCCCGATGCACCGGCACGGTTTCACGGAAGAATGCTACTTCGACTACACCTTCAGTCCGATTCGGGGCGAGGATGGAAAGGTCGAAGGCGTGTTCAACGCCGGGCTAGAGACCACCAAGCGGGTCATCGGCGAGCGCCGACTGTGAACGCTGCGAGAGTTAGGGGTGTGGAAGACCGGTGTGGCTCGTACTGCTGAGGAAGCATGCGAGACGGCGACACATTCTCTCACACAGAACCCGCACGATCTCCCGTTCACCCTCTTGTACCTGCTGCAAGACGGCGGTCAGTTAATCCTTGCTGGGATTACGGGACTCGATCGAGACACTCAGGCCAGTCCCGTCACGCTCCGTTTCGACTCGCTCGAGAGCCCATGGCCGTTCCACCATGTCGCCGAGACAGGCAAGGCCGTCACGGTTGACGACATTTCAGCGCGGATCGGACCGCTTTCCGGGGCCCCGTGGCCAGAGCCTCCACAGCGGGCGGTCATTCTGCCGATTGTCAGGTCGGGCCAGACGGAGTTGGCCGGTTTTCTCGTTGCAGGTGTTAGCCCTCGACTGGCGCTCGACGAGGATTATCGAGGGTTCTTGGACTTGCTTGCCGGTCACATCGCTGCCTCCGTCGCCAGTGCACGTACCTACCAAGAGGAGCGGCGGCGAGCCCAGGCAATGGCGGAACTCGATCGGGCGAAGACAACGTTCTTCGGCAATGTCAGTCACGAATTCCGCACTCCGCTGGCGCTGATGCTGGGGCCGGCTGAAGATGCTCTGGCCGACAACCAAAATCCATTGACGTCCAAGCAACGGGAACGAGTGGAGGTCGTCCCGGAGCGGGCGAACGAGCAGCACTACGAGATCCCGCCGGCATTCTTCGAGGCGGTCCTCGGCCCGCGGTGTAAATACAGCTGCTGCCTGTTCCGGACTCCCGGAGCACGAGGACCGTTAGCGGCGATCCGGGAAGTTTCAGAGTTCGCAGTGAGCTGTACCATTGAATCAAGATGAGGAGGTGTCGGCAGCGTCTCCGTCAGGGGATCCGTCCTCGCTTCGCCGAAGTTGCTCCTTGATCTCCTGCACATCCTCTTTCACCTCTTGGAGCTGAACCTTGAGATCTTTCACGTCTTCCTGGAGCCCAGTCTTGATCTCATTGATGTCGCTCTTGACTTCCTTCATCAGGTCGCGGACCTCGTGGACGACGTGGCCCTGTTCGCGTGCTGCTTCTTCGACTTGATCAAGCCGCTTCTTCATGACCTCAAATTCCTTCAGAACTTGCAAAAAGGCCGAGATTGGTGTCGGCTTGACGAACCAGTAGTCGAACCCGGCAGCTCGCGCCTCAGCAGGATCAACGTACGCGGAATACGCCACGAGGAGAGTTTTGTCCAACCCACTCCGGCGACGCAGCTCACGCGCCAAGCCATAGCCGCTCAGATTCGGCATGGCCAGATCCGAGATGACGCAGTCAGGACGGAACTCGTATCCGATGGCAAGGGCTTGCTCCCCATCGATTGCTTCCGCGATGGCGAAGCCATGACGTTGCAGGAGGCGTGAAAGGAACGTCCGACTGTCTCGGCTGTCGTCAACAAGAAGAACTCGCAGCGCGGCCACCGACGAAGACATATCCGCGACATTTTCCTGGTTGATGGGAATGGATCCGAGAACGACAGGGGAACTCTCTTCGGTGCAAGACCCGCGCTACTGGAGCCCCGATCACCACCCCGGTCTAGTCGCGATCACGCATCTGACCAAACCGAACTGTCATTCAATCGCCACGCCTCTGAAAGCCGGGAACCGTACGGCCGCAGCGGTGCAGCAATCGATGTGCCGTCCAGGAGTCATACCTGTTTTCGAACGATCGTCCGAAGAGTCGCTGTCCAGACGATCCCTGAACTCCTTCCGACTTTCCCAATGCCGAACTGTTCGCATTCTTTTCAGGTGGTCACGATTGGGGAAAGGCCCCCCGGGGCCGATTCCACTCATTCTCGAAACCGCCATGGCCGGCGGCCACAGGATTTGGCGTGAACGTCTCGCCATCCACCGCAATTCCATCTGACTTGCAGCACTCCATGAGGATGAGTCGTGCATCCGGAGCCGTTGGTTCCCAGCCAAAGCTGGGGTTACTGGCTAATGCCCTTCACCCAGAGACAGGCCGGAGAGATGAAGCACTTCCCTGCGTTCGCCTACTTTTTCCTTATCTCGTTCGCTGCCGCCGCACTGGGAGCGCTGGCCACCAACCCTGAAATCGATGGGTGGTATCGTTCACTGGTTCGCCCCCAATGGACGCCGCCCGATGCCGTGTTCGGCCCCGTGTGGACCGCTCTGTACTTGCTGATGGCGATCTCGGCCTGGCTGGTCTGGCGTGCGGCGGGCCTTCAACGAGCGGTTCTGCCGCTGGTCTGGTTTCATGTTCAACTGACGTTGAACGTCCTGTGGTCATGGATCTTCTTCCACTTTCATCAGCCGGGGTGGGCATTCTTGGAGATCCTCTGTTTGTGGGGAGCCATCGCCGTCACGGTTTTTCATTTCCTCCGGATACGGCGGCTCGCAGGCATGTTGATGATGCCCTACCTAGCCTGGGTCTCTTTTGCCGCTGGCCTGAACCTCACGATCTGGCAGCTCAACCCCGGAGGTCTGTAGGGTGGGGTTGCCACTCCGTCGCCGCGGTGGCTTGCCGGCAGGTCAGAGGCGAGGGAGGCGCCGCTCGCCAGCTGCAGTGTCTTAACAGGGCACGCGATGGACCGTCGGCGGCCAACGGCGCTCTCGACGTCCGTTTGGAGATTTGGAGGATTTTTCCTGTTGTTTCAGAGAGCAGACAGCGGAATGGAGGTGTCGCCCCGACCTTCAATGGCCGCTTTGCACTATGAGGAACTGCACTTCATCTTCGCACCGGTCTTTCACCAGCACCCATCAGGAAGCTCGTTTCGGCGACTGTCCTTCCGCTCGGAACGATCTTCAACGAAGATCGCTGCGAATTCTGGAGCTCGACATCTCGTTTGTGCCCAATCGAGCGTTCGCGAGAATGAAGCCGGAAGCAGCCGCCTTTCCTCAAGGACCTCTCTTGGTTGACGAGGAGGAGGCCCCACTCCGTCGAACGCACTTGTCTCCTCTGTTCAGGGCCCCACTCCTCCGTCCAGATGGAGAGAGAACGCTGTTTCGGAGGATGAACTTCTGCAGGTACAGAGCACTCAGGCTTCGCCGTCAGCTTAACCCACGTCGTCCAGCCAAACGTCTCATCGAAGAGATCGAGACCCTGCTGAGAAACGCCGAACTGTGCCGCTCACAACTGGTTGAGTCCAACCTGCGCCTGGTTGCCGCAACTGCTCGTGGGTTCCGGACTTCAGCCCTCGACGTTGAGGAACTGGTCAGCGAAGGGAACGTCGTGTTGCTGAACGCTGTCGATAAGTTCGACTTCAGCCGAGGCTTTCGGTTCAGCACGTACGCCACCCATGCCGTCCGCCGACATCTATACCGCCACCTCCTCCGCGACCAGAAGCGAACTCGCCGGGAACAGGGCGTCGATTCAGAGCTGTTGAATGAGATTGCCGCGGCTCCGGGCGATGTCGATGAGAAGCCTGTGGTACAGATTGCATCCGAAGCCTTTCGAGACTGGATTGGTCAGCTTGATCCTCGGCACCGAGCCATCGTCATGGCGCGATATGGACTTAACGGTGCACGGCCACAAAGTCTCAGGGAGCTGACAGGGTCTATCGGCCTGAGCAAGGAACGGATCCGCCAGCTTCAGCTCGATGCCCTCGACGAACTGTATCGGAGCATACACACGTCCGTGCGATGTCTGGCGGACTGAGGGCCTGAAATGCCATCGCCCATTTTCTTGTCTGGTGTACGTAGCGCTTCCCGGCGCCGCTCTTCCCAAGGATTGTTTTCCGATGCCGACCGCCATGCCCAAACTTCAGCCGTACAAGGTCAAGGACATGTCCCTGGCCGAATTCGGTCGCAAGGAGATCGAGATCGCCGAGCACGAAATGCCCGGCCTCATGTCCCTCCGCAAGAAGTACGGCGCCACGAAGCCGCTCAAGGGGGCCCGCATCGCCGGCTGCCTCCACATGACGATCCAGACGGCCGTCCTGATCGAGACCCTCACGGCCCTCGGCGCCGAAGTGAAGTGGTCCAGCTGCAACATCTTCTCGACCCAGGACCACGCCGCCGCCGCCATCGCCGCCGCCGGCATCCCGGTCTACGCCTGGAAGGGTGAGACCGCAGAAGAGTTCGACTGGTGCATCGAGCAGACCCTGTTCTGGGACGACGGCCAGCCCCTCAACATGATCCTCGACGACGGCGGCGACCTGACCGTCATGGTCCACGACAAGTTCCCCGAGCTCCTCCAGGGGATCAAGGGTCTGTCGGAAGAGACGACGACCGGCGTCCACCGCATGTACCAGATGCACGCCGCCGGCAAGCTCGCGGTCCCGGCGATCAACGTCAACGACTCGGTCACCAAGAGCAAGTTCGACAACCTGTACGGCTGCCGTGAATCGCTCGGCGACGGGATCAAGCGGGCGACCGACGTGATGGTCGCCGGCAAGATCGTCGTCGTCGCCGGTTACGGCGACGTGGGCAAGGGCTGTGCAGACGCGATGCGGGGCCTCGGCGCCCGCGTGATCGTCACGGAAATCGACCCGATCTGCGCCCTCCAGGCGGCGATGGAAGGGTACGAGATCACGACGATGGAAGAGATCGCTCCGAAGGGCGATATCTTCGTGACGACGACCGGCTGCCGGGACATCATCCGCGGCGAGCACCTCGACGTGATGAAGAACAACGCCATCGTCTGCAACATCGGCCACTTCGACCTCGAGATCGACGTCGCCTACCTGAATGGCCGTAAGGACATCAAGCGGGTCACGATCAAGACCGACGCGCAGGCCGGCGGCCCGGTCCATCGTTACGTCTATCCGGACGGCAAGGGGATCCTGATGCTCGCCGAAGGGCGGCTCGTGAACCTCGGCTGCGCGACCGGCCACCCGAGCTTCGTGATGTCGAACAGCTTCACGAACCAGGTCATCGCGCAGCTGGAGCTGTGGGAGCGGGCCGAGCAGTACTCGATCGGCGTCCACACGCTGCCGAAGCACCTCGATGAAGAAGTCGCCCGGCTGCACCTCGACCAGCTCGGTGTCAAGCTGACGAAGCTGACGCCGACGCAGGCGGACTACCTGGGAATCCCGGTGAACGGCCCATACAAGCCGGATCAGTATCGCTACTAGGAGTGTCGCGGCTGAAACAGTGAGTCGGAGCCTGCCGATAAAGGCAGATGGCTCCCGTGTGCGACATACCACAAGCCATAACGGAGGAGGGGCTTGCAGCAGGGAATCAGCTGGTCGTCATCAGCACGGAGTTTACATCACACAAGAGCGGCGTCGCCTCCGAAGTCTTTCGTCGGAAGGCACCGATTGGCCGCGGAGTTCGTGAAGCACATTAACGATTGGAAGCTCGCCGATCCGCATTGACGGTGATCTTGATCTTTCGCGTTGCGGCACACTGAAGAGCGAGGAGTTCATCAGAGGGATCGGTCGTGTCGCCTACTGAGTGGCTGATCACGCTTTTCAGCAATACATCAGGCTCCCGGCGTGCTATGGTCTCGTTCAGACCGGCCCCGACATCGATTCCAGAGTTAAGGCACCGTGCTTAACCTAACGTGAACCGGGTGAGGTGTTGGGAGTCAATAGACGGGTTATCCCGTGTCGTTCTGACACGAGGAAAAGTAGTGTGGGCCAAATTGTCACACATCCTCCGTGGTCCGATCCTGTTTTTCGCCGTCACTGCGGATGGAATCTGGGGTTACACAAGCCATCGGGCCGCCTCACGCAAGGTAACGTTGTCCGAGTCCGACCAATTATTGATTCGACAGCAAGTGCAGCGACACACATCGTGACCAGTCCGGTCCATCACTCCGAGGCCCGGTGGAACGGTTTCGGTATTCGTGGGTGAAGACGCCCTCGGCGGAATGCGGTTCGTCGCCCTGAAGGTGGACGGAGCGTGGCGCCTGTCAAGCAAAACTATTTTCGACTGAGGACAGCAATCAGTACACGTCTCCAATTCTTGGCAACACCTAGATGGAGGCGGTGATCTTTCAAGCGGCGAGAGAGCGAACCTAATCTCGCGGCCGCCCCTTGCATCAGATGCCTGGCTCTCTCGAGGTTAAGTAGGAGTCGAGTCACTTCCACCATGCGACGCGATTGAGTGGCGTGTGGTCATCGGGGCGGAGGAGACCGTGCTGCCCCACCACATTTCACTCAAAATGGAGAGCATTGTCATCGGCAAGCCGCGATACTCGGTGAAATTCAATGGCGCAATTGCGGCGCCGGAAAGTTGACAAGCGTGGCAGGACCTTTCGCCTCGAATTTGGCGACAATCGTGCTTGGGATACTGAACATATATTCCCGGCGGCCTCAGGAAATCCACTGGCGTCGCCTTGTTATCGCAACGCCCTGCTTTCGGCGGAAACTACTCTCCCCGAGGATCAGCAGCAGGCAGAAGTCCTCAGCGTGGCGAAATGGTCTCGATCGTCGGCGGAATACCGCTCGGTTCAACGTTCAGAACAATTTTTCGCAGACGGATTCTCCCCAGCGTTTTTTGACCGCGTGAGGGCCAGGCGACGTCGAAGGGAACACTCCACCCAATCGTGGAATTGCGGTAAGCGGACCAAGACGACACTCGCCCAGCACCACACCCACGACCAAATCGCCCGTTTCCAGGCGATATCCGTGCTCTCCATCGAAGATGGTCGAGAGCAAATTACGGTCGCGGAGCACCAAGACGAATTACTCCTCTCCTGTAGCCAAGTGAACCGAGCGGAAATTCCGCCAGTTCGCCTGTGCTGTCTTGATCCAGGCCAGAACGTGGTGTCGTTCGATGGGGATCTGGCAGCTACTACAGAGAAGTTGAACTTCGTCCAGTATTCCGGAGCTTCTGTCGAGGGCAGGGGCATTTGAGAGGATCCAGCTTCGCACGACGTCACGATGAGCGTCTGGTCGGCTAGATCGCACGCATTCTTCCAGCAGGGCTTGGAGGTGTCCCCTCGCCTTGTCTCCGATCTCAATGGTCAGTTGCCCGTCTTTTGATCCGATTTGGAAGCCCAGTATCTCTGCCGATCCTCCTTGGAGAACCGTGGTTTCTGTGGCGTCTACTCGGATTCGAAGACCGCTCTTGGCCAGAGTCTCGGAGATGGACTCGCGAATGCGTCGTGCCTCGACGCTGCTGGTAGCGAGGTATGTCAGGTTATCGACATATCGAAACCAGCGGCGGTTCAGGAACTGCGACTGCAGTTGGTCGTGGGTGTGGTGTAGGGCGAGATTTGCTAGTAGAGGTGAGAGGGGATCTCCTTGTGATAGGCCGCGTGGTTCTCTGGTACGATCGAGACGGACGATCCGCTCGATGAGTAAAACCAAGCTTTCGTTTCCGATGAGTGACGCGACGTGTTGCAGCAGTGGGCGCAACGGAATCGAGGGGAACGCATCCTCAATGTCCATTTGAAGCAGAAACCCGTTGTTCCGAGGTATCTCTCGTTCCAATTCGACGAGCAGATTCCAAATCCCCCGCCCCGGGCGAAACCCAAGACTTCGGTCGTCGAACCTGGCATCGACGAATGGACCGATTGCCCGGTGAACGGCATGCGACACACATCGATCCGCAACGGTTGGGATCTGGAGCTTCCGATATCGCTGCGTCTCGCTCGAAGTGCCTTGTGCCTTCGGGATGGACACGGTTCGGAAAGGCTGTGGGCAGTAGCGTCCGCCACGGATCGCGGCCGACAAGCTTCGCGCCATCTCCGCCGCCTCAATTCGGCCGATGTCGAACGCGCGGATCTTATCGACTCCAGCCGCACGGTCTCCCTTCTCACGAATCTCATAGAAGGCAGCCAATAGGTTTTCATGATCAATGATCTCCTCGAATTCGGTTGTGTTCTCGACGCAACCAAGTTGTCCTGGGAACAGAATCGGTTTCCGACGGTAGTGGCTAATGGGATACAAGGTTTGCAATCCTGCGGGCAATGAACTGACGGATGCGAAGCTCGCCCACCGATTGGCCTTCGGGAGCCCATCCCCAGCTCGCGTATTCTTGGAATCGCCTGGCGGCGTCGCGCCGTAAACGCCAATGCTGACGGTCGCTGAAGTCCACCCACGTAACAACGGACGATCGGCCCAGCTGACGCCAGAGGAGTCCTTGTTGGATATGGTCGGGGACTTCCGTGGTGCCCGCAGCGTAAACAATCAGCCGATATAGGCTGAGTTGGACGCGGCGAAAGTCTGGACACGGGACAATGTGGAGAGGAGGCTGGCTCATCGTCCTCTTCACGCGGGGCATCTTCTCGTACTGCACCTTGGCCCAGCGTGGTTGGAGGTACTGCTCGGGGATGTGCCAACGCGGCAGCTTTTTGGCCAGCAGCAGTGCGTGCTCGAGGTTGGCAGCAACGATGAGCTGTGATGAACCGCTCTCCTTTTCCGCAACCTCAACAACGAGCCGATTCCGTTCCCTGTGATGGATGATTCCGCGCTTGAGCAGCTCGAGCTCCGAGAGGGTTGATGGCAGCGATTCCCCGCGCGGCACCTTGATCTTTCGGATCGACGGAAACCGGACATTCTCTCCGGGGCCAAGGATCCACATCTCCTCAAAGCCCAGTACGCTCCTCGTGAAGTCGTCCTCGTAAGCACTCAGGGGCGAAGCCTCATTGATGAAGGCAAAGACCTTGGCGTGTTCGTATACGTCAAGCGTTTCGGGTACGGACTCGTGTCCGCAGAATCGCGCGTCGCCAAGGAGGATGAGATCGATGCGATTTGGATTGTCACCGACTCCTTGCAAATGGGTGATCCCTCCGAAGAAGTATCTCCGTTCCGAGGGTGCTGAGTCTCCCTTCTTGAGAAAAGCGAAGAACTTGCGGAGATTGGCTGGAACCAACTCCTGCACCCGCACACCCAACGTTACGCCGGATCGCTCATTGGCGAGTGCGACAACAATGTTGCGTTCCGGGTAGGCGGTGATGACTTGTGCGATCAACTGATCCAAGAGGCGCGGCCTCCATCCGCGAATGACACCCCTGTCGAAAGTTCGAATGAAGTCGAAAGCCTGTTGGAACACGTGCCCATAGAATGTTCTCTCGAGTTCGTCAGAAAGTTGTTCAGGCCAACCAATCCTGCGGTTCTCGGGAACGCTGGGTAGATACTGTCCCACCAGTGCTCGAAAGACCGGGCCGAGCGCCAGTCGGCCGGAGAATTTCGTGAGCCCGTTATAAGCCCACTCCTGGATTAGTGATCGAGGCGGCTGGGCAAAGCCAAGAAGTCGCGTTTCGAAGAACGTTCTTACGGTCTCCGCGTCTTGTGACCGGTATTCCAGTTCTAGATAGGGAGAACCGAAGATCAACGCCGACACCGGCGTTGGAAAGCTCACGACTTGTTCGCTCTGCGTACGAATACGTTTGCCCACGTAAGTTCCTTTCAATTCCCGGGAATCGATCTCGTGAATCCGAATCATCCAAGCTCGAGTTCGCGCATCGCGCGATCGACCTTGGAGCGACTTCCAGCAGCGACTGGCACAATTGGGGCTGCTGAAGTGGCATTGCTTGCCAAAAGAAATCGGCGGATCGCCTCGGTCGATGTGTACCGGCGTCCTCCGATCAAGACAGATTCCAACGTGACGCCGCGGACCCCTCCCTGGATCCAGCGCCAAACGGTCGCCCTGTGCGGACGCCCTGGGATGTGACGAGGCGCCTCACCGATGGGAATGAGCGTCTCGAGTTCCAGGTCGATCATCTGTCCTCCACGAGTTGGCGGAGAACATTACTCGTGTCGAGGGGACGGAATCTGTTCGAACAAAGAAGAATTGTGCTACGACAAATTGAGCCAGTAGCCGCGCGGTCGCCCTTCTGCCTTAAGGGCGTTTTTTTGAATGACTCCTGCATTTACGAGTCGCGATAGGGCACTTCGGACCGTACTTTCGCCTCGCTTCTTCGTCGCTGGAAGTGCCGCCGCAACCTCTTCCCCGGACAATGCCTCTTCTGGACGGCGTTTCAGCACTTGCAGAACGAGCTTTTCCAGATCGGAAAACTTTCGAGCAAAGTTCTGCACGGCCCACTTGACTGGATCGGTCTTTGGACCGGCCCACTTATTAAAGGCATCCTCTAATTCTCCGAGGACGGTTTGCCCGCCGCTTCCGCCGGAGAGGGCCCGTTCGACGACTTCGAGAATGCGCGGGCGATTATCAATGCGAGTGAATTCAGGCGTGAAATCCCTCGTGGAATCACCTTGAGGGGAGGCAGTCAGGCGCCCGAGGATGAAGAATGCCTGGCAAACGTCGTCTGCTTCAAATGCTTCACACCCCCACTTCTTGAGATCGGAGATGAGGAAAGTCTCCTCTTCCGAGTACCCCTCGATGTGCGCCTCCAGGATGGACGTGGCGGCCGCCGACGTTGCTTTCGGCTCGTCCCTTCCGCGTCTGACTGCTTTCTCCATTGCTGTCCGTAGCCGAATGACAGTCCGCAAACGCTGCACGGTGAGCGTGAGGCCCATCAAAGCCCCCGTCCCGATCCTCCGAGAGATCTTGGGAATCACATCTCCCAAGTGTTCAAAATCGCGAAGGATCGCGAAGTGTCCGAGTTGGAACGCGTGAATCTCGTTCCATAAGCGCTCTTCGTCAACACGAGACTGTCGCTTCATGACACCCTCTCATCCAAATTGCCGCGCCACAGACTGCCCCTTGGAAGCGCTAACGGAGGCGTAGACCTCAGTGACGCGTGCCGATCGGTGCCCCAGGATGACTTGAGCTGCATCAAGGCCGTGCTCTTCTCGGACCCGCGTGCCGCAAGTGTGACGCAACTGGTGTGGATGCCAGTGGGGGACTCCAGCCTTCTTGATCCCGTAAAGAATTGCACGACGGTAACTGTCTCGGTCGTAATGGTCACGCGGCGACTTCTTTGGTCGTTCACGGCGACGTCGGCCCGCGTCCTGCCCCGGAGTCTTTCTCGTGGCCTTCCGCTTTGCAAGTCGTTCCTGCTCTGCCTCTGCCGGGCTGAAGCAGTATCCGGAGGCATGTCGGTCCAGGAACGGTCGCAAGACGTCCTGTGCCTGAGGGCCGAGAAAAACGAGGCGTTCATGCCCCTGGTAGTCAGTCTTGTGACGCTGGGGGCGGTAGATCCACACGTCCTCTCTCCGATCGACGTCGCCCGGCCGGATCAGAACCACCTCCCCGGGGCGCATGCCCGTGAGCAATTGAAGCTGAATCATCGCCGCGACTTGCCGTGAGACGTGTTGCAGGACTGGTCGGACGATCTCCTCGGAGACGCTCTCAACCGGTTGGCTCTCTGGAGCTGGGGTCCGCCTCTCCTTCAGCGGTTGAACGGCCTGAAGACCGTGGAGGATCCCGGGCGGTACGAGTTCATTCTCCACTCCCCATTTGATGATCCGCCGGAGGCGATTCACTTTCTGATTGATCCGCCGTCGGACGTACCCGCGGTTGACCCAGAGTTGCCGCACGGCTTTCAGTGCGACGGGCCCAAAATCCGAAACGGTGTGCCGTCCGTAGAGCGACGCGGCATCCTTGACCACGTCCATCATGTCCGTGAACTCGCTCGTCGGCTGTCCATCACGCCAGTAGTACGTCCGCGCGAAGTCGCGATACGCCACGAACAATTCGGCGAGGCTGAGTTCTTCGGGAACTACGGCCGACGGGATCTGCCGGCCGTGAGAGAGCCACTCCGCAATTCCTGGTGGGACTGCTTCCAGTCCCGGACCGCGTCCTTCACGACGGTCAGCTTCCCCTGGTAGCCATGCTCGTCCCGAAGACGCTCGAAATTCCGCTTGGCTGTATGCTGCTGCTTGCGAGGCGCCGTGCGGTCCACCTCCAGGATCTGCTGAATGATGGGGAGAAACGGCTCCAGCTTGGGCTTGGGGCGTGGCTGGTTCTTCCGGTATCCCGGTGGCTCGGGGTGGGCCAGGATCTTCTTGAGGGTCCGCCAACCGAGGCTGTACTGGCGGTAGGCGGCGCGCTAGGTGAGTTGGCCGGTCCGGGCCAGCAGCCGGACCTCTTTCCAGAACTCCATATCGGATCGCACTCCTGGGCACCTCCGGGACGTGAGACAGGAAGAAGGCTTGCGCCTTCATCCTGCCGCGTTCGTGAAATGCACACCCGTGCGCTGTCAGATTCGACCGCCCCGATCCCCGCCCGCCGCTGCCATTTTGGACCGCCCTCAACATACCGCTCGGGCACGGTCGAGCGGAGCTGTGTTTGGCCCTACACCCTCTGTTCCCGTCCCCGGGCATTTTTCGTTGTAGACAGGACGCTTACAGCTTCGGCGTCAGAACAAGCGCTCCGCCGCCCTTTCCACCGAAAGGGGAGGTGCCGACGAACACCAGATTGACGGCATTGTTCGCGAGCTTCCCTCGCAGCTTCACTTGGGAGATGCCCTGCTTCTCGGTCTCGAAGATTACCGCGCCGGAGGCCTTGTTCGTCGCTGTCCCGCTGACCTGGAACGTGGCGACTTTGCCTGCCGGGCTCCTGACCACGAACTCGCCCTTGAAGGACTCGCCCATTCGCTCGCTGACGGTAAGGACAGCCTTGCCAGCTTCTTCTTTGCCCGCCACACGAATCTCGCCGGCCCACACGGAACCGGCTCCGAACTGATCCTTAACTTCATCGGCAGCGAATGCGGTGATCTCACCAGCAAGGAAAATAGCGACCGCCATCGACAGAACAACTCGCATCGTCAAGGCCCCTTGGTATCGGGTTGTGGGAGACGCACTCAGGAGCGTCAGGCCGCATCTTCATTCAACCAACGTCGCATTGTCGAGGCCTGGAGTCCGCTACGAACACCTTGATGAGGGACCTTCAAAGCACCGCACGGACTGCTTGTGGCGGCCACTCTGATAGACTGGTCCTGCCCGGGGATGGTGAGCGGAGCTGTGTTTGGCCTTACACCCTCTCTTCACCTCCCCGGCCGTCGTCGCGTTGCAAGCTGCGGAGTCCGCATAGCTTCTCAGTGACAGACAGCACACCATGTGGCGTACCCCGCGCGGCACCCGAGTCCTGACTGACCTTGAATGGGAGCTGTTCTCGACTGCCCTGCGGTCCGCGGTGGAAGACCTTGAGGATGAGATCGAGTCAGGCGACCGAGATCACGAAGAAGCGATTACCTACTTCGGTCGCATGCAGTCCGAGCACAAGCTGAGCGAGCTGGCAGACGCCGCGGCGGCACTGCGATGTGTGGAGTGCCGGCCTCCTTCGCAGACTGCAGTCATTGAGGGAGCGATCTCCTCAGTCTATTACCAGTTCCTCACCCTGATCGAAATCGAGATGGAGGACGGAACGGGGCACGCGCATCGCAGGCTGCGGCAGAAGGTCGTCATGTCGATTCGCGGCGAAGGAAAGGGCTTGCTGGTTCAGAGCTCGGAGAACTTTGAAGACTGGGCGCTGCTGCTCGACGAGTGCGTCGACGAAGTGCTCTTCGACAACGACTTCGCGTTCCCAGTGGAAGATCTCCCCGACGACAAGACGCCTTACTTCCGGTCGGACGCCATCGATCCGAGCAAGGCTGGGCTGGCCGAGGTAAGGGAGATCTTGAAGGAGCTGCTCAGCGGCCCATGACCGGCGGTCAGTCGTCCAGTGACGTGCCTCATTAAAGGGCGAGCGCACCCTCCTTCCTTATTGCGGAGGACCGCAGCTGAGCGATACTGATGGAGCCCGGGAGCGGTTGAGCAGGACTTCCTAGCCGAGTCCAAGTCCTGCCTCGAGCATTTACTTCGTGTTCCGCCCGGGGATGGTTGAGCAGTCGCGAGATTGGATTGACTCGCGGCCGTTCCCGTCCCCGGGTTTTTCCTCGCTTGAAGCGGCCGACTGCGGATTCCAAAATCGGTGCGCCCGGTGCACGGTCGATTTTAGGCAGGTCGGCAAAACCCCTGTTCGTTCGCGTCACCGGGCACCTTTGGACTCAGGCTTTCGCGATCGGCACCTGCCGGACGTGGGCATGTTCGCCGCCGAATTCCTGGTGCTCGTCGAACCATCCCGCTGCGGCCGCTTCGGAATCGAATGGACCCGCAATCGCAAAGCGAAGGAGAGTCGAGACTCCGACGTCTCCCTTCCTGCGATCCGGGAGATGAGAGGGATCGTACTTGACCGCGTACCACTTGCCGGGAACGAGCTCGTCGACAGGGATGTATTGTGGGTCCATACGACCTCCACAAGAACCGTCCCGCGGTCCATGCGGGGACCGCAACCAGCCGTCCTTGGCCTGTGCCGCCCAGAGTATGCACCAGCGGCCGCGAGGTGAGAAGTGAGCCGTAGGTCAGCGAGCGCAGCCCCGCTGGAGGCCGAGGGCGATGCACACCACCAAGAACGCCCAGGCCAGGATTAGAGGGCCAGGAACTGTTCCTTCTTCCCTGGTGGCCTTCCGCGTGACATCTATCAGCCCTACGAAAGCTGCGCCCCACCAGAGCGTCGCCGCTAGCGTGATGACGCCGGTGACCGCGTAAGTCAGGATCTCTCGCATGTTGTCCGCTCCCCGTGACAGACGACATGCTACTGTCGACGCCGAACCGACCCGGATCGGAGAAAACCCGGGACGAACAACGGGAAAGGCCCCCGATCATAGGGTCTCCGGTCTGATGTCCGGCACGCATCGCAGACCGACGATCGATGAGTGATCCGGGCCGTGATTGCCCAGGAGCCACACTTCAAGACGTGTAGTGAGCGGGCGTAATGCGATTGCCCCTCGGGCATACACCTCTGGGTCTTCCGCACGACGCTTAGCATGCTACGGCACGTGGCGTGCATAGCTGATGTTCGAAGTGCCAGATGGTCCGGCAGCCACTGGCGCCTGCACTCGGTTGGGTCGCTCCAGCCGAGTGTTTTCGTTTTGGGCTGTAAAGGAAGCGCCCGGCATCCATGCGGGGCGCGACCGGCAATCGCATCCTGGTCAGTCTGTGCCCCATCGACCGCACCACTTCACGAGTCAGTCAGAGTCGGCCTTGGATTGTCGGTGTGCGTCGGGCGAGCAGGCGGGGAGTCTGAGGTATCGATCGGCCTCAGTGGGGAAATCCGCCAGCTGGCATAGGCAACCATGCACGCCAACGCCGCGACAGCCACGGCGATCCAAGCCGAGCGATTCCCTTCGTGCGTCATGAGCATGGTCAATGTCTCCTGCCTGTCAGTCTGCCTTGCAGGCGCCGGGGCGTAAAGCGTTCCGCGAGCGTGCGGTTGGACCTGGCTACTGACCGACGTTCTCGCTCGGCATCATCCGGGTTCGATACCTCCCGACGACCGCTCCTTCCGAGACGGAGTAGCACTCGATGTACACGTTCGTTTCAGAGACGCCGTAGAGGTACACCCGTTCTCCGTCCTGGACGAGCTCCAGGTGATGCGGGATCATCGGGGCGCGATCCCCTCGGTGTCCGGCCCCTCGAGCTCGGCACCGCCACATCTCAGCGCCGGATTCCTTCGTAATTGCCATCAGCAACGGATCCGTAGCCAGAGACCTGTCAAACACAACGCAGACGATCGCCTTGTCGACCTCTGCGGCCGCCACCACAACGCCGCTGTCAGGGACCTTGATCGCATGGCGGTTCGGACCGATCTTTACCGTTAGAACGCCAGCATTGGGCACCTGCATCTTCCATCCGGCCCCCTCAGCAGCTCCGAAGGACGGACGATATCCGTACTTCGGAACAACTTGACCTTGGAACACCCTCGCATTCAGGACGGAATACTTGAATCGCCGCGGCGATGGCACTCCCAAGGCCGCATCAACCAATTCCACGAAGGAGTCGCACGGATGCGTATCACCCCTGTGAAGGGCGAGTTCCTCTGCGGCCCGTAAGCGAATGGACATGCTGGATGAGGCGACGACCAAATCTGCGAGCTCAGACTCACTCATGCCTCCAAAAACAGTGGTGACGAGCCTGCTCTGCGGGCTGTCAGCGCCCGTCGCCATCAGTAGCTCCTCGACCCGCTTGATGGTGCGGTCTTCCCCCAACAGACGTGAGGCTATCACCGTGGCGGTGAGAAATAGGGCTGGAAACGAGAGTCGGGATTTCCCCGACACGTGCGCCACCTCGCGAAGCATCCATGATTTTTGCCGGGCCCTGCCATTCCCTGATGCTGACGTCTGGCCCCTCAGCAGTCTGCTCCCGCCACGTCACGAATGCAACGCGACTTGCTGGCCGTGCAGGACATCGCGAGGTTTCGGACAGGGTCGCGAAGGGAAGGTCGACTGGCGAGCCGTGCGGGCCGCTACTGGCAGTACCGCAATCAGTCGGCCGCGACTTCGCAAGAGCGTAAAGCGTCTCGCAGGGCCCGCATGACGACATGCTCCGGCGTCCCCCAGCTGCGGGCGCGCCCGATGAAGTCCTAGACGAACCGAGCGGCGGTCGTGGGTTCGGACAATCGGCTCCCTCACGCTCAAACCACAATTTGTGGCTCTGTGTCGCCGCCGTGTCTATCGTCCTTCGTCCGATCGACGGTCAAGCGAGTGTAGAGCTGGTCCGCTTCACTTGTTCCCGTCGGCTGGATCATTTTGCAGAGTGAGAATTCTAAATCCGCCAGCGATGCCCTTCCTGACTTTTGACAACCTCCACTACCTGGCCCGTGGCGCCCGCCGTTGGCTCTACGGTGAACTCCGAAGCGATCCTCCATCAACCGAGGCGGAATGGCGGGGGATGATCGGTGACCGCACCGGGCGAGCCGCATGGCTGTTCGTATTCGGTCCAGGCTCGCACGGCCACCTGCAGGACGAGCAATACCGCCTGCTCTACTCCGTTGGCGTGATGGACTCGTGGAGCGGCGGCGGAGCGTATGGCTGGCCGGAGCGGCTGAACTCCATCGAGGAGCACTTTCAGCGCGAGCTCGAACGATACCCGCGGGCGATCTGCGACATCGTGCTGGTCCTGCTGCGGAGGAACCGGCCGACCGCCGAGGGGCGGAACCTCGCTGCGGCAGCGATAGATCCTGACTTCAGGCGATGCTACGAACGGGCGGCAGGACTCGCCAAGTGATTCGGGGCGTGGCAGTATCCAAAAAGGTTTCGGACACCAGCGGGGCGCAATGTTCGACTTCGACGATCTGTACTATCTCGATGAGCGGCTGATCCCGGGGAAGACAACTCGACCAGAGGCTCTCGCCGTTCTCGGGAATGCGGCGGACCGAGTCAGCTACCGTCCAGAGAGAAAGGGCTTTTCGTCCTGGTTTGTCAACAACCCCGGACTGACGGTGGGAACCTCGCCGTGCTACGCCCTCAAATTGCAGTTTGGTCATCAGACGATGGCTTCAGTGGAATGGAGCGTCGCGAAAGAGTTCCAGCCGGCGATACTCCACCTCTGCGAATCTCAGTTTGGACCTGACTGCAAAGTCGTTCACGAGGGAACGTACGCTGAGGGGCGGCGGTGGGAGAACATCTTTTCTTGGGCGTACCTGACGACGGCCTCGGAGAAGTCATTCAGCCTGGCCATCGGGCACCACGCGACGCTGAAGATTTACGAGAGAGAACTGAAGAAGAGTACCCGCCCCAAGCGGCGGAAGTGAGCATCGCAGCGACGGCAACCAGTCGCTCCGTGGCGGACAAGGCGATAGCGTACCGGCAGGCGAACGCACGGCGTGGGAGCGGATGAAGGCGTAGCAAGTGGTGTGAGATGAGCGGGCTTCCGGATGACTACGAAGCGAGACTAGCGGTCCTCGAGGATCCGACGCTGAAGAGAGTAGCGATCCTGGGTCTAGAGGGGCTCGATGTGATCGACATCGCCGGCATTCTCGGCGTCACCCAAGTCTACGTGCGTCGCCGCCTTCAAATCATCAGGTTGATTTGGGCGGAAAAGTGGAGCCCGCCGGACTTCGGCCAACCGGACGGTCTGCCCCGGTAAGCTCTATCAGCTTCACGTCGCAGAGTTCGCTGGTGAGGGCACGTTCGTCTCACCTGAGGACATTCTCCGAAAGTCTCCCCGCCACGCCTTCAACGAGTATCGCTCGTATTCAATTTCAGGTTGGGTGCGGACACCAAGCCGGCGAAGCATCGGCAATGGAGGGCACCAGCCTTGAAGGGCATGCATGAGCAAGAATGCGGCGACCGCCGCAGGCAGCAACAGGAACTTCCGATTGGCAGTCGTTCCAAGAACGAGACCGACCAGCATGATCGATGACGCGTTCGCTTCCAGAAGCCGCTCTGTGTCCCATTCCTCATCCAGCTCCCGCAACCTCCGTTCGATGGCCGCTGGCCCAGAACCGATCGTTCTCGCGATGGACTCCTCAGTGCGGCGCCGAATCTGTTCATTGACCGCTTCGGATGTGTTTTGGGGAACCCGTTCGACAGTTGACGGCAGCATGGGACAACCTCCGATTGATATCACTGCCACCTGCAACGTGCGTGCCCGCGAACAAAGCCACGCCGCGACAGCCCCACGGTAGTGTCGACCACGTCATTTACATCTGTTACGAGCGGGAGACCTCCTCGGCGGCGCACGGCGGTGGCTCTACGGCAACTTCCGGAGCGTAGACCCAGACTTCAAGCGGTGCCGGGAGCGGGCATAATCACCAGCTTAAGCCCTTAGCATCGAAACTGACCACCACCCGGCTCCAGCTGTATGGCGTCGCCTTCAACAGCTCCGTGCCTCGCGGAGTGATCGTCACTGTGTCTCCTTCTCGAGAGGCGAGTTTGGCAGCCACCAGGAACTCAACATCGCCTGCTACCGAAGGGGCGACAAGGGGCACAGCGATCGGCTTGACGCCGATCTCTCGAAGCGTGATGTATTCGGAGACCAGCATCCGAAACCGTCGAGATGGTGCTCTCGGTCCGAGCGAGTCCTGCTCCATATCCAGCCTCACCCCGAAAGTGCCCCAACGACAATCGAACTGCCAGAGAATCGTCGTGCATCCGGCGTTGGAGGACGCCCGTACCTGAAGCCCAAAGGGTCGCCGCTGTGACCGGAAGATAGCGGCAGGAATAGATAAGGTTCAAACCGCCGAAGCTGAGCGGCGACTGCGGCTCTTTCCCCGCGACATGGCCTGTGAGACGAGTCAGGCCGGGGGGGCGCCACCGCGATCGGAGCCCGGCTTCTCTCTCGGATCCTCTCGTTCGACGCCGCCGCACCAGACCCGCGGACCTCCGGGGACGTATCGGGGCCCATCCGCCCTCACCCGGTATCCCAGCTTCGTGACCCGTGTGCCGTTCCGCACCTCTTCGAGCAGTCCGCTTTGAATCAGCCCCTGCATGGCCATGTCGAGTCGGACGGGGTGGTAGCGCGTGGCATCGAAGCCGGCAATCAGGTCCACCAACAGCCGCCACTCATCCTCTGAGATCTTGAGGCTTTGAACGGGCCCCACCGAACTCCCCGTCGCTCCCACCACACACCTCCGACCGACGACTGACGACCGGTTCTTGGAAAGAGTTTAGACGGCCACGCCGGGGGGAGCTGGTCCGCCGCCATTCCCAAACACGCCGCGGCAGGCCAGGAAAGGCTTACCCCCGACGTGATCGTTACCGGGGGGGACGGGCGGGCAAATGCAAGTTGCGGTCCCAGCGCATCGAGGACCGACGGCGGAATGGAGACGGTGCCCGCTGCCCCGGTCGCGATGAGCCGATGCGCGAGGCGTGATCCGAACCCCGTTAGCCGGAGCTGGTCGTCGTTCGGTTCCGCCAGGCCGGACTCGCAGAAGAAGTCACAGGCGATCTCATGGCCGACTGTCCCACCCGTCCGGGGGAGCGCCCCCTGCTTCGCGGCGAACTTCAGGAGCGCCACTTCATCTGCCAGCAGAACAAGAGCCTTCATCGGTCACCCCACGGACCCCGAAACGGGCAGGAAGGAAGGACCGGCAGGACTCAGCTTCCGCAGTTCATCTTCCCTAGCGGGTGACCGTGAGCCAGACCGGATCGGGACGCGACGGCCAAAATCGACGCGTCGACTTGTTCACGCCCGAATCGCCCACACCTCGCGCCGCATCAGGCGGAGCCGTCATTCGGCTCTTCCTGTTGGCACTGCGCCGGGGGATTCCCGTCCCGCTCGGGCTTTGGCTCTTTGACGCCAACAAACATCGCGCGCTGACGATGCCTCCACCACAGCACGTAGGCCCTCAAGTTCTGAGCTTCCGACTCCCCATCCCGCAAGCACTCACGCAACACCTCGGACTTGTGCCGGAGCTCCGCACTCTTCGCAAGCAGCTCGCGCGTGCTAGCGCCCTCCTGCCCCTCCACGATCCTCCCTCCGGAACGAACACCGCCCCGGGAATCTCACCAGGGCAAATCTGGCAGACACGCCAGAATTGGCCCGGGAAAGCAAGCGGCGTGCCTGCGCAACGCGAAGTGCACCCGAGCCGGCACGGGCAGGGCTTCCCCTCAACATCGGAGGCTGCCCACCGCCCCTCCCTGCATGGCGCTGCGCCTACGAACGTCTCCCCGCAGACTCCAGCCGCCCGCACTCAGCACAGATCCACACCACGGATTGTCACTGTTCGCTCGCTCTGCATGACCGGGCGCGCCTCAACGGCACAGATTCCCCGCGCCGTGATACACGCCCTGCCCCCGATCAGCATCAGCAGGCCGAGTTCGACGAGCCGAGCGACCTCTAACGGCACCACACCAGGCATCACCTGAAAGCTGCCTGACTTGCTGGCGCTGACCAACCGCAAAAAAGAGAGGTCTTTACGCCCCACCACGACATGGCCATCCGTTGTTCCCGGCATTTGGCCACCTCGAATCACAACTCACTGACTCGCAACACAACCACGGTACCAACACGGAACCAGAAACACGATGCCTTCGCGTCGCTGCTCATGCTCTACCCCACAGAGAAGCGTTCTACCCACAACCGTGCGCCGACCGGCGAAGGCGGTGGGTTTCGTGCGAGTATCTCGCGGCCCAAGTCGGTCGGGGCGAGCAGCTCTCCCTCTTCGGCCGCGACTCCTTTCTCGACAAGGAATCGAACGACCTCAAGGCTGAACGAATCCTCTGCAAAGATCCGCCGGCGAGGTATCGCTACGAGACAGCACCACTCGTCTTCCAAGAACGTGATCCTGCGCATCAGTCGGCACCTCTGATCGCTGAACCTTGCGACTCCAGTTCTCGCCTGAAGTCTTGGCTACTTGGCCAATCGGCATTGAAACACCGACCGAAGCCATCGGACTACGAAATCAAACTGAGATGTAACGATTTCGCTCGCAAACAATCTAACGCCGACGAGACCGTTTGGACGCGAGGGTCTATGAAGTCCGCTCAACGGGCCGGGCTCTCCGTTCCAGCTTCGGGCATACGTTGGCGGTCTTCGAATCCCGGTCACCCCTGCGGAAGCTGGCACGTTCCGGTGAGTGTTCTCGAAGTTTGGCGCCTTCTTCGGCCGAGCGACTGGTCTGTCGCTTCCCGCGACCACCGCATACGTGTTCCAGGCCACCACCGCCACTGCAAACGATAACAGGGCCGCCCGCGGATAGCCCAGCGTTTCCACCTCGCACCGCAGAACCTCCGTCAGACACTGGAACGCCTCTTCGATCGTCCACCGCAGGCGGTATGCCTCCACCACCTCGCCGGCCGGGACTGTTTCAGCCGGAAGATTCGTCAGGATGTGGACTTCGCTCTCCCCCTGGTTCGTCGGTCCGTCCAGTTCGATCGTCAGCCGCCGGACCGGCAGCGTCTGGCCCTCATAGTTCAGGTCCAGGGTCTGCTCGAACATCATCCCCGTCGCCGTCCGGCCGATCCGCCGCCGCTTCCCTTCCCGCTCCCAGGAGAGGTTCGAGCCATGTTGACGGATCACAAAGAAGGCCGAACGCTGCACGATTCCGAACAGGATCCGGCTCGTGCAGAAGTTCCGGTCGGCGACGAGCACCATCTCCTTCCGCAACTCTGGGCACCGTCCGGAAGTATTCATTTGTCCACGTGCCGACCTGAGTGTACCCTCCCGGCGGGGAGGGGCGTCAAGTGGATAGCAAAGATCTGAAGTACGCTCACTGGAAAACGCTCGCTGAGATGTTCGGCCGGATGAAAGGGGCGCTGTACCGGGTCGTGCGGCAGATGGACGAGCTGAAGCTCCATCCGGCGGACCCGCTCCGCCCGAAGGTCACCGAGGTTCATGATGCGGCGCACCGGCTGTGGGTTTATGCTCACTACGAGGCAATCAACCGCCTGATGTTCAAGAAGGACGAGACGGTGGCGACGTCGCTCGGAGACCCGGCGAAGAACCGTTCGGAACGGCTGACGCCGCAGGAGATCATGGCAGTTCACGATCGCGTGGCTGCCCTCAAGGAGTATCTCCGGAAGCTGACGGAGCGGATGGACGCGCTGGCATTCCCGGAGAAGGATCCGCTGAGAGAGGCGACGGCGGCGGGAACAGCGGGGCTCAACGAGTTCGCGGCGGAGGTGATGCGGCTCGCTGCCAAGGTCGAGGCGGTCGAGGTCGCGAAGGGGCTGGGCGTGCCGCGCGGGGAACGTCCACGATGATCCCGCAACCCAGCTCGGGGCATGACCAGGGAGCACCGCTCGCAAAATGATCCCAACCGTGGCAGTATCCGATGGCGTCCCGATGCTGGAGAAAGGAGTTCGAATGCCTGCTACGCTCGCCTTCGCCCCCGGTCAGACAACCTTCGAACAGGCCGAGCATTACCTCTCGGAGCAGGGGCAGAAGCTCCTGAAGCGTGAGGGCAACGACAAGTATTCGGTCTGGTCAACCGGTTTTGAGCCGGGCAAATGCCTGTTCGGCGGCGCCTCCATTCAAACACTCGGTCTGTTCTTCTCGGAGTCGATCCTCGCGATGGTCTGGGCGACATTCCCTGTGGAGGACGTTCCAGCCCTCGCCCACTTCTTCGGTAAATCTTTCAGCGTCCCGAAGACCGTCTGGCGGGAGAAGGGGGCACAGTTTTGCCTTGAGACCACGCCCGCGAATCCGATCGCGGTCCTTCGAATCATTCATCCGGAGCGTCTGAAACAGTGCCAGGAACACAGGAAGGCGGCGGACCAGAACGGTGGGGCTGCCTGACACTCCCGAGCGTTCAGAGCGACCATAAGGAATCAGAAATGTTCGGTCCGGATGACCTCTACTACTTCGACAAGCAGCTCGTTCCAGGGCTGACGACGCGGCAGGAAGTCCTCGCGGCACTCGGTGAGGCGGCAGCACGAATCAAGGGGTTCCCCAACAAGGACAGCTTCGCGACCTGGCTTGTCCTCGATACCGGCTTCACGGTTGGGCCAGCGCCGAGTCGTCGAAGCACGTTCCAGTTCACCGGACAGACGTTGGGGAGTGTCAGTTGGACCTTCCCGCTGGAGTTTCAGCAGCAGGTTTTGGAACTCTGCCACACAGAGTTCGGAACTGACTGCGAGCTCGAGGACCAGGGAGACTCGAGCGAGGCCCTCCTGTGGCGCAACAATCGATGCTCCGTGAGGCTGGCAACGAAGGCGACAGAGGGCCACATTTCCATTGACCATGCCGAGACGCAGAAGCACTACGGCAGGGAGTTCCGGCGACACGCACCTCCAGGGTTGTTCGAGTGATCATCACAGCGAAGACAACATCCGAAGAAGAGCTCACCTTGCTGACTGAGCTGATGGACGGCTAGAACATCGAGGATGAGCTCCAGGTCGAAACGACCGCCGACGGCTTTGTGTGCCGCTTCGAGTTCCCCGGCGGGGACCCGCAAGCGGACAAGGTGATGGCGTACCTGCAGGCGAATGCCGAATCGTGGGTGCCGATGAAAATCGCGGCGGATGCTGTGCGATGAGCAGGTTGCCGGACGACTACGAAGCGAGAGTTCTCGCCCTCGACGACCCCACTCTCCGCGAGGTTGCGGTCCTGGGGCTCGAGGGACTCGAGGTGATCGCAATCGCCGAGATCCTTGGGCAGACTAGGGTCTACGTGCTCCGTCGCGTTCGAATCATCAGAATGATCTGGGCGGAGAAGTGGGGGCCAATCGCGCCTGGTGAGTCAGACGGCCTCCCTTCGCTGTAGGTTGCGAGGCACTGATGAAGTGTTACGGGCAAACGCTTCTGATGGCGGCAAGTGCCGACAGAATCAAGACGGTTGATTCTCAGCGGCAACCTGTGGAGTAGATGGGGGGATACTGGGGATTTCCTCCGGGGCCACTTCCCTGATGGAGACGCTTATGGACTTCGACTGGCCCCGACTGGATCACGACTCCGAGTTCTTCAAAGCCTGGCACAGCCTCCCGGATGGCACAGCAGTCGATGAACCGCTCTGGCTGATGGGATCCCTGTTTGCCCTCGTCGAGATCGGGGGCATGAACGAGTGGGCCCAAATTGGGACCGAGCTGATCCTCAAGACTCGCAAGTACATCGCCGAAGCTGGGGCAGTGCGACTCGTTCAGGCCCTCGATGAGTGGATGGCCGCGATTCCAGGCGGGTTTGCCACCTTGGATCACGAGCCGCGATGGGAGGCTCTGTATTGGGACATGGGTCACCCCTTCCATTCGGACGTTGAGTCGCCGATGAGCGACTTCATCGTGCGAGACGCCGACAAGTTCACCCCACTGCTGCTCGATTGGTATCGCGCGAACGTGATCCCAGCCCGGCAACCAGGGCTGTGAGTCCCCACACGTACAGCCGGCCAAAAGTTGCCTTGAGGCAAGAAACGGAGCCGACGCCCTGTTGGCCCTTGCCGCAGGGCGGCCTCTTGCTCACCCTCCCCCCTGGGCACAGAGGTGGCCATGGCGAGAGCGGCATCAGACATCATCGAAGACATCCGGCGCTTCGAGCCGACCGGCGGGAACTGGCTTCCCATCGACGGGCTACTGAGGGAGTTATTCCAGACCGGGGCCGAGTCACTCGGGACGAAAGTGATGCTCGGGTGTTCGAACGCTTCACGACCGACGATGGAGCGGGGGTATTCTGGAGCATCGTTCACGGGCTGGAGTCAATCCCTAGATACGAAGGCGACGTGATCAAGCTGGTACGCCGCGCCTCAAGTGAGTTCCCCGTATTGATGCTCGGCCGCATGCTCAACTCAGGCGTGCAGGAGGTCGGCAGTATTCGGCTGACGCCCCTGCTCCAAGAAGTGATCCAGCGACATGACGCAACCCCGGAAGCGCGTCGAGCCGCTCAGATCTTCGTCGAGAAGCACGGCACTTGAGGTGCGTTCCCCCTGCCACTCCAGACGACCGAACGAGACGGCTGGGCCGCTGACGCGGCTTCCGGCGCCGCAATCCAGAGCCGCCGTGCAATCAATTCGACCAGCCCTTCAACGCCCGGGGTTTCCCTGAACTTGCGCGGTCCGCTGAGTGGCCACGTGACCTTCAGATTCGTTCGTTCATCTTTGCACGTCTGAGCAACATGGCGCGCAGCCGTGTGTCTGATTTAGTGGGCTCCCTCGACCTCTGCTCCCACACAGACGACGGCGATTTGCGAATGGAAATTACCGTCTTCCCCTCCAAAAAGTTGATTCGAATCAGCGCGGAATCGACCAAGACTGACGGAGCGTGGTTTACGGCGTCAGGCGTCGATTTGCCGAGATCCACCGCTTCTTCGATGTCCGTGGAGAGGGGAGACTTGGCCGGGATCTCAACTCGGGCCGTGCGCTTGCCCTCCGAAAAGGTGTGCAGAGTCCATTTCACTCCACCTTCCGCAAATGCAACATCGCTGGAATCCTTCGATGCCTCGGGCGCAACCATGCCGGTTGAGTTCAAAAAGAACTGGTGAAATCCTCCATTGCAGACCTCGGTATCACACCACGAGACGAGGGCCAGGTGACTCTCCTCCGGCGACAACGAAGACAGCGACTTCTGATACGCGGCTTCCCCGCCATCGAAAATCACCGACCCCGTGCAATGTGCGATTGCATCCTGAAGTCGATCACCGGGATCCGCAGCCCGCGACCCACACCCCGCACAGGCCAACACGAAACCACTTGCGGCGGCCCTGAGCGAAGCTCGTCGCGATACATGGCCGGACATTATTCGACCTCAGAATTGGACATGAAGCGACGGTTCCGCCAGAGCTATGACGACGTCGAAGAGGGAGAGCGGCTCGAGGCAGAGTTCGAACGTGAGCGCCGAGAGCAAGCTCGATGAGGATTCCCATAGAACGGCACCACCGGAGGTGGGTCATCAACTCGAATGATCGTTGTAGACACAAATGCTCAGGTAGCGCCCGTTGTAGTCCTTGTACCTTGCCGCGTCGGATTCTGAGAACTGAGAGGGATCAACCTCGATGCTTTCAACTTCCGTATTCTTGATGAGCCAGAGAACTCCTCGCCGGTCGATCTTGGAGCCGTTGATGCGGATCATTGTTGGCGCCTGTCCTGCGAGAGCGGACAGGCCCGAGGTGGTCACGTCCGTGAATTCCATCACAAGATTCCACAGGACCGGGAAGGCCTGACAGGCCACGGCGAACCCTTCGTCGTTAAGCGACGATCTCTTGGTAGAGAACGACATCTTCTCGGGAAAGGACCACGTCGAGAACCCCGTGCCGGTGACTGCGACATCATCGAAGCTGATCAGCTCGATGCGATTCGACGCAATTCGGCGGAGACCGTTGTCTGTGATCTGAGTTTGACTGATGTCTAACGAACAGAGATCCGGCAGCGCGCGAACGAGGCCGATTCCCTCATCGGTGACGGAAGTGCCCCCGAGGAACAGCTCCTTCAGTGACAAGCACACCGAGATGTCCCTGAGCGATTTGTTGGTTACCAGGGGGGCCTTCCGAATCAACAGACTCTGCAAGCCGCACTTCCTGGCAAGCGCCCCAACCCCCGCGTCGGTGATAAGGGAACTCGACACGTGCAGCGTTGTGAGACTTCCGACTTCTGCCAGCGCTCTCAGGAGGTCGTCGTCCGCCGCCGTGTCGTACAGCTCCAGCGACCTGATCCTTCGCCCTGCCATTCGGGCCATTATCCGCTCGGTCGTCCACTTGGCCCCACGAAACATCATCGTCGATTCCCCCCATCCCTTGGCGAGGCATTGTGTGCGACGCGCCTTTCAGCCCAATCCGGAGTCTACGTAGACAACTCCGCGTTTGACATGCGGGCCGGACGATCGATTGGTTCCAGCTTTGCAGGCTGTGGCCCAACCGGGCCAGTCGGCTCACTTGGTACGTCGACCCGAGGTGGAACCACCTCGCGAAGGGGCGTTTCGGGGCGGCGGCATCGGTGCCACCCCGCCCTGCTCTGTTTCCTCCGTCGCCGGATCCGGAATCAGGGATCCACCGATCCGGGCGATACGAGCGAACACCCCTTCGGAGTCAAGATGTGCCTCCAATCTGCGATCCGGACGTTGCGTTCCAAGAGGAGAAGGACGGGGCTGACGCCCGGTCCTACCTTGCCCAATTCCGGCGACCGGTCCGCCGAAGATCCGGGTTTTCCCCAATGCTCCGCTGCGATTCGCTGCAATTGCAGAGTTACTTCGCAAGCTAGCCGACACGCAGGTTCCTGAGTTCTTCGCACGCCAGCCGCTGCAAGCTGCGTGACTCCGGGCCTATGGCGTCCCCTCAACGGGCCGGGCTCTCCGTTCCGACTCCAGTGCTCGCGATCCGAGCCTCGCGGTGGTTCACCGCCGGCGCCGCTTCGGAGCGTCGGTTTCAACCCAGAGTCGACTCACCCCTGTCACTTTCGATGGTTCGTCCACCCTGACACGATGCCCCAGTTCCGTTGCGCGAAGCTCCTCCGCTGTCCGCACCGCCAGACCGTACTCGATCAGGCCATCTCGAGCCGACGCCCACCGAGCGAAGTCGTCGGTCTCCACGTCGTCAAAGAGCCACGTGCCGTCGACCAAGTCGACCAACAACTGCCACTCGTCCTCAAAGATCGTGACCTGTCGCATCCAGCAATCTCCGCCACCAGCCGCCACACCAACTTTATCACGGACGTGCGTTTGACGTCGATTCCCCAGGCCGATGTCGTCCCCTCAACGGGCCGGGCTCTCCGTTCCGACTCCTCGCAAAGCCTGCGGGGTCTCCACTGCGATCCCTGACGCTCCAGGAACCGCTAGGCACCGGCCCTTTTAGGATCAACGGCGGCTTGTCGCAGGGAATGCCCGGGGCCAAAATTGTCTTGAGGCAAGAAACTGGAAAGGGTTCAATCGGCTGGTGCCACCGGCTTCTTGCTGCCGCGGCCCTCCCCTTCACGCGGAGTAACGGGAGTTTTGATTGATGACGACCACCCGCTTTCGGTCCCTTCTCCCGTTCCTTCTCCTCGGCCTGATTCTGCCTCCGCTTCTCGGCAGGTCCGCGGCCGCCGAATCCAAGCGGCTTGGATATCGCCGACTGGCACTCGTCGCCAAGCTCGAAGCCATCGACAAAACGGCGGAGATCGCGAAAGGCCGCATTGCTCTGGCGGTTCCTGAAACGAAGCTGCAGCCTGACCAGCCGTTCGAGTTTGAACTGGCCAGACTCCCGCGGGGGGCCGCCCCGGGAGACCTGCTGACATGCTTCAGCTCGAAGTACTACGGCCTGGTATGGATTCGGAGCCCGGTCGGCGACGCCGCCGCATGGGCGGAACTGCTGAAGTTGGACGATCCCAAGCAAGCTCGGGAGGTCCTGCGAAGACACCTTGATCATCTCGAACAGGAGACTGCTTGCGGAGACCTCGTCTATCTCCGTTTGCGGCAGCTTTCGCTTCGGGAAGTCTTCGACCTCAAGGCAGAGGGATTCCTCGATACCGCCTGCAGTCGGATGCTCAAGGAGCATGATCCTGAGCTGTCGTCGTTCTACTCTTTTCTCATCGCTGGCTGCGGAGACAAGGGGACGCGATTCCTGACCGAAAACGCCGCTTCGCTCGAGTCGGACCCGATCCAACGCCGCGCGATTCGAGCCGCCCGAATCGCCGTCTTGGGGCAGCAGGAAATCACCTCAGTGGTCGACAGCGCCCTCTCGCCACGCAAGCAGGTTGAATTCACCTACGCCCACTTCCTGGCCATCCAGGACCACATCCCGTTGGGATTCGTTCCGCGCGAGGCCGTTCTGTCCGAGATCGCGAGGTTGGCGGCAAACGAACAACTCTGCGATCTCGCCATTACGCGTCTGAAAGACGAGAAGCACTGGACAGCATGTGATCTCATCCTGCAGGCCGTGAGACCGAAATCTTTTACGCCAGCACAGGAGCGGGCCACTATTCGATTCCTGCGGGCCATGCAGCGGGCCAACGGGGGCGAATCCTCAGAAGAGAAAGCCCGTCTCGCTCAAGCCACAGGGGGGCTGGAAGACATGAAACGACGGTTCCCCCAGAGCTATGACGACGTGGAAGAGGGAGAGCGGCTCGAGGCAGAGTTCGAACGTGAGCGCCGAGAGGAAGCTCGATGACGATTCTCAAGTGGACTATTCCAAGACTTGTGAAAGACACGTTCTCGACGCCCACAAGGCGACATCGGTCCAATGCCCAAGTCCACCAAGATCCCTCCCAGCTCGGCGTTTGATGGGTTGGAGATCACCGAAGACGAAATCCGCATCGTCCGGTTTATGCATCCCGGTTGGATCATCATCCCAGGCGTTCCCCTTCTCGCCCTGTCCTTCGTTCTTGCGTTGGGGCTTTGGGTCGCCGTGCAGCAGCAAGACCTCCTCGCCGCGGTGTTCCTGCTTGCCGTTCTGCCTTTCTGGTGTCTCGTCGCCTCCTTCGCGCGGGACGTGCTCTTCGGACGCCGTGAATACCTTTTGTCTGCGGACGGCGTCACGCTCCACTGGAGGACGCTCGGCGCCAGTCAGACGCGATCGATTCCGCTCGACGAACTGATCGACTTTCGTGGCCACGACGGCTTGGTGAACAGCAACATTCGCACGACGGGAGTGGAAGCCGTCGCGCTTGGTCAAAACCTGTGGTTCACTCCCCGGATCGATGGCGTCGACAACGGCCTCCTCGTCGGGCGGCTCAATGCGCGACTGCTCGAACTGCGGCGGCGGCACTCGGTCCCTGCCCCGCCCCCCGAGAACCTGGCCGACTGTCGCGAGTGCCGGCTCCCGATCGATTCCAGTTGGAGGGCCGACCCACAAGCGGAGGGCGTTGCCCTGGAGGGCTTCGGAAACTGGCCGCCGGCTTCGAGGAAGCGACTTCTACTCGTCAACGTGGGTGGAGCCTCGGCTCTCTCGACTCTTCTCGTCGCCAGCACCATCTCCATCAGCCTGCGGGCAACGGATGCGGAGCCTCCGACTTGGAAGCTCCTGCTCCTTGTCACTCCGTTGATTGGCCTCGGTTTGGCGCTGATCGTCTTTCTCCTCACCCAGGCAGCCGCTCCGCTACGAGTCGTTCGGTGGCGGTTCTCCAGGCACGGGGCGGAATACGAGAGCCGCCTCTTTGGATTTCGCAGAGCCCACGCCTTCCTCCTTCCACTGGCGCGACGGTTGACCGTCGTCGATAACAAACCCTCAGAGTGGAGCAAATTCTGCGAGGCTTTGCTGGGGAATGTCGCGCCGCGCAACGCCTTCGGTCTGATCGGCACGGACCTCGACGGCTCACCGGCCTGGAGGATCAGCGGACTGACGCTTGGAGAAGCGATGTGGATCAAGGGCCAGATTCAGTCGTCCCTCCCATGGATCGAGAGAGAAGACGAAGAAGCCCGCGGCTAACCTTGCCTGAAGGCGAAGGCGTGGCCGCTGACGCCGCCACCCGGTCGCTGCCCTGCACAATCCCGACGACCGACGTTTGAGGGTCCGGAATTACCCTGATGCTCCGCTGCGATTCGCTACACCTGCAGAGTTTCTTCGCTCGCTAACCGATACGCAGGTTCCTGAGTTCTTCGCGCGCCAGCCGCTGCAAGCTGCGGGACTCCGGGCCTATGGCGTCCCCTCCACAGGCAGGGCTCTCCGTTCCGGCTCCGCGAAATCCTTGGCGGTCTTCGAATTCCGGCCACCATGCTGAAGCTGGCACGGTCCAGTTCGTGTTCTCGAACGTTGGCGACTTCGTCGACCGAGCGACCGGTCTGTCGGCTCCCCGCGGCCGGACCGCTTCCATGTGACCGATCGGCGTTGGACGAAGCCCGGGCCCCGGATGGAAAAGCACGTGGGCCGGATCGCCCGCTCCATGCGGAGGGTCACTATGATGCTCCGCAGGGCCGTCGGGCCCTTCCGCGGGACCACTGACAGGCCTGAGTGACGCGCGGCAGGCGCCGCCTTATAGGGGAAGAAGGGCGGGTACAGCGCCAAGGGCTGCTACGCCTCCGGGATGCTGGCCGTTTCGCCGCGCATGCCGAAGTGCGGTCCTTGCTACGTCCGGGCCGCGAATGTCCCCAGAGCAGTCATCGTCCGGCCTCGAAGTTCAAGTCACCGAGGTCGACTTCTCCGGGCTCGGCAAAGCTCGTCTCCTTGAGCGTCCGGTTGTTCTGGTTCACGTCATCCGCGATCGTCAGCCGGTAGGGGATGTTCAGGATGAGGCCGGTCAGTCGGACTCGGCCGTCGGCGTCGGGGACTACCCGGTTGTCGGTGATCCACAGACTCTGGCGGCCGTTGTGGAACGGGACCAGGTCACCGCGGAGCGTCACTTTGCTGGTGACCGGCCGTCCCTGGGCATCCACCAGCCGGACCGTGGCGGTCGCCATCGGCATCAACGGGACCTCGGCGGAGTCATCCTCCGCCTCAACGATCTTCATTCCGCCGAACTTTCGGTCCGCGGAGTAGGCGACCACCATCGTCGGCTGCCGGATGCGGGTGATCTGGAAGGTTCCTCCCTTGTCCGCCGTCGCGGTCCGGTGGAAGTTCTTCGTCCCCAGGTCCCGGGCAAAGATCCGGGCGTCACCGACGCTGGCGGCCGCGTTCTCCGAGACGACCCGCCCTTTCAACTCCGCTGAATCGGGCTCGAGGAACTCGACGTCGAAGTGAAACTCCGGCTCATCACCGATCAGGAACGTCCGGCTTCGGTCGAGCTGAGGTGACTTCGCTTCCGGCCAGGTTTCCAGGCTGAACTGTCCGGGACCGACAAAGAACTCGAACTCGTCGCCCTTGAGAGTCGCGGGCTGATGTCCCAGGTAAGGCTGGATGCGCGAATTCAGCCCCTTCGGGTTCGGCAGCAGGACTCCGGGAACGTCGTGGACCTCCCGTCCACGCTGTCGAAGAGAGACGGACCAGCTGGACGACAGCCCAGCCGGCCGCCGGATTCGTCCATGGACGCGCCGTGCGGGCTCGACCACCAGATCGACAGCCTGCTGATCGATCCGAAGCGCGGTGTTGATGTGGTCCCGGGCCGGGGAAACCATCCGGCCGTCCGAGGAGAAGGCCACCAGCATTCCCAGGCAATCGGGATCGAGGCCGATCGAATAGCCCCCTTCGTGGTCGGCGAAGACAACGCCGCCGCCACGGGAACCCACCCATCCTGCGGTGATGCTCGCCACCCGGGCGCCGGGGACCGGGCTGCCGTCGGCGGTTCGGACATGACCCGTGATCTGGACGCGACGACTCAACACCACTTCGGTCTTCCGCTCTCCCGTTCCCGGCGGGTCCACGCTGATGAGGCGGGAGGCGAAGGTCGGCGAGAGGTGGCGGAACCAGATCGGACTTAGGTGCCAGGTCGGGATCCAGGGGAAGGCGACTTCGCCGGCGGCGTCCGTTGTCCGGGCGAAGTCCCCCGTCAGCCCCAGCGCCAGCTGTTCGATCTGATCGGCTCGCTGGACCGCGTTGGGATAGACCTTGAGCCCCGCGACCGGGCGGCCCTCTTCGTCCTTCACGGCCAGCTTCACGGAGCCGGCGCCGGTCAGAGCGAACGTCAACTCTCCAACCAGCGACGAAGCGACTCCGCGTTCGGTTCGCCGGTTCTCCAGATACTCGCGATAGAGGCGGTAGTCGAAACCCGTTCCGTCTTTCCACACGGCCACGGCGTCGACCGGCAATCGGCGAGGAAGGTCCATGAGGAACCGCCCGTCCTTCCCGGTCTGGCCGTGAACGGCGGGACGGTTGGCGGAGACGACCGAGACCTGCGCGTTCGGCACCACGGCTCCCTGGGCATCGCGGGCCAGGACTTCCAGCCGGACCCGCGGCTCAAGCGTGAGCACGAGTGGCGGACAGTCCTGATCGGCACCCAGAGTTGGAAGCAACTGTGCGTCGGCGTCCTGGGCCTCGTTCTCGGCGAGGACCAGCAGGCCGTTCCGGTGCGGAAGGCGGATCGGGACGCGGAAGCGTCCCACGGCGTCTGCCAGGACAAAGGTGCTGCTGGCATAGTTCCGCAGCTCGATCCGAGCCCGGGGCGCGGGACGCCCGTCGGCGGTCTGGACGGTCCCCTGAATCGCCGTCAGCCGGTTCTGGCGGGCGTCCCCTTCCAGCGACCGCATGTAGGGATCGTCCGAGGCGACGATCTCGACCGCGCCGTCTTTCACCTTGGGGTCGAGGACGATGGGGGCCAGGGCGCGATCGTTCAAGGCCTCGACGAGCCGCTTGAGTGACGAACGCAGGCTGACATCGGCCAGCGACATCGCGCCCGGACGGTCGTACGTGCTGACCCCGAGTCGGCGGAAGCTCTGATCGTCGAGCCGGATCGGCAAGTCGTGCCGCCACGCGATCTGGCGGACCGCTTCGAGCAACGTCCGGTCGGCGCGGACGTCGATCGTGTCGACGGTCTGCAGCGCCGTTTGCACCCGGCGATCGGACGCCGCCGCAACCGTCGGCAGATCGGAAGACGAGGGATCGGTCTGGCTCGTTTGAGTCTGCTTGTCGACGTCCCGTCCCGGCGCGGACGGAGCCGCCTCCTGCCCCGTCGTGGGGACGCAGAAGCCAGCCGCGGCTATTGCCACCATGCCGGACGCAAGGAGGCCTCCGAGCTGCCGGCGAGTCGACGGACACCGGTTCTTCGTCGTGTCGAGGATGGCGCGAATCCGCAGCTCGGCGGGCGAACGGCCGGCCATCGAGAGGACCGTCGGAGGAAGGCGCCGGGTCGGGCCGGCGCTGCGGAGGATGGACAGAAGATGCTCGGCGTAGTCCACCGGGGGATGGCCGGCCGCGAGGACCGCGTTGTCCGTGGCGAACTCGGCTTCGATGCGGAGGCGGCGGAGAGCGATCCAGGCGAAGGGATGAAACCAGACGAGGGCGGCCGTCAGCCGGGCGACCTTCTGCCAGGCGATGTCGCGGCGGCGGACATGGACGAGCTCGTGCGTCAGGACGGACCGGAGTCGATCGGCCGGCCAGCCGGAGGCCGAGGCCGGGAGCACGATCGTCGGATGAAAGAGACCCGCCAGGAACGGGACCGTGGCGGTGTCCGAATCGAGCAGCGTCGTTTGCCGCGGGAGACCGAGCGCGCCCTCGGCCTGATGGAGAATCGCGACCGCGGACGCGTGCCGCGTGGGCCGGCACCGACGGACGAAGTGTCGCAAGTGGAGCGCCGTGGCCGCCATCAGGACCCCGTGGACGAGCAGTCCCACGAGCCACGTCCCCACGAGGAGGGAACGCCAGGGAATCGGGAGGGACCAAGTCGGCCCCGCGGGATCGACCCGCCGGGGGAACGGGGCGACCGATGCCTGAGGAGCGAAGTCCGACTCCCGCTGCGGAGGAGCAGAGACTTCGACCGGCGGCAGGCTTAAGGCCGGCGCCGGCCACTGCGACAGGACCGGGAGGTGCGGCGGGGGCCCGGAAAGAGACCGCGGCCGAAGAGACGCGGGGAGCGCGCTCGATGAGACGACGCCTCGTGGTAGCCAGCTCTGGAGCGGGGGCAGAAGGATCGGCGAGACGAGGACCGTGAGGGCCGCGATCCCCCAGACAGCGTGCTTGAAGGCGGCCGAGGCCCGGCGGGCGAGGCTGCATCCGATCGCCGCGGCGGCGTAAACAAGCGTGGCGGTGACGGTGAGAATCAGCAGCGAGCGGCCGAGGACGGGCAACAGCGCGGTGGAAGCGGCAGCCATGATCATTCGCGAATCTCCTTCCTGGCCTGGTCGATCAGCGACTGCATCCGGTCAAGGTCGTCCGGAGTCAGTGACTTCGCCGAGAGATCGAGAAGGGCGGCGACCGCATCGGTCGGCTCGCCGGCGAAAAAGTTGTCGAGGAGTCGAGAGAGGGCCGACCGGCGGACGGAGTCCCGGGAGGCGGCCGGTCGGTAGAGGTAACGCTTCCCCTCCTGCCGGGTCTTGAGGATCCCCTTCTCGACCAGCGTGGCCAGGATGGCGCGGACAGCCGAATACGTCGGCGGGTCCGGGATGGCCCCTAGAACATCGGCTACGCTGGCCTCGTCGAGACGATAGATCGCCTCGACGATCTGACGTTCGCGGCGGCTGACATCGAGGGGAAGGCGTTTGGACATAGTCGAACGGGAGGGGCAGACCGGCTAAGAGGCCACGGGGCTAAACAATCAACGTGCTGGTTTCGCAGCACGTGCTGCAAAAGTAGCACATAAAGACCATAGATGTCAATCAGGCCTTCCACTTAACTCACTCCCCCAGCCAGCTAACGATGTCAGTCCAGTAGTCCGGTCGCCGGTCACAAATGATTCATGGGCCCTCGGAAGCGACAGGTCGGTGTAGGGGCTTGCAAGCGGTTGTGCCAAATCTCGAATCTCGCTGCGTCAACGCTCAGCCGTCTTACAAGGTAGAAGGACGAGCATGGACTGAGCACGATCGAGTTTGGCGGCGATCCGAAGTGCGGCCTAAGCTACAAGTGACCGGCTCGGACGGTTTCTCGCATCCACAGACGTGCTCATAGGCTCCAAGAGCGACGACCGGCGCTCGTGATCGCCCGAGAAGATCGGTAAGTGTGCGATGCTTCGGGCCACAAGTTTTCGAGTTCCACGGGGCCTACGGTCCGCGTCGAGCCCCCTTCTCATTAAAGGAGGCCGAGTATCAGTTCCGCCGGTCACTGGACGGTTTCGTCAAAGACCTCGTGGCCGAGTGCCGTGCCTACGAGACGACGTGCGGGGAAGACGCCCGGGCGACCGAGAAGGCGATCCGCGACCGGCTGCTCGATATGGGCTACCTCGAACTCGTCAACGGTGCCCCGACAATGGGAACGTATACGCCGGACATGCTCATCCGCCACCCGCACGTCCGCGGGGCCAAGGACAAGCGGGACAGTGTCGCCGGCGAGATCGAGGGATATCTGTCGCTGATGCGGACAAACCAGCAGGAAGTGGCGAACCTCACGAGGCGGCTCAAAACGCTTCGGGACGCCGCAATCCTGGCCGTGTAGTGCGTTGCTGACCCGACGCGAGGCGAACGACCGCAGGTGGTCCCGCGGTCGTTCGCCGCGCCCGGGGTTCTTTCCCCGGACACAAGACACACTTCCCCGCCGCGGTCTCTTTCTTGGCTCGCGACCGCGGCCCTCACGCGGAGCCCCAATGGGAACACATTCGCGATTCACGCTCCTCTCCCCGACAACGAACGCACCATGGCTGCCGGAGCCTCTGCACCGAGAGCAGCAAGGGGTGTTTCTGGCTCAGGAGGAATTGATCGCAAAGCGATACGAGGCGGTGAGCGAAGTTCTCCGGAATCGTCCGTCCGGTGAAGCATTCGAGCCGGTTCGGATCACCAGCCTCTCTCTCCTGTCTCAAGAGCTTCATTTCCGGAGAGCTGTCGAGGAGTTCGCTCGTAAGGTTCTGGAGGCGTCGAGAGTGTACCTCTAAGAACTCGCCGCGGACTTGGAACCCGCAGAGGAGGCCGCAAGAGCCAAGCTCCGGGACGCCGGCTACAAGGACCCCACCGACGAGGGCGTCCACAGCTCCTACACAGCAAAGATGGTGCGACGTCATCCCCTGGTGCAGGCGGTCGTTCAGGTACGGGCTGCCGTCGAAAGGTTCATCGACCGGCATGAGGCGATCCGGCGGGCCAATCTGCGGTGGGCTGATGAGCTGACGGCCAAGATGCAACGGCTGAGGACCGAAGCTCCCGTCCTCGCGGTCTGGTGCCCTGAACCGTCCACAATTGTGGACACTGATCGTTGACAACCTGGATGATTCCCGCCGCCGATTGGTCGCCGGCGTGCGGGGGCGTTCTACGTCGGCCGTCGCGGGCCAGTGGTCCGCGACTCTACAGTCACGGTGCAGCATTGGCGCCGTGCTGCACGCGAAACAGCCGCGAGGCAATCACCTGCTCGTCGTTCCACTTAAGTCGCTGCATGTGCGGGGTTTGCGTAACGCCTAGCGAGCCGAAGGTTAAGCGAAGCTCATACACGCCAGGCCGCAGAGGGGCCTTAAGGTCGGAGTCGAATCGAGCGGCCGTTTTGCCAACGCGGCGGAGCTTTAAGTAGCGCCGAGCTGCAACGAATTCTCCGGGACCAAGAGACGGACGGCTGATTACCTCTGCTCGCAACAGCGGTGCGGGGTCGGCCGGTTTCGCTACATGGGACGTTCTGTCGAGAGGCTTCGAGAAGCCAGTGAGAGTGCCCCACCACCACCGATCTACGTCGAGCGGAAATTGCCCGACCAACCTAAACGGCTCGCCGGCAGTCACACCGACATCTGCATTTTCGGTAGCACCGTCTATTGTCCAGTCTAGAGCTTCGACCTTCTTGTTCAACAGAGGCGCTGGCACAGTGGGGGGAACCGCATCGCCAAAGGCGTACCAATCGGTGATTGCAGCGAAGTAAGCGAGCGCGAGAAGTGCGATTCCGGTCGCACACAGCACAACGCTTCGTCGGGACATCGCAATGCTCCGAGGCAGAAATACCCACCACAACTGTTACGGTATTGAGCCGTCCTTCGGCAGACGCCTAAAAGAGGCCAAAGACATCATTTCCATTGCGAGATCCGAGATTCCGCCAAGTCTGAAGATCAATGGAAAACGCACAGCACCATCGCATAACAACAAGTTCACCCCTCCAGTGTGATAGCTGGTGGGAGGAACCGCTTTTGAAAATGACAGCAACTCATCAGGCGGAGTATTGAGACACCCCGGCCGATTAGGGGGCACAAAATGATTATAGGGCGTTTCCGTCCCGCCGTAAACTTGTGGTGCGCCCCATTGCGCACCAAGAATGGTTGTCACGTGATTCAGGGGATCCATGCACTTCTGGATGAACACCACCTCGTTGTCGTAGAAAGCGGCTAAATGCCACAACTAACGGTTGGGATTCTGCCTCGCCATTGCGTCGTCGCGAGGTGGTCTGTACGGCAAGTCGAGCGTCCCGATACCTGCCTCAGCGAACATCGCCGTCGCCGACAGACCATCGCTGACATCTCGGAACCTCATCGGCAGGATGCCCGCATTGCGGAGGCCGTTGAAGAAAAATGTGCTTCCTTCGTTGATCCGATAGTTGACGTGCAGAGAGTCCGGAATCGCATCCGAATCGGCCGGGCAGCGATATATCGGAGGTCCCTTAAACGGACCAATGCGATCGCTCGGGGGCTTAGAGAGTTCAGCACGCAACGAAACCTGCTCGACATAGGGGAGCAAGTCATACAGCGGCCGGTCAGCGTTGGGGAGTTTCTCGTAGACTTGGTGGAACTTCTGCGTGGCAACGCCAAGCTCCTGCAGGTGAGCGGCACACTCGATTCGCGGGGCCGCCCCACGGGCCGACTGCACCGCAGGAAGCGAGATCGCCGCCACCAAGGCAATCACGCCGATCGCGACGAGGACCTCCACGAGAGTCACTCCGGCCCGACCCTCACGACCTGACTGGAGACAACAATTCAGATCCGTCGCCTTGGTGACTTTCATAGAGGGTTTTCACTAAAGTCGATCTCAATCGACGACTCGTTCAAATACTGGAACTCGTCGGAGCCTTCCGTGTTCGGTGGGCCGTCGGGAGGAACCTGCGTCGCGAGCGAGGCATTATAGTGTCGGCCTGTGATAAGTCTGCCAGCGGGCACCGTATAGGTGAAACATTGGAACTGTACATTGTTCGCAGTCTTGAAATCCTGTTGTCCACTCAGCTGATGACTGGACTGGGGATCTTCGTTATCTGCGAGCGTGAGGATATAAATCGTTCCAGCGGCCGGCGTAGGCAGCTAAGTCGAGACCGTTACCCCTCCAGGCGGAGGTAAGGGGGCGTTCTTATCCTGTGTGGAACAGCCTGTCAGCCTGTCAGCAAGCAGCAAAGCACAAACAATGAAGAGCGCGCAAGCAAACTCCCTCTGGCCAAGGAATTGTCGCAGAAAGTGAAACGTAGAAACAGTATACCCAGTCGAATACACGACGCAAGCATCCTGAGTCGTTAAGGGCCTTTAAGTCTCAGATGAGACCGTCGCTCACTGGATCAGGACCGGCGAACTCTCGGCGTTCAATGTCTCCCGCGACCGGCAAAGCGGCAAGCCGCGCCTTCGGCTTCGTCAGTCTGACCTCGACGCCTTCCTGGCGGTCCGGTCGACATCGAATCCGCGAACGAAACGCCGCCGGCCCCGCCCCCTGGTCGAGAGCCTCTATTGGAAGGAGACGGTTCCCGTCTGCTCCTGCCCGAGCTAGGCCTCTCAGGTATCAATCCGGTCTCTGCGGATTTCGTTACCAGGGGCCGGGGAAATTCGACACAAAACAGCCTCTACTGGTTCGGGTTGCGTCGTTCGGAATTCTCGTCGGCGTGGAAGGCTGGTGGAGGAAAGGGGCTCCCGGACCCTGTCGGGAGGAGGTATTCTTCAGTCACCCGGAAGTACTGGATGTCGGTCCGGCTCATTCTGGCAGGCGAAAGCCATTTCGGAGTGATGGGGGCATTCGACAATACCCAAGCGAACAAGAGGACCCAGGCGGCTGGGCTCGCCACCATCGAGGCTCTAACGATCATCTTCATTTACCGCTCCTTCGGTTCACCCGGTTCCGGTCGAAAGACCGGTCGGGGGGCTCAACCCGGTCCCGCAGGCAAGGTCGTTACGTTCAAGGTCAGCGGGACAGCGACGAACAAGACTTCCGGCGCGGTCATCTTCGAGGCGGAGAAACTGGCGTCTTGCAGCTGCAGATGCGGGGCAAACCGAAGGGAAAGGGGTCGTGTGCGCTGTCAACTTCGACCGCCCCGATCCCCGCCCACCGCCGCCATTTTGGACCGCCCTCAACAACCGAATGTCGACTCGGTGATCCCGGCACCGTCGTCGGTAGTGTCCTCGATGTTGGTCGTTGCTCGTGATGCCCACTCTTGAGATCGCGAACAGCCGCAAAACGGCGTCGTCAACATCGCTGAATGTATTGAGCCCGGTCACGTCAGCATCAGCTTTGGGCAGCGGCAACGTGACGACGCGAAGCTTCATGGCAGCTCGACAGGAGGCGTCCTGTCCCTTCGGGAACGGCTTGTCTTCGTCTCATCGGCACGGTCGAAATGGACGGTGGGTTCGTTCTATACGAGAGCGGCTGCGCATTTGCCCACGACCGCGCCGAACGTGATGGCTCGATCAACGCAACGGACAGCGAGGGTCGACGCTACGACGGCAGGGGCATGGGGCGCTGAGATCGCCTTCACGGCGGACCAATTCACGAGACGGTCCTCGGATAGGCTCTTAGATGAATCCGTGTCATTCCTCCGCACCAAAGGTGGCGTAAATGGTCGGCAAAACAAACAACGTCAACAACGTCGACGACGCCAACCCGCCCAGAATCACAATCGCCATCGGGTGCTCAATCTCATGCCCCGGCAAGTTCCCCGCCACCACCAGCGGCAGGATCGCCAGGGCCGTCGTCGCCGCCGTCATCAGGATCGGAGCCAGCCGCTCCACCGACCCCTTCAAGATCATCTCGCTCCCGAACGCCTCTCCCCCTTCGCGGAGATGCTGGTAATTGCTGACCAGCAGGATCCCATTCCGTACCGCAATCCCGAACACGGTCACAAACCCCACCAGCGAACCCAGCGACAACGCACCGCCGCTCCCGAAGACCGACGCCACACCCCCGATGCACGCCAGCGGCACGCTCAGCATCACCAGCGAACTGAGCCGCACGCTCCGGAAGTCGAGATACAGGAGCAGGAAGATCCCCACCAGCGAGGCTGCCCCTAACCACAAGAGCCGCTGCTGCGCCTCCGCCTTCGCCGCAAACTCCCCCGCAAACTCGAAGTGATACCCCGAGGGCAGCCGCACCCCGGAGGCCAGCTTGCCGCGGATCTCCGCCATCACGGTCTCGACGTCCCGCCCCTCGGCGTTGCAGGTCACCAGCAGGCGCCGTCGCCCCTGCTCCCGGTTGACCATGTTCGGGGCCATCGCCATCTGGACATCCGCCACCGCCCGCAGCGGCACCGGATGCCCGGTCGGCGCGTCCAGCGGGATGGAACGCAGCTTCATCGGATCGTCGCGGAGCTCGTTCGGGAGCCGGACCACGACGTCGAACACCGCGTCCTCCTCGAACACCTGCCCCACCTGCGTCCCCCGCAGCAGCGTCTGCACCGTCTGGTTCACCGACCCGACCGACAGCCCGTACCGCGCGGTATCGCGGGGCTTCAGCAGCAGCTCCATCAGCGGCACGTTGACGAGCTGCTCGACCCGCAGGTCCACGACGCCGGCGACATTCTCCATCGCCGAAGCGGTCTCCCGGGCGATCCCGCGGAGGACGTCGAGATCGGGACCGACGATCCGGACCAGCAGATCGGACGTGCTGCCGGTCAGGACCTCGTCGATCCGCTCCCGCAGGAACTGCTTCGCCTGGAAGGCATAGCCCGGCGTCCCCTCCAGCACGTCGCGGACTTCGCCGAGCGTCCTGTCGTAATCGGCCCGGTCGTCGAGCGCGACCCAGACCTCGCTGATGTTGGGCCCCCAGGTGTCTTCCGACAGCTCCGCGCGGCCGATCTGCTGGGCGACGGTCCGCACGCCGTCGATCTTCAGCAGGTCCGCGGCGAGCCTCTTGCCGACCCGTTCGCTCTCGACCAGCGAGCTGTCCGGCTTCCCCGCCATGAAGATCACAAAGTTCGACTCGCGGAAGTCCGGGAGGAACTCGCCCCCCAGGAACGGCAGCCCCGCCGCCGAGGCCGCGAGCGCCAGCAGGCTGAGGCCGATGACCAGCCGCGACCGCCGCAGGAAGAATGGGAGCATCCAGCGATACAGCCGATTCGTGTGCCGCACCAGCCAAGGCTCCGCGGCGGAACGCGACGTCGACTCGTTCAGCATCAGGACGCACAGCGCCGGCGTGACCGTCAGGGCGACGACCAGCGAGACCAGGATCGCCACGACATACGCCAGCCCCAGCGGACCGAACAGCTTCCCCGCCAGACCGTCGAGGAAGAACACCGGGAGGAACACGAGCATCACGATGAAGCTCGCAAAGACCACGGCGCTGCGGACCTCCAGCGAGGCGGAGAGCACGATGTCGAACCGCGAGCGGGGCGTCGACGAGAGGGCGTTCTCGTGCAGCCGCCGGAGGACGTTTTCGACGTCCACGATCGCGTCGTCGACCACTTCCCCCAGCGCGATCGCCAGTCCTCCGAGCGTCATGGCGTTCAGCGAGACCCCGGAGCCGAGCAGCACCAGGAGCGCCCCCGTCAGCGAGAGCGGAATGGCAGCCAGACTGATGAGGAGCACCCGCCAGTTCATGAGGAACGCGATCAGGACCGCGGCCACCAGCACGCAGCCGATCAGGAGCGAGTCGCTGAGGTTGCCGATCGCCCGCTCGATGAAGGTCGCCTGACGGAAGAGCAGAGGATGGAGCGTGCTCCCTTCGGGAAGCGCCTCCTTCAGCTCGTCGAGGGCTGCCCGGACCGACGCCGTCACGGTGAGCGTGTTGAAGTCCGGCTGCTTGTGGACCACGAGCAGGATCCCCGGCTCGCCGTTGATCGTGGAGCTGCCGACCCGATCGGCGGCGGCGACCTTGACGTCGGCGACCTTCCCCAGCGGCAGGCTCACCCCGTCGCGGACGGCGACCGGCGCGGCGGCGAGGTCCTCCGGGTGCTCGATGCGGGTCCGCTGCCGGATCGAGAGCCGCTGGTTCGCCGTCTCGATGAACCCCGCGCCGCCGAAGCCGGTCGCCTGCCGCCCCGCCGCGACGACCTCGTCGAGCGTCACGCCGTACTCCTGCCCCCGTAGCGGCGAGAACTGGATCTGGTACTGCTTGACGCTTCCGCCGAAGACCTCGACGTGCGCCACTCCCGGAACCGCCTGCAACCGCCGCCGCAGCGTCCAGTCGCAGAACGTCCGCAGCCGCTCGTCGTCGCGTCCCGCATCCCCCGCCCCTCCGGCGCCGGCGGTCAGGCCGATCATGACCAGGCGGCTCGTCGAGGAGGTGAGCGGCATGAGCCGCGGGGTCTCGGTGAAGTCCGGCAGTGCCGTCCGCGCCTCAGCCAGCCGCTCGGCCACGAGCTGCCGGGCGACCAGGACGTTGGTCCCCTCTTCGAAGATCGCCGTCGCGACGCACAGGCCGGGGACCGACGACGAGCGGAGCACCTGAATCCGGCTGACCCCCGCGAGGGCCGCCTCGACCGGACGGGCCACGAGCTGCTCGACTTCATCTGCCGAGAGCCCCGGGGCTTCCGTCTGGACGACCACCTGCGGCGGCGCGAACTCCGGAAAGACGTCCCACCGCGCCCGCCGGAGCTGGAGGATCCCCGCGGCCGACATCACGGCCGCCAGCGCCACGACGACGATGGGGAACCGCAGCGAGAACAGAATGAGGTGACGGATCATCAGTCATCGTCCCCCACCATGAGGTCGGACCGAGACGATTCGGCGGAGAGCTGCTCCGCCGCCACGGAGACCACGACCTCGTCCGCCTTCAGGCCGCGGCGGACGATGACATTGCCGTGAAGCGTCCCCTCGCACTCGATCCGCCGCCGCGTGAAGCTCTCCCCGTCGGCCTCCCCCTTCTCCTTCCCCTCGGCCGAGGCGACGTAGCAGCTCGCGACGCCGAAGTCGTCGTAGAGGACCGCCGATCGCGGCACGAGGAGCGCCTCCTCGGCCCCATGGAGAGGCAACGTGACTGTGAGGGACTGGCCCACGCGGAAGTCCCAGCCGGGATTCGGGACTGCGTAGATCAGCTCGACCGTCCGCGTCGCGGCCCTGGTCTCCACGGGAACCGTGACCGGTTCCGCGAGCCGGATTTCGGAGCTGGTCCCGTGGGTGAACTGGGCCGCCGCCGCGCGGTCGATGTCGGGCTCGTCTCCTTCGAAGATCGGCACCCGCAGCCAGAGCGTCGACCAGTCCGCCACGGTGCAGACCGGATCCCCCGCCTGGAGGAGCTGCCCCTCCGTGACCTGCAGGCCGGTGATCCGCCCCTCGGCCGGCGCCGCGATGGCGACCGGCTTCACGAGCAGGTCCCCCTCGTAGGGTTCCCGGATCAGGAACGGGATCTTGTCCTTCGCCTGCTGGTAGGCCGCCCTAGACCGCGCCAGCGACTCCTTGATCTGGTCGATCCGGACCCCGGCGACGGCCCCTCGCGCGTTCGCGACCGCTTCGAGCTGGGCCTCGGAGATCTGCATGGTCGCCAACGACTGCTCGATCAGGATGTCGTTGTCTTCCTTGGCCTGCACGAGCTGCGAGATCTCCTGCGGCGAGAGGAACACATTTACCTGCGCGAGCGGATCCCCCCGCCGCACCGCCCGTCCCAGCGTCAGGCCTCCGGAGTCCGCCGGCTTCACGGCAAACCCCGCGACGGGCGCCCGGATCACCACCTCCCGACCCGGCGGCAGTCCCAGCCAGCCCACCGCCGACCTCCGGCTCTGGATCTCTTTGGGCCGCACCGACGCCGTCTGCAGGCCGATCGCCGTCTGCCGGTCGCGGCTCAGGACGATCTTGCCGTCCTGGGCGATCGCGCTCGCGGGGGGCGCCTCGTCGGCCTCCTTCCCCTCCCGCGACTCGCGGCATCCCGCGGCCGCGCTACCGAGCGCGGCGACCAGCAGCAGCCATTTCCAGATTGATTGTTCGAGACCCATACCAGGCTCCCGCAAGCGGCGGCGAAAGAGATCGTGCGCGGGGTCGCGGCACGTCAGGACGAGCGATCGCATCCGTGCAAACGCACGGACGCGCGAGGAAGACGCGGATCAGACCGGCCGCTAGATGCGCCAGGTGCAGAAGAGTGGGCGCACGGAGGCCCGGCGATGCATCGGAACGCGGCTCGGCGGCGACATCGCCTCCTCGATCGCGAGCCCGTCGCTCCCGGCCGTGTCGCAGCAGGCCAGCTCCGGCAGCGCGGCGACGACCACGGCGTGGCCCACGTCGCTCACCGCGGCGGCGACCGCCACGTCGTCGAACGGAGTCCCGAGGCCCCGCTCGGGCAGACCTTCGTCATCAAGCGAAAACGGCCCGCGGTCGATATCGGCGGCCGGGCGGATCCCGAGGAAGAAGAAGTGCCACGCGTTTTGCTCGGTCAGGCTGCGAATAGGGACGCCCCGACACTCGCCATCCAGATCCGGACAAGGGACTGGAAGGTGGATCGCGTGACACAGCATCAGGACGACCAGAATCGTTCGCACGAGTAATCCTCAGACGGAAAAACTCTAAACGCTGCTCTGTTGCGTTGACAAGACGGTAGCAGCCCTTTGTCGACAGGTTCTTACGGTCGTCGGGGACAGAGTGTCCTCAACCTGAACACTTTTGTCGCCGTCGCATCGCGGCCGGATCACCTCCATATGACTCATCGACACCGGCCGGAGCTTGGGCCCCGGATGAAAGAGCATGTTGGCCGGATCGCCCGCTCCATGCGGAGAGTCACAACGATGCTCCGCAGGGCCGTCGGGTCCTTCCGTGGGACCACCGACAAGCCAACGTGCGGCGCAGCTGCGAAAGTCGCGGCCCCGCATCGATCAGAGAGAGCGTCCCGTAACTGCGAACGGCGGGCACCGCATTCTCGCTACGCAGACTTCGAATGCTGATGGCCTGACCTTCGTTATCGAAGCCGAAATGCGATTGAACTCGAAGGGCAATGTGTTCGAACGTCTGTCCATTCACGGCGCGGGAAGTACTGATACCGCTCTGGAAGCCTGTATGGAACGCTCGATTGAGGACCTGTTGGGGAATCGCTCCCTGTTGCGTCTCGAAGTGGTCCTCTCCGACGAACCCGCGAGCCACGCCTTTCGCCTGCGGGCGGACAACTATCTCCTTGGGGAATGCGGTATAACCCACACGTTGTAGACCGGTACGGAAGCCGGAACACGGGTTCGAGAAGGCGATAGGTGAGGACCTTTGGCAATACGTCCTTACTCCAACAACGGGGCCCCCAGGACAACCGTCTCTGGAGCAATCGTCCGGCCGTCGAAATCGGCCGCGCCCAGGACGTCGAGCGGCTTCGGCTTCGTGGGTCTTAGGTGCCTTCGACCCCGCGCAGTTACCGGACGTCGCCGCTTCCGGCGGGACCGAAGGTAAGGACGCCCATCTGCCGGGAGAGCGAGTAGCCTTATAGATGATGCCGCAAACAGGTCCGCTCCTTTAGGTAGGCTCAGGGAAAGGCGAGGGAGTAGCCGAAATCTCCCTTTCCGAAACTGCGCACCCCCATTCGCAGAGTTCGACCGCCGATTTTGACGTCCTGTCGTACGCTCTTCCCTTCCTCGAACGTGCCCGTGTCGCCTTCGGCATCGTTGACGTATCTGTACTTTCCCGAAGCATCAACGGCGATCCACTGGTAATTTGACGTGCTCGTGTCGAACATCATCAGCACGAACAGCTTTCCCTCGACAAGCTTGAACCTCGACGTCGGTACGAAGTTGTTGGACTGCTTGGGGCTAAGCGTGTCCTTGTCCTTTTTGAGGGCTGCGGCCAGATACTCGCTTGCTTCCTCAGCGGTCTTGTAGCTGAGTTTGCCATTACACGTTAGCGCGCCGATCTTGACCTTCTGCCCGTTGAAATCGAGGGAGCCCGTGTTGTAGTCCCCCACAAACTCGTAGCCCTTTTTGGCGAGCTCGACCGCCTCCTCGTCCGCAACCTCCCTTTCAATCCGGTTGTCAGCAAACTTGTCCAGCAGTTCCTGTCGAGTCGGCTGGGACTTACGACGCTGAGTGAGCCCCGAAACCCGGTATTCGCCGTCTCGCACCTTTTCGACCTGCGAGATCTTCTTGAAGCCATTTTGCGTGGCCCTTTCGATGGCTTGTTCCTTGGACGAGGCGACGATGGACGCTGAAGTCGGCTCCGTGCCGAAACTCCAGTGACATTGGAATTCCCCAGGTTTGACAAGTTTGAAGGAGAGCTCGATTTCAGTTCCATCCATCAGGAACGTGAAGGTTTTGTACCGCTCTGGAGTCAATCGGCCTGGGCTCAAAGGACCCTCCTTGTCGGCACCTGTATCGTTGCGCAGAAGGTATTCTCCCTTGTGGTTCAGCGCGACGTAATGCAAGAGATTCCGCTTTGCTCCCTTCTCATGAGCGCACCGCGCCAACCAGATGACGTTCCGGTCCTCAGGAATGGCCACCGTGGCGGGATAGGTCGACTCGTACATGTTCAACGTCTCCCGGTCCTTGTCTCACCAATGGTGCTCGACAGGTGCTTGACGGCGTTGAACGATGCGGTGGTGTCGAGCGGGCCCTTGTAGGTCAACATGCCAAACCTAACCTCCCGGTCCCGCACCGTGAAGGCGCCGCTGGCGTACTTTCCGAACAGCTTGTAGTCCTCCTGCGCGACAGCAGTCGAAGCCGGGACCGATAGAAGGAAAGCTGCAACCACCCGGCACAGAATGCGGAACATTTGGATGTCTCTCGAAACGGCCGTCGAGGCGAAGGATGCCTGCCCGCCTGCGATGCAGGTTGTGCCAGGAACTTTGATGGCCATGCGATCTCTTCGCAAGGGCGGGCGAATGTGTCGTCCATGTTTGCCGGCGCCGTGGCACTGGTGGCAGCGAGCTCGGCTGTGAACGGCGACGTGGCAGCGGTCCCGGAGGGCGACGCGAGGAGAACGCAAAACGAGAGACGGCTTCTACGTCATCGGCGCTCTCGGGGAAGGCACGGGAAACGTCGAGCTGCCGGCGTTCTTAAGGTCGCCGATTGCCGATCGTCACATTTCACCGAGGTTGTGGTATCCGCGTATCGCTCCAAATGGGGTTCCCTCATTCGGACCCTACGACGGAGGGCCGGAGCTGGGGTGGCCCCAACCGACCTCAGGGGCGCGCGTCAACTTTGATGTCGGTCGGTACTCGGAGATGCTGAGCGTCCGAGAAGCGGAGGGCCGAGCATCGCCTCTCCTGGCTGTCGGCCGCGAGTGGCGGCTGCCTGAAAGAAAGCCCTCCACCGCTGTGAATACGCCAAGACGGTCGACAGCAGGGCATCCTGTCAACCGTCTTGGCAACCTGGCCGGTCAAATCCCGTACTGGCTGAACTGATACGAGGCGTTGCAGAGGTCCGACGCGTACTCATCGAGCAGTGCCTGGAAGTACCAGTACGCGGACCGGAAGTCGGTGAAGTACGCTTGGTACCCGTAGTAGGCCGCGTAGTAGCAGTAGATGTACGCAACGTTCTGCTGGCTGTAGTCGCCCGTGTTGAAGGCGTAGTCGGCGTAGACGTAGCCGTAGTACGAGTAGTAGTAGGCCGCACTTTCGTTGGCGGTCGGGGCGTTCGTCGAAACGAAGCCGTAGTACGCGTAGATGTACGCGTCGGTTGCCAGCGCATCCGCGTAAAAGGCGAGCGAGTAGGCCTCGGCCTGCTTGGGTGGAGCCGCCAGCAAACAGATGGCGGTGACCAGTGCCGTGAGCGTCCCCTTGAGATAGGACATGATTCTTCCCCGTTCCCGCCGCGTGAAGTTGAAAGTGATTCATCCTGATGAGCCCGCGACTCGCCCGATCCGATGAGTGAACGCGATCCGTGACGTCTTCATGCACTGGTTAAGGGAAGGTGAGAGACAATATGCCCGACAGTTGGCAGTTCAAGACACGTCGCTGCCATGACGCCCGCAGGGCCAGTTCAAGGATCAGATCCAGGGATACCCCGGTACCGGCAAATCGCAGACGGCGCCTTTTTCACTGGCAGTTGGTTGCCATGAATTCAGCGTGCGTTCTGGCCGATCAAAATCCCCTAACTGTCTAAGCTACGCTCACGAAGAAAAAAGATGCGTGGCGGTGGGACCGGCGTTTGGACGGAAAAAGCGGCGGGCGTGAACGCAGGCCCCGTTTGTGCCGTGCGGACCAATGTGTGGCGCGCCGCCACGACTCGATGTCATTGCTGTTGCCGGATGGCCTTGTCTCGCGTAGGCAATTGCCCCCGGCGATGGCGAGCCTCCAGGCTGCCGGACCTGCGGCGGCCGCCGCCGGGGCATGTTGCAAGAGAGAAAACCCAACGGAGGAGCGGCGGCGCTGCGTAAGCCGGGCTCCTCGCGTTGGGCGTCGATGCTTTACTGGGTCAGCAGGACCGGCATGGCGTAGGCGAGATCACGGAAGGCCGCTTCCAGCTCGGCTGCGTTCTGCGCGAAATAGTGCCGGCCGCCGGTGATCGTCGCGATCTCGACCATCTCGTTCTGCTGAGCTCCCGGCAGAAAGGTGATGGTGTGGATGACGATTCCCCTCCCTTTCGCCGTGCGAGCCACTTCGACCGGATCCGATCCCTGGTTCCAGAGTCCATCGGTCATGAGGACGATGGTCTTCTTTGCCAGCGGCTTTGACGTGTCCTGCTCCAGCATCCGGAGGGCTTCGGTCAACCCGGCGGACATGTTCGTGGCGCCGAGCATCACATTCGACGCCCGGGCCTCAATCTTCTTCTTGAGGCCCTTCTTCTTTCCGTTGCCGTTCAGCAGTCCGTTGATGACGGTGTCGGTCAGCTCCAGGTCTCGGGCGGTCACCGCCGAGGTCACTTTTGTCAGCAGGTATTCGACCGAGTTCCGCGTGATCTCGGAGGACCAGGTGACGATGCCGACGCGAGGCTGGAGGTTCGCCCGGCCGATGATCTCGTCGAAGGCGTCCACCGCCTTCATCAGCGCGGCCCAGCGGCTCAGCGTCGCGTGGGGTGGCAGTGTAATTCCTACCGGATAGCCAGGGATCCCGGGGGGATACTTCCAGTCGACGCCCGACAGGTCGAAGGCCATTGAGTGCGACCGGTCGAGGGCCAGAATGATGTCCTGGTCAAACTGCGCCGCGACGGCGGACATCCTTGGAGTGAACGTGGTCCTGCCGAGGAGCCCGCCGAAGAACAGATGGACTGGCCCGCTGGCGCTCCCCTCCGAGAGGGACGCGTTGACACGCAAGGCACGAAAGGGCTGCAGGCCGGGAGTGAAGGTCCACTCCCCGCCACTGAGAACGACCTGGCCGAACTCGAGATCGTTTCGGGCCAGGAGGAGAGGCTTGCCGCCAATCCTGTTGTATTGAGCCAGGCCGATCGCGGCGAGGGCCGCCTTGTCGGCCGACTGGGTCCGGCGCAGGCACTCGACTCCGGCTTTTGCTGCGGCATCCGCCGCCGCCCGCAACTCGGTCCGGGTGAGCTGCATGTAGGAGACGTCGACCGCGAAGACGACCATCGCCAGGAAGATGACCAGCAGGACGCCGATCAATACGAGCATCGCTCCTCGCCGGGGAGGCGGGGAGGCCGGGACGGAACGTTTCACGGGAGGATACCGCAGGGGGGCTGAGGAATCCCGAGCGAGTCAGCTCCACCCGGCAGTGGATCTGGTCACAAGGACTGTTAAGGATGGTGGAACTGTTGCTTCGAATTGCAGCAGCGGCCGAGTTTTCTTGCCCGAACCAGAGCGTGCGATCTTTTCGCCCGCTCGTTATGCCGACGGTTCGGTTGAACGGGTTGAAGCGGGTGGTAGGGACGTTCCACCGGGGATTCTCTGGCCTGCGGTATTGACGGGCTCTTGTGACGAAAACACCTTGGTGAGTTGGCCTCCAGCAGCGCGGTATTGGATGAGTTCAATGGCTGCGTGGACCCCGGCAGGGAACGCGAAGTTGGCCACAGAGCCGGGGGATTGATTGCTCCCGACCGAGTACGGTAAGAAACAACTGGCGCAACCCACGCTTTACCGCTCAGGCACGCCAGGTGTAGCAATGGACCCGGACCGTAGTTTCTCCAGTGACATTTCCCGGCCAAGTCGCATTCTCGTTGTCGACGACCATGAGCTGGTGAGGCTCGGGCTTTCGCATCTCATCCGCAGCCGCCAAGACTGGGAGCTCTGCGGCGAGGCAGAAGAATGCCTGCAGACGCTTCAAATGATCCGGGAACGTTCTCCGGATCTCGCCATCGTCGACCTGCGACTGGCGAAGGGTGACGGTCTCGACCTGGTCAAGCGGATTCGCGACACGTGCCCCTCCTGCCGTGTCCTAGTGTTCTCGGCGCTGGAGGAAGATCTCTTCGCCCAACGGGCCCTTGAGGCGGGAGCGCACGGGTTCATCAACAAGCTGGAACCGCTGCCGACGCTCATGGAGGCGATCGAGAAGGTTCTCGAAGGGCGGGTCGCGTTGACGCAACGCATGACGGACCGCCTGTTAGCGGCCAAAGGCGGCGGGCCGGCCGCGACCAAATCGCCTTTGGAGCTCCTTTCCAATCGGGAGATGGAGGTCTTCGAGCACCTGGGGCAGGGGTTGTCCGCCAAGGAAGTTGCCCGGGAGTTGCATCTCAGCGTCAAAACGATCGAGTACCATCGTCAGAACATCCAAGAAAAGCTGCAGCTTTCTGGCAGCAGGGCGGTTGTACGCCAAGCCACTGCGTACGTACTGGAGCGTGCAAACGGGCCCCAGAGCGCGGCAACGTGAAAGGGTACGCTTGACGCTCGAGTATCAGCCGCCGGGGCCCTTAACCGGCGGCGCGGCTCAGTGCGATGTCAGCGGCTCGGTAGAGAAAGGCTGCTGAGAAGCTCTCCGATGGATGCATCCTTGCGACGATCTGGCCCAGATCGGTGCAGGTGTAGCCTCTCCTTGTTGGCTCAACGAGCCGTTCGTGAACTAACGCGTCCAAGTGAAGGAAGTCCACGATTCCCGAAGGCGTCGGAATCGGTGTGCGTCTACTGCAAATCTCTCGCAGCATGCTCAGCTCTGACTTTGCGACGACAATATCGTTTTGCTGACGCGCGGAGACCATTGTGGCACTTCCGTTAGTACGGCTCCCGGCAGGAAAAAACCTGGTTGTTGAGGGCTTGTGCACCTCGCGCGCCCAGCGAGCCAGAATGGTATGGGGGCTGCGTGGCGCACTGCCGAGGTGCGAGCATGACAGATCAAGAAGGGGACGAACCGGATCCCGCCCATTCCTGTAACGCAGTCGTACAGAGAAACATCCGTGATGTTATCCAGGCCCGCAAGAAGATTGAGCGTAGGGAGTCGGCCAGCGAGCGCATCGCCCGAAAGATCACGGAGCTGGCGGGCAACATGGGATTCGCGTACTTCCACTGTGCCTGGTTCGGAATCTGGATCGCTTTCAATCTCTGGCGAGGGGAGGGGGCCTTTGACCCGTTCCCCTTCGTGCTGTTGACGACCGTCGTCTCGCTTGAGGCCATCTTCCTCACGTTGATGGTCCTGGTCAGTCAGAACCGCGAGGCGAAGCTGGAGGAGCAGAGGGCCGACCTCGATCTGCAGATCGATCTTCTGGCGGAATACGAAGTGACACGCCTTCTGTGCCTGGTCTCAGCGATCGCCAAGAAGCTGCAAATCGACGAGACGGAAGATGAGGACCTCCGAGAACTGCTCACCACCGTCCGGCCGCGCGATCTCCTCAAGGAATTGGAAACCCTCGAAGGGGAGAAGGCCGTCCCGTGACGTGCTGGGCGTGGCGGAAACAACCTGCACGATGGGTGCCTGCCGCAAGGAAATGACGGCTGGACGGAGTCGTGCCGGCTCGGGTCGCTGGACATCGGGGAACCTGAGTCGTGCCGAAGAGGTAGGTAGCTCTACCTGGACGGAGTGGGGTGCCACTCCAGGAGGACGGCTCAAAGTTTGCAGATCGGAGAGGCGAATCCGTCTGTTGGGATTCTCAGAGCGGGATTGTTGTGCGCCGATCCCGCTCCTTTCTTTTCCCTTGAGGTCGCGCCATGATCGCAGGACGATGGACCCTTCCTCTTCAGTCCTCGGGCGACCACGGCGTGTTCGTACTCTCCAGAGCTTTGGGACAAAGTGTTGTCATTGACGACACCTTCACCCTGGTGGTCGCGGCGATCGGCGAATTCGAAGCGAACTTGATCCGCGTCGACGAGTCTGGTCTACACGGCGTCGAATTCACTATCCGACCTGGTTGCATGACCGATGTCGCGCCGGGGGTTGGGGCTACCCTAATCCCGTTTGAACGACGGAAGGTCCGGATCGGTTTCGTTACGAGCGATGGTCATACTGTCCGTGCATCTGCGGCGTTGCGTTCATCATCGAAGCGCACAAGCCCGCCAGGCGCGACAGGAAGCAACTGAGCATTGGACGATGCAACCGCTGCCGGACGCTTGAGCGCGGAGCAGCCACTGCGTGCTCGCGTCCGGTCAGCTTGTTTCGAGGACTCAGAGGTATGCTCTGACCGAAACGGAATGGGCAGTAGAAATGTCCCGGCGACGTCGCTCCTCCAGGCTGCCGGACCTGGGGCGTCGCCGCCGGGACATGATACGCAATTTCAAAAAGACGCCCGGACGAGTGCTACGTCCGGGCGTCCCCCTCCTCACAACCTGCTCCAAAGTAGGTCCTGTTTCGTGCGAGTGCGTCCCAGGTTTTCCCGGGTTTTGGCTCCCCTCGTCTGAAGCGATGTTCGCTCATTCTCCGAGTGGCCGATATCAGACACGGCTGAGGGATAGGGACGGTAGGTAGGTTGGCCCCGGCCTGCCGTTCCTTCCTCAGTACAATGCTTCGCACGCTACGCGATCTGGTCAGATCCGAGCGATCCAGTGAGCGATTACGATCGCTGAGGATGCCTTTCTTGAGGCACGACAACCTAGAGTCGCGCGCGGTGCCAGGCGGTTATTCTATGGTGAGCTCCGCGCTGCCGCCCCGACCACCAAAGAAGAGTTGCGGGGACGAACGGTGACTCGCACAGTTGCGGCGGAGCTCCGCCAGCGTGTCTTCCGTGAGTGGTCTGTCCGCAGACGGCAATCGAAGAGGTCCTCTGGATCCACCTCACCCACGCCGGACTCGATGCGGGAGGGAGGCGGTGGATCTGTGTGGCGATCGATTGAGAAGTGATGCCGCGGGCATCCACAGGCTGGAGGAGCGGCACGTTCTGGTCGCCTTGGCGGGGATCATTTCCGAATGGCGGTCGCGGCAGTGGTAGTCTCGAGCAGGCTGCCGCGTTCCGACTCGGCCCGGGGGAGTCACTGCGCAAGTCGCGTGCCTGGAGGCAAAGAGTATGGAACGCCGACTGGATCGATTACGCCAGTCTGTACGGCACCGGTGACGTCGCGTCATCGGCCTTTGCATCCCTGAAGGGACCTGTAAGGCTGCGGCACGGTGAATGCCTGTCTCGTCGTCGCCATTGGCAGTAGGCACGGCAAACTGTTGATGCTCGTGGTTGCTCGGCAACCGCATTTGGCTTTCCTGTCAGTGCTCCGCCGAATGGGGAGGCAAATGACACCGACGCAGGCTGCAGACATTCTGATTCTAAGTGGTGAGTACGACTTCCTATTGGAAATCGTGCACTCCGGGGAAGTCATCCTCAGCGACTGGCACCTCAATAGCCGGTCGATGGCGAATTACCTCCGAGTGAAGGGGCTCGTTGAGATCCGGATTGGACGGGTGACTTCCACCCCGCTCGGAGTGCGGTTGTCGCGGTCGCGGCGGCACGCAATCGCTGGTGGTGCGGCAGTGATAGTCACCGTCCAAAGCCCGCAGGATTTGGATGTCGAGTTCTAACGCCAAAAGCCATCCGGCCAGGCGTCCACCTGGAGTTGAGGAAGAGGGCCTGCAGCGGACGAAAGACCGGGCCGTCGCTGTTTCTTCCCATGGCTTTCTGTAACGATCAGTACATTCTTGATCTGTGTTGCGGCGTATCACGGGAATGCTTGGGGTGGAGCGGAACTCACTCGGACCGCAGGCGCCGACCCAGCTATTTCGGATGCTGGTGTCGGAGTACATCACGCTTCGAGAGATCGATGTGAAGCCGATTGTGGTGGCACTGGCCGCTCCGTCTGTCGTAGCGGATTTGGACTTTCTGGTGGAGTCGGACCTTGCGACCCGGGCAGGCCCAGAGGTCATGGTCAGTCCCCGCGGCAAGGGGCTTTTGGGAGTGCAGCCGTATAGCTGGAGCGCCGTAGTTGTGAGTTTCGATCTCCAGTCGCTCGGGTGGTGATCAGCGAGGCGGCGAGTCTTCGAAAGCGTGCCTGGAGGAAAGACGCTGTAAGTCCCGGCAGCTTCTGAAAAGCTGCCAAAAAGCCACTGGTCTGCGGAACGCTGCCCGCAACAATTCGCCCTCACAACGCGGGCGCGGCTGAAGGTGCGGTTTGACGATTCCAAGGGAGGACGGAGTGGTCGGCGAGGGGGAGGGTGCGTCCGAACGGGGTGTGCGGACGGCTCAACAAGAGGTAATCAGAGTCTCGGTCGGAGAGTATCGCACGCTGCGAGAGCTGTTGGTGCATGGGCCGGTGACACAGGGCGACACGACTCCTTCAGTGCGCACGGTATTGGCGAGTTTAGCGGCCGCCGGCTTGGTATCGGCCACCGGCGACACCTATCGCCTGACGGTGTCGGGGGTGCTCGTCGCGATCTCAGAGACGGTTCATGAGAGCCTCGGAGAAGTGTGGCTGAAGCCTGCTGACTGGGCGTGAACGCGGACTATATAGAGACGCCACAACATGTCGTCCTGCGAATCCCGGCGGGGATGCCCACGCCCGCTCCCGGTATCTCTCGAAGTTTGGATCCCCACAGCAGTGAGATTCAGCCGTCTGTGCCTTCTGGCCCTTCGCGACGGAAAGATTTGAGACAAGTGCCCGTGTACAGGGCGGTCTCTCCTCCGAGGCGGGCGCGCGACGTGCTGGTGCCGGAAAAAAAGTCGGCTTGGCTGACAGAGAATGCCTGTGTGCCGGCCTGGCCTTTCGTGGAAATCCGAGAGGTGGCGTTATGCGAATCAGTCGAAACGCGTCCGTTCAAAAGCTGCTCGCGGAGAGCGTCGGACTTCGTCCTGAGTCGGCATTATTGCGAGCCAAGCTGCTGAATACGAGGCGCAGGATTTGAGAGCGTTCGCCCTGCGGGGGCGTAGGAGCCGAGAATAGGCCCGGATGCGTCAGGCAGAGGCGACGGCTCCCTAGGGGTCAAAGGAGAGGGAGGGATTCGAAGTGGCCGTCTTGGAATCTCAATGGCGGGCCGCGCTCCGCAGGTCACCGTGAGGCCAGCGGCGGGCGTTGGCGGCGACGAATTCGGATGGTCAGGATCCGGAGAGACTATGGACGCGCGCTAGTGATGTGACGCCCTGTATGTTAGCATGCGAACGGTCATCGCAACTTGAGACCATTCGCTTGCGAAATCGTTACATCTATCGCCAAACGGAAATCCGCCCACATCCGACGGTCGTTCGATGACGATGCACAGATAACGAACAGACATGCGGGCGGTCGGTGTCTTGGGCTTCAGCGATCAGGGGTGCCGACTGATGCGCAGGATCACGTTACTGGACGATGAGTGGAACGGATTGGCGCATTTGGCAGCCGTCCCACGACATCGAGAATTGGCCGATCAAGAGTTCGGATACGAAGTTGTCCGGTTTCTGGTTCAGAAGGGCCTCGTGGCAGAGGATGGCCAAGCCCTAGTGGCGACCGCCGAGGGGCTGGCGGTTCTTGCCTCGTCCCCCCCGCCATCGACGATTGGTGTGCGGGTGTGGATCGAGCCGCTCACCAGAGCCTAGGAGAAGCCTGGTCCCTTTTCGCCTAAGTTGACGCGCACGTACTCGCGTCAGACAGTGCACCCAGGAGGCGGGCCAGCTTCTTCCCGCGGATGTTTTCTGTCTGGCAATGGACGACTTGGTACTTCTGAAGGATGAGGTTGAGTTCCTGCATGCGCTCCGTTTGCACGGTGGGGTCATCGTGGTCGGTGAGTACCGAAGCGATGACGTCCGGGCGGACTTCCTGTGTGACCACGGGCTGACGGTCCGAAGAGGGGAGATTCTCTCGCTTACACCCTTTGGTGAGCGGGTCGCAGACAAGGTTTCGGCACGGCACCTCGTTGAGGTTGCGATTCTGACGGGCTACGAAATCGAGCAGCTTCGGCGCTGATGGCGATCTTCATGTGCAACACGGCTGCTATCCGTCGAACGACATCTGTGACACGGCTGATGAAACTCCAAACTCCGGTTTGCGTCCTGCATCGCCAGACCTGAGGGCCGAGATCATGAAGAGCAGAGCATTCGGTCCGAGTTGGCCGTCAGGGGTCCTTCGGATGCTGACGTCCGAATATGCGGCCTTGGGAAGAGTCGCGGCGAGTCCGCTGGCGATGTCTGAACTCACTGCCTCTGCGCCCCGGGACGTGCACTTCTTGTTGGGATGGAGGCTGGCGACTGTCGGAGACGGTCAGGTGATGCTCAGCGAACGGGACTTACTCAGCACCGAACCCCTGACCTCGACCGAAAAAACGATCGGGTTCGATGCGTCAGCACTTGGATAAACTTCGCACCGCCGGTGTGGTTGAGCACGCCAGTCCCGATGGCCCTCGGATATCGGCGTTCCTACACCGGCTTCTTTTCTTCTTAATCGAACTGCGGTCCGGCTCCGGGTGGGGCGGCCACCTCGGGGGGGCCTCGGCCGCTGACCCATGGCCATCTGGATCTCATTCCGCATTAATTACTTCCGGAAGCGGAAGACCGAACCGCGTGGACGCTACGCAGACCATTCCGTCCCTCAGTTACAGTTTCGGTGTCAGCACGAGTGCCCCTCCTCCCTTCCCACCGAACGGAGACGTGCCGACGAACACCAGATTGACGGCGTTGTTCGTGAGCTTCCCCCGCAACTTCAATTGCGAGACCTCCTGTTTCTCCGTCTCGAAAATGACAGCGCCGGAAGCGTTGCTCGTCGCGGTCCCGCTGACCTGAAACGTGACGACCTTGCCGGCCGGGCTCCTGACAATGAACTCGCCCTTGAACGACTCGCCCATTCGCTCACTCACGGTAAGGACCGCTTTGCCCGCCTCTTCCTTACCCGCCACACGAATCTCGCCGTTCCAAACAGAACCGGCGGCAAATTGATCCTTGGCCTCGTCAGCAGCGAATGCCGTGATTCCGCTAGCCAGGAAAAGAGCGACCGCCATCGACAAAACAGTTCGCATCATTGAAGCCCTATTCAATCAGGTTGCCACGAACGCATCCAATTGCGCCCGTGCGGCATCTTGATACGCCACGGTGCGTATTGTCGAGCGTCGTGTCCTGATCAACTCGCCACCACAATTGGGAGCTCAGCCAGCCGAGAGTTTTGCAGGACCCAGTTCTGTCGGTATTTCGAGTCCCCCCCGTTGCACGCGCCCACTCCTGCTCTCGTCCAGCGGCAACGAGTCCGCTGGACGGAAAACCGACGCGCGTCAATTCACCGGTGGAGCAAACGCATCTGTTTCCCAGGGCAGAGCACTCAAGCCGTGGCCGCCGGCTTCATGGTGCCGTCCGCCTCGACGACTCCTGCCCAGACGCGCGGGCCTCCGTATCCAAAGGGCGGACATGACGCCCTCACCTGCCGGCCGAGCTGCGTGACGCGGACTCCATTCGAGACCTCTTCGACCAAGCCAACACGCATCAGCCCCTTCACTGCCAGCTCGAACCGCATCGGGTGGCAGCGGTCGTGACTGAAACCGGTAACCAGGTCGACCAGAAGCCGCCACTCATCCTCAAAGATCGCGAGACGTCGCATGCTCATTGCCCATTTCTCCCCGGCCGTGGCTGAACTGCTCGGGTCAGTTATGAAGAGCGGGCGCAATCTCCCGCCAGCGCCGGACGAAGAGAATAACCGCGAAGGAACCGAAACCCGGGTTTTCCTGGCACACTGGTCGGAACCTCTCGGGAATCCGGCTCGCGTCACATCGCGGGATGCTCGTCGCCCTGGAATCCAGGAGTCGGAAAGAGATCACGTGTAGGAGACGTCAGACGTTGAGGCGCCCCCCAAAGAGGCGACGCCTCGACCACGCTAACGCCGCGGGCTGCGACGCATGCCTGCCCCCAGAAGCAGGACGAAATCGAGCGATGCCAGCCGTTCGATCGCCGAGGGCGAGAGCTCCGTCAGAACGGCGGAGGTTCTCGAGATGCTCTCGGAAAGAATCCGCAACACGGCGAAGTCATCCCACCGAATCCCCACGCAACCGTCGCGTGTCCCGGCAAGGCTCCCACCGGACATCAATCGCGGCAGCGACGAGAGGTGCTGGCGGGCCGCCTACAGCGCGAACGACCCAGCGTCACAAGGGCCACGGATGGGAAGCGGCGTCGGTACCGCTGCCATCACGTCGCATGCTCGGGGGGCGTCACCCACTGGAGCTTCACGATTCAGGAGCCGTCCGGCAGCGGATAAGGCGGAGTCTCGATGAGCTTGAGACCACGCCACGTGAGATGGTGGTACCCCTCGACCTCCTCCACCAGCTTCCTTGCGAAGTAACTGGCGATCCGCTTCGAGAACCACGATGTGGGACCAACTCTCGAAAGGCATGGCTGCGTCACTCACCGGTACATGGACGATGCTGGAGCTGTTTTAACACCTCCTTCAGAGCCATCGACACAGAATTTCGCCAAGTCACAGGCCATTCGGCGAGGAAATTGCCTAGGGTTGCGTGTAGCGCGCTAATAAGGGGAACCGGCTCAGCGGGCCCGCTCAACGCGTCTGGCTCTCGGTCCGAGTCCGGTCCTCGCAAATCCTCCGGTCCGGGCTCTGGTCTCCGATCGCTGATGCTATGGGGACGGCTCGCGGCCGCCTCACCATCTCACTCGCACCCGTGCCAAGAAGCACTTCCGAAAAGGCCTCGGCTGCCGGTATTCAGCGCAGGTCCGCACTGCGGATCGAGACTGACCGCTCGCTCTCCGTGATCGGAGATGCCTCAACGGCACGGATTCCCCGCCCCGTGATACACGCCCTGCCCCCAATTACGTGCAGCAGCCCCAACTCGATCAGCCGAGGGACCGCCATAGGCACCACACCAGGCATCACCTGAAAGCTGCCCGACTTACTGGCGCTGACCATCCGCAAGAAGGAGAGGTCATCACGACCAATCACGACATGGCCGTCGATTGTTCCCGGCAAACGCCTACCTCGGATCAACACTCAATGAAGCGTAATACGGCAAGGGTAACAAAACGCCAGCGAAAACACGATGGCGATGCCTGGTGGCCCGGCCCCTCCACTCCGAGTCCTCGCAAAGCCTATGAGGTCTCCACCGGAATCCCCGATCGCAGACATCCGGTATATCAACCGCGAAGACGCGGACCGATCAGGACGGATAACGCCGGTTGCTTTTGTGCTCGGAGGACCCAGCTGCGGCATCATCGCAGGGACCCCTCGAGCAAGTCCTCAGACGATGCCGCAGCAGGTCCTCCGAACGAGCGGGGTTAAAGGTGGGTCGCCCGATGGGACAGTTCACGTAGCGGTTCAACTCAAAATGAGGTGGCTGCCATTACTTCAGCAATCCATGGCAGTTGCGAGACCGCTTTGGCTCTACCTCATGGCTCTTGGCTCTCCGCTGATGTCTCACGGGCGATGCGTCTCCACGGGCGCCAACCGTAGATCATCGCCATCGAAGCCGTGACCGCCAGAAGGACGAGTGTGACCACCAGCAACAGCGCCGTTAGAGCGAACCCGCCTGACCAGTTTTGGTGCATGACTCCGGCCGTCAGGATGAATGCCGCTGCCCCCCACACGATGAGCGCAGCAAGCACCTGCAACGATCCCTCCGGAGTGTACTGCATGCTGCCGCCAAGCTTGCTCACCAATGGAAGCAGGAGCCCAAGAATTCCTAGCGCGGTCAGCCCAACTCCGACGCCCCGGCTCATCGACGACATCAGTACGAGTTGCTCGCTGTAGTGCATCGGCCCGCGTGAGGGATCGATGTGCGTACCGAAGGCGTTGACTCCCAAGCCGATTGCAATGGCGAAAGCACAGAGGAATTGAATGAGACCCTTCATTGAGCGCCTGTAGGTGTATGAGGGAAGACACCGATTGTACCGATTCCCATCCATCCGTGAGGGTTCTCTGCTCCCTGAACTGGCACGTACTGCGGTAAACGCTTGGGAGCACGTGATGCGGAGCGGCGAATTGTTCTCGGATCGCCGGGTAGCGGCAGCCGATGGCCGGAGGACGCGCGAAGTTGGATCGGGCGGCGAAGAATGCCACAACACAACGTTGACGGAGGAGACGCGTCGCATGGGCCACCGTTGGAGATGGCCGGGATGCCGCGGTACGTAGGCTCTGAGCACTCGTCACGGTTTCAGATGCTTGATCACCAAAGCGATTATCCAGGCGCTTGGTCTCCCCACGGCAGGATCAAGTTGAGCGCAATCGTCGTCGAGATTCCAGTACCCTCTCCAGAGGCGTCATCAGCAATAGGATGCTCGCCATTCAGACAACGTGAGAATGGAGTCGGAGTTGTACGATTGTTTCGACCGAAATCTCGTCGTCTCGCAGATCGCTGAATCGGTGAAGGTTCGGCCGGCGCAGACGCTGGCCGTTGTGGACCTGCTGGAGGCGGGGAACACGCTCCCGTTCATCGCCCGGTATCGCAAGGAGGCGACGCAGGGTCTCGACGAAATCGCCCTGCGAGCGATCGCCGATGCGCTTGAATCGGCCCGGGAACTGGCCGATCGCAAATCGACGGTTCTGAAGACGATCGACTCGCTGGGGCTTCTGACGCCAGGTCTGCGGCAACAGATCGAAACGTGCGGGGACAAGGTGGCTCTGGAAGAGCTGTATCGCCCCTTCAAGCCCAAACGAAAGACCCGCGCTGCGACGGCGCGGGAGCGGGGGCTGCAGCCTCTGGCGGACATTTTGCTTCGGCAGCAGACCCTGCGACGTTCCCGATCCGAGGTCTTGCGGCCGTTCGTCGATCCCGCGAAGGAGGTCCCGAACGAAGAGGCGGCGGTTCAGGGCGCCAGCGACATTGTCGCGGAGACCTGGGCCGAAGAGGCGGAGACCCGCCAGTGGCTTCTGCACCAGGCTCGGCAGTTCGGGCAAATCTTCGCGCGGGTCAAGCGGGGGAAGCAGGCTGAGGCTCAGAAGTTTGATACGTACTTCGACTATAAGGAGACCGTCCGACGAATCGTCTCGCACCGGCTGCTCGCCATGAAGCGGGGGGAGGAAGAGGGCTTCCTCAACGTCGGCCTGCAGCTCGACGAAGAGTCGACTCTTCGTCAGCTCTCCGCGCGGCTGATTCGAAATCCGCAGTTCGAGTTCCACCGCGATCTCGTGGCTGCCGTCTCGGACTGCTACAGCCGCCTGCTGCTTCCGGCGGCGGAGTCGGCGGTGATGCAGCAGTTGAAGGAGCGGGCGGATGTCGAGGCGATCCAGGTCTTCGGCGACAACCTGCGAAAGTTGCTGCTGGCGCCGCCGGCGGGGCCGCACGTCACGATGGGGATTGATCCCGGATTCCGGACCGGCTGCAAAGTGGCGGTCGTGGACGGCACCGGCAAGTTCCTGTTCAACACCACGATCTACCCGACGCCTCCGCGCAGCGACGTGGACGGGGCCGCGAAGACGCTTCTCGATCTCATTGCCCGGTTCGATATCGACCTGATCGCCATCGGCAACGGGACCGCCTCCCGCGAGACGGACGCGTTTGTCGCCGATGTCCTGAAATCCCCGAGGCTGAAGAACGCTCGTCCGATCACGAAGGCGATGGTGAGCGAGTCGGGCGCCTCCATCTACTCGGCCAGCGAACTGGCGGGCCAGGAATATCCGGATCTCGACGTCACGGTCCGGGGGGCGATCAGCATCGCGCATCGCCTTCAGGACCCGCTGGCCGAACTGGTCAAGGTCGATCCCAAGTCGATCGGCGTCGGTCAGTATCAGCACGACGTGAACCAGGCGGCCTTGAAGAAGTGCCTGGAGCGGGAGGTGCAATCCTGCGTCAACTCCGTCGGCGTCGATGTCAACCTGGCCAGCCCGTCGCTGCTGTCGCATGTCGCGGGGATCGGGCCGTCGCTGTCACAGAAGATCGTTGAGTACCGCGATGCCCACGGCCCGTTTGCCCGCCGACAGGATCTCTTGCAGGTTCCCAAGCTGGGTCGAAAGGCGTTCCAGCAGGCGGCCGGGTTTCTGAGGGTCCGCGACGGCCTGGAGCCGCTCGACAACTCGGCGGTCCATCCGGAGAGTTATTCCGTGGTTCGCAAGATGGCGGCCAAGCTGCAGGTCGATGTAAAGCAGATGCTGGGCAACACGCAGCTGTCGAGTCGGATCCGGCCCGAGGATTTCACGGACGACACGATTGGCCTGCCGACTGTCATCGACATCATTGAGGAGCTCAGCCGGCCCGGTCGGGACCCTCGCAAGGCGTTCCGGGCCGTCCAGTTCGCCGACGACGTGCATGCTCTGGAGGACCTGAAACCCGGAATGATCCTGGAAGGGGTCGTGACGAACGTGACCCACTTCGGGGCTTTTGTGGGCCTGGGGGTCCATCAGGATGGCCTGATCCACATCTCCCAGCTCTCGACGGAGTTCGTTCAGTCGCCTTCCGATGTGGTTTCGGTGGGAGAGATCGTTCGCGTGAGGGTTGTCGAGGTCGACAAGGAGCGACGCCGGATTGCGTTGTCGAAACGAGACGTCACCGGCTGAATCGTGGTTCATGCTCGCCTGTCCCTCGAGACACCGGAGTCGGCTCGACGTTGTGCGGGCGTCGGGCCCCTGGGTGCTTCCATCGAATCGACGAGCGATCTGCTTAGGGTGCGTTCGCCGGATGGTTGCCGGGTAGCGTGGCGGCGGACGAATGATCTAGCCAAAGGCCCGGGGGGACCATAGTGGGGGGGGAAAGGGCCACGCCTCCTGGCCCGCTGGAGGTTTGGCTGTCCGATGCTGTCTAAGGGTGTACCTGTCCAGCTACGGAGCCGCATGACGGGATAACGTTCGACGTGGTTCTGCCAACCGGCTGGCTCCCGTCGGGCCTCTTGTACGACCAATGTTGACCCGGAAGAAAATGCGGCCGGACGCGAGCACAGGGAGGCTGGTCTCCCTGCTCAAGCGTCCGGCAGCGGTTGCATCGGAACAACTAATCGTCGCAGCCGCTCTGGTACCCGTTGACTGAAGGCAGACCGTCGCAGCGACGACGATTATGGGCGAACGACATGACTTTCGGTGTTGAAGAATCAGATCCTTCCGTCTTTCAATTGGGAAGAGGGTTGCACGGACAGCAGCCGCGAGGTTGGTGGCATGCCGAGACGGACGATTGCACTTAAGCCGGGACCGTGACTGGTTTACCCGCTTCTGCTCCTCTCGAACAAAAGGCCAGCAGTGCATCCGCAAAGTCTCCATCGTGTTCCAGGAAGCCGTAATGCTTGGCGGGATTCAGCGGCTTCAGCGTCGAGTCCCGAACACCCTGGGCGATGACGTCGCTGGCCGATCTGGGCGTTACAGGGTCCTGCTCCCCGGCGATGATAAGCGTCGGTATCTTGATCATGGGAAGTGTCGCTGTTGCGTCGTAGTCCAGCATTCCCAGACATCCGCGGGCCAGGACCGCGCGCGAGTTCTGTAGTGAGTAGCGGGAGACGAAGTCCAACTTGGCCGCCGATTCCGTCCCCCCAAACCCCGTCGAGGTGTTGGACCAGTGCACTGACCCATTCAGGTAGCTGAGGCAGTTGGAAAGCCACACTATGGGAGACAGGAGAATCTGAAGATACAGAAGCGGGATGATCAGTGGTCGCTCGATCGCAGTCAGCAGACCGCTGAAGGGCATGGTTCGTACCGGGTTCTTGTACGTCGTGTGAGCCAGGACGAGCCCGGAGACGCGGCTCCCGAGAAGGTCGGGAAAGAGGCGGCAAAAAGTCAGAATCGTCATTCCGCCAATGCTATGTCCCATCAAAGCGACGGGTGTCACTCCGCTGACGTCGATAACCGCTCGCAGATCGCGAGCGAACTTTTCAAGGCTATAGTCATCATCGGCGGCCCGCGTCGATCGTCCGCAGCCGGGGAGGTCCCAGACTACGAGCCGAGCACCCGGACAGCGGTGGCGCACGTAAGTCCACTCGCGACGATCGGTTCCCCACCCGTGCGTGGCAATGACCGTCGGGCCGTCGTCCGGTCCGAAGATCTCGATGAACAACTCGGTTCCGTCGTCGCGGCGGAGGCGATGGGATGTCCCGCCCGCCAGCTCGGGGACCGGCTCGCCAGACTGAAGCCAGAGCCGCGGATTGATCCAAGAGCCGCCAAAGGAGAACAGAAGAAGCAGGCTCCCCAAGACGAGGAGGCCGGTCTGCCGATTCCATCCGGGTTGCCACCCACGTGGCGGCCCGGGCTTGACACGCGGCGGTAGAGTCGCATCGGCAAACCCTACAGGATCCGGGGACAGGAGAATGGGAACCGGCGTAGTGACGTCGTGATACCACGCGTGAAGAGCCCAAGCTCCGCCCCCGAGGATCATGATCGCCAGGATTAGCCGAAGCCAGACGAAGAGAACTGACGCCGGTGTCTGCACAGGAACCTCCACTGTCCGCCCACTGCGGGATGCTGCCGGCGGAAAGCACGTCGCGTACCGGGAGTTTCCAGTGGAACGAACCTTGGCCGTCACATCATTGCCCGTGCCTCGCCCTCAACCGCTTTCTCGTAGACAGCAATCCTAATCAAGTTTCTCAGCCCGGATGGATCTAGAACACTACCAGAGAAATCCATCCCGGACCGAACGATCCGTCACCCGCATGACGGCGCGGTGAAGGGGCGGAGGTCACAACTACCTCCCTGCGTCGGAAATGGCGGGACTGGAGACGGCACCGATCTTGGTGCTGAGCAGCTGAAAGGAAACGACGGACGTCCTTGACAAGGCGCGAAGCAGGGGCGGCACGAGGTCCAGCCCCGGAGATTCCCTGGGACGCAGGAGAATCGCGAGCGAACGATCTGACCGAGACGATCTTGAGAACAGCAGACTGTGCGTTCGTCGACCACGGGAACTCCGCTGAGCGGTCCGCTGCTCAATGAATTCTTGCCTATCCCGAAGTCTGCCGCCGGTACGACGCTTGCGAACGGGCGTTCTGGCTTAACGCCGTTCCAATGAATCCCTGAGGACTCTCAATCATGCCGCTGCAAACCTTGGCTGACGCATTCCACGATGAACTCCGCGACGTCCTGAGCGCGGAGAAACAGCTGGTGAAGGCCCTCCCCAAAATTGCGAAGGCGGCCAGCTCCGTGGACCTTCGCGCCGCCTTCGAGAAGCACCTCGCGGAAACGAAGACTCAGGTGGAAAGGGTGGAGCAGGCTTTCGAGGAAACTGGTAAAGCGGCGCGGGCCAAGACCTGCGAGGCGATGGAAGGACTGTTGGCTGAAGCGGCCAGTATGATGGAAGAGGAAGCGGATCCCGAGGTCATGGACGCAATTCTCATCGGTTGCGCTCAGAAGGTCGAACACTATGAGATTGCCACCTACGGGACACTGTGTACTTGGGCGAAACAGTTGGGGTACACCCGTGCCTACAAACTCCTTAAGGCCAATATGGCGGAAGAGGTCGCCACCGATGAGGCTCTGACCGGCCTGAGCGAGACTGTGAACGCGGAAGCCAATAGTTGATACAAAACCGCTCGGCCCTGGTCACCTGTTTTAACCGGGGCCGGCGGCCGTCTTTGCTTGTTGTTGGCTCCCGACCCTTCCCAACTTTCCACTTCTCTCAGTAGATCGCGCGGGCGGACCGTCTTGAGCAACCCTCTTAGCTCGTGGTCTTCCGTTTCGTGCATATCGAGTTCTCGGGCGATCGCGCTCACCAGACATAGCCGCCGAATCACTTCGTACTTGGGCAAGAGGTCGATCTGAAGGTGTAAGTCAGCGCCTGCTGCCATTGCGGGACAAGCGTCGACGGCGATGACTGCACGGTGATCTTGATCCCGACCAGCGACTGCGTTTAGGCCTTCTGCCCTGCAATCCTGGTCATCGTGTTGTCGCCAGGCTGCCCGCCAAGGCACCTCGCCACCGCAAGCCGTGTCTTGGCGTCGAGGAGAGGCGGGCCGTCGAGTCACTCGCAAGCGTTAGACGTTTCGCAGTGCACCGTTCCGATCCAGAATCGTCCGTGCTTCGACTCCTCGGTTCCCGCGCACGGTGACGATCGATCGTCCTTTGCCGTACTCCGAGTCGTAGTAGGCGGCATCCTTCTCCGACAGGCCCATACCGGCCAATGCTCCAGCAACACCAGCGACGGCCGCCCCGGCTCCGGCACTCGACAGAAGAACTCCCAACGTCCCGCCGGCGATGGCCGGTCCGATTCCGGGAATCGCCCCCGCCAGGATACCCACCCCCCAAAGTGCGCCGAGTGCGGCACCGGTCGCGACGCCGGCAACCGCACCCTCCTCCGCCTTTGTGTCCGACGTTCTGCCAGCGGTCGTACTGCTCGAAGTGGGCGACACGATGCCGATGTCGCTCTCCGCGAAGCCTGCACTTCGCAGGTCTCTGACGGCCGCCTGAGCTTTGCTTTCGTTTTCAAATGCTCCAACAACGGTTCCGAGCGTGGTGGTGGTCGTGGTCATGAAGCGAGCCTCCTCGTGCCATTTGGATGGAAAAGCGATCAGCTCAACGCCAAGCAAGCGTCGCGCCCCCGGAGATGGCCCGCGGGCCAGGATTTTCCTGAGGGCTCCGATGAAGAACCGCCTCGCGTTGCCATGCTGCGGCTCGTCGGAGTCGCTCGTCTCGTCCAAGTGCTTTCGCTGCCCCTCACCCAAACAGGCGGCACTAGGAGCCGAGTAGACGCCCTGGACTGGAATCAATCCGGAAGGCTGGGGAACTCCAACTCTCCCCGAAGGGAGTCATCGGACCAATTGTGTTGTCCGACACCAGGGTCGCCGTCGACGATGGACTGGCCTCCGGCTCCGAGTGCAGGTCCACTGGCGCGATAACGAGGAGCAGCACCCCGATCAGGGCGAATAGACCGACGACCGGCCATTTTCCGAACCAAAGGAAGCCGGCCAGTTCCCAGGTGGCAATCGGAGGAAGGACTTCCGAAAGCTCAAAACGCGAGTAACGCTCATAGACCACGAGCGCGAGAAATAGAGCACCAATCCCCGCAACACAGAGAATGGCCCCAAAGATCTGTCGCAATAGCATTCGCATGATATTCCTTCCCTCCCGGGAGTCCTGATCGGACCACGCAATTCCGAGACCGATGCGCGCGGCGAGTCGCTGGCAAGGAGTGCTGTGACGACCGCAAGGACGGCACTCGGTCTTCCCGACGAAAGAAGTCGAGCACCGCCGATCACGGAGAGGCCGAACAATGCCTGTTACGTTTCCGTAAGAGGGAATCGCTTCTGCACCGGACGCTTGAGGAAAGGGGGGCGTTATGAGGTCTTGCGGCGAAGAGTCAAACGGTTCCAAGTCCTGGTTCAGCCGCGCGGCGCACAACACCGCGTGTTGGACGGGGAAACCAGGAGGGTTCATCTCGGCGTCGGCGATCGTCTTGATCTGGGCCATTACAGGACCGATCTTCGGCTTCAGTGATACGTGGCAGCTCGTGATCAACACCGGGACAACGATCGTCACCTTCCTGATGGTGTTCCTGATTCAGAACAGCCAGAACCGGGACACTGTGGCCCTCCATCTCAAGCTGGATGAAGTCCTCCGGTCCATCGCCGACGCGCGCGACAACTTCATGGACATCGAGGATCTCGAAGAGTCGGAACTCGAAGAGATTCGCGACGAATACCGACGGCTTGCCGCCAAGGCCCGGGAGATGCGAGACGACCGTCCCCAACGACCGTCTAGCTCTGGAGCCGCGCAGGCGACGCCCTAGTTGCCGTTGCACGTTTGGCTGCGTCGTGGCGTCAAGAGGAGCAGGTCTGGATGATCTCCGCCGTGACGGTTTCAGCGGCCTCGCGCTGGATCCAATGGGCTCCTTCGTCGATCCAGCGGATGGAGCCCTGAGAGCAGAACTGGAGACTCACCTCGGCCAGGCCAGGTTCTTCCGCCGGATCCTGGCGACCAAAGAGGATCCGCGTCGGAACGGGGACGGATCGCTTCAACGAGGCTGGAGAGCGGCGAACGACCGCGCGGTAATAGTTCAGCATGGCCGCGAGTGCGCCGGGCTGAGACCACGCGGAGACAAACTGGCGCCGGTCGCTCTCATCGAAGACCCCCGGCTGGCTGGTTGACCGCACCGCCCGAAAGAGGAGCGCGTAGTTTCGGGCTGAGAGCACGGCCTCCGGAAGCCAGGGACACTGAAAGAAGCCGATGTACCAGCTCCGGCAGAGCTGGCTTGGATGGCGAAGCAGGTATCCCTGAAACGCACCGGGATGGGGGGCATTCAGAATCAGAAGGCGGCGGACTCGCTCCGGGAACAGTGCCGCAACCCGCCAGGCGATCAGACCACCCCAGTCGTGTCCGACGAGGTGGAACGTGGAGGCGTTCTCCGAGTCGGCCAGCGCAATCACGTCGGCCGCGAGCTGATCGATGTCATAGGCGGCCACTCCCTTGGGCTTGTCGGTCCTGCCATAGCCGCGCTGATTCGGTGCGAGAACGCGAAAGCCCGCGGCCGCCAACTCAGGAATCTGATAATGCCAGCCCGACCAGACATCGGGGAACCCGTGCAGGAGAATCACGACAGGTGCACCAGAGCTCCCAGCGGTCGCCAACTCCATCCGCAAATCCGGGAGCGAACGAAGCTGCAGGTCGAAAGGGAGCGGATCCGGAGTCACAAGTGCGGCGACCTCATGGGGAACTTCCTTGCCGAATGCTCGGCTTGCCGTAAGACGCGTCAAGCCCCTTCCGTCGCAACGAGGTGGTAGGACTCACTGAGGAACGTCGCTCAGGCTGGTCGGCTCGACGATCTCCCGAGCATTCATCTCCTGCCGGAATCGGACGGATGCCTCATAGACCGGCTTCCTCACACGCATGACTGATCCGAGCGGCCGGTGTGCCGTCATGGCCCGCCAGGGGGTGAAGGACAGCTGGTCGTCTCCAAAGACCCTCCGGGCGGGAGAATCTGTGGCTTGGCTGGGAAAGATGAGTCGGGCGACCGGCTGATGCGGAGAAAGGTCCTCGTCCCAGATGACTGAGGCGTCCTCGATGGGCATCTTGTCCAAGTCGACGCACAGCTGGGCCCGCACCTCGTACTCCGCGCTGTTCCCCCGGAAGAATTCCGCGACACGATCGCGCAAGGCGCAGCGGTGGTCATCGTCCGCGTCGATCGATGCTCCCACCAGAGCCCTCACATTCCCGCTCAGCGGAGCGACGCTGATCTTGGCGATGAACTCGCCGAACCGGACCGCGGCCATGCTGTGAAAGGTCTCTCCCAGGATGTGACTGTTGGCCGGGCCCAGATCTTCGAGGATTTCGCTCTGCAGACCGACCATGCCGAGGAGCAGGTTGGCGCCGCGTGCCGCCTTGGCCGCCACCAACTTCAGGATCTCGGCAGTGTCGGCCCGGTTCTCAATCAGCTTTTGGACTTGGGCGTAGGAGCCGATATCGCCGAAAGGGATCGCCGGCGCGTTAACGAGCAGCCAGTCCTGATTCGGCGTGGGACTGGGCGACTCGTTCAGCATGGGGCCGGGTACGCCCAGGACCTTGAGAGCCATTCCCCGGGGTGTGGGGATCCGGTCGCTTTGAATATCTCCGGGGGCGCTGGAGAGCCTCGCAATGACCGGGAAGGATCCGGGAGCTGCAAATAGCCCCTGCTGGAGGTGCGACGGCAGGCCCTCGTTCACAATTAGTTGGCCCACCAGTAAACCGTGACTCTTCGCATGGGCCTCCCGAACCGCGTGCTGATGCTTCTCAAAGCGAACCCGGTTCGTCCGGAGCACTGAGGCGACGATCTGATCGGTCAGTCGCCGTTCGTCCTTCTGATGAACTTCAACCGACTCACTGAACGGAACGTAAGCCATGTGATGCTCGGTGGCCTGCCAGCATGGGAGGTCATCAGGCCATGCTGCAGTAAGGATGATGGGCTATGCGATTCACGATCACGACTGCGTCAGGATCGCACTCCGCATGCCGTTCTGACGAGGCTCGTTCACATCGTAGTCTGCCAGCCGGGTCGATTCTGCCCGCAGTTCCCCTCCTCCCGATGGTCTGACCGCCGGGGATTCTCTGGACGGAACCGCTGGCGTCGAGATCGACACCGTCGAACGCCGCGCCGGCCGTGGTTTTGCAACCGGGCAGGGAACCCTCCGGCACCGGGAGACGGCATCGAACAGGAACCGGGCGGGGCGGCAGCAACTGGGAGACATCCATGAAGGCGCTCTGCTGGCACGGCAAGGAAGACGTACGAATCGACGACGTCCCCGACCCCAGGATTGAGGATCCCCGGGATGCGATCATCCGGGTGACCTCGACCGCAATCTGCGGATCCGACCTACATCTCTACGACGGCTACATGCCCACGATGGAGTCCGGCGACGTCCTGGGGCACGAGTTCATGGGGGAGGTGGTCGAGACCGGGACCGTCGCTGCCGGCAAGCTGAGCAAAGGGGACCGGGTCGTCGTCCCATTCACGATGGCGTGCGGGACGTGCTTCTTCTGCCGGAAGACACTGTTTTCCTGCTGCGAGAACTCCAACCCCAACAAGAAGATCGCCGAGGAGGCGATGGGCCATTCGCCCAGCGGACTGTTCGGCTACAGCCACATGCTCGGGGGATTTGCCGGGGGCCAGGCAGAATACGTCCGGGTCCCGCTGGCGGACTTCGGGGCCTTCAAGGTGCCGAGCCACATCCCCGACGAGAAGGTGCTGTTCCTGACCGACATCTTCCCGACCGGCTACATGGGAGCGGAGCAGGCCGACATCGAGGCGGGCGACACCGTCGCGGTCTGGGGGTGCGGGCCGGTCGGGCAGTTCTGCATTCAGAGCGCCTGGCTGTTCGGCGCCGGGCGGGTGATCGCCATCGACCACGTTCCGGAGCGGCTGGAGATGGCGAGGCGTCTGGGGCGAGCGGAGACGATCGACTTCACCGAGACCGATGCCAGCGTCTTTGACCGGCTGCAGGAGATGACGAAGGGACGCGGGCCGGACCGGTGTATTGATGCCGTCGGAGCGGAGGCCCACGGGTGGGGGAGCTGGCCGGCGGTGCTCGACAACGCGAAGGCGGCGGTCGGCCTGGCGACGGACCGGCCGTCCGTGCTGCGGCAGGCGATCATGGCCTGCCGAAAAGGAGGAACCGTCTCGGTGCCGGGGGTGTATGTGGGCCTGCTCGACAAGGTTCCGATGGGGGCCTTCGTCAACAAGGCCCTGACGATGAAGTCCGGTCAGACGCATGTGCACCGCTACCTGCAGCCGCTCCTGGAGCGGATCGAGAAAGACCAGATCGATCCGTCGGCGATCATCACGCACCGGTTGCCCCTGTCCGAGGCGCCCGACGCCTACAAGACCTTCCGCGATAAGAAAGACGGCTGTGTCAAAGTTGTCCTGAAGCCCTGATCGCCCCCTCCCAAGGAGTTCTTCTTCATGTCGACAACGCTCAAGAAGATTGCGGATCAGGTTGTCGTGATTACCGGCGCGTCTTCAGGGATCGGACTGGCGACCGCCGAACTTCTCGCGGAGATGGGGGCTTCGGTCGTCCTCGCCGCCCGCAGCGAAAAGACGCTTCTTCACGTCGCGGGGCGGATCACGGGCCGGGGGGGCCGGGCGATCGCGGTCCCGTGTGATGTTTCCGACCGCAGCCAGGTAGAAGCCCTCGCCAAAACGGCGATCAGGACCTTCGGGCGGATCGACACGTGGGTCAACAACGCCGGCCTGGGGATGTACGGCCGCGCGGACACGTTTCGCGAAGAGGATGCCCGGAGACTGTTCGATATCAACTTCTGGGGAGCGGTCAACGGCTGCGTCGTCGCTCTTCCGCATCTGAAAAGCAGTGGCGGTGCGCTGATCACGGTCGGAAGCGAGGTCTCCGATTCCTACGCCCCGCTCATGAGCATCTACGTCGCGACCAAACACGCCATCAAGGGGTACGTCGACGTCCTGCGGGTCGAAGTCGAGGAGGTCGACAAGCTTCCCGTTGCGGTGACGTTGATCCAGCCGACTGCCGTCGACACGCCGTTCCCTCAGCATGCGAAGAACGACATGCTCAAGGAGCCGAAGCTCCCCGATCCGATGATCCAGGCGCAGGACGTGGCCGAGGCGATCCTGCACGCCGCCGAGCACCCGACACGGGAGAAGAAGGTTGGAGCGATGTCGCTCGTGAGCACGACGCTTTCGAAACTGATCCCCAGTGTCGCGGACCGCTTGTCTGCGGGGCGGGTCGACGATCTCACCTACGACGAGAAGCCGCGCAACCCGAATGGAGCTTTGTACCAGGCGAGCGAAGCGACGGGCGTCGCGGGACGAACCAATGGAACGGGCGGCAATCAATCACGGTAGCAATCGATCGGCGTCCGTTCTGGGGCGGCATCGCCACCTGGCCCTGTAGTCCACTCTATCGTCCCAGTGTCGATCTGCGGGCCGCGAGCATTCGCTGCATGGTCAATGCATCGGTCTGCGCCGCCCCGTCGGCCGTATTGTCGAAGATGCACCAGACGTCGTGCCCGACAGCGGCGTGCTCGAACATGTCGCGAGTGAGACGAGCGAGGTCCCCCTCGGAGTAAGGCGAATAGTACATTCGGGGATGACCGTGCAGGCGGTAGTACGTCGGCGACGACGAGCCGGCGGGGGCGATCTCGGGGCCGAGGGGAGGATCGGCAGCGGCCATCGCCACGCGGTACTGCCTCAGAAGATGGGCAGCGTCCTCGCCGAGCCAGGAGGTGTGCCGCGGCTCGAGGACGAGGGCGCCCGAGAACAAGCCACGGAGGAGTTCCAGAAAGTTTTCCACGTCCGATGGCGAGAACCGCAACGAAGGAGGGAGTTGGAATAGAAGCGGGCCGAGATGCTCGCCGAGTTCGGCCACTTCCCCGAGGAACGCCTTCAGGAGGTCGTCGGCTCCCTTCAGGCGATGCTCATGCGTGACTGTCCGCGGGGCTTTGACGGCGAAGCGGAATTCCTCGGGTGAATTAACAGCCCATCGTCGGTAGGTCGCCGGACGATGCGAGCGATAGAACGACGAGTTGATCTCGCCGGCGTTGAACTGCCGCTGGTAGCGGGCGAGGTGGCTCCCGTCGCGAGGGAACAGGTCGTCGTGCTGTTTCGGAATGTTCCACCCGGCACAGCCGATCCGGAATGTCAGAGACGCATCAACGCTGTAGCCGGGCGAGGGCCCGGGGACAACGCTTGCCGTCCGCCGAGCTGAGGAAGAACGAGCCACGTCGATGGCCTCAGAGACACTTGAGAAAGGCGACGAGGTCCGCTTTCTCGTCGGCGGTGAGTTCCAGTTCGAGAACAAGGTTGAAGAACTCGACCGTGTCGTCGAGCGTGAGACACCGTCCATCTTTCAGGTACGGCGGGCTGTCCTTGATCCCGCGAAGCGTGAACGACTTGATCGGTCCGTCCCCCGGTTCGTCGGCCAGGAATCGCTCCAGATGCAGGTCGTGCATCTGATGATCGAGGTAGAACGGCGCCGGATGGCAGACCGAACACTGCGCCTTGCCGAAGAACAGGGCTTCGCCCCGCCGCTCCCGCTCGTTGGCATTTCGATTCAGCCGCCCGAGGACATTCAGCTTAGGGGCGGGCGGAAAGTCGAGCATGTTCTGAAACTGGGCCATGTGCGGCACGGAGACCCGCGGGATCTCCTGGAAGCCCTTTTTCATGGCATGGATCGGATCGCCGTTGAAGTAGGCAGTCCGCTGCTCGAACTCCGTGAAGTCTTCGACCGACCGCAGGCTCCGCTTAGAGCCGTGGATTTGCTGGTTGAACATCCCGCGGAGGCTCGTAGTGTCGAGCCGGAAACGTCGTTCCTGCGGTCGGATGTCGGGGCTCAGGTGGAACTGGCCGGTTGTGTGACCGTTCACATGGCAGTCGAAGCAGGCGATGCCGAGGCTCGGCTGGGCGGTCTTGCGATCATCGGTCGGATTGAACTCCTCCTGGGGCATCGGCGTCAGGAGTAACCGCAGTCCATCGAGCTGGACTGGCGTCAGCAGATCCTTGAACAGGTCACGGAAGTTGTTGATCGAGACCACTTGGCCGCGCGAGACATCTCCCAGCTCCGGACGATTCTGAAGGAAGATGGCGGGCGGAAACTCCGGAAGGAATTCGGCGGGGAGGTCGAACTCAACATCGAACCGCTCCAACCGGGAGAACATCCGAGTCTGGACTTGGGGAAACACCTGCCCGCCATTGACCTGGAGCGGGTGAGGAAGCGTCGGGTAGGGAAAGACTCCCTTTTCCCGGATGTCCGACGGCGACATCTTGCCCAGCTCGTCCCACGTCAGCCCGTTGGTCAGCTTGGCCGTCGGCCCCTTCAAGACGGCTTTTCCGCGAGACATCGTGACGTCCGGATCAGGCCGCGGCGTCAGGTCGTATCGTGTCTCGAGAAGAGCTCGCTGGGCCTTGACCACGGCATCCTTGCCGGCCGCCTCCTTCTTCATGACGTCCGCAAACGGCGTGAACGGCTCGTCGGCATTCAGCGGGTCGCGAAAGAAATCAAACCCGGTGATCTTCCCCGCTTTCGGCTGGTCCTTGAACGCAGGGGAGGCAGACTGGGCTTGCTTCGGATCGAACTTCTCTGGACGGTCCGCCTCCTGCTGCCGTTGTTCAACAAGAGTCCCCTCTGGCGGCCCGGCGGTCTGAGCTCGTTCAACGACATCCCCAGACATCGGCCCTTTGCGACTCTCCGGTGTCGCTACAGGCGTACTCTGCGGCGGTCGAGCGTCGGGCTGGCGGCTGGCAGGTTGTGCTTCAGACCGTGGCGCAGCCGGAACTTGACCGGCGGGCCGGTTCGATGTCGGCGGCGCTGCCGCAGTACGTCGTGGCGGGGTCTGTTGGCAGAACGCCACCGCCGCACCTTGGGCCGCAAACAGGACAGCAAGACATGAGATCCTGGACATGACTAGTCTCCTCGCGAGTGACCATCAGGCCAGCAGCCGAAAGCAAGTGCCATTCCCGCTTCATCCGCCAGGCGCACCGTTGTCGTGCCGAGTCATTGGGCCTCGTACAGCGCCATTGACGAGCCCGGGAGAGGCCTCAGGAAAACTCTTGTCCTGTTGAATTCGTATCGCCGGCGAAGAGGGAAGACGTTGCGGTCTAAGGTGGACGAATCACAATTGCGTTTCGACGAATGACCAGCCGGGGTGTCCCCGTCGACGGACTGACGAGTCTGAAGTGGAATCATGCAGGACCTGGTGTTGTTGTCTGATGAGGTCTTGTTCCTGACGCGGGCCGTACTGCAGGGGACGAAGACCAAAGCCGCGAGCCCGCTGAGCCACGAAGTCGCATGCGACTTACTCTGTAAGCACGGGCTGACTGAACGACAGGGCGAGACGTTGAGGCTGACTCCGATCGGGCATCGGGTCGCGAGAAAGCTGGTCGCCGATGGCGCCTGTAGATCGGTCTGGCTGCAGCGGTCGCAACTGGAGTTATTGGGGTGGCCGGTCGTAGGCCGAGGGGCGGCTGGGATTTGATGGGCACGTTGGGGGAGAGACAGACCTGATCCGGCACGCTTCGGGATGGACTGTCGTCGGACCAGCTTTTCCCCAACGTGCTCTGCCACCGTCCTGGAAATGGAGGCGAGAACCCCGCGGGAATACTGCTTGTACGGATGTGCTCTGCGAATTGTACCGGCGAAGCGAACAGCAAAGGTGCGAGTGAACAGCGAGACCGACGTGTCCGTTTGCGGCAGCAAAGGAAATGGAGCCAGCGAAGGCCTAGCACTGGCGGCGGTGACGGGCGCTAACCGACCGGGGTCCGGAGCAGTCGCCCACATCGACGCAGCCGCTCTGGCGAAGTCGTTCGTGTGAGTACCAGGGAACTTTCCGGGGCGGCACCCAGTATCTGTCGGTGTCCAGCATCGGCTTTCGCATGAGAATATTCCGGCTGGATGCCGCGTACCGTCACGGACGAATCTTTACAGGCGCTCATCATGCACGATCCCGGTCTCCGGCCGGACGAAGTGGCCGTTCTCTCCGACAGCGAACATGAATTGTTGTCGGCTCTGGTGAAGGAGGACCGCGGACTGCCGATAGCGTCGATCGCGAGTCCGGACTCAGAAGCCGTCGCCCGCGCTTTAATCGCGAAGCGCTTTGCCTTCGCTCGAAGCACACGCCAGGGAGGGACGTTGAGGGCCACGAAGCTGGGCCGGGCCGTGTGGCTCGAAGCGAAGTACCTTTTCATTCAGGGACGATCTCGCCCCCTCTATTTCCTCGGCCGCCGGCGTGCGGCTGCTCTGGGACTCGTATCTAGCAAGGACGGAATCTCTAGAACCGCCGCGAAGTCGCCGGCCCGACAATGATCAGGCTTGATCGGGATGCGATGGTCGACCTGGCGCAGAACGGACCATCGGTCTGTTCCGACATGCGGGCCTTTCACCGTCTTCGTGCCTCTCGCATTCGTTCGTCGCATCGCCTGCACCTGCGGAGATACATCGTCCTGATTACGCGTTCCTCTCTTCGCGCAACGATGGCGCCTGTCGACCAGACTGGGCGCGCCGAGGTCAGGCGCCGGCTCCCAGGGGAAGCAGATCGGGCCCGGCAGGGAACGAAACCGATCGCTCAAGGACACGACATTTGGGAGGCGAGTCTCGAGAACGGGAAACCGCCGCGCGACTCGACATGGGCTGGCTCGGGGAATTCCGTGTATCAGGGATTCTTTTGATCGACCCCCAACCCGGCGGGGGGCTACGGTCTTGATCGTGCTGAAGCAATTCGGCCGCGTTAGGCTCAACGCGAATGGACCCACAGTCGAGTGACAGAGAGGCCTTGATGTTCGGAGAACTGGTGTTGGTGAGGAACGAAGTCCGCTTCCTGAGAGGCGCGGCCTCCAGCGGAATTGTGGAAAAGCGTCCTCTGTCGGACTCAGAGGACACCATGGTGCGGTTTCTGTGCGCGCGGGGACTCGCGTACCGGGACGGGGGAGCCGATGGCGAAGTCCGCCTGACCGCTCTGGGCAAGCGGATTGCCGCCGAAGTGGTCGAGACAAACGATCCCGCTGCCACCCGGATTCCGTCGGATCGTCTCGAGGCCCTCGCGAGCGCCGAGTCCGGAGACATCGGCACTCGAGACGTAAGGAAGCCGATTTCCAAGAGCGTTTAGTGCTACGCGGGGCCCCACGATAAGTGGGCCCGAGTTCAATAAGAGCACTCGCCGGTGAGTGATACGCGCCCTCTGGTGCCTCAGACACCGGAGATCCTCTGGTTTCGGTCAAACTCGGACTGGCTCATCCGGTGGAGAGTGGACGCAATCGCGAGCGATCTGACAATGATTGGCCAAGAGAAGCGCCTGCCGGATTTCGCCTTTCCGACAGAGTGAAGGAGTCGGAAGAAAGGGAGCGAATGAGAGCCGACCTGGTGCTTATGGCAGACGAGGTGCGACTGCTGAAACAGCGGGAGATGCAGGGTCTCTGGACCCGCACTCCCTGGACGATGGGAGGTGGAGTCGTCTGCAAGTTTCTTTGCGAGGAGGGCCTGGCTGAGGTTCGAGATGGAGAGATGAAACTCTCCTCACTGGGGCATCGCTTGGCCCGGAAGCTCATCGCCGATGGAGCGACGGGCGCGGTGCGGATCCCGGGGACGGTGATCGAGACTCTGAGCCGAGTTGGCGTGGCATAGTGAGTCATCGGGGCGTTCAGGATCGGACAGAGGGGCCTGCATCGCTCGTCGGACTGCGTCGCATCATTGCCACGAGCTCTCTCCCGGGGATACCCATTTCCTGAAGAGGAAAGCGGTGAGACACAACATGGATGACGTGCTGTTGCCCATCATGTGGTACATGCTCCTGCGAAACGCGGCTCGAGGACCGGGTGTCCCATTCGAGGTCCTGACGCCGCCACAGGTGCTGATGGCGTGCGACCTTGCTCGACTCGGGCTTGTCAGAGGCTTTCGCCACCATCTCGTCGCCACGGAGAAAGGGATTCGCGCATCGCAGATCACCGTAGAAACAGTCCACGGGACGGCCGTGGTCCGAATCACAGCGGACCTCCTGGCGTCCGACACGCCGTCCGTCGACATGCTCTGCACAAGTGATTGCTGATTCGAGCGATCGGTCCTTTGTTTCAGAAGCGTGCTGTACATCCAAGCTGGCATAGACCACGGTCTGCTGTGGATGGGCCACACATCATCGCGAAATCAGGAAGTCGTTCGGAATCGGAGCCCGGACGCTTGCTCGGCCTATGATGTCGTTAACGATTGAGGTGCAAAATGCAACGAGTCGCTCTGCTGCGCCTTCCGGCAGCGAAGGGGTGATCGTCCTGCTCCCAGGAGCCAAACGCAGCGACTCGACAAATGGTCCACCAAGGCGGCGGGTCGGCTCGGTGGCCGGAAACTCCCGAGTGACCACAAGTGGGAAACGAGAGCCGCAAAGCGGCGTTCATGCCGCCCCACTCCCGAACGCTTACTACGTCGAGGCTCGCTACCGTTTGCTCGCCGGGTGAGAAGCACATTGTCCATCCAGATTCGCGGCCGCCCCCGCCCCACGACTTCTCAGTAGTAAAAGGTAGTAATCGCCTCGCCTTTCGACGCCGCATCTTCCAAGCATCGGAGCAACGCAGCGCTGCCCGCCTCAATGTCCAGATCCTCTGGATACGCCATCCCTCGCGATCTGAACTTCCCTACCTCTTCGGCAACTTCGTCCTCGGTCAGAGAGCTGATGACCGGAAAGTCGCCGTTGCTCGGAACGCCGGCGACTGCACGAGGTGAAGCGAGACGTGTCTCCAACTTGAGTGAACCTATCTCGCCGATCTGATCATCGTCAGCAAGGCGACGACCGAGACTCCGGCAAATCTCCTGCAGCGCGTATCCGTAGTAACTCTTCGGAATCCGTCGGGACGGCTTCCCGTTCACCACCGCCTTCACGGCTGCGAGGAGCTGCGGATCGATCGTCGCGTCAACGGGCTTGTCGTCGTCGCGATGGAACTCTTCAAGGGACATTGCTGCCGGGTGGAACAGCACCTGAGCTGCGTCCCCGTTCCGAGCTATGGTGATGTCGCTGAATGCTTCGAAGAGACGTCTTTGCGTGTCCGCGTGCGGCCAAGGAGGTGAAGAGCGTCGTCCGTCCAAGCGTTGAATAGAGGGTCGTCACGCCTTCGTGAGACGACTCGGATCGATACTGAAGGATCACGCCCTCTTCGAGAACCGCGACCCAATGTTGTCGACGTAGGGACGCTCAGGCTGTGTCTGGCCGAGAACGAAGACACGCCGCGACTTCGTACCCGTCGATGCCAGGAAGGGCCAGATTCAGTAGCACGACGTCTGGCCGATCCAAGGCACAGAACGTCGCTTTCTCACCATCGATGTTGGGCAGACCTACCCATTCAGACTGGGCCCGGCGGTCAATCAGCCGGAGAACGTGGGGCTTCCAGTGGAAGCGTGGCGATTCCGTGAACCGACAGATAGACGGAGGACCTATCGGACGCCGTCTTCTCATTCGCGTCGTACCGCCAAACTTCCTTGTCGTCCAGCAGGGCGACAGATGTACTGCGGGTCGACTGAATCAACCCGTACTGCCAGATCTCGCCCTCTGCCGCGGAGTTCTTTGTCTCCAGCACCAGGATGACTTCCGGATCGTTTCCGACAACGAGAGAGAAGAGCGCCCCGTCAGGCTCCTCGAGAGCATTCTCGGGAAAGCGATCCAACGGCGTCGTCAGCAGGCGAAGATTGCGTTTTCCTCGCGACGCTTCTTCCGTGTAAGCCGAGAATCGCCGAGAAAAGGACTTCATTTGGGTCAGGCGGAGGTTCCGGCTGGCCGCTGGCGCGGGAGCCATTGGAAGATCATGCATCTGGACACCCGGAGAGTCGGGTGTCCAGAAGACCTTGCCGTCTCGCGATCCCGTGAGTCGCTCTCCGTCCCGGGCCAAGCTGTGCACGGCGTGACAGTAGACTCGGCCCCCGCGGTTGTTCAGATACGAGAACAGCTGTCCGACCACGAGCGGCCGGCCGCCCTTCCGCCAGACGTACACGGCACCGTGAATGTCCCCCTGCTCCAGAGGATTGGTCCACCGGAGGATGGGGGTCGGATCAAGGCGGAGCTCGATATCGCCCGGCTGAAGGACGAAGCGATAGGCGTTCTCGGCATCGGACTGATAGAACGCGTTCCAGGCTTTCACAGTCTCTTGATCCGAACTTCCGTTCGCCGGTTGTTGGCCGGACGCCTCCTGGGCCCAAGTTGTTCGGCATCCGACCGTGAGGAAGAGCACAACAGCGAGCGGGCACGCGATCAACAGGTGGTGCATTGGTGCCTTCCACGATATGGGGGGGCTGCGCGTCGACCCCAGACAGTCTGGATGTTGCCGGATAACTCGTACAGTCACCGGGACAGCTCACAACCCGCCAAGGGAGAGCGGACAGGTACCCGTCTTGGGACTCGCGATGTGAACAAGGTCATCGCTCGGATGTCGGCAGCAATCTGCGCCCGTTTGAAACGCACAGTCACTCGCCCCACTCGGCGGCATGGCGGTTGCTCGATAGTTCCTGTCCCGTCACCAAGGAGAAATCAAATGGCCGCTTCAAAACCTTACACCGCCGACGAGCTGAGCGGCTGGGAACGCGTGAAGAAAGCTTTCGAGAACGACTGGGAGCAAACCAAGGCCGACTTCGGTTCGCGGGAAGCTCGCGACATGAATCAGGACGTCGACGACACGGTCAAGCAGATGGCCGGGAGCGAGAACGCCTTCGAGAACCGCGAGCAGGCATTCCGCTTCGGCTTCGCTTCGCAGAAGCGCCACCACGGCGAGTATCCCGCGTGGAACGATACTCTCGAGACACGCCTGCGGTCTGAGTACGACGGCGACTACGATCGTGATCGAGCTTACATCCGCCACGCGTACAACCGTCGCTACGCCGGCTGAGCCAACGCGGCATAAGTCGCTAAGCAAGAGACGCGACTTCACTACCGCCCGGTCTGGTGCAGCGGGCGGCAAGTCCTGAGTGCCTTCATCGAACAACGCCGTGATGAACATTCATCATGGCGTTGTTGTCTTTGAGGGGGTGAAGACCTTTGAGGAACTGCCGAGCCGGAATGCCGGCTGCTGCGGCTGAGTAGACCGTACCGTCCGCCGAAGTCCTTCCAACACGAAGCTCCCCTAGCCATGATTCAAGAGCAGAAGCACCCGACCTCGCAACTCCCTGAGCAGACCCAGCCGAAGCCCGGCTTAGACTCGGCAATGAATCCTCGGCCGGAGTACGAGGCGCCCCTGTACCGTGGCTCGGGCAAATTGGAGGGACTTTCGGCCTTGATCACGGGAGGCGACTCCGGGATCGGCCGGTCCGTGGCCGTCCTCTTTGCTCGCGAAGGGGCCAACGTCGCGATCGTCTACCTCCCTCCCGAGCAGTCCGACGCCGAGACAACCAAGGCGGCCATCGAGAAGGAAGGCCGCAGAGGATTGCTGATTCCGGGCGATGTCACGGACGCGGCGTTCTGCCGGTCCGCCGTCCAGACGACCGTTCAGGAGTTCGGACAGCTCGACATTCTCGTCAACAACGCCGCCTACCAGCAGACGCACAAGTCGCTCGAGGACATCTCGGATGACGAGTGGGACCTGACGTTTCGGACCAACATTCACGGTTACTTCTACATGGCCAAGGCGGCATTGCCTCACCTGGCGCCCGGGTCCGCCATCATCAACTGCGGATCAATCACAGGATTGGAGGGGAGTAAGGAACTGATCGACTACGCCTCGACGAAGGGAGCGATCCACGCCTTCACGAAGTCGTTGGCTCAGAACCTGGCTGACCGAAGGATCAGGGTGAACTGCGTCGCGCCGGGACCGATCTGGACTCCGCTTCAGCCGGTCTCGAAGCCGCCGGAGAAAGTTGCCAAGCATGGCGCCGACACGCCAATGAAGCGTCCCGGTCAACCGGAAGAGGTCGCGCCGGCGTTCGTGTTCTTCGCTTCGCAGGCGGACTCCAGCTACATCAGCGGAGAGATTCTTACCGTTCTGGGCGGTGAGACGCGAGCCGGCTGAAGGGCTCACCAATGAGGTCACTTGCGGGGCAACGGATTCCTGACGAAGCACATGTGAGCACCATGCAGCTGACACCTGAGGGACGGAAACGAATTCAAGAGATCGCCCGCCGGAATCAGGTATCGGCCGAGGCAGTGACAACGTTGCTTGAAGCCGTCGTCCAGGGCAACGGGACGATGGCCCAGTTCTCGATCGCCGAACTGGGAGGGGTCGGGCAATGGATGCGGGGCGGAATGACGATGATTGGCGACATGTTCAATCACGCCCTGAAAGCCAAGGTGGATGCGCTTTGCCGGGAACTCTCGGACCTCCTCAACGACTCCCCAATTTCGGAAGAGAGCCCATCTATGAGTCAGTCTCAGAGTCAGTCACAATCTTCGAGTCGAGCACCGCGAGACGTCCCAGCTCCGACAGCCGCAGCAGTGGGCAACACTGCCCGCAGATCAAATCTCTTTGTTCAGGGCACCGCGGCACAATCCAAGAACTGGTGGCCCGACGAGCTGGGGACGCCCAACGCGACGGGATCCCAGAACAACATGCGGTACGCTTACTTCGCGGGGCCTCGGCGGCTGGCCCTCGATCTCGGCGGAGAAGTCTCGGTGTACGACACGCTGGATCATCAGATCGGAGGGGTTTCTCAACAACAGTCCGGGGGCAGTTCCATCAAATTCAGCAGCCAGCATGGTCCGATCGACATCGCCAGCCTGCCTCAGCTTTACCCGGCGAAGGCAGTCTCGGAACCTCTCCCGCGTGAACAGACGGAGTCAAAGGTGGAAAGGCGGTCGGGTTCGGAAGACGTAATCTCGTCGATCGAACGCCTGGCGAAGCTGCACAAAAGCGGTGCATTGACGGAAGAGGAGTTTCAGACAAAGAAACGCGAACTGCTCGCACGGTTATGAGCATTGGACGTATCGATCGTTGTTTAGTGAACGCGCTTCAGTGACCTCCCGTTATCTAGCGAGTTGTGGAATTCGATCTGTCATCTGCCGCCCCTGTACGGCAGTCAGCCTCCCCACGGGATCCGATTGCCAGGACCGAGCGCAGCCCATTGCCTCGAGAGCTTCGTTGCCCAGAGGGATCCTGCCCTCACCCGTATGCGAGAAGCACCTGGGACCTGCTCCATCTCAGCACGTGAAACGACCTGCCCTCGATCTGTCGCGACGACGCGCCCCTTCTCCAGACGCACCAAGCCGAGGTGGGCCAACCACCATGTAGCTGCAGCCTCTGGAACCGTGAGCCGCTGCACTGGAACTCCATCAGCGGTCGCCGCCCCCTGTAATAACTCGTATGTGATGTCTGAGAACACCCAGTCTTCTGCGATCACGTTTTTTCTCTCGTCATCCGACACGGGCGCTGCGGGAAAGACGTCGAGCGATGGGCACTACCGGACGGCGCTTGGCACAAACAGGTTTTCCCCCAACATCGCTGGGAAAGTCCGTTCAGCCACTGCGAGTCAACCGCCCCTGAAAGCAGCCAGCGTTGACGGTCGAAGTCGCACTACGCCGACATTGCCGTCTTCGGTCAGCTCACGGGCGACCTGGCGGCCCCAGGAAGTCAGACGAAGGCCATTCGCCCGAAGTTCCGCCAGTCCCTGCTCACAAAAGAATTCGAAAGCTGCCTCTTCGGACAGACCTCCGTGCGTCCCGCAGAGCCCCCCCTGCAACGCACTCCGTTTCAGTAACGCAACTTCATCAGGCAAGAGCACCAGGTCCTGCATCGAACTGCTCCCTCGCTGTTCGCGATTTCGATCGCAGCACCCGGCAGGCCGTATCGAGTTGGCTCAATCCTTCGAGAACCGCCGACCATCGACTACTTGCGAATCAACCTCAGTCCAGGAGTTCCATGAAGACCAGGAATTCCCCGGGAACGGGGTCGCTGAGAAATCAGGGCGGATGCGAGCTCCGAATGGTGTTCACCTCGAGTCCAATTGCTTGCCGCGATGACGTTGTCAACGGCCGTCCGATCCTGCTCGGCCTCGTTACTCGAATACGACGTCGGAGGCGCCCTGTTCGCAACCGCGTCTCGACGTCGGTTGGCTTAGCCGGAGAGAAGATGGCCGAGCCAAGGAGCACATCGCCGCCGTTCCCAGACACGCTACGGCAAGCCAGGAAGAGCGATTCCCCCAACGTGACCGTTACATGCACGGCGAACGCGTGAATACAACTTGCGGCCCCAGTGCATCGAGAAGGGCCGGGGGAATGGATACGGTGCCAGCCGCCGAAGTTGAGATGAGCCGGCGTGCCAAGCGTTGACCGAAGGCTGTGAGTCGCACCTGATCGCCTTCAAGATCGGCGAGACCGGACTGGCAGAAGAAATCACAAGCGATCTCGTGGCCGAGCGTCTCACCCGTTCGGCGGAGGGCCCCCTGCGTTGCAGCGAACTTCAGCAGCGCGACCTCGTCGGACAGCAGAACAAGCCCTTTCATCGGCCACCCCACAGACCCTCAAGTGGTCGGGAAGGAAGGACCGGCAGGACTCAGCTTCCAACGCCCATCTTCCCAAGCGGTTGACCGCGCACCAGACGTGATCTGGGTGCCACGCGCGAAATCGCCGTGTCGGCGTCGAGAAGATCGGGGGTCAGTAATCCTTTGTGGTCTGAGAGCGGTTACCAGCTCTTTGACCGCAGCCCGAGTATGCGGCGATCTGCACGACTCGGTGGGGGCGAATCTAGGCGCTCGCGGGAAGGGACGCCTCCCGACATAACTGCGACCCGTACGAGATCTCCGCCTCTACGACTGGCGCCTCCAGAGCTTCCAAGACCGCTTGGGAGACGACAACCGTCCCGGCCGCTCCTGTATCCCAAAGGTGGTCCACGAGGCGGGTCCCAAACTTGGTCAGACGCAGTTCGTCGCCGTGATCGTCGGTTACACCCGCTTCGCAAAAGAAGTCACAGGCGACGTCGTGGCCCAAGGTGGAACCGTACCGGGACAGCCGCCCCGATCTCCGGGCCCCCTTGAGCAGAGTTACCTCGTCGGCCAACAATACCAATCCCTTCATCTCCAACTCCAACTCCGTCGAGTCATCGTCGGTCGCCAACAGGAGGGGCTCGGCGAGCTCTCGATTTCGCCGAACATTTTCGCGGGACGTCCACGCTTGGCAAGCCCCTTTTTCCCGGGGGTCCGCCGGTTACTTTTCCCTCATTTTTCGCTCGGGAAAGGGCCCCACCAAAGGCACGCAGCACCGGCGCTGATTCGACATGTGCCAAGCTCTGCGGCGCGTACGCACCGGCCTCCCGAATGGCCGGCATCAGTCGTCGAGGTCGCGGCGAAGCACCACCACAAGCTCGTCCGTTTCGTGGTATCGCTGGGCAGTTACGGCCCGTCGACCACGTTCGGAGCAACAGACTTTCCCGCCCTTCTCCGTCACAAGTTTATCCGCCAGCAGCCGCCGAAGGCTTTCGCCCCGCTCAGCGTTCACGTGCCGGGAATCAGTGTCTCCCATCCAGACCAACTCCTGAAGGAGCCGGAAGTCCGGAAGTCGCATTGAAACGAGAGGCTGTGGGCTGTCGGTCATTCTCACTCTACCTGTTGCTGATCGAACGACGCGGCAGCGGCAACCACACCACTCGCGGTGAGATAGACGGCAGTCCCTCCCACATCCGCCCTGCGTGCGCACGCCACAGCCTGACCCAGAATGGTCGGAACCACGTACCCGTCTCGGGCCTCAACCAGTCCCTTCCTGATCAGCATTGTCGTAGAGAACCCCCGCCCGGGTGCTACACCGCTGTTCTCCAAGCCGCCAGCCTGCACGGCTTCCAACAGCAACTCGTAATCGGGAATCAGAATGCACAGATCGCGAAACTCGATGGTCATCGCAGGTTGAAAGCATGGCGTGGGACCTAGTCCTGGCTGGGGCGTGCGTTCCTGCTCGAGCGAATGCATAGGGCGCGCCCGTGCACGTGTGCTTCCAGCGATGAACGCGAGTCGCCCACCTCCGGCATCCCCACGTTGAACGTCGCAGCTTCTCACCTCCGTTTAATCCATGGCTCTTAGATTCTCTCCGTCACTGGGCGGGGACTCACGGATCAGTCGATCCCAACCGTTCCGGTCTGAGAGAGAAGTCACCATGCACCTGAGTCGACTCAAATTCTGGGGCGCGGCATCAGCGGTAGCTTTGGGCAGCGTTGTTTTGCCCTTTGGGCTCGCGTCCCGAATAACGCAAGCCGAGCCCCCCGTTCAAGAAGATCATTCTGAGGAGCACAAAGTGATTCGAGGGACCGTTCGACAGTTTTTGAAAAATGACCATGAGGACATCGACGGCGTGGCACTGGACGGAGGCGTCGATATCCGCTTCCCTCCACACATCGGCAGGGAGGTCACCAGGCTCGCGAAAGTGGGTGACGAGGTCGCCATTCAGGCCGAGCGCGTCACGCGGCCGCGGGGCGAGACGGTTCTTGAAGCTCGCAGGATCGAGCGGGAAGGGCGAGTGGTCGAGGTCGACCACCCGCCTCGGGGTCCTAAGGGAAAGCCGGGCCCGAAGGGAAAGCCTGGACAGGACGTGCCAATGAAGGCGCAGGGAGCCGTCGCTGAACTGCTGACCAATCCGCACGGTGATGTCGACGGGTTCCGGCTGAAGGACGACACGGAAGTGAAGTTTCCTCCGCATCTTGGCGCAGAGCTGGAGGCGATCGTCAAGCCGGGCGAGCTCGTGCGAATCGATGGACGGAAGCACATCACGCCGAAGGGGGACGTGCATCTGCATGCGGATCGAATCGAAGTCGTTGCCACGGGAACGACCATCGAACGGCATCCGCCGATGCCGGGAGGCCCAGGTGGGCCGCGGAGGGAGCCGCAGCAGGAAAGCTCGCGGCCCCGTGAGTTCGACGACCTGCAGCGAACTCAAGACGAGATTCTTCGGGAGCTTCGCGACCTGCGGAAGCTGCTGGAGAATGGGGCTTCCTAGGGTACGCTGTCAGGAGGCGCGGCCACTCGGTCGCGCCTCTGTTCTCTTGACTTACGCCCCCCTAGAGCAGAGTCCGATGCGTCTTCTGGTCATCGAGGATCAACCGGAACTCCGGCGGCTGCTGATCGGAATGCTGGAGGACGACGGCTACGCGGTTGACGTCGCGCCAGATGGTGCCGATGGACTCGCGAAGGCCCAGTCCTGGCCTTATGACGCCATCGTTCTCGACATCATGCTTCCCAAAGTCGACGGGTGGAAGCTCCTCGAACAACTTCGGGAGACGCACCACACGCCCGTGTTGATTCTTTCGGCACGTGACTCCCTCTCGGATCGGGTCCTCGGTCTCGATCTCGGCGGGGACGACTTTCTGTCCAAGCCATTCGAGCGTGTGGAACTGCTGGCTCGATTGCGAGCCCTGATCCGACGCGCCGCGGGCCGAACGAAATCGACAGTCACGATTGGCGACCTGCTTCTCGACATGCGTTCGCAGACGGTCAGCCGAAGTGGTGAGGGAATTCCGCTGACGGCGAGGGAGTACGGACTGTTCCAGTATCTCGCGCTTCACCGTGGAAAAGTGGTCAGCCGCTCCGAGCTGTATGACCATCTCTTTGACGAGAATGACGAGGCGGCGTCGAATCTTCTCGATGTCTACGTCTCTTATCTCCGCAAGAAGCTCGGACCAGACATCATTGAGACGCGACGGGGCCAGGGTTATGTCATCCCCGAATAAACCGGAAGCCGAAACGCCCCCATCCTCCGCAGCGTCCCCGAACCCGGCTGCGGATCGGCCGTCGCACCGCCCATGGACGCTCCGCAGTGTGCTGACCGCATCGCATGTGGGCCTTCTGGCCGCCGTTGTCGCCGCGTTCGCCGGGACGATCTACTGGATGATGTCCAGGGCAGTGCACCATCAGGCAGAGGCCGACCTTCTGGCAGCGGCCGAGATCCTGGTTCGCGAGCTGAATGAAGGGACCGCACCGACATCTCTCCGAATTCCGGAAACGTACTTCCATCGATTCGGACCGGCTCCGCGGGATCAGGCATTCTTCGCTCTGTGGAACTCGGCAGGAGTGAAGGTCGTTGACAAGGGAAACGTTCCCGCTGGAATCGGTCCACTCGATCGGCGACCAAAGCGGGAAGGGCCCCATCCCTTCGAGACGCAGGTCAGCGGCCCTCGGCTCGACATCGTTGTCGCAACGCCTGATGGCGGACAACTCCGGATCGGGCGCCCCTTGGCAAAGGAGTCTGACGATCTAGGGCGGCTGGCCGTGCGGCTGGCAACCGGCGCGATGGTCGCACTGGTGATCGGAGCAATCGCTGCCGTCTGGCTCGCCGACCGGATCTCGACTCCATTACGTCGCATGGCTGTATCGGCGCAGCGGGTCTCCGATCGAAACCTCAAGGAACGTCTTCCCGCTGAGTCCACAATCGTCGAAGTCGGTCAGCTTGCGACGGTCTTTAACGCCATGCTTCTGAGGCTGGAGCAGGCCTTTGATCGGCAGTCTCGCTTCACGGCCGACGCCTCCCATGAACTCCGGACTCCGGTCGCGGTGATCCTCGCGCAGGCGGAACACGCACTGTCTCGGGAACGGGCGTCCGAAGACTACCAGGGGGCCCTCGGAACGTGCCGGGATGCGGCGAGACGCATGAAGAGATTAGTCGGCGACCTGCTGCTGTTGAGTCGAGCCGACAGTGGCCAGTTGCTGGCACGACGCGACCCGATCGACCTGGCTCAGATCACGCGTGACGTCGTCGACCTCCTGAGGCCACTGGCACAAGAGCGAAAGGTCCAGGTCAACACAAACCTTGCCCCCAGTCGCTCGCTCGGAGATGCGGGACAGCTCGGACAGGTGGTGACGAATCTGCTGACCAACGCCATCCGCTACAACCATCTCGGAGGAGAGGTCCTGGTCTCCGTCGAGCCGCGGCAATGTGAGGACAGCTCCGTCAAGGTTGCCCTGACTGTTGAGGATCGCGGCCCGGGTATCCCTCTCACGAGTCAGGCGACTGTGTTCGACCGCTTCACTCGCGGCGATTCGGCCCGAACGCAGCATGGGGAAACTGGGACCGGTCTGGGCCTCAGCATCGTGAGGGAGATTGTCGAGGCCCATGGAGGAACAGTCGCCCTCCAGTCGACGCCAGGGAACGGGACCACGATGACGGTCCTCCTTCCAACCTCCGCAATGACTTGATCGCTCGACGGGTGTTCGTCACGACGGTCGCTTTCATCACCGTTTAAGGTTCGCTGCCAACCCTGGCGTATTCCGATCCCGCGGCCTGCCTTGCGAACCACGCCATGTCTCCACTGGTGATTCCAACCGTCGTCACATTGTTGGCGATTTCCAACGTATTCATGACCTTTGCCTGGTATGGCCACCTGAAGAATCTGGCCGATCGCCCGTGGTATGTCGCGGTTCTTGTGAGCTGGCTGATCGCCTTCTTCGAGTATCTCGTGCAGGTTCCCGCGAACCGCTATGGCGATGCCCACCGACTGAGCCTCGGGCAGCTCAAGATCCTGCAGGAGGTGGTTACGTTGTCCGTGTTCGTCCCATTCTCGGTGTACTACATGAATCGGCCGGTCAACTGGAACTTCGCGTGGGCAGGACTTTGCCTGTGCGGCGCCGTGTTCTTCGTCTTCAGGTCGTAGGCCGTCCTCTCCCTTCTCTCACCGTTGACCGGGAGTTGGATCATGTCGGTAATCTTGTCGGACTGTCCCCCAACCGTTCCAGTGACGGCGATTGGTGGGAGACGCTGGAGCGATCGGGCTCTCGACGTGACGGCGTTCTTTCTCGCGGACGTTGCGGATGGACTGGGTCCGTTTCTCGTCATCGATCTGACAAGCCGCCGGGGATGGTCTTCATCGGAGGCGGGGCTTGCGCTGGCGATGCTCCTCGTCGGAACAGTCGCGACCCAGACATTGGTCGGCTTCTGGATCGACAGCACGAGGCGAAAGCGACTGGCCGTTGCCGCCGCGGCGCTCGTTGTCGCCTTTGCATCCGTTTTGCTCTATTCCGCAAACTCCCGGAGTGCCGTCTACGGCCTTCAGGTGCTCACTGGCGTAACAGTGGCGGTGATCCCTCCCGCACTGGCGGCGATCAGCCTGGGGCTGGTCGGTCGCGAGCGCCTCGCATCACGACTCGGACGAAACGAAGCTTGCTTTCACGCGGGGAATGTGGCGTCGGCTGTCATGGCCGCCGCGGCCAACTGGTGCTGCGGATCGATGGGGATCTTCTACGGCGTCGCGGTCATGGCGATCGCCAGTTCGATCAGCGTGCTTCAGATTCGAGAGAGGGACATCGACCATCAACTCGCCCGCGGGGCCGACAGTCCCGACGGCCACTGCGCGATCGTCCCGCTTCGACGACTTTTGACCGACTCCCGAATCCTCTGGTTCACCGTCGCAGTGGTTCTCTTTCATTTCGCCAACGCGGCCATGCTCCCCCTGGTAGGCCAGAAGGTTGGTCACAAGTCGCCGGAGAGCGCGGCGACGCTGATGGCGGTGTGCATCATCGTCGCTCAGGTGACGATGGTTCCTGTCGCACTGCTGGGGAGTGTGAAGGCGACTCTCTCCCGCCGACGGGTATTCCTTCTGGGATTCGCAATCCTTCCCATCCGGGGCTTGATCTACACGCTGACCGACGCCACACCGCTGCTCATCGCGAATCAAATCTTGGACGGGGTCGGGGCCGGCATTTTCGGCGTCGTCTCGGTGCTCATGATGGCGGACCTGACACGAGGGACCGGCCGGTTCAACTTCGCGCAGGGGATGGTGGCGACTGCCATCGGCCTTGGAGCGGCGGCGAGCAACTATCTGACCGGCCTGATCGTCGATGCCGGAGGATATGACTACGGCTTCTTGTTCCTGTCCGGGATCGCGGTTGTCGCTGCCGTAACGTTCCTTGTTCGGGTCGCCGACACCGGGCCTAACAGTGCCCCCAAGAAACTGAATGGCGTACGAATCGCAAAAGACGAGTAACGACCTTAGAGCCTATCCGAGAACCCCGGCCGTCCTCCAAGCGGTGATGGCGAACTGCAGGTGGAGAAATGCGAGGTAGTTGACGGCGGTCTTTTCCCAGCGAGTCAGCAGGCGTCGGGCGCGGTTCGTCCACGAGTGCAGCCGTTCCACCACCCACCGTCGTGCCCGACCCCGTCGCCGCACAGGACGCGGGGGCTCGGTCCCCTTCCGAGGGATATGGACGACGTATCCGCGACGGGCCGCCGTCTGGCGGATTGTCTGCGCGTTGTAGCCCTTGTCCGCGCACAGATGCTGACGACGACGTCCCGGGGGACGGCGGACGGGAAGGCTTTGGAACGTCTCGACCACCAACTTCTGATCGTGCACGTTGGCGCCGGCCACGGCCACTCCCACCGGCACACCCCGGCCATCAGTCAGCACCGAGCGTTTGACACCGAGTTTCCCCCGATCGGTGGGGTTCTTCCCCGTCTTTTTCCCCCCCGAGCGGCGCTTTGGTCATGGCCCCATCCAGACTCTGCCACTCCCAGTCGATCCCTTTCAGGTCATCGTATTCCTCAAGCGCGGTCCGCCACAGTTTGTGGAACAGGCCGCGTTTGACCCACTCCTGGAAGTCGGCGTGAATGGCGCTGCCGGAGCCGAACTCCTGGGGCATCGCCTTCCATTGGCAACCCGTCCGCAGCACGTACAGGATGCCTGTCACGACACGGCGTAAAGGCAGACGTGGACATCCCCCTCGACAATTCGGTTTGTAAGCCGGGAGCGCGGGCTCGATCCGTTCCCAGAGCGAATCGGAGATCTGGTGAAACATTGACGTGTCTCTGACTGCCACAGGCACACCTCCATGCACCTTTCGAGAGCAGACACTTCTCGAAATGCACAGAGCGGGCCAATTCAAGACACGGTTCTCGGATTGGCTCTTAGGCAGGACCGTCCGCTTCGCGCGAAGGACAGGCAGGACGTCGGAGGACCGCCGAAACCCGCGGCCGCGCCACCGCCTTCTCCGGCAAAGAAGGATCTTTTCAATTGACGTCTGGCAAGCCGTTTGCATTGATTGCTCAGGTTTTCAGCTTCGTCTCCAGGTTGCAGCATGGGTTTTCAGACTATCGCCTACCTGCTGGCGGCCGTACTGTGCATCATCGCCAACGGTTTCTTTGTGCTGGCGGAGTTCGCCCTTGTCAAAGTTCGCGCAAGCCGAATCGAGGAGCTCTCCCGCTCGGGTAACCGCCGCGCCGTCGTTGCTCGCGAGTTGGTCGATCAACTCGACAGCTACCTGGCCGCGACGCAGCTGGGAATCACCGTCGCCAGTCTGGGACTCGGTTGGGTCGGCGAGCCCGCTTTCTCCGATCTGATCGAACGGTTGATCGGCCACCCCACCCAATTCTCGCCGGGCGTCAGTCACTCGATCTCCGCCGTACTTGCATTTCTCATCATCACCTTCCTGCACATCCTCTTGGGTGAACTGGCGCCCAAAAGTCTCGCCATCCGGCGTCCCGAGGCGAGTACTTTGTGGATCTCGCAGCCGATGCGATGGGCCTATCGCCTCTTCTACGTTCCGATGCTCGTGCTGAACGGTGCCTCCAATCTGGTTCTGAAGCTCATCGGGCTCGACGGCGATTCGAAGGAGGCGTCTCACTCGGCCCAGGAGATCCGACTGCTGCTCTCGACGGTCGAGACCTCGAAGGGATTTACCCTCAATCGCCTGCTGATGCTGGAGAACATTTTCGAACTCGGCCGGCAGACTGTGCGAGACGCGATGATTCGATGGCCCAACGTCAAGACCGTTTTCCTGTCGGACAGTCTTGAAGAGCTCCTGGAGACCGTCCGAGAGCATTCCTATTCCCGCTGGCCCGTGGTTGATCCGCTGAATCCCGTCCCGACCGGATATCTGCTTGTACGCGATCTCACAGCGCAAGCCGGCTCAGATATGAGTTGGGTTGAACTCATTCGTCCCCTTCGCCGAGTGGCGCCGACAGAGAACCTCGAAGCAGTCATGCAACGGCTTCAGAAGGATGGAGCCAATATGGCCGTCGTTGTCGAGAACGACGTTCCGGTTGGCCTGATTGCATTGGAAGACATTCTCGAGGAAATCGTCGGCCGCATCGAAGACGAGTTTCCGCGGCTCCCCAAGGTGTACCTCAAGGATGCCCTTGCGGCCGGGAACGTCCTCCTGGAGATGAAGGCGGAGACACTTGAAGAAGCGGTTCGGGAACTAGCCTCTTCGATTCCTCCGGAGAGCGTCCCTTCATTCAGCCAGCTCTGCGACCTCGCCGGAACGCATCTCGCCAGCGATGTCGTCGATGCGGCGAACGGTGTGGCAATTCCGCATCTCCGCTGTCCGGGGGCAAAGCGGCCAATCATCGTCATTGGTCGTTCGACGGAGGGGATTCGGTTGCGGCCGGAGGTTGAGACACCGACACACCTCTTCTTCTTCGTCGTCACGCCGGCAGAACGCCCTCATGCACAGAGTTTCTTTGTGGAGGGTATGACCACGATTGCCCGGAGCGAAGTCATTCGCGGGCGGCTTCTGATCGCGGAGACGCCGGTTCAGGTATTCGAGATCATCGCCGCAGCGGACCCAGCGCTAACGGGTTAGAATGCGATCCCGCCCACGTGTAGAAGAATGCGAGTCTTTGTATTGTGCCAGGTCGACCGGAGTCGTTTTCTGTGCGAGAGGCGACAGCGAATGCGTCCGGAATCGCAGTTGCTCCGACGACGGCTTGACTAATGTGGGCTACGAGGCGAAGTTTTCGAGAGAAGTGATCGGAATGGTCGCGCAGTCGTCCGACGTGGCCAGAAGCGAGAAGTCTGGCGTTCTGCCAGCGAGCTAACCCTTTACGCATGCCCGGCACCGCTTGAAGTCCCGCTCTTCTTTCCGCCGCCAGTGTCAGCTCTCGAGCGTCGACTGCGTCTTGCCGTTAGGGCGGCAGCGATTTGATTCAACTGCTTCAACACTCCGTCGAGGAAGATCTATGTTCCAGCATCGCCTCAGGGTGTCGCGACTCGTCTGCGGCGTCGCGCTGATCGCGATTGGGACCGCTCAAGGGACGTCGCAAGAGAGGCCCGGCGGTACGGACGCCGTACTCGCCATCTCAATTGCCGTGCCTGATCGAGTCGAGGACTCCACCGCACGGGCAATTTACGCGACCGACAAGAGCAGCCGGTTTCACGTCATCCTAACGAATCGTGGTCGCGAGCCGTTCTACTTGCCCGATCGAGGGAGTGAGCCTGGGCGCGAGGCATTGAGGTTCGAGATCATCGATGAGTTGGAGAATATGACGATCGCCCGTCGAGTATCGATACTGACCAGCAGGCGGGGACGTGTCGGCTCTTGGTTGCTGAGGCCGGGCGAGAGTGTCGTCATCGAAGTCGACTTTCTGAACACGGACAATTGGAGGGGCTTTCCGAAACTGGGAACCTACGGACAGGTAACCAAAGTTCAGATGCGAGCTATCTTCGAGATCGAACCGGAGAGTGTGCCAAAGGACAGCAGTTTCTGGACTGGTCGGGCCGAAACGGAGGGCGAGACCTTCAGTATCAACAGTCGGATCAGCGGGGTCTCTCGGGGAATCGGTGGAGTCGTTCAGTCCCGAGGAGAGTTCGGGACCGTGAACTTCTCCATTGAAGCCGAAGGCCCCGATGACGCACTGACCCTAAAGCAATTGATGATCAGCGGGTCACGCGGCGAGATTCGAGTTCCGACTGCTGCGATGGCTGGGATCCGACGACCGCTTTTGGGGACCTTAGTCCCGACTATTGAGTCAGATGTGAACGGCCGAGAACTGCTCTGCTTCACTTTTGAGGTCGATGACCCTCCCACCGGGAAGGACGTTGTGGGGCGGCCTCGGGTCTCATTCGCCTTTCAGGATGGCGCGTTCGTGAAGCGGACGACGTTCATCACTCGAAAGCAGATCGTTGATGAGTGGCCTGCGAAGAACGACAACTGAGCTTTTCGCCTGAGTAAGTTTACCTTCGGCAGGCGAGACGCTGATCTGAGTCTTGATCAAGAGGATTGATCTGGCACAGCTCGCATCGATTTCGCCCCTACGTTTATGCGGTCGTCCGAGTTTTGGAAACACTCGATGGCTAAGAGAATGACCAGAGGCCCCCATCCACGGATGGAGGCCTCTGTTGTGTAAGGCGAAGGTCAATCGTGTAGCGATCGGAAAGCAGCGTTCTCGGGAGTCAGCGGTCGCGGTTCCGTCGAGAGCGCAACCGGATCCCCCCCGAATGGATCGCCATCGCCAAGCCGACGAGGGCGGAGAGGAGAAAGACGGCCCATGAACCGGTCACGGCACCGATCAGGGCCGCAACGATCAGCGCTCCGTGGACGTGGGCATTGTTCAGTTTCTGACGAGCACTCAAACGAATCTCCTTCTCAGTGGTGCGAGGAGCCGCCCGACTTCGAGCGGCATGACGAGCGATTGCAGCAATGTCATGCGTGGCACTGGGCGGCAATCAGCCGCCGGTGGCCCCGCGATTAGGGTGCGATGGGAACATTCCGTTCCAGATCGAGCGCGTCCCAATCGACGATCAGGTCCTCGGGATCCCGTTCGACGGGGAACGGCCTCAACCGCACAAAACCGTGCTGGCCGATCGTCTGCGGGCTGTCGCCCGTGGCGCGCGAGATCTCCCGGTCGAGGTCCTGCTGCTCGCCGGGCAGGATCTCCTCCAGGATTTCGGCGATCGACTGCACGGCGCAGTCTTCAAAGGTCTGACGTAGGGACATGTGGGCTCCGTAGTGGGTCAAAAAGAAAACGCCGCCCAACGCGGGCGGCGTGTGATGGTTCGAGAGCGTGCGGGTCCAACTTCGGGCTGGCTCACCCGCCGGAAACGAGATTCGCTTCCAGCCAGGCGATCTCGGCCGCGATGGCGTCGGAACGGCGATCAAAGGGCCCCAACTGGGGCCCTCCAATCAGCTGCGCTGTCCAGCGGCCCTCGTGATCCGGCTCGACGTGGCTAGCCCGTTCGATGGACTGGCGGCCGAGCGGTCTGAGATCGAGAGTCTCGTTGTAGAGTGTGGTTACGTTGCCGTCGTGATGAATGAGCACCTCCATCACGTCGACTCCGGACGCGTAGGCCTGATGATCGAGCGGCGAGGCCGATCGACCATCAGGCCATCGAGCGAGGCCTGGACGTTCGAGAGCTGCGACGCGATGCGGCTGCGAAGAGGCGCATCGTCGCGGAGCTGCTGCGGCTGAACCTGACTCACCAGGTTCCGAGCCCGTTCGACAACGGCGTCGAGCTCGTCGCTCGAGTGGATGTTCAGCCGGCGGAAGCGATCGAAGAACTCGCTCAGGTTCTCAATGGCCGAGTCCCGGAAGACCTTCGGCTTGCCGTCGTCGGATCCGGAGAGCCGCTCGGTGAGGTGCTCGACGAGCCTGGACAACTCGTCGAGGAAGGCCTGTTCGGCCAGTTGGACCGCCTCATCGAAGCGGGCCTGCACGCGCAGACTCTCCTGCTCGTACAAGGCCGGGTTGAGTTGCTGGAGGTAGTTCGGCGGCTCGACCGCCGGAAAGTCCCAGCTGACCGCAAACTCGTCCCGCATCGAGACGGGATAGTCCGAGGCATTGAACAGGCGACCAAGGCGGTCTCGGGCCGCACTTCGTAGCTCCGAGTAGACGTCGTCGAGTCCCACGACGGCATCGTTCAGTTCGCGTCGGTACTCGCTGAGGATCTCGTCGAACCGCCCGATCGCCTTCTGCGGGATGAGCCGGACACCGGCTTCGGGATACGGCAGAGTCTGGGACTTCCAAAACTGAACAATCTTGCCTCGAACGCCCGTCACCGCCCGAAACTGCGGATGCCGAGTGTCGAGGAGCTTCTTGCTGGCGGAGACATACTTCGCTTCCGCGTCGAACTGATCGGCCGCCTGCGCCTTCTGTTCCTGGCTGAGGGTCTTGCGGACTCCCATCCAGGTGAAGCTGACGCGGGTGGCGGCCATCGTCGTGCGGAGCCGCTGTGAGGCTCGAGAACTGTTAGACGAGGCCGGTTGTGGCTCGTCCGTCGAGACAGAGGGCATAAAAGCTCCGTTGAGGAATTGGAGGCACAAACAAAAAGGGCAGCCGCGATTCAGGGAATCACGACCGCCCAACAGCGATCCGGCGAAAATGAGTGATCAGAGACGAGTCGTCCCGATCGATCCAACGGACGACTAGCGAACCTCTCGGAGGCTCTCCCAGATGGGGCGCTGAGTCTCTCGGAGAGCCTCCACTTCGTCCGGCGGTCCCCAGACGCTCAATTGAACGAAGGCTTTCTCGGACTCTTGGTAGGACAAGATGAAGAGGGTTCGGACGCCCTGATGGACGGTCTCGACCGTCTGCTGAAACGGCGGACGCCCCGGACGCATCGACGCCGTCGAATCTAGGACGGTCACTTGATCGAACGACTTGGAGAACTTGTCCAGGCGCGCAACGCCGAACGCAGCGGCACTGCCGAGACCAGGGCCCGTCCTCAGCTCCGACGCCATCCCGACGCCGAACTTGCCCAATCGATCAGACATGACCGCGCCATAGGACCGCGGCTGGTTTGACGAGAGCTTGATCCAGGCACCAGGAACGTCGACCTCGAAATGGCCTTCGGGTGTCCGGAGGGACTGCTTTCCATCGGACCGCTGTTCGACAACGGCGACTGATGCGGCGGCGGGCTTCTCTGCCGGTTGAGGCGGCTTGTTCCAGACGTAGGTGCGGAGAAACCACAGACTGACCGCGAATCCAAGACCGTGGCGCCAGAAGTCGCTTTTCGCTCGAGGTTCTTGCTTCGTTTGCTGATCGTCCATAGGGACTCCACGAACAGAAGGTGATGAATGTGGGGACGAAACTCGAAACCGAACCGCCTGCAATCAACGACAGTTCAGGCTCAGAGGCTCTGTCCGGCTGCGGGGCCAGCACCTCTGATCGCAGCGTCGTCGCCCGGGTAATGGACCGATCTCAGGATCTCCGCCAGTTGGACTTCGTTCTGTTCGAAGACTGACGGGGGAGCCCAAGCCCGCAGTTGGATGAAGAGAGAGGGTCGGACGACGTAGGCCAGCAAGAACCGCAGTCGTTCCCCGTCAATGGTGGCGTCGACATACTCCTGCAACTCAGGATCTCCAGGGCGAGACGACATCGTCGCTTCGAGTAGCTCCACTTTGTCGAAGTCCCTGGAGAACCGACTCGAAACGAGCGTCGCATACTCCTGGGCGCTCTTTGCATCCAGATTGCGGCGATCCTCGACGAAGACCGCGACTCCCATTTGCTGCGTTGGGTCGATGGCGCCAAATGCGTTAGAGGCGAGCAGTTCACGCGGATAGTCCGTCCATTCCTCCGGCACCTTCATCGCGATGGCGCCGTTGGGAGAGGAGATGACTCGCAGTCTTCCGGACGGAGGGCCGGGCTGGCGCTGTCGCGAGGCCGATGACGCCGCGCGGAACCCCGGGACGAGGACGGAGAGTGCCGTCAGCCCCAGGACCAGTCCCCAGACACCGCGATTGACCTGCGTCAGTCTCTTCAATCGCGTGAGCCGGTGTCCTGTGGAGCGAAGCCGCCAGGCCTTCCAGAGGGCGAAGATTCCCAGGCCCCCTCCCGTGAGAACGAGCAGTCCAGCGAATCCGACAATCGCATCGACTTCCCGACCCGTCAGATGGCGGGAGGCGTCATTGAGAAACGAGAGGGCCATGCCAAAGCCGAACAGCAGAATGGCGATCTGGCCCCACGGCCATCCGGTCGTGGGCAGTGGAGGCGGCGGCGAGCCGCCGGAGTTGAGTGGTAACGTCATGCAAAGACCTCGATTGAGGAGGATGGTGAAGGAAAAGCACGTATGGAGAAGGAGCCCGCGGCCATTGGACCGCCTTGATCCCGCAGAATGGCCGCTCACGGAATGCTACTCATAGTCCGTGGAGCGATGCGCATAGTCAACATTGAATGCCGTGATGGCACGGCGAGCAGACATCCTGGAGCGGTTTGGACAGCGGGTCCGCGCGCTCCGAAAGGAGCAGGGCTTCAGCCAGGAAACCTTTGCCGCCGCCTGCGAGCTCGACCGGACGTACGTCGGCGGCATCGAGCGCGGCGAGCGGAACGTAGCCCTGAGAAACATTGAAGCGATCGCCCAGACGCTGGGGATCAGCCTGGCGGAGCTCATGACCGGACTCTGAGTCAGTCGGGCAGGACCAGGACCGTCACGACCCGTCTGCCCGCGGCCGTTGCCATCGCTTCTGCCGAGGACAGCCGGGTCAGGAGCCGCGTGGAGACCACCTGAGTCCCGGCGGCGTTACAGCACAGGTAGCGCACGCGGGCTGCTTTGAGTCGGCTGCGGAGCCCTGCGACCTCCTCAGTCCGTAAGTCCGGTCGAAGTCCCTTCGGAAGGTACGGCCGATATGCACCACCGCCGTGCGGGCTCAACTCTTCATCGAAGAACATCAGGGCCGCCCGGAGGACAGCCAAATCACGCGATGTGAACAAGGCGAACTCCTGGGTTACGGGTCAGTTCGGAGAAGGGGTGATCTTCCGCCGCGGCGGCTTCGAGAGGGATCCTGCGGAGTAGATCCCCGGCTGATCTGCCGAGAGGCAACGCCCGCTGGCCCAGTTCCGGAGCCGATCGACGGACTCGGCGGCGGTCACGGCGACCGGAACGACGTTCTGAGCCGCCTGGACGAGCGGCAGATCGAGCAGGGCCGCCAAACGGCAGCAGGCTCGGATCTCTGCTCCTGTCCATTGCTCATCCGCCGGACGCTTCTGGTCGGGATCGAGCCCGAACTGCTCGATGTAGAGCCGCCAGATCGCCTCCCGCTCACTTTGCCCCGGCAAGTTGAGGAAGAAGATCCCGTCGAACCGTTCCGCCCGGGAGAACTCCGGCGGAAGTCGGGAGATGTCGTTGCAGGTGGCGACGAGATAGACGTCCGAAGTGTGGTCGTTCATCCAGGTCAGGAGAGATCCGAAGAGTCGGGAAGAAACTCCCGAGTCCCCGGATCCCGACACGCCGCTGAGCGCCTTCTCGACCTCGTCGATGAACAAGACACAGGGCGCCATCGCATCGGCAATGCGAAGCGCCTGCCGGATGTTCTGCTCGGTCTGCCCGACGAGCGAGCCCATCAGGGCCCCGATGTCGAGACAGAGCGTGGGCCGTCCCGTCTCCCGGCCGAGGGCCTTGGCGAAGGCGCTCTTTCCGGTCCCCGGCACGCCCAGCAGGAGCACCCCCTTGGGCTTCGTCCGTCCGCGGGGATGGAGCAGGGATCGCCGACAGAAGGCCTTGAGGGCGGCGAGCCCTCCCAGGCTGTCGAAGGAGTCTTCGCCCCGGTAGAGCGACATCAGGCCGCTCTTGCGGAGCGTCTGCGTCTTCAGCTCCCAGACCGCGTCCGGGGTAATCCGGCCCTGCCGGACGAGGGACAGGCTGAAGGCTCCCTCCGCCTCGTATCGGGTCAATCCCGAAGCGGCGTCGAGGAGGGTGTCCAACTCGGCGCCACTCGGAAGGTCTCCCTGCTCCGTTCCAATCCCGCGAGCAATCTCGGCCAACTGAACCCGTCCCGGGAGCTCGTGCTCAAGGACCAGGAACAGCTTTTCGAGCTCAACCGGGATGGTAACCACCGGCGCCAGGACGACGACGAACGTCCGACTCTGCTTCCCGGCCAGGATCTGCCGGGAGAGCGTCTGGACAATCTCAGCGGACTGCAGGAAGCGGTGGAAGTTCTGCAGCACCAGCAGCGTCGTACCCTCCGGTTGGGCGAGGGCTCCCAGCCACCGGATGGCCGAGAGCGGATCCGCCGCCGAAGCCGCTGCGGCTCCGGGAGCGACAAGCCCCTGGTCGATGTCCCAGGTGGCGAGCTGCCAGCCTTCCTGGCGGCAGAGCTGCTGGATCTCCAGCAGAGCATCGTGATGTTCATGGGATTCGATCCACAGCCCGGTGAAGCAGGCGCGGACCGACTCCCGCAAACGCTCGGTGAGCGTCATGGGTGGTCTCCGTTAAGGGTGAGAATGTGGGAAGCGTGTCCGGGGAGAGGGCCCACGGACGATTGAAGATGAGTGGCGAGAGACCTGCAGCGGGAGCCGTCAGGTCTTGGTCTCAGTACGTTGTGACTCAGATTGCGTGGCGTAGAAGTCCGAAGTGAGCCGTTCGTCAGTGGTGCGACCCAGGGCTCGCTCGAGGAAACCACTCGCCTGACGGCATGAGCTCCCTTCGAACCCCTTCGTCTCGACCTGCGTGTGGCCATTCGGAGTGACCGTAATTTCGATGGTCTTCATAGGGTCCTTCAGCCTCCGACCTGGACGGTGGGACGGATCGAGCCGCTTTCCAGGGCCTGCTCGGTGACACTGTGTCCCTGGCGACGGGCTTCGAGCTTGGCCTTCTCAAAGCACTCAGAATGCACATCAGAAAACATCTCTCGACTCCTTGGGTGAAATTCCGGCAATTGGGTGGTTGGCGTTATTGGCGCTGTCTCGGTGGGTCGAGCAGCGAGATTCTCGTGTTGCCGGAGGCCAATCATGTCCGGTCGAGATGTCCGAGAAGGCGGCCCTCAACGGGACGCCGCAGAGGTGCCCCCGCGTCCAGGCTCCGCGAACGGAGGTCGGACAAAGCGGAGGCGCTGAGCAGTCACTCCCTCTGTCCCCACACGCTCTGGCAATTGATACCAGGGAGCAATCAGCAACGGCTCATCGCACAGCTCAGCCGGCTCGTGCAAGACAATCTGCTTCAAAGACACGGAGGTCCAAACGATGAACCAGCTGACAAGCGGTCCGCAGTCGATCCGTGAGTCGAAACTCAACTCTCATCACTTGGAGCGTCTGGCCGTCGTCTATGTTCGACAGTCGTCCGGCCATCAGGTTCTACACCACCAGGAATCCTCCCAACTCCAATATGGTCTTGTCGCTCATGCAGAGCGGTTGGGGTGGCCGCGGGAACGAATCCTGGTCATCGATGACGATCAGGGAATCTCGGGAGCGTCGAGCGAGGGACGACTTGGCTTCCAGCGGCTTCTGAGTGAAGTCGCCTTGGGGCATGTCGGATTGATCCTCGGTGTGGAGATGTCGCGGCTCGCTCGAAGTTGCAAGGACTGGTATCAGCTCCTGGAGGTGTGTGCGCTGTTCGGATCTCTCATCTGCGATCTGGATGGCCTCTATGACCCGTCCTCTTACAACGATCGCCTCTTGCTCGGACTGAAGGGGATCATGTCCGAGGCAGAGCTGCACGTCCTCCAGCAACGGATGTGGCAGGGAGCCTTGCAGAAGGCTCGCCGCGGCGAGCTCCTCAGCAAAGGTCCGGTGGAATATGTCCGTGATGGGGACACGCTCGCTTTGGATCCCGACGAACAGGCGCAGTCAGTCATTCGGCGAGTGTTCGAGCTCTTTGATCGATATGGCTCGATGCATGCCGTCCTGCGCCACTTTGTGGCTGATGGAACTCGCATGCCTGTTCGTCCATCCCACGGCGCGGGCAAGGGGCAGCTCCAATGGCGACGTCCCAATCAGACGGGCATCAAGACCATTCTGAGTCACCCTCTCTACGCCGGAGCCTACGTGTTCGGTCAGAGCAGCCAGAGTCGAAAGGCGAGGCGGCAGAAGCGTCCATACCGTCTGCCCAAGGAAGAGTGGACGGTACTCCTGAAAGACCGCTTTCCGGCCTACATCCCCTGGTGCCAGGATGAAGCAAACCAAGAGCGACTGAAGCAGAACAGGTCGCTCTTCAGTTCTCGAGGCAGTGTCCGGCAGGGGCGTGCCCTGCTGGCCGGCCTCGTCGTCTGCGGCCGGTGCGGTTATCGCCTTCGGACTCAGTATGGCGGCCGCCGCTCCCATCCAATCTATCGGTGTGGCGCACGGAAGAGTCTCTACGGGGAGCCTTCTTGCCAGATGCTGAAAGCTGGAACCGCTCGATCAGGAGATCGTGCGATTGGCGATGTTGGCCTTGGAACCCTAAGCGCTGTCGGTCAGTTGCCAAGTCGCTGACGACTGGGAGCAACAGAGATCAGCGGCGGAGACGCTCTGGAACCAGCGGTTGGAGCGAGCCGCCTATGAGGCCGATCGAGCCGCCCGGCAGTTCCAAGCAGTCGAGCCAGAAAACCGGTTGGTCGCTCGCACACTGGAGGCTGGCTGGGAAGAGAAGCTTCGAGCCCAGCGCGAGCTCCTGGAACCACACGAACGCTTTCTGCGGGATCAGCCTCGGCGGCTCACTTCCGAGGACCAGACCCGGATCGAGCAGTTGGCCAGGGATGTTCCCGCTCTGTGGAGCGCGGAGACGACCAGTGACTCCGACCGGAAGGAAATCCTCAGGGAGATCATTGATCACGTTGTGGTCGATATCGAAGGTGAGACGAAGTGGGTGGAGGCACGGATCCACTGGGCTGGTGGACATCAAACCTACACTCGGTTCCGACGCCCTCTTCGGGCCTCCAGCCATCTCAGCAATGCTGAATCCCTGATTGGAAAAGTTCGAGAGTTGCTGGAGGAGGGATTATCTGCCGGGAACGTCGCCCAAAGGTTGCGAGCAGAGGGGTACCGGACCGCCCGAGGGAACTTCTTCAGCGAGAACCGCGTTCGGTCGATCATGCGCCGATTTGGATTCCAGTCTTCGCGCGCGATCGTGAAGCAGGATCCGGGGCCGTTGGGGGAGGACGAATGGTTCATCTCCGACCTCATGCGGACGCTGCAGATCGGAACCGGCAAGATCTACAGCCGAATCGAAAGTGGCGAGCTGCCCGCTCGACGGGCCTTGGATGGCCGCTGGGTCGTCCGCGTCGATGAGGCGATGCGAAAGGAACTAGTGACACCTCGGAAGGCCACGCCGCCCCACACGAATCGAAAGCCGATAAGTCCTCCAGATCAGCCCCGTCAAGCAGAAACCTGAACCTGCAGCCTGATGCTGCCATCATCAAGCTGGCGTTCCGTGACGGAGTAACCTTGCCGCCTCGCCTCGATCCGCGTCTTCTCGACGGCGTAGTACTGCGCCAGTCTGTCGAGGTGTCGCTGGTCTCCCCAGCGACCCTCGAAGTTGTCGTAATGAACTTGGCCGGTCTCCAGCTGGCAGACGACGGGATACCTCCATCCGGGTAAGTCCACAGCCAGGCCCGTCGCCTCCGCGTTGAACAACCGGACTGTGCGAGCTACGGGTGGGCTGAGTTCGAGACGCGTGCAGGCCGCGGAGAGCGCGATGGAGTCGCGGATCTCGGTCTGAATGTGAACGATGTGAGACATGGTTTTGCTCGTGTTGTGAGGTGATTGGGACGATAGGAAGAAAAGCCACACTGCGATCGCTCCGGCCCCAGCGATGAGCTTTGCCGAGAAAGCCCGCTCCGGAGAACACCGGTTCATGGAGGGCACTGTGAGCGCGTCGACTTCTCGACGGCGTGGCCCTGCAGGAAACGGTCGAGTTCCGCGGGATCCCCCCAGCAGCCCTCATAGTTGTCGTACTGGAGCTGACCTGTCTCGGTCTGGCAGACGACCGGATACTGCCAGCGAGGGAGTTGAACTCCGAAGCCGCGGACGCGGCTGGAGAAGAGCTGGTGCTCCCCTGAGACAGGCTGAGGGAGGGCGAGCCGGTTGCAGGCGTTGGAGACCGCGATCGGACCGCGGACCTCCGTCTGGATGTGGACGATGTGGGACATGCCGTGGTGGTCCTTTCGTGAAAATAAGCATCGGATAGCTGTTCGTGATGGCTATCCGATCGCACCATCTGTAGTGACGCGGAATCGCAGAGCATTTAGCCCTACAGTGCACTTTCCCCGTCAATTCCCGGGTATTGACCTTACTTGGCAATCACACGACTGCTCCCTCCAACGAATAGCGATGCTTGCGGCCCCTTAGCCGGGAACCGACGGCGGAGGACTGCGCTGCTCCAACGATCCGTACCGGTCGAATGCAATCCGAGCGCCCCGGGCTTCGCCATGCAGGGGCGAACTGACTGAAGGGCTGTCTCAGGTCCGCTAGGGCGTGTGGACAATCACAAGACGTCCATGATGAGGGCCGCGAGCCAGACGAAGCCGACAAAGTTCCTGGCCATCTTTTCGTACCGGGTCGCCACACGACGGAATTGCTTGCTGCGGCCGAAGAACCGCTCCACAAGATTCCGGTGCTTGTAACGCTCCTTGTCGTAACGCTTCGTCCTGGTCCGCCTTTTGTGCGGCTTGATACAAGCCTTCGCTTTCAGCCGCTTCACCTGGGCCCGCGTTTCATCACCGTCGTAGGCGGTGTCGGCGAGAACGTGCTCAATCGGCCCTCGGGAGAACTCCGCAAGCAGTTCCCGGCCGTGCGGGCCGTCACCGTCCTGGCCGGGGCTGAGCTTCATGCTGACCATATGCCCTTGAGCGTCGACAGCCGCATGGACCTTGGTATTCAGACCTCCGCGAGACCGGCCGAGACAGCGTCGCTCGTCGGCATCCTCTTTTTTCTTTGGCCTGACGACGCCCGCCGACACCCGCGACATGTACTTTGACGGACGTCGAGTCGAGTTGGAGTTCGGCGAGATCCGACTTGTGTGCAGACAAGGGCAACGACGCCCAGGCAGTCCGTCAGACGGCGGCCCGTCGCGGATACGCCGTTCTCCAGCTGCAGTTCGCCATCACCGCTTGTAGGACGGCGAGATTCTCGGAAAGGCACTGAGAGAACCCTTCGACGCGATCCCGAATGGCTTTTCGTTCAGTCAAATCGGGAGGGGGAAACCGTCCTTCTGGTTGGGGTCAGCTTGAGAGTGTCCGCGTGCCGCAGGCGAAGTCGGAAGCGAAATCCGTCGCCAAGTCGGCGACGAATCCGGCGTCGTCCGTTTTCGATTCGTCCGCGTTTGATTCGCGGACTGCGAAAGAGAAGTCCGGGGGCGGGACATCGGAGAAGGGGGGAGGGGCTTCCAAGCCGGGGAAGATCTCGGCGGCGAAGAAGGGGGGGGCGTTTGACCTGGCGAGCTTCCCGAGAGCGATGAAGGCGGACTGACCGCCGTCATCTCATGGCGAAGCAAGCGGTGGACGGCACCTCGTATGTGAGCAATTTGGCCCCTTCAGATCATTCTGGGCTGGATCGGTCGGTTGTCAGGCGGGGCTTGGGGCCAGTCTTAGGACCTTCGGAATTCCACTCGGCCCGCGGCTCTGCAACCATCTCGCCGATCGTGACACCGCTGAAGACGTCGATTAGATTCTGGAGGCCGAAGCCCGGCCTTCCGGGGTCTTTGACCGCGACCTCGATCATGCCGCTGGCTGTGCGTCGGACTGGCCTTTGTGTCGGTCATCCTCCGTGGTGTCCAGACCGCGATCTGCGAGTAGCGGCCCTGATGTGCCAGTCCTAAAGGCGGATGCCCGCGGCCACTCCAGCGACCGGTGTGGCGTAGACTGCCGTTCTTGCCAATTTGTATCCCGAAAACGATCTGCGATTTGTATCTCCTGATTGTATCCGTGTGGTAATGGCACATCTGATTGTCTCCATGGGTCTTGTGTGCACCGTGAATTGATGAATGGCAGGGTAGTGCACGCCAGCGGCGTGGCCCACGGGGGATCGTCGGGAAGGTTCGTCCGGCTTCCCCGCGCGAGCAGGAGCTCGACCATCGGACGCTGGCCATACTTGGCCGCCCACGCCAGCGGCGTCGAGCAGATCTCCTCATCGCGGGCGTGCAGGTCCGCGCCGCGATCGAGGTAGAGAGCCGCCCGCTCGACATCTCCCTTCCGCGCGAAGTGATGCAGTGGCGTGACGTGAAGCCAGTCGGGATGGCTCGGGCTCATGCCGTGTGCGAACAGCAACTCGTTGAGCTCCTTCGTCTCCGCTCCAACCCCCCAATCGGGGAACGCGATCCGCGCCGGGAGATCGGGGCAGTAGCGGAGCATCAGCCGGACAAAGTCCTCCTTCCCTCCCGAGGCCGCTCCAGCGAGCGCATCGGGATCGTCCGCCAGCGCCGGATTCGCCGCAAAGACCGCCGCCGCCGTCCGCAGGTCGCCGTCGTAGGCGAGAAGTTCGACGTTCCGTGCGGCCCCAAAGCGGCAGAGGAGCGCGACCATCCGCTCGTCCCCCTTGGAAATCGCGCGGCTCAGCGCGTCCGCGGAGCTCTCGACCTCCGGATTCGGAAAGGCCCCACTCTCGAGCAGCAACTTCGCGACGTCGTAATAGCCGTTCGCGGCCGCCGAATAGAGTGCGTGCCCCTGGGGAGCGACCCCCTCTTCCGGAAGGTTCGGATCCGCTCCCCGTTCCAGCAGCAGCTCGACGATCGCGAGATGCCCCTTCGCCGCGGCGTTCTTGAGCGGCGTCCCGGAGCCGAGATAGTACGTCACATAATCGGCCGAGCGATTGGCGAGCGAAGGATCCCGGTCCAGCAGTTCCCGAACACGGGCGATGTCCCCGATGTACGAGGCCGTGCAGAGGTCACACTGTGCCCCGCGCGACCGCAGATGCGCGAGAACCTGCATCGGCGTGGTCGGCCAGTCCTGAGGCACATCGCGCCAGCCCCGGAAGTAGTAGTCGCCGTTCACGAGTTGAATCGGGCGGGCACCGTCGAAACGGCGGGCCTCGATGTCCGCCCCGCGCGCCAGCAGCTCGTCGACCACATCGATCTGCCGGGTCATGACCGCCCAGTGAATCGGCTGGTTCGACCGCCGGTCGCCGGTGTGAAGGAGCTCGAGAGACTTGCCGAGGAGGTCCCGAACCTTCCCAAGATTCCGCTCACGAATCGCCGCCGCCACGAGCTCGCCCGCCGCCGACGCTCCCTGGACGTCGGCCAGATTGGTCTCGATCAGCCGACCCATCTCCGCATAACCGCGATCCCGGCAGATCTCAACGAGCGAGTCGTTGATCGCCAGGCTGAGCGGATCCGCCCCCCGCTCCAGCAGGAACGCCGCCACCGCCACGCGGTTCTCGCGGACGGCAAAATACAGCGGCGTGCGATAGACGTGCTGAGCACGGACGAGCGAAGGCCGTCGTTCCACAAGCCGCCGGACCGTCGCCAGGTCCCCCGCGATGCATGCCGTGAAAAGCTCCCACACCTCGTTCCCGGTCCCGGGGGACCACTTCAGCGGTTCGTCGCCCGTCAACGTGCGAGGTCGGATCATGGCCACTTCCGAATCGCGAAGAAGGAACGTCTCCCGCCCCGTCCCCTTTTCGAGGCCAGGGTCAGGGGAGCTCTGCCGGAACTGAGGAGACACGGACCATTGTCCCGTCACGGAAGAGATCGCGAAAGGCTGGCCAGCGGTAGAGGGGCACCGGACGGAGTCGCGTCGGAACATCCGCAGAAAGAGCGGCCCGGAAAACAAAGAGAGCCGCAACCCGTTTCCGGAGTTGCGGCTCTTTTTGAGAGGGGGCGGTCTGAGTTGAACCGGCGAGTGACAGATTTGCAGTCGGTGTGCATGTCCCGGCAGCCTCCCGGGAACGTCCCGCGCTCGCTGCTCGTTGGACAGAGCAACGGATCTCTAATCTGGACCGACCTGCCAACCGCCTCCCACGGACCTCCCGTCGGGGGTCGTTGCCGTTTCTTCACCGTGTTCCAGGGAGCGCCCATCGAGGCCCTGGAGACGTCAGGCGTGCGGCCATCGCGATCAGAACTGCTGTCGTCTCGCGCTGCGCGACGCGGTACGGTCGCCCCCGCATCTCGGATCACACTGTTTGAGTCAACGAAGTGACAGGTGACGACCGGCGTCATCCTTGAGTTGGTTCCACGCCACCGCAGATCCTGGGCTGATAAAAAGCAGATGCCGCCGGAAGCCAACGGCCGGCGACGGCATCTTGATCGCAATGAGAAGGATTCTACAGGTCGCCGATGGCGGCACCGTCGAAAGCCCCGCCGGCTCGCTGCCAGGTCGTGAAGTCGACCGAATCGCCGATAAACTTGACCGCTCCGTCCGCCATCAGGGCCTGCACCCCGCCCGTGTGGCGGCTCCGGGCCGTCCAGACGCCCGCGCTATCGTACCAGCCGCAACCCGCACAGGGGTGGCAATCCGGATTCGGGGAGTTTGGCGTGTTCAGCGTGTTGAACACGGTCTGGCCGCCGATTCCGTTCATCCACTGCTGGTGCGGGGTGGCGTGAATGTTCGTCGTGCCGCCAAGGCACTGAGTACCGTAAGCGTCCAGCGACGCCTTGGTGGCGAAGGAGTTCGTGAAGCCGCCCGGGAACGCCTGACTCCGGACGAGCGACCGGCGGAGGTCGTACCGAGTGGTGTCGTTGTTTCCGACCGTCACCTCGGCCATCGCGACGACATTGGACGTGCCGTCCATGATGTCACCGACGCGCACCGAACGGTAGTACTGGACGAATCCGACCTTGTCAGCATTCCCCACGCCCCAGAACGTTGAAGGTCCGGCGCTCATGGAGTAGTTCACACCCGGATCCGTGACGGCGCCGGGGTAGGTGAAGTCGGACGGACAGATGAATCCTGCAATCCGCATCCGGACGGCAGCGGCGTTGTTGGGCGCCGCGTCATACATCTGGTTGAAGTCGAGCTTGTTGTAGATCCCCTGCTGATCCATGTAGGGGAGGAGCATCGTGTGGGCGCTGAACGCCCGCCAGGCACATGCGCCTGTACAGCTATCGTTGATCGACGGGTTGAGTCCCAGTGGGAACATCCCGAACGCTTCGTGGTAGCTGTGCAGGGCAATCCCGAACTGCTTCAGGTTGTTGCCGCACTGCGACCGGCGGGCCGCCTCGCGGGCCTGCTGGACAGCCGGGAGCAGAATGGCCACAAGCACAGCGATGATCGCTATGACCACGAGAAGCTCGATCAAGGTAAAGCCAGCACTCCGCTTCCTGAGCATCTAACGAACTCCAAAGATCAAGTAATGAAATGACTCGCGGGCGAGCGACCGCCGTGAACACGGCGCAACAAAAGGGCCCGCACTGTTGCCAGAGACCCGGCGATTGTCAATTTGATTGTTACGTTCTTCAGTTTCTCCACGCCGGAAGACTGACGGGATCGTAAGGTTCGGGCGATCTTCAGTTGCAAGGGCCCAGTAGATCGCTCGGTGGGACGCGACGATGTGAGGGGAACTCCTCTGCCCTGAGCAGCTCATTGTCGGAAAGGTTCATCAAGTTCGGATCCTCTGGCAGGGGAACCGCCCGTTCCTGACTGCCGAGTGGACGGCTCCAGTCACGGGGAAGCTCCAGAGGAAGTCGACGGGGGAATCCCAGCGTCGGGAAGCGGAGCGATTCGCCGATCGCCTGGAATCGCCGATCGTCCTATCAAATCCACGATCACTACCAACGAAAAAACCGCAAGCACCTGAAGTCAGTGCTTGCGGTTCAAGAGGCGGCGGTCGGAGTTGAACCGACGAGTGACGGATTTGCAATCCGTTGCCTTAGGCCACTTGGCTACGCCGCCGAAGGTGCCAATAGGATCGGTTGGAACTGATCCCCGGCATGAATCGATTTTCCGGAAAACCCGGTTCAGGCGGTCACCCGCCGGCTGCCGGAAAATCTTGCCTATCCTGTGGCGGCGGGTATTTGAAAGGATGTCGCCCGATCCGTCAACGGCCTCTGAACGGCAATCCCGATCGCCACGTTCGGAGAGGCCAGGGCCTCACCGGACGCGTCGATCGATCTTGTCGTCGACTGTCCGGGCCTTCCGCGGCGGAGCCGTCAGAAGCTGCTCGACAAGGCGGTCCGGATCGTCATCGACGAGGAACAGTTCCCGGTCGAAGTCGTGCAGGAACCCGTCGCGCGTCGCCCGCAGCAGGAACTCCAGGAACGCATCGAAATACCCCGCGACGTTGAGCACGCCGACCGGCTTGGCGTGCAGTCCGAGCTGGGCCCAGGTCAGGATCTCGCACAGCTCGTCGAGCGTCCCGAAGCCGCCCGGCATCGCCACGAACGCGCCGGAGAGATCGGCCATCATCGCTTTGCGTTCGTGCATCGTCTGCACGACGCGGAGCTCGGTCAGGCTGCCGTGTCCGAGTTCCCGCTCCAGCAGGGCGGCCGGGATGACGCCGACGACTTCGCCGCCGGCGTCGATCGCGGCATCGGCGAGGATCCCCATCAGTCCGACGTTGCCGCCGCCGTAGACGAGCCGCTGCCGCCGCCTGGCCAGCGATTGGCCCAATGCGGTGGCAGACGACGAGAACGCGGGATTCGTCCCGGATCGGGAGCCGCAGAAGACGCACACCGAGCGAATCGCGCCGCCGTCCCGTGATCCCTCGTTGGAGCCTTCGTCCGTCCGATCCGACATGCCCTGTCCGTAGCGAAGTGTTCGAATGATGAGGGCAGGACAGCCGGTCCGGCGTCGAGGTTCAGGCGGCCGACGAAGGGGTGGCCCGCTGCCGCAGCGGAACGAGCGAGGCCGCCAGGACCAGCCCGATCCCGACAGCGGCCCCGGAGACGTCGGCGACCCAGTCCAGGAATTCGGCGGAGCGGCCAACCGGGATCTGCAGGAGCTCGTCCAGGCAGGCAAAGGTGGCGATGGCCAGCATCGTCAGGCCGGCCCATCGAGCCGTCCGGGGCAGGGCCGTCATCGCGCCCAGCAGTCCCAGGCCGCAATAGGCAAAGAAGTGCCAGTGCTTGTCGGAGCCGGCGACCGAGGAGGGAATCGCCGTCGGCGGAAGGTGCGTGACCGTAAACAGCAGGGCCGTGTACGCGAGCAGCAGGACCGGTGCGAAGTCGAAGGCGCGGCGGGCGGTGATCAGGACGCGGTTCATCGAAACCCAGCGCGGATGCGGTCGTCCCTGAGTACGGAGGCGATGGCGACGGCCCATTGCCGCCGGACATCGCGGCCTTCCTGCCGCTTGAGACCATTATGGACCGGGAAACCGGACGTGCCACTCCGGCAACGGGAAATTCGGAATGCTCCGGGGATGCCATGAGAGCGGTCGGGAGGGATGGGGCGGCTGTCCGGCGGTGATCCGCTTGCTAAGGTCGGCCGGAAACGGTTGAATCGGAGCAGGCGGGCACATCGCTCCGCCCCTATTGCTCATCCGCTCGCCGATTGCCATGTCTGACGAACAGCCCGACCTTCAGGATCTTCCCGCCGCCAGCTTTGCATCGCTGGTGCAGATGCTTGCGGGGCAGGCGGCTCATGCGCTGGGCTTGATCCCGGGGCCGGACGGAAAGGTTGAGCCACGGCTCCCGCTCGCGAAGCATTTCATTGACCAGTTGTCGATCCTGCAGGAGAAGACGAAGGGGAACCTGACGGGGCACGAGCACAACGGTCTGGATCAGGCGCTGCACGAGTTGCGGATGCTGTACGTTGACCGGACCAAGGCGGCCGATCCGGCGTCGAAGTAGGTCCACCTCGCCCAGAGCAGGCCCGGAAAGGGGCGGGACCCGTGATGTGATTTATGGGCCCCCGCCCGCCGGAGATCCGACGCGAGAACCGTCGAAAACAGCCGGCGTCCGAGCGCGAACCAGTGCGGACGACTCCCCGATTTCCATCTCCGCAAATCCGAGCGGGAGGAACGGGCTACCCATCCTGCCCAACGGTCGCGGCGACCGCCGGCATCAACGGCCACTGAATCTTTCCGTTCGACCCCGGCTGTCGTCCGGATCGCGGTGTGTTAGGATCAGTTCTTCCCAAAATCCCCTCTTTGATCTTGTCCGCATCGGCAAGCCCCCAAGACTTCGTCGGGGCGGATGCGTTCGGTTCGGGCCTGAGTGGCCCAGAGGATTCAGGCGTGAACACGACGGCGTCGGCGGACCGATACGAGCTTCTCGAGAAGATCGGCGCCGGGAGCTTTGCCACCGTCTATCGCGCGCGGGATCGTGAGCTCGGGCGAGAAGTCGCGATCAAGCAGATCCATGAGCGGTTTCTGAAGGACCCCGCGCAGCTCGAGCGGTACTGGAGCGAGGCCCAGCTCCTCGCGTCGCTGCAGCATCCCAACATCGTGACGATTTACGATGTCGTCCGCCCCAAGGGATGGCTGATCCTGGAGCTGATGCAGGGGAACATCCGGGACCGCCTGGCCGGCAAGCAGATGGACCTGCGGGCCCTGCGGACCACGCTGGCTCACTGCCTGCGGGCGCTCAAGTACCTGCACAGCCGCGGGGTGATTCACGGGGACGTGAAGCCCAGCAACCTGATGATCGACCACCGCAAGCGGGTGAAGCTCGGGGATTTCGGCCTGGCCCGCCGCGTGAGCAATGTCGACGGCACGCAGATCCTCGGAACGGCGAAGTACATGTCCCCCGAGATGGTGACCGACACCCTCTCCGAAGTGGGGCCGGCGAGCGACCTCTACTCGCTCGGCTTCTCCGCCTATGAGCTCCTGTGCGGGCCGAACTTCGAAGAGCTCTTTCCGGGGCTCGAGGCGTTCGGCAAGGACCGGCAGGCGGCGTGGATGACCTGGCACGCGGCGTTCGACCGGAAGCTCCCCGAGATCAACCGTGTCCTCGACGGGGTTCCCGACGATCTGGCCAAAGTCATCCAGAAACTCGTCGAGAAGGTTCCCAAGAAGCGGTATCAGGACGCGGACCAGGCCCTGTCCGACCTGAACCTGGACCTCAAGATCGTCAACCCGATCAACGGCGAGACGATGGAGATCTCGACGGTCCCGCCGGAGGAAGAGCAGGCGGCCAAACGCAAACGCTGGCTGGCGATCGGGGCCTTCGGTCTTTCGGCCACGCTGTCGCTGGCTCTCGCCTTCTGGCCCTCCGGAACGTCGACGCCCTCGGGGCCGCCGCAGACGGTCCGCGGCGTTGTGCGGAAGATCGACCCGCAGACCGGTGTCATTGAATACGAAGACCCGCAGAGCGGCGTCCCCGACGAATACAAACTCCCGGCGAAGCCCCGGATCCGCCTCGTCCGTCCGGACCAGCCGGAAGTCTTCGTGCTCGCCAAGGAGATCCAGCCCGGGGACTGGGTCGAAGTCGCGGCGGCCACGCCCGGATCGGGGGGAGGGGACCTCGTCGTGTCGCGCCCCGTTTCGAGCGTCGCCACAATCAAGTCGGTCGACTACCCGAACAAGAAGCTTGTCCTGACGGTCGAGCGGGGCCGGGTCCGGGACGAACTTTCGGTCAGCGTTCCGCCCCGCGCACGCCTCCTGCTGAACGGCAAGCCGTGTGTCCTGCAGGAGATTCAGCAGTCCGACCGGGTCGAGATCCGGCATGTCATCGACCCCGGCGGAAAGCGGGGCCATATCGCCAGCGAGATCGACGCCTTCCGGGCCGCCCGCAGCGCCGGATTCGTGGACCACGTCGAGGCGGATCAGCGGAAGCTGTTCGTCCGCTTCGCCAGTGGAAACCAGGTCGATGAACTGACCGTGGCGCCCGACAGCGTGATCCGGCTGCGAAGCGGCGAAGCGATCGAACTCAAGGATCTCAAGGCAGGGGACCGGATCGAGCTCGAACTCGACGCGGCCATCCGGTCGATCACCGTCTTCCGCGACGCCGGCTCGATCTCCGGCTCGATCGCGGAGATCCACACCGAGCCTCGCGAACTCATTCTCAGCGACGAGTCCGGCAAGTCGGTCACGATCGCAGTCGCGGACGATGCAGCCGTGACGCTCCAGGGAGGAGCCGCCCGCCTCGAAGACCTGCGGCCGCAGGTCGACCGGGCGGTGATCGGGACAGTCGATGACGGCAAGGGGGGAGTCAAAGCGAGCTCCATCGATGTGACGCGGGGGATCCAGCACGACCGCTGGGCGCTCGTCATCGGCTCCTCCGCGACCGGCGATCCGCAGACACCATCTCGCTCGAGCGCTGTTTCGGACGCCACGCGGCTCCAGGCCGCGCTGACGGCGCGCTACGCGGTCGACCCCCAATGGGCGCCGCGGCTCCTTGATCCCGCCGTGGCCGATGTCCAGAAGGAACTCAAACACATCACCGAAAGCGCCGGCCAATCGGCTCAGGTGATCGTGTCCGTCTTCGGCAGCATCGTGATCGGAGAAGGAGAAGGGGCCGTTCCCCGGCTGGTCCTCAAGGGGGCCGGGAAGTCTCCGACCGCGGCGAACTCGATCGCCCTCGATGAGATCGTGGCCGAGCTCGCCGCTGGCGCTGGCAAGGACAAGCTGCTCCTGCTCGACGTCGCTCTTCCCAAGGGGGCGACGCTGGAGGCGGTCCTTGCGTCGCTGAAGAGCCCGCATCCCGGAACGGAAATCGTCGCCACCACGGCATCGGCGAGCCCCGGCGGCGGCAAAGGCTCTTTCGCCAGCCTGCTCACCGAGGCGTTTTCCGGGGCCGCCGACGCGGACCGGAACCTCCGCATTACGGCCGACGAATTGACGACCTGGATCGAGTCCCAGAAGCCCGCGGTCCCCATCGTCCGGGTCAAGCCCACCGCGGACTGACTGCGGGTGGCCTCTCGTTCGAATGGGCGTCGTTTGCAGGGAACAGCAAGCGCTGCGGCCGCGCTGGATGGTGACAGGTCGCCGCGGGGGACAGGTCCGGAGACCACATGGCCAGCATCCACAAAGAGATCCAGGTCCACCGAAGCCGTGAGCACGTCTGGGATGCGGTCCGCGACGTCGGGGCCATCCACAAGCGACTCGTTCCCGGCTTCGTCGTGGATTGCCGGCTGGATGGGGACTCCCGCTATCTGACGTTCGGCAACGGCATGAGCATTCGCGAGATCATCGTCGACATCGACGACCGGCGTTATCGCCATTCCTGGTCCGCGCGGGGCGCTCCGTTCACTCACCACAACGCCTCGATTCAAGTGCTGGCTGAGGGGGAGGCGACCTGTCGGCTCGTCTGGATCGCCGACGTCATGCCACACGAAATTGCGGACACCATCGCCGAGATGATCGAACAGGGCCTTCAGACGATGAAGGCCACGCTGGAGGCCTGAGGTCGAGCGGCCGGCCGTGGCCTCACGGCGAGGTCAGAGAGGCCACTCATCCGCTGGTGAGCGGAGAAGGAGGATTCCGATGGCAGTGACGGTCGTCTGGGATACGTGGCTGAAGCCCGGTGCGGAGGAGGAGGGGCTTCGACTCACGCGGCAGGTCTGGTCGGACATGCGGGCGTTCGAAGGTTACCTGTCGCACGACCTGCTCATCGATCAGGACGCCCCCGGCCACATCCTCGCTCTCGGCCGCTGGCGCAGTCGCGACGACGCAGACCAGGTCCGCGAGCGGTACAAAGACTCCGATACGATCCGGCAGCTGATCCCGCTCCTCGCGCGGCCGCGTGATCGATGGATCACCGTCGAGGATCCGCAGTCCTGAGCTCCGCCCGGAGCCGAGTTGCCATCGCTCCCGACAGCCAGAACTGACGTCACTTGCCCCCGAGGATCGTCTTCAGCACCGGCTCGAACGCATCGGCCTGGCGGAAGAATCCCAGGTCCGTCGGGTGGGAGCTGTCGACCGTTCCCTCGTTGTCGTCGCCGAGAAGTTTTTCGGCGGAGAGGTAGAACAGTCCGGGGATCTTCCGTTCCTGAAGCTTGGCGAACTCCGTCTTGAGCGCGGCCTGGCTTGTCCGGTTCCGTTCCCGCTTCGAGGCCAGGAAGATCGCGTCGCTGTAGTTGCGGTCCTCGACGAGCAGGATCGGCGTCGCCGGATGCTTTGCGCGGATCTGCTCGACGAGCGGGATCGTCCGCTCGGTCACTTCCGCCGCCGTCATGTTCGGCAGGCAGTCGATGACGAACACCGCCGCGTCGATGTCATTGATGCACTCGACGACTTCCTTCTCCATCTTGCCGTTGCCGGAGAAGCCCAGGTTCACGACCGGGCGATCGAACCGCCGCCCGAGGATCGCCGTGTGGACCATCCCGGTCCGCGAGGCGCTCGCTCCGTGCGTGATCGACGTACCGTAGAAGACGATCGGCTTCCGGCGGTCTTCCGGGAACGCCGGACCGCGGGCCAGCGACCGGTCCTGCGGGATCCCGATCTGAAGGTCGCTCACGCTGTTGTAGAGCGGGAAGTACAGGCGGTACTCCCGCTTCCCTTCCGGCATCCCGCTGACGAGGACCGCCGTCGTCGTCTGGGCCGTCGGTTTTCCGGCCGCCACCCATCGCCACGTCCCTGCATCGTCGCGAGCATAGAGGTCGACGCCGCTCACGCCGGTCGCCGGCATGTGCGGCATCGCCAGGTTCGCTGACGTGACGGTCCAGCGGCAGGCGATCTGCCGGGCATCGGTCACAAACCGCACGCACAGCCCGGCGCTGTTGCGGCTCAGGCCCCACACCGCCGGGCGAACCGTCTTCTCGGCCCTCGCCGGAAGCCGGTCATACAGGGCCTTCGTGTCGGAGAACGCCTGCCCCTCGATCCCGAGCAGCCGCGCGTCGTACCACGCCGTCGTTTCTTCGGACTTCTTGCCGTCTTTCTCGGTCGCCTTCACCTCGACCTTGGCCCGGTCCAGCGGCACGACCGCACCCGGTTCGACCGGAGCGACGGCGGCCGGCTTGGCCTCTTGAGCGAAGGCGATCGGGCCCACCGTCGAGAACGCCAGAGCGACGACAAACGAGTTCAGCAACCGCGGCATAACGGACATCCTCACAACGATGGCGACTTGGACACAGAAGCTCGGCGCACCGGGAGGGCGAGGCTCCCGCCGAGCCACAACGGTGACTGACGCGGCCCACGCGTTCGTCCCGTCGCAAAAGGGAACACCGGTGATGGCTTGGGCGGTTCCTCGTGGAAGCGCCTCTGGAGTCCAGGGGGAGCCCCTGGACTCCTACTCTCCACGAGCGGGCTTGCGGAGAGTAGGCCAGGACACGTCCCTAGATCACGACGTCGATCTCGTAACCCTTGCGCTGCTCGCGACCCATCCACTTCGCCGCGTCGGCATCGCCCACAATCATCTGGGCCTTCGAATCCCACTTGACCTTCTTGCCCAGGCGGATCGCGATGTTCGCCAGGTGGCAGGTCGTCATCGCCCGATGATGGCTGTAGACATCGGAGATCGGCAGCGCCCGGGACTTCACGCAGTTGATGAAGTTCTCCATGTGGCTCGCCGGGATCTTCCCGCCGTAAACCTTTTCCAGCGCGTCCTCCGGCAGCGGGTTGTCCTTGAGGGCCTCGATCACGCCCCCCTTGATCGCACCGCGGCTGACATGGAACCGCCCTTCGGTCCCCTCGAAGAGGATCCCGTTCCCGTCCGGCGAATCCGAGACGATGTGCATCTCGATGTCGTCCGGGCACATGACCGTCACGTCAAAGCTGGTCGCCACGTTGTACTGGTCGTCCTTCGTCGGCATCCCGTTCTTGAGCTCGACCGGATGCTTGGCCCAGCCTTCCAGGCTCAGCGGGCCGGACTTGTCGATGCCGATCGCCCAGCTCGCGATGTCGACGTGATGCGCGCCCCAGTCGGTCATCTTTCCGCCCGAGTACTCGTACCACCAGCGGAACTCGTAGTGGCAGCGGGAATTCCCCCACCGCGTCGGGTTCCCCTTGCCGTCCTTCGTTTCCAGATATCGGAAGTCGACCAGTGGCGCCTGTCCCAGCCACTTCTCCCAGTTGAGCCCCTTGGGGGCGTCGACCTTCGGGATCACGGCGCTGGGGGGCGTTCCCCCGATGTTGCAGATCACCTTCTGGACCTTGCCGATCCGTCCGGCCCGCACGAGTGCCACCGCCTGGATGAACCGCTGCCCCATCTCGGTGCGCTGCTGCGTCCCGACCTGGAAGACCCGCTTCGTCTCGTCCAGGACCTTGATGATCTGCTTTCCCTCGTTGATCGTCAGCGTGAGGGGCTTCTCGCAGTAGATGTCCTTCCCGGCCTGCATCGCCTCAATGGCGATCTTCGAATGCCAGTGGTCCGGGGTCACGATCGTGACGATGTCGATGTCTTTCCGCTCGAGGATCTTCTGGTAGTCCTCATAAGTGTCGATCTTCGACTCGTGGCCGGGCTTCGACTGGTGCTTCGTGCAGATCTCCTTCCCTTCCGCGAGGTGATTCGCGTCGACGTCGCAGCAGGCGACGACGTCGCCGTACTTCATCGCCCCGCCGACCACCTGCTTCCAGCGGTCGCCGGTGCCGATGCAGCCGATCCGCGGCCGTTCGTTGGGGCTCTTGGCCGCCTCGTCCGCCAGGCTCAGGCGGGGGGCGGAGAACATCGGCATCACGGCGCCGGCGGCGGCCGCGGTGGACAGCTTCAGGAAATCACGGCGAGAGGCGGAGGGCTTCTTCACGGGAGCGACCTGCTTGAGCGACTCAGAAAGCGGAGGGGACCATGCCCCCCGGACGGCGGACCCATCCGCCGCCGCTGATGCTAGCGGAACCCGGAACCGCTTTTCCACGCAGGGGAACGGGCGACGCGGCGGATTGTCCGTCGCTCAGGCTTCCCGGCTTCCAACACGCAGTCCCGGTCTGTGAACTGGTTTACAGAAAATCCGATCGGCGCGAGCCAGACTCGCCGAAATGTCCGACGGCGCGAATAATCTCGGCGAACGGAGTGATGCTGCGTTTTGCCATTGTGCCGATAATCACGGAGCCGGTCTTGACACGGTCTCCGCACGACCCCGACCCAAGGTGGACTCGTCATGGCCGGCGCGAAATCGATAAACTGCGGCAATTCCTTAGGGAATTTCCTGAACGGTGTCTGGCAGGGTTTGGACATGAGCGTACGGAGCGCGCGACCGGTGGCAGTGTACGGGGGCCTGTGGGCCATTCTGATGGCCCTCGGCTCGGCAGCTTTTGCCGATGTCACGCTGGCCGGAAAGGCTCAACCGGTCGTCTCCGCCCGGCTGGAGCGGTCGCTGGTCGACCAGTCCCGCGCCATCCTGACCGTCGAACTGGAGCTCCCGCCGGGAGCGACCACGAACTCCGTCCATAAGAAGCCGGGCGTCACGGGCGAGACCCGGCTCGACCTCTCCGAGACCATGGACGTCACGGCGGTCGGCGCCGTCGACGAAACGCCCGCTCCCAAGTCGGTGACCGATCCCCAGACCGGGGAGACCCTGACCAAGCACACGGGAACGGTCCGGTTCACGCAGGAGCTGCGGCTCACCGGGAAGGCCCCGCAGGTCGGCGGCTCGATCCGATTCATCTACTGTCACAAGGGAAGCTGCCAGCGCCTCACCGAGTCCTTCGCAGCGAAGCTCGATACGGCCGCGACCAAAACCAGCTCCGTCGCCCTCCTGGCCGATGAACCCGCGGGCAAAGCGGGCGAAACCGATCTCCTCGATCCCCCCGTCGACCTCCCGGGACCGAAGGGATCGCTGGATCTCAACAAGCTCGATCTCGGCAAGGGCTTGAAGATCGGCGCGTCCGGCGCTGACGAAATCGCCCGTCCGGCCACGTCCGCCAAACCCGATGTCCGGGCGGAACTGCATCCGTTGGAAGGCTCGAACGATACGGTCGTCCTGCAGGTGATCGTGGAATGTCCGCCGGACCACTACACCTACTCGCAGAACAAGAAGGTCAACAAGAAGCCGACGCGGATCACCGTTGAGGAGACCGCCGGAGTCACCCCGGCGGAAGAACTCTTCAGCGAAAGCCCGGCCGCCACGGTCTACTTTGAAGAGGCGTTCAATCAGAACATCGAAAAGCACGAAGGGACCGTGACCTTCTCCCGGAAGTACAAGGTCGCCGACGCTTCCAAGCTGGAAACCGTCAAGATGACCGGGAACGTCAACCTGCTCATGTGCAAGCACGGGGAGTGCACGCCGTTCCCCAAGCTCCCGTTCACGGCCACCTATCACGCCACCTCAGTCACGATGGCCGCGGCTCCGGCGACGGACCTCAAGGTGAACACCGCTTCCGGCAGCACTCTGTTGAGCAACCTCCTGCTGGCCTTCGTCGGCGGGATCATCCTCAACGTCATGCCGTGCGTCCTTCCGGTCATCGGGATCAAGGTCGTCAGCTTCGTCGAGCAGTCGGGCGAGAACCGCTGGCGGATCTTCGCCCTGAACTGGACCTACGCCGCCGGCAGCATGCTGGTGTTCCTGATCCTGGGGACGCTGGCCGCCCTGTTCTCGATGAACTCGGGCCAGATCTTCCAGAGCGACGCCTTCCTGATCGTCTTCGGCGTCGTCGTCTTCGCCATGGCTCTCAGCCTCCTCGGGGTCTTCGAACTCAACCTCCCCGGGGTCGCGACCGGCTTCGGCCTCAACAACGAGAAAGAAGGACTCATCGGGGCCTTCATCTCCGGCGTCGTTGCGACGTTCCTGGCGACCCCCTGCATCGGCCCCTTCATGGGACCGGCCCTCGGCTGGTCGCTCGGCCAGTCGACTCCCATCATCTACGCGATCTGGATCACCCTTGGTCTCGGGATGTCGCTGCCCTACCTGATCCTCGGCCTCGCTCCGGGGCTCGTGAGCTGGCTCCCCCGTCCCGGCATGTGGATGGTCCGCTTCAAGCAGTTCTCCGGGTTCCTGCTGCTGGCGACGGTTCTCTTCCTGATCCAGCCGCTCGAGCGGAACGGCAAGTCGGCGGCGGCGCCGACGGGGAGCATGCCGGTCGTGGCGAGTGCCGACACGGTGGAGCCGGAAGTCGCGGCCACCAAGGGCCACAGCGTCGAAAAGCCGCTGACGGGAGTCCTGATCGCTTTCCTCGGGCTCGGCATCGGGCTGTGGATGATCGGGAACCTGTACAACCACGCCTCGTCGGCTGGCGAGAAGTGGAAGGTCCGCGCCGCCGCGATGACGGTTGCCCTGCCGCTGATGTGGTACGGGACGGCGGATCACTTCGGGCTGCGGCTGCTTCCGAATCAGGAGCTGGCGTGGGAGCCTTGGACCGAGCAGCGGATGCAGGAGCATCTTGCGGAGGGCCATCCGCTGCTGATCGACTTCACGGCGGACTGGTGCGCGACCTGCAAGTTCAATGAGGCGACCGCGCTGAACCGTTCGGGGACGAAGAAGTTTGTTGAGGAGAACAAGTTCATCGCGATGAAGGCGGACTTCACCGACGAGAGCCCCGAGATCAAGAAGTGGCTGACCAAGTTCAAGATGAGCGGGGTTCCGGTCTATGTGATCTTCCCGCCCGGGGAGAGCCGTGAGCCGATCGTCTTTGAAGGGGTGGTCACGCAGGGGATGGTGCTGGAGAAACTCACCGAAGCGCTGAAGCGGAGCAAGGCCGCCGCGACCGCGAAGAAGGTGAGCGAGCCCGCGAACGTCGTCGGTTCGTTCTAGCTCGAACCGCGTCCTCGCCGGCACGACGCGGCTTGCTCAAACCCAACGTGCGACGGCCACTGGGGTCAAGGGGGTCTCACCCCCTTGCCGCCGGAGGCACTTCGATGAGGAACCGCGGGACACAACGGATGTCCCCTTTGTGGTCCCCGCGCTGAGGACTCCCTCAACCCGCACCGCTTGCGATGCAATCCCCGCGGGTTGAGGTGAGGGGCATCCAACACCGTGTCCGCGCTTGGACACGGGCTCCTTCAGAGATCTCTCAACGGCCAGGCCTCCGGCGGGCAAAAGGGCCAAGAAAACAACACAGGCCCCTCTGCACTCCCCACCAGGGTGCCCCTGGACCCGGTGAGTGGGACGCTTCTTCGCTCTTCCTTGATGTCAGCGAATTCTCACAAAAGCGGCCCCGCTGCGCCGCCCGCCCCAAGACTGCTCTTGTCCCATCTTCACGCCACGGGAATAATCCTATGTCTGCTTTGATCCTTTGAATCGTGTCTGCTCGACCAGGGATGGTCGCCTCGTGCTCAGACGGCGATCCCTTCGGAAGGTTTCTTCTCTCCGGAGGTTAGCAATGTTCGTCGATTCCCCGCTGTCTGCTGCGCCCAGGGCAATTTCCGAGCAGCCCCAACCGTCATCCCCTAGCGGTCAAGAGGTCACTATGTCCGGCGCAACGCTGTTGTCCGATATCTCGTCACGTCAAAACACCCAGCAGTTCCGCCAGGAACACTGGCAGGGGACGTACTCGCAATACCTCGACCTCGTCCGCACCAACGGAAAGATCGCCCGGACGGCCTATCAGCGCGTCTACGACATGATCATCGCGGACGGCTCCTACAAGATCGACAAGGACCTCATCCGCTACAAGTTCTTCGACGATCCCCACCACAACGGCGAAGACGCCATCTACGGCCTCACCAAGCCGCTCATGGAGCTCGTCAACGTCTTCCGCTCCGCCGCCCTCCGCTACGGCAGCGAGCGCCGCGTGCTGCTCCTCCACGGTCCCGTCGGCAGCTCGAAATCGACCATCGCCCGCCTCATCAAGCGCGGCCTCGAACGCTACTCCAAGTCCGACGACGGCGCCCTCTACACCTTCGGCTGGAAGGAAGAAGACGGGACGATCAGCTGGGACCCCATGCACGGCGAACCGCTGCAGCTCGTCCCCGTCGCCAGCCGCGCGGAAGTCTGCGCCTATCTCAACGAAGGCCGCGCCAACGGCGAATACCAGGTCGAGATCATCGGCGACGTCTGTCCGCTCTCCCGGCACTACTTCAAGGAGCGGCTGGAGAAGGCGAACGGCGACTGGACCAAGGTCCTCGAGCAGATCGTCGTCAAGCGGATCTTCTTCTCCGAGCAGGACCGGATCGGCATCGGCACCTTCCAGCCCAAGGACGAGAAGAATCAGGACTCGACCGAGCTGACCGGCGACATCAACTACCGCAAGATCGCCCAGTACGGCTCGGAGTCGGACCCGCGGGCCTTCAACTTCGACGGCGAGTTCAACGTCGCCAACCGGGGGATGATCGAGTTCATCGAAGTCCTCAAGCTGGACGTCGCGTTCCTCTACGACCTCCTCGGGGCATCGCAGGAACACAAGATCAAGCCCAAGAAGTTTGCTCAAACCGATATCGACACGGTCATCATCGGCCACACGAACGAGCCGGAGTTCCGCAAGCTCCAGTCGAACGAGTTCATGGAGGCCCTCCGGGATCGCACGATCAAGATCGACATCCCCTACGTCACGGAACTCAACGATGAGCACCGGATCTACACCAAGGACTATAACCCGCAGCGGGTGCGGAAACACATCGCCCCGCACACGCTGGAAGTCGCCGCCATGTGGGCGGTCCTGACGCGGCTGGAGGAGCCCAAGCACCACGGCCTCTCGCTGATGCAGAAGCTCAAGCTCTACAACGGCAAAACCCTCCCCGGCTTCACCGCGGAAAACGTCAAGCAGCTCCGCCGCGAGGCCAAGCACGAAGGGATGCACGGCATCTCTCCCCGCTACGTTCAGGACAAGGTCTCGAACGCCCTCGTCTCGAATGCCCTGGCGACGAGCCTCAACCCGTTCATGGTCATGAACGAGCTGGAAACCGGCCTGCAGCACCACTCGCTGATTCCCAATGACCAGCTCCGCGAGCACTACCGGCAGCTCGTTTCAGTGGTGAAGGAGGAGTACACGGACATCGTCAAGAACGAAGTCCAGCGGGCGATCGCGGCGGACGAAGACGCCCTGACCCGCCTCTGCTCCAACTACATCGACAACGTGAAGGCCTACACGCAGCGGGAGAAGGTCAAGAACAAGTTCACCGGCCAGGACGAAGAGCCGGATGAGCGCCTGATGCGTTCCATCGAAGAGCGGATCGACATTCCGGACTCCCGGAAGGACGACTTCCGCCGCGAGATCATGAACTACATCGGCGCCCTGGCGATCGACGGCAAGGTCTTCAACTACAAGACGAACGAGCGCCTCCAGAAGGCCCTCGAAATGAAGCTCTTCGAGGACCAGAAGGACACGATCAAGCTGACCAGCCTCGTCTCGCAGGTGGTGGACAAGGACACGCAGGAAAAGATCGACATCGTGAAAAGCCGCCTCATCCGCAACTACGGCTACAACGACGAGTCGGCCACGGACGTGCTCCAATACGTCGCCAGCATCTTCGCCCGCGGCGACGCCAAGGGCGACCACCACAAGTAAACGGGCCGACGACTTCCAACCGGGATACAACGGCCCGCCTTCTCCAGAGAAGGCGGGCCGTTTGCTTTTCGAGCCTCACTCGATCCGTCATTCCTTGACCGATATAGTGGCTCTTTACGTTTCTCGGGGCCTTTCGAAGTGGTCGGCAGATGAATCGCAAGGGGTTGCTCAATTGGGTCAAAAGCGGGATCACCAAGTTGGTAGATCCGGATCGAGAACGGCGGATTGAGGCCGCCACGACCTCAATCAATCGTGAGTTGGCTCGCCAGAAGAAAGCATTTCAGCTGGCTCCGGTCGTCGAGAAGCTCGAAATCAGCGAGAAGGAACTGGAGGAAGCTAAGGCCCAAGTCTATCGAGGGGCCTTGGAGCGCGTGACTCGCGACGACGAGATCTCCGAGTCCGAAGCCGCCAGCCTGAACTTCATCGCGGGAGCTCTCGGACTTCGCGGCGTGGCGGAAGCTGAACTCAATGAGTCTGCCGCGCGCGAAGTCGTGGCGCGAGTACTGGCAAAGGCGTTCGAAGACGGCGTGATCGACGACTCGGAGGCGGCGCATCTGGGACGAATCGCGAAATGGGTGGGACTGGGCAAAGGGGAACTCGTCAGTCGCTACTTCCACAAGGAGGGAGAGTCATTTCTCCTGGGGCTGTTTCTGTCGGCAGTTGGCGACGGCCATCTCTCCAAAGAGGAATGGACGAGGCTTTGCGACAGTACGGCCAAGCTGGGATTGATGCAGGATGATCTGCAGGCAGCGATCTCGCGGCATGCGACGAGCTTCGTCGAGCGGATCTTTGTCAACGTGAAATCAGACGGACGTCTCTCGGGCGAGGAAGAGCAGTACGTCCGGTGGCTGATGGATGTCCTCGAAATTCCCGATCGGACCGCGCGATACTTTGAAGAGCAGATTCGGGAACTGCGAATCTTCACGAACATTCAGGAAGGGAGGCTTCCCTCTATTGTCCCTCCGCCTCGATTCGAGGCCAGGGCCGCGGAGATCGTTCACTTCTATGACGACGCGGTGTTCATTCAGGTCCGTGACCTGAAGTCCGGAAGAAAGATCGACCGTTACACAGGGACGGCAGCTGTCACGGACAATCGGTTTGTATTCGCCTCCGCGGAAAAGACCATGACGGTCAGCTTGCGGCAGATCGTGGAATGTGTCCCGTTTCAGGAAGGCGTGGAGCTTCGAACGTCCGGCCGGGGAAATGGAATCTACGACTTCGGAGCCCAAGCCAAACTGGCAACAGCAATCCTCAAGGTCGCCATCGGCCGCGCAAACCAGACAATCGTCGAGCGAGTCGACTCCCCCATGTCCCGATCCATCCCCCGAGAAGTCCGGCAGCGAGTCTGGCAAAAGTACGGAGGCCAGTGCGCCGAGTGCCGGGCAACGCAGTACTTGGAATTCGATCACATCATTCCGCACTCGCGAGGCGGCAGCAACTCGGACAACAACATCCAGCTCCTCTGCCGTGGCTGCAACCTCAAGAAGCTCGATCACATCTGAACGAGGTTCAAGCCTTGGCCATAAAATGTCGTAGCTGGCCATCGACGATCTTCCCGAACCAGGGGCCGAAGCTCCACGTTCCAGCGAAGCAACGGGTAGGCCATCCGATTCCGGCTACCATTCCGTTGGGACCACGCTCTGCAGCGTGGTAATTGGAAGACTTCCTCGTCTTTGATATTCTGACGGTCAGGGCGAGACGCCTGCTTGGGGCTCGACAGAACGGGAGGGGGCATGTTTTTTGGCCAGTTCTCCATTGAACCCGTCGACGGTGCTCCGCCCCTCGAAAAGGTCTGTGGTCGTTGCAGCAATATCGCACCGCACGTGCTGGTGGATCAGCCCTGTGGAATCGCCGTGGGCATTCCGTTCTTGAGGCGTCCGTTCTGGTCGAGCCATCGGGGCTACTTCCTAGCCTGCCCGATCTGCGGACAGTTGAATGAGATTTCGCACGACGCGGCTCAAGCGATGATTCGCAAGGGGAAGCCTGAATCACAAGGTGCTCCATGATCATCGTCGGATGGGGTGGGCGCCGAAAAGTGCTTGGCACAGTCAGCTGCGGCACATGCCCTCATTGCATGAACGACTGCCCTTGGGAAATTGTGGAGCAATCCAGCGAGGCTCGGCTCTACTTTGTTCCTATTGCAAGGTGGAGCAAGAAGTACTACGTGGCTTGTTCGATCTGCAGCTTCGGAGCGGAACTGGCGAGTCGAGAGAAAGCTCAGAATCTACTTCTTAGCGAATTGGAGAGCCGTGCGACTTCCGAAGTTCAGGCTGCAAGAGGCGAGACCAATTCACAGCCGTTGCTGGAGATCCCGCTGAGTTATCTTGCTCAGACTGATAAGCAGCCGACGACTTCTGAGCAACCCTCTCAAGCTCCGGTCGTGGCCAAGTCCGGGATTACCACGGAAACGGACGAGACTGAGAAACCCTCTGAAATCACACAGCCCGATTCACTAACTCCGGTTGTGGCGAAGTCCGGAACGCCCACCGAAACGGACGAGACAGAAAGACCCTCTGGTGTCATACCGTCCGACTCGCTGACAGAGGCCGTGGCGATCACTGGCCTGTTGGCGATCTTTGCGGTTATCGTGACGTTATTTGCGATGTCGTCGACACCGACTCCGTTACGACAGGCACCGGTTGCACCGCCTTCGGCATCTCGTGAAGTTAGGAAGAATTGGGAAACAGCGGTTGAACACGTTTCTTGGGATGTTCTGCAACTTCGCAATAACCTCCTCGATCATGCCAAGACCAGATATCTGAAGGCAAAGACGGCCCTTGGAGGTCCTTGGCCTCATAACGTGGATGATCACCGTTTCCTCGATGAGAACTACGAATCTGCTCGAAGGAACTTGAGCTCAATGAAAACGATCGCAGCGCTGAACGCGTATGCGACTGCTATGAACTATTGACGCCGGGTGCCCCTGCTCGTGCTTTGACGAGCAGGGCCGAGTTCGCGTTGGACGTCCAATCACTGCTGGCCCAAAGCTGCCAGCAGTGCCACCCGGCCGCAGAATGATGAATCTCGTCGCCGATAGTGCATAACAGGCTCTAGCGACCGGCAACCTCCCGATCAGCGCCGGGCGCCACTGCTTGTGTTTTGACGAGCAGTGCCGAGTTCGAGTTCGACGTCCAGTCACTGCGTGGCCCAAAGCTACCCGTAGTGCCACCCGGCGCTACTCAGCGGCGGGGTGCCAGTGAGTGGCAAGTCGGTCTGCCGGCCTCGTCTAGAGTTATTTGATACGGTTCCAAGAGCCGTGCCACACGGCTCCGACCGTGCCATGCCGTCTCCTCCCTCTTTTCGACTGCTCCGCTACGGCGTTTGCCCGATTGCCTCGCCGCGGAGCCACTTGCGTATCGCGGGGTACTCCGACGCCGGGAAGGCGTGGCCGACACCCTTCATTTCGTAGGCGGTCAACGCGGTGCCGCCGGACTTCGCGGCGGCGACGATCTCCGACAGTCTCGACGCGCGGAGAGTCTTGTCGCCATAGGCAAGCAGCAGGGGCTTCTCCTTGAGCAAGTCATACCGCTGCAGGCGGCCGCCCCCATTGACCAGGAAGAAGGCTGAGAACATCTCCGCTGCCTCGCCGTCCGACTGGTCAACGATTGCCTGCACAGCGTGGGCACCGTTGGACGTTCCGCCGATGACTCGGCGGGCCGGATCGAGATTGGGCACGGCCCGCCCCAACTCCGCCAGCATCCGCTTGTAGAACGGCCACATGTATCTGCCGTCGGCATCGCGGATCACCACGTCGTACCCGGCCGAACCCGGAGCGGCTTGATGGAACAGCGGCAGACTCACGCAGACGAAGTCCGCTTCGTCGACAAGGGCCCGCGCAATCCCCGGGTTGTCGCCACGGCCTCCCGTTCCACCGTTGAGGAAGACCAGCAGCGGGTGTTTGCGGTCGGGGGCGTAGTTGCTCGGCAGGAAGACCGTCATCTGCGGCTTGATGCCCTTGGCCTCAACCAGTTCATCGAAAGTCGCCGGCAGATCGGGGAACTGAAGCGAGAAGATCTGCCCCGGCCGCAGGGGGGACTGTGGCTCGGCGCCCGCTGGCCCGCCGACGGGTGCCGTCGTGACGGGCAAGACTGTGGCGGGCAAGACCGTGGCGCTGGACGCCACGCGAGCACGATCGGCATTCAGGGAGTACACGACTCGGACTGTGTCGCCAACCGCGACGTCTGCCAGCGTCCGTGATATGTCGCCCTCCGCGATCTGAGTGTTCGCGGTGACCGCAAACGTCATTTCTCGCGTCACCATCACAACGATGGTCCTGGCGACTGGATCCACACTCTGGACCACGCCGGTCTTCGTCTGGGAGGTGGCCTTTTCCTCGCCGTGGATCATTGCCTTCGGCATGCTCAGAACAATCAGAGTCAGGGCGGCGATGCCCAACCGACGAAAGCCTCTCATGCCATCCTCCGTTCCGCGTGCATTCCGTGGTGACGGGCTGGAGGTCCGCAGCCTGCCAGATACCGCGGTCGCTCCCGAACAGTAGAATTCAGCCAGGCCGGGGGTATGTCAATGCACCAGATTCTCTGCGAAGGCTCTCCACGGTGGGCAGGGTGGCCCAGGTTGTCTGGCGGCGTGGCAGTTTCGGCCCCGTGATGCCGGTCGGGTGGCACGTCCCGGAGGCTTTACGCAATTGTGTGGCTGCGCAGAGATGATGGCGAACTTTCTGAAGGCCACCGCCGAGGGCGTGTCGCTTTGGCGACGACTTTCCCATCCTGCTCGCGTCAGCCGCGAAAACGTGAGACTTCAAAAAATCTCGGGGCAGCTTGTCGATTCGCACCGCCGTCGTTCGACGCACTCACAGATCTCTTCACTACGTCACACGGCACAAGAAAGAAAACAGCATGCCATCCAAAGCACAACGGATCACCGGCTGGGCTCTGACGGGACTCGTCGGTCTGTTCATGATCGGAGCCAGCGGGGCTCCCAAGTTCTTCGATTTTCCCGGCAAGAACGAGATGATGGACAAGCTGGGAATTCCGCTGCCGCTCCTTCCCACGATCGCTGTCCTCGAAATCGCCGTGACCGTCATTTATCTCATCCCGCGCACCTCGTTTCTGGGAGCGATCCTGATGACGGGATATCTCGGCGGTGCCGTCTTTACTCACCTCCGAGTCGGCGATCCGTGGTACTTCCCGATCATCATCGGCCTGCTGGCATGGCTCGGTTTGGCGCTGAGACAGCCAATGATCTTCTCTTTGGCAAGAGATGGCGCAATCGGGCCTCGCTCAACGCCCACGTGAAGCACACGTCCCTCCACTTCTTCACGCAATCGTGCGCGGCATTGAGGATGAACACGCTTCCCTGTCGTCCTCGTCAGACTGGGCATCGGAAAGAAGTCGTCAGCCGTGCGTCCACCGGCTGGTCTTCTCTCGATCGTCCGGCTTAACATGGCCGGCGGGTCATCGAGGTAGGGCACGTCTCAAACAGGGTCGGGCGTTCATGGCCGTGAATGTTCAATGTCCGGGCTGCTTCTCCGCCGTTTCGATGCCGCAGGAGAAACTCGGCGGCAAGGTGAAGTGCCGCACCTGCGGTCAGGTGTTCGTCGCCAAAGGAGGCGAGAGCTCCGCAGGAGCGAAGGGGACCAGGAGCGGCGGGAAGGGCTCCTCGGGCCGGTCCAAAAAGTCGAAACCGGGCTCCTCGAATCAGCTCGGCTTCCTGGCCGCGGTCGGGGCTGTCGTGGTGCTGGGAATCGGGGGCTATGCCTTCTTCGGGCGGGGTGGCGGTGACGCGGTCCCTGCTGCGCCGGGAGCCCCCGCCCAAGCGTCCGCCACGCCTCCAGGGGCTGCGGCCCCGGCGACAGGGATCGGGGCGACAGAGGCCGGGGCGATCGGGAGCAGTGCCGCGTCTGTTCCCGCCGGGACAGTCTGGAACGTCGTCGATCCGCCGAAAGATCCGCTCGAATGGACCCGGACGCTCGATGTCCAGATCGCGCTTCCCGAGGGGGAGACGAAACGCACTGTTCCGGAACTCCCGAGTCCTTTCCTGGCAACGAGCAACAACAACGGATTCACGGTGCTCGATCTCCGCAGCACCGCCCCGGTCAAACATGTCGACTTTCCCGCCAAGCGAACCTATGGGACAAGCGCGCTGAGTCCCAATGGTCAGCACTTCGCGACGAGCGGTTTCGAAATTCCGAAGTCCGCTCCCGGGGCGGGGCGTGCCGATCCGTCGACCTTTCCGCCCTCACGGATTCAGATCGTCTCGGTCGCGACCGGAGCCGTGGTCGCCGACGTCGAAACGCCTCTCGGGATCCCGATGGTCCAGTGGATGGAGTTCCGGTCGCCAACGGAGCTCGTCGCGATGGGAATCACCAAGGAGCAGAAGTGGGCGGCGGCGGTGCTGGGGCTCGACGGCAAAGTCCTCCGCTCGCTGCCGGTCCCGGTCATCTTCGACGAACCGCGTCTGACGCCGGGGGGAAAGTACCTGCTGGTGCTCGGGACCTTCGGGATGCCTCCCCATCCGCTTGTCGCGATCGATCTGGATTCCGGGCAGCTTCTCGGCTCGGCGGCGACGCATGACGACGTGTACAGACCGCTCTCGCTGACCGACATGGCGTTTTCGGCAGACGGCCGGCAGGTGGCGATCCTGCAGCGTTACGACGACGCCTTCCGGGTGCTGGTGCTGAGCGCGGCGGACGGAAAGAAGGTTCGGCAGATCACGATTCCGGGGGATTCGAAGGAGATCCTTTCGAAGAGAGTGGGCGGGCCGAAGGGCCTGGAATGGCATCCGGACGGCAGGCACCTCGTGCTCTTCGACGGGCTCGTGGTCGATGCGGAATCCGGGAATGTCGCGACGGACCTGGGCAATGTCCGCGAGACGACGTCGGACACCTACGCGCTGGGATATGCGATCGTTGCGACCGAGACGGTTTACAACAAGACGATCCGTTCCTCGGTCATCCAGATTCCCCAGGCGCCGGCGCCGTCCACGCCGCTTCAGTGATTCGACCGGCCGGGGCGATGAGGATTCCTCACTCGGCGCCTGGATCGTCGTCGTCATCCTCGATCGGGGTCAGGGTGATCCAGCCGACGATCCGCTCATCCGGTTCCCCCTTGACGGCGATTCCTTCGACGCGGAAGCGAGCCAGTCTTTCACCAACGTCGAATTCGTCTCCGAGCACGACGCGTTTGAACAACTTCTGCGAAGGATTCGTTCGGAGGCGTTGCGTCGCATCGACGTCAGTTTTCGTCACGGAAGTACGAACCACGGCCCACGCGCCGGCATCGTCTCGATGCGTCGACTCCAGCGCAATGAAGTAGGACAGCGTCGAGTCGATCCGCCGCCCCGTCGACCCGCCCTGGACCACAGGAAGCCGCCCCGCAGGATCCGGCAGTTGCTTCAGGATCGCCGCATCCCGGAGCCGCGTGATTCGGCCTCCTCTCTGGACTTTGCTGTTAGATGGTGGCCCCTCAAACTTCCCGAGCAATCCAATCCCGCCCCCCACCGGAACCAGTTCGCCTTCGGAAGCGGAGAACTTCGACCGAAACGCCTGCGGCGGTGTGGCGGAAACTCTGATAATCCGATCCTCAACGATGACGCGATGACGAATCGTGGGATCTCGCGCGTCCTTCGTCAGGCCCTCGATGGTCCCCTGGATCGCATGCAGATCGTCATCCCACACCCATCGCCGGTTTCCTTGAAACTCCGGATCCAACGGATCCTCGGCGTCCACATGGATCTCGTCGGGAGCGTAAGCGTGCTTCCGGGAATCCTGGCCCCAAACCGATGACACAGCGCAGGTGAGAAGCGAAATCCCCACGCACAACGGCCGCAGAAAAATCACGGTGCTTGCCATCGGTCGAGGGTTTGGCCTTGAAGGGGACTGTCGCGTTGACGATCAGGCGATTGATTCTCGCAGAACAGGCGTGACATACCACAGGAACGCCACTGCCCCAGTCCCCTGACATCCATCCGTCATTCAACAGGCCGCCAACGTCCGCCGAACGAGTACGGCCACAGCAGATCGAATCGCGGGAAACCTGGACAGGATTCGGCGCCGTACCGGCTGTCGTGACACAGCTCGATCTCAAGATCGCAATTCGCACATCGGATCATCTCGCGCGGCCAGGCCTGCGGGAAGCAGAAGTAGTGCCGGTCACGATGGCGGCACCGAGGACAGCGAGGCAGAAGAAGCGGACGGAGACGAAGCCATCGATAGAGCGGAGACGTGATCACCAAGGAAACGATCGCCGCGAAGATGGCAAGCAGCGTCATAAAGACAGTCGGGCTGACCACACCGCGAAACCGTGTGACCTGCGACAGCATCACGGTCGCCGCGATGGCGCTCGTGGTCGTGAATAAGAGCAAGTCGAACAGACGGGCTCGCATGACCGCCCAACTTTCGTGGCTCAAAGGGGGGCTCACCTGAGTGTCGATGATTCCTGACCGGACCGTGTCGAAACGGCTAGTACTGCGGGGGCGTCGACATGGATTTCCCGCGCTGCTCAATCGCCGACCGAGAGGGAATGAAACTCGGTCCAACAGGGCCTCGTCGGCGCCCACGTCCGATCACCACCCCCGTGGAATGTCTCGAACTGAATGCTGTCGACGGCGAAATCCGTGACGCTGCGCCATTCCATGTCGCGGCGTTCCACCACGAGCCTGTCTTCCCCTGCTCCCATCGGCGTCACCCACACCCGCAGCGTCCCGTCCCGGCGCCCCGGCGCATTCATCTCAACGGACATTCTTACGCGGAGATCCACGTCGGTCGAAAAACGAAAGTCGGCAGGAAACGGAAAACTGTCGCCGTACTTTCCCGCTTGATTCTTATGGTAGACGTAGGCCTCCCCGCGACCCTCTTTCCGCCACATCACACGACAGGAGAATCCGTTCCGACCATCGGCCGGCCGGCCGCCGGTCACGTTCTCCGGCCCGCCGGACAAGCCGGGGAGCTTGCCCCCCTTGACCCAGTCGAAATCCGGGCTGAACCGCAGCTGGTAGGACAACGTGGCGGACTCGCGCGACGCGATCGGATACCGCCATCCGACGCCGCCGTTCTCGGGACCGATTTCGCCAACCTTGTAGTCGACGTGCCAGCGATACGCTCCGTCGCGCCGCGTGGTCGAAAGCCGGCCCGCGGCGACTCCGTCCTCATACTCACAGTTCGGCCAGCTCCGTTTCCAGAGTTCGACCGAGCACGGGCCGACCTCTGGCGGCGGATTGACGACGACGGTTTCCGCGCCATCGCCGCACGAAGCCAATACCAGCCATGCGGCCAGCACCATCCCGATGCCGCCAACCGGCCCGATTGAACCGGTCCTTGCGGAGAGGAGAATCCGGTCGCACTTCCAAGCGCCAAGAGTCATTGAGCATTGTCCCACAAACGGTTCGGTAACGCCGGCATCGCATCTCGTTGCCGAGGGCTCTCATGGACCAGCAAAGCTGGTGGCTGGGGGGGCGTCCTGGCCCGCGAGGGTAACTTGCCGCCGCTGCCAGCAGCTACTTGATCGCCGGATCGCGTTGTGTGAAGAAGTAGCCCCAGCTCGAGACCTCCGCCGGCTTCTGGGCGGGGTCGCTCCAGACTTCCTTGTCGTCGAGTTTGAGCGTCACCTTCGCCGATGTCAGATGCATCGCCGCATAGCTCCAGCCGTGGCCGCCCCCCGGTCGCGACTCGACCTGGACAATCAGCAGGAGATCCGGGTTCGTCCCGCGGGCGTGCGAGAACACAGCGCCGTACGGCACCCCCTGGTCCGGAGCCTTGAACTCGAGCAGCGGCCGGGCGACGGCGCGGAGCACAGTCGTATCGTCGCCCGCGGTAAAACGGCGATTCAGCGAGCGCGCTTCCAGAGGCCAGGCGGTCGCCTTCTCGCCCACTGGGGCGTCTGGAATCGTCGTCCAGGTGACGGCCCCCGTGGTCTGGATCTCGTTCGCGACGCCCGGCCAGCGTCCCTCGACGCGGCCGGGGAGCGCGGACGCAAAGCACCACGTCCACAACGGGCTCCCCGGGTTCCAGTCGTTGACTTCCAGCTTCTGGAACAGGGCTGGCCGGCTGCCGTCCATCCAGACCCAGAGCGTGGAATCCTTGATGAACCGCGTCTCATCGCCATACGACATGACCGGCTCCGGGCGGAGCTTGAGCGAGCGGGGCCCGGCCCCCTCGCTCCCCAGAACCTTCAGCTCGACCTCACCGGCGAGCTTCCGCATTGCCTTCTGGGCCGGCCGATCTTTGGCCGCCTCCGCTGGGGCCGCGTCCTCCGGCTTCTCTCCCTCCGCTCCGGCCGGGAGGACAAGCAGCATGGCACTGGCGAGCACGGCGACGACCAGACAAGCGAGGCGTCGGCCCCCATCGAGCGGCGCGGACATCGGCTCCCCCTCCCGTGATCGCCGACGCTCCGGAAGGGACTCCGTCGGCGGCCTGACCCCTGTTGCGGGTGGACACGTTCGAGGACCGTCGTCCGCGTCCCGCTGACGGGACAGTCTGTAGACAACTTGTCATATCCGTCAAGCGGGAGACCAAACCTGCTCCAGCGCCGCGTTCCATCGCCCGCCGTGCTCACCGACCGGCGAGGCTGGCGTGGCCCCCGTCCCGCTGGCTCGGCACGTGAGAGTACCGAAGCACAAACCGAATGAGCCAGACGGTCATCGCCACCAGGTAGACCGCCAGCGCTCCCCAGATCGCATTGCCGAGCCGAAAGGTGCCGTTACGGTTTGCTTCCAGGCACAACTGGAACGTCACGATGAGCAGCAGGATCGTCCCCAGGCCCAGCCATCCCATCTCGACATTCAGCCGGCGGAGCGTCTCCTCGCGCCGCGGCTCCGCGAGCCAGTACTCCCGGTGCGGAAGGTTGATGAGGCCGATCGGAAGCCGCCGGACGAGGGCCGAAATCCCGCCAAAGAGAGCCGCCATCAGCAGGACCGTGCCGACGTACGTCACTCCGAAGGCTCCGCGGGACATCCAGCCATCGGCCGCCCCACTCGCACCAAAGTGGGAAGCGACCCTCGCCGGGAGCAGGCTGTAGTAAGCCGCAAAGTGGCCGGCGGCGACGAACGGTGCCAGAACAAGGAGGGAGCGAATCAAAGGAGTTGCAGTCACCACAGCACCGAGCGGAGGGAGGCAAGTCGATCGTCTCTATGATACCGCACCTCGCATCAATCGTGTCACGCCAAACCGGAGTCCGGGTTCGCCGCTGAACCTGCTATGCCGGCCGCACCAGGGGCCCGCCGGCGATTCTCCCCGGCCGTTGACAAGTACAGACACGATGTCTTAATTGTGCGGCCACGGTCCGTCTCATCTCGCGTCTGTGCCGGGAGGCTGTCATGTTCCGGGCGTTGCTTCTGACGGCGGGCCTGCTGACAGCCCAGATCGGCGAGAGCCCGACTCCCGCCCTGGAACCCTCCTCCGCTCCCCAGCGGCTGGCTTTCGCGACTCAAGCGGCCCGGCAGTACCGCTTCGTTACGGAGCCTGGCCCGAAGGCCCCCGCCGAACTGCATGCTCAGCCGCTGCTGCGGTGGGACAATCAGGTCGTCCGCGAGGACGACGGGATGCTGTTCCTCTGGACCGGGAAAGGTGGCCGGCCTCTCGTCGCGGCGCAGTTCTTCCTGCAGGGAGACGCGTGGCATCACGAGTTTCAGTCGCTCTCGGGCGACGGCTTCGAAGCGGCCCACAAGAGCGTCAAGGAGTGGACGTGGCATCCGAAGGTCGCAGGGCTCCGGTGGGCAGTGGCTGACGAGACCGAGCCGCCCGCGGCAACCGCCGCCGCGCGTCTGCGGCAGATGCGGGCGGTCGCCGAAAAGTACTCCGGCACCGTCGACGTGGACCGCAGCGGGACGTCCGCCAACACGCATGAGCTGCGCCTCTTGACGACCCCGATCTATCGTTACGCGGCCGAGGACACCGGCCTCATCGACGGGGCGATCTTCGCCTTCGTGCAGGGAACAAACCCCGAAGTGCTGCTGATCCTCGAAGCCCGCCGCCAGTCGGACCAAACGCAGTGGTACATCGGCTTCGCCCCCATGACCAGTTTTCACCTGCGCGTCCGTCGCGGCGAACAGGTCGTCTTCGAACGCGCGCTGCAGAGCGTCCCCACGCTCGACCTCGACTCCCCGTATCACTTCCGCTGGATCGCGGAGAAGGACTCTTCGGCGGAGTGGAAGACGGAAGCGGAGTAGGGATCGAGACGCCCCCGGAATCCCGGCGCGTCCCCGTCCGCCGGGCGGGCTGTCCGACCTGAACCCTCGCTTCCCTACGACACGCCCGTCGCCGTCTGCACCGGAGCCCCCGCCCCCGCCTCGACCTCCGAGACATCCACGCTCACCGTCAGCTCGTGTTTCCCGCCGCCGATATAGACCCCCTTCAGCGGAGCCACGTCACCATAGTCCCGTCCGCGGGCGACCGTGATGTGGTCCACATCCGGGATCTTGTTGTTCGTCGGGTCCAGGTCCACCCACCCCATCGGCCCGCACCAGGCCGAGAGCCACGCGTGCGAAGCATCCGCCCCGACCAGCCGAGGCCGTCCCGGCGGGGGGAGGGTCCGCAGATACCCGCTCACATAACAGGCTGCGAGCCCCAGCGAGCGGAGGATCGAGATCATCAGGTGGCTGAAGTCCTGGCAGACTCCCTTCCGCAGCTTGAACACCTGATCGACCGGCGTCGTCACGCTCGTCGCCAGCGTGTCGTACCGGAACTCCGTGTGAATCCGCCGCATAAGGTCGCTCAGCGCCTCGAGAATCGGACGGCCGGGATAAAACGAGACCCGCCCGTACTCGGCAAATTCATCGCGGGCCTTGCAGCGCGGGGAGTCGAAGCCAAACTCGTAGGCGGTCAGGTCCTCCGGCGTCTGGTGCCGGCGAACGGATTCCACCACAGTCTCCCAGGCCGGATCGACCGTCGTCGGCCGCGTCGGAATTTGGAGATCGACCTCGTTCACCGCCGTCACGGTCAGGGCCCGATAACCCTGGTTGAACGAGAACTGCGTCACCGTGTTCCCGAAGTAGTCGGTCCGCCGCGACGTGATCGACGGCTCGGGGCGGATGTCCAGCGTGTGGTTGAGGCACTTCTGCGACGTGGAGTCCCGTGGCGTCAGCCACGCCTCGTTGTGCCCTACGGAGATCGGCTCCGTCCCGCTGTAGCGGGTGATGTGAACGATGCGGTACTTCATGGCGAGAGCCCCAGGTCGGAGGTGATCTGCCGGGGCTGCCCCGAATGCAGCAGGTACTTGCGAGTCAGCAGCTCGGAGAGCGTCTTGAGGTGCTGGGCGATGTCGTCCACCAGCTCGATGATGACCTTCGGATCCTTCGTCGCCAGCAGCTCAGGGGGGATCATCCGGACGCGATGCACGGCCGCCATGACGGTCCGCTTCTCCGACGAACGGAGCGGCGTCGAGAAGTCATGCGGCAGCTCGTCGACATGGTCCGCCAGGGCGATGAGCTGCGACGCGATCGACCGCGGGCAGGTTTCGTCCGTGATGCACAGGTCCAGCACCGCATTCTGCTGGAGGTTGTCGAGATACCGCGACCGATACGTCATTCGGCAGTCGATCACCTCGAGCAGCGCCTTGAGCATCGGCCGGCCGACCGGAGCGGGGCCGGAATAGAGGCTCTTCAGCAGGTGCGCTACGTTGCTCGCCCGCTCGACCCGGCGGCCGAAATCGAGGAGCCGCCACGCGGGGCTGCGGATCATCCCGTCATGGATCAGCCCGCTCACGGCGGCCAGGTCGAGAATCAGGTGGTTGACGGCGTCCATGACGTCGACCAGCCCCGTCCATCCCGACTGGACCGAGGTCTGGAAGCGGACCGCCGTGTCGTGAATCTGCCGCCAGGTGTCGGGCGAGATCCACAGCCGTTCGAGCGAAGCCAGCCGATGCAGCTCGGAAACGGCCGATGAGATCCCGCGGACCTCCGCCGGATCGGAGAGGAGTTTGGGGATCGCCTCCTCGAAGTCCTCGAGCGATTCCCAGAACGACTGGATGGCGTAGCTCGCCTCGACGAGCCCCTGGTCCGCCATCGCCCGGATCAGCGGCGGAAGCTCCGGCTGGTCCGCGGCCGTTTCGCCGGAGAGACGTTCGACGACCGAGCGGATGAGCCGGCTCAGGAAGTCGGTCCGGTCGAGCGACTGCCCGAGCCAGTACAGGTCGTCGGCCACGCGGCTGGGGAAGACGGCGCTCGTCCGCCGCAGCGGGACCGGCGTGTCTTCGGAGCTCAGGAGCGAAACGGGTTGAACAGGGCCGTCCGCCTGGACCCACAGGTCCTTGCTCCCGTCCCCGGCGACGATCGAGAGCTGCATCGGGTCGGTCGTGGGGGCGATGCGGACGAGCCCGCCGGGCATCAGGTCGAAATGGTCCTCATTCGAGACCATGAAGGCCCGGATCGCGACGTGACCGGTCTCGACTCGGCCCTCGCGGAAGACCGGGACCGCCGAGCGATGAACGAGCTCCTGCGCGATGTAGTTGTAGGGCCGATGCTCGATCTGCCGCAGCAGCTCGTCTTTCTTCTCACCCGAAAGCGACCCACCCAGGATCTCCTCGTCGCCGCTGGGGGCGAACGCCGGCTTGAGGACCAGCTCGTCGAGGTGCTCGCGGACGTAGCGGAACTGGTCCGGATCGCCGCACCACCAGGTCGGGATCGAGGGAATCAGGAGCTCTTCGCCGAGATACCGCCGGCACAGGTGCGGCAGGAAGGCCATGAAGATCGGCGATTCGATCAGCCCGCAGCCGGGGGTGTTGGCGATCGTGACGTTCCCACGCCGCATCGCGTGCAGGATCCCCGGCACGCCGTGCGCGGCCCCGCCCCCCAGCTCCAGGGGATCGATCCCGCGGTCGCTGCCGCGGGTGATGACGACGTCGATCGGCGAGAGGCCGGCCAGGGTCTTGAGGTACACCCGGTCGTCGCGGACGGCGAGGTCCCCCCCTTCAACAAGCGTGTAGCCGAGATATCGGGCGAGGTAGGTGTCTTCGAAGAAGAACCGGGCCTTCGAACCGGCCGACAGCAGGACGACGCGGGGGTGCTCGCCGTGCTTCAGGCCGAGCCGGCGGAACGACTGCTGCATCTGGACGAAGAACGGCGCGAGCCGCTGCATCTCGTATTGCAGTTCCGGCGGAATCGTCCGCGCGACGACGATCCGGTTCTCGAGCGCGAACGCCATCCCGGCGGGGGACTCGGCCCGGTCGGCCATCACCTGCCACAGACCGTCCGGCCGGCGGGCGATCTCCGCGGCGTACATCGTGATCGAGGGGACCCGTTCCTGGTGCAGCCCCTTGAACGCCCGGACGAACCGCGGGTTGGCAAACAGGACTTCAGCCGGCAGCGTCCCGTCATGGAGGAGCTGCTGCGGACCGTGGCAGTCGCGGACGATCCACTCCAGGAGCTTCGCCCGCTGGCTCAGCCCCTGTTCGAGCTTCCGCCACTCCGCCGCACCATAGATGACCGGGAGGAGGTCGAGCCTCCAGGGCCGCTGATGCTGCGAGCCCTCCTGGAAGACGTTGAAGGTGACGCCGTTTTCGCGGAGCTGCTCTTCGGCCTGTGCGGAGCGTCTCAGGAACTCGTCGACGGGGATCTGGCGGGCCGATTCGGCGATCTGCGCCCACGGGGCGCGCGGCTTCCCATCGGGGCCGAAGGCCTCATCGTAAACTCCAGACGAATTGGAAGGCCGGAAGTCCAGATGGGAAGAAGTCTGCTCAAGGATGGACATCAACTCTTGATCCGCGGGGCGCATCGCGTGACTGCACCGACCTCCAGTCTCACCAGGCGGCGCGACGCAGATCGAGAGTATAGGGCATCTGCTGAGACGGTGCCTCCGGATGCACCACAAACCGGCCGCCGGTCTGTCCGTAGCGGACGAAACGGGCCGCGCGGCGGCATTCCGCCTCCAGGGCGTTCACCGGATAGACCCGCGGATTGAGTCCCCCCGGATGATCTACGTGGTACCGACAGCCTCCCAGTGACCGCTGCTGCCAGGTATCGACGATGTCGAATGCGAGCGGCGTGTGGACCGGAATCGTCGGATGCAGGCAGCTCGGCGGCTGCCACGCCCGATACCGCAGTCCGGCGACATATTCGCCGGGACGGCCGGTCGAGTGGAGCGGGACGACCCGTCCGTTGCAGACGACGGCGTGCCGTTTGTCGATGGCGCCGGTCAGGTGAACCTGCAACCGCTCGACGGAGGAATCGACGTACCGCGTCATTCCCCCGCCCCCCGGCTCTTCGCCCAGGACGTACCACGGCTCGATCGCGGTCCGCAGTTCGAGGGAGACATCCTCGTAAGTCACGTCGCCGATGTGTGGACAGCGGAACTCATAGTGCGAGGCGAACCACTCCTCCCGGAACTCGTAGCCGAACGCCCCCAGGTCGCTCAGAACGTCCTTGAGGTCCTGCTTCAGAAAATAGGGGAGCATGAACCGGTCGTGGAGCGAAGTTCCCCAACGGACCGGCTTCTCGAGGTAAGGTTTCTGCCAGAACATCGCGACCAGCGACCGCACCAGCAGCTGCTGCGTGAGGCTCATCCGGGCGTGGGGGGGCATCTCGAAGCCCCGCAGCTCGACCAGCCCCAGCCGTCCGGCGGAGTGGTCCGGCGAGTAGAGCTTGTCGATGCAGATCTCCGCCCGGTGCGTGTTGCCGGTGATGTCGACGAGCAGGTGCCGGAAGACCCGGTCGACGAGCCACGGCGGCGTATAGAGATCGGTCCGGATCTGATCGAACGCGATTTCGAGTTCGTAGAGCGCATCGGGCCGTCCCTCGTCGACGCGGGGGGCCTGGCTGGTCGGGCCGATGAACTGCCCGGAGAACAGGTACGACAGCGCGGGGTGATTGTTCCAGTAAGCGATCATGCTCCGGAGCACGTCCGGACGCCGCAGGAACGGGCTGTCGGCCGGACTCGGTCCGCCAAGAACGACATGGTTCCCGCCGCCGGTCCCCGTGTGCCGCCCGTCGAGCTGGAACTTTTCCGTTCCCAGGCGGGTGTAGTGCGCGTCCTCGTAGATCCCGTTCGTGATCTCCTTGAGCTCCTTCCAGTCCTGCGCCGGCTGGATGTTGACCTCGATCACCCCCGGATCCGGTGTGACCTTCAGGATCTGAAGGCGGTGGTCGACCGGCGGCAGGTAGCCTTCGATCACGACCGGCTGCTGGAGATGCTCCGCCGTGTTCTCAATGATCCCGACGAGTTCCAGGTAGTCTTCCAGCCGGGAAAGCGGCGGCATGAAGATGTGCAGCCGACCCTGCCGGGGCTCGATGCACATGGCGGTGGCGATGACGCCGACGGGGGCCTGCGGCGGCTTTTCCGACCAGTCATCCGGCAGGACCTTCTTGTTGGCTTCCAGGGCGGCTCGGCGGGCCGCATCGTCGCGGCCGCCGCGGGCCTGGCCGGTGATCCCGGACTCGTTGTGCTGGTCCAGAATCCGGCCCTGCGTGCGGCGGCGGATTTCCTGATACCCCGGGAGCGGGTGGTGATCGGCAAAAGGATCGATCGTGTAGATCGTCCGCGCGTCGGCCGGTCCCGAGACCGGAAGCGCATCGAGCGGGAGCCGCAGGCCGATCGGCGAGTCGCCCGGCAGGAGGAACAGCCGCTCCGAGCGGAAGGGCCAGGGGCCGCTCGTCCACCGCGGCTGGGCCTGCCACCACGCCTTGGTGAGCGGCAGCGCGTAGCCGACGGGGCGGCTCACGCCTCCTTCGATGATTCGGGCAAGCCGGCGGCGGTCCTCGTCCGCGTCGAGGTCGAACTTCCGCGGATCGACGTCGACGGGGAGCTTCTGTTCGGCCTCGATGGTGCGCCAGATGTCTTCATAGGCGGGACGCATCCAGCGGCCGTCGACTCCGAGCCGGTCGGCGACTTCGACGAGGAACTCGCCCGCTTTCTCGACGTCGACCGTGTCCGGCTTGAAGACGTCGGCCAGCAGGTCGGGATTCGTCCAGATCGGCTCGCCGTCGGTCCGCCACAGGCAGCTGTAGGCCCAGCGGGGGAGCGACTCGCCGGGGTACCATTTTCCCTGGCCGAAGTGCAGGAGCGAGCCGGGAGCGAAGCGGTTCCGCAGCCGTCGCAGGAGGATGTTCGAAAGCCGCTGCTTTTCGGGCCCGACCGCGGCGGTGTTCCACTCCGCCCCTTCCTGGTCGTCGATCGAGACGAACGTCGGCTCGCCCCCCATGGTGAGCCGGACATCGTGCCGGACGAGGTCGTCTTCGACCTTCTGACCCAGGCGATCGATCTCCTCCCACTGGTCGTCGCTGTACGGGAGGGTGACCCGCGGATCCTCATGAATCCGCTTCACTGACATTTCCACGCTGAACGACGTTTCGCACTCATCTACGCCCCCCGCGATCGGGGCGGCGGTCGACGGCGCCGGAGTCGCGGCGAGTGGAAGATGTCCTTCGCCGGTGAACAGCCCTGAGGTCGGATCGAGTCCGACCCAGCCAGCCCCCGGCAGGTAGACCTCGCACCAGGCGTGCAGGTCCGTGAAGTCCATCTCGGGCCCCGACGGGCCGTCGAGGGACTTGACGTCGGCGGTGAGCTGGATGAGGTAGCCGGAGACGAACCGCGCCGCGAGCCCCAGCCGCCGCAGGAGCTGCACGAGGAGCCACGCCGAGTCGCGGCACGATCCCGAGCCGGTCGTCAGGGTCTCTTCCGGCGTCTGGACCCCCGGCTCCATCCGGATCAGGTACTTGATTTCGCTGCACAGCCGCTGGTTGAGCTCGACGAGGAACATCGTCGTGCGGCGCTTTTTGAGATCGATCGACTTGAGGTACGCCTCGAACTTCGGACCGGTCTTCGCGCATTCCAGGAACGGCAGCAGGTCCTGCTTGAGCTCCGGCTGATACTCGAACGGAAACTCTTCCGAGTACTCCTCGACGAAGAAATCAAAGGGGTTGATGACGGTCAGGTCGGCCGTCAGTTCGACGGCGACGCGGAACTCCGTCGTCTTCTCCGGCACGACGAGCCGGGCGACGTAGTTGCTGAACGGGTCCTGCTGCCAGTTGAGAAAGTGCTCGGGCGGGTCGATCGTCAGCGCGTAGCTGATGACCGGGGTGCGGCAATGGGGAGCGGGACGCAGGCGGATCACCTGCGGGCCGAGCGTGACCCGCCGGTCATACCGGTATTCCGTGACGTGCCGCAGGGCGACCCGAATTGCCATTCCTAACGCACTCGCAAAGTTGAAGGTCGATGGTGTTGTCGATCGAGGTCCGCAACGAGCCGGTCATCCGCCATTCCGCCGCGCGGAGGGCAGCGGGCCTGCACTGATCACGACTGCTGCTGGCTCTGGGACTGCGTCGCGGCGTAGGGCCGGATCTCAAAAAAGTTCTTGAACAGGGCGGTCCCCATGTCGTTGAGCCCCTGCTGGCAGAGGTCGATGTACTCATGCAGGCCGTAATTCATGATCTCGTCCAGCGTGACCGTCTCCAGCTTCCCCCGCAGGTCGGCGAACGCGGTCTCGGCCAGGGAGAGGGCGCTGTCGCCGTGGTTGCCGGTGATGTCCCGCAGCGACTGCTCCGCCTGGGCGATGCAGGACCGGATGGAGCGGGGGAAGTCCGGATCGAGGATCAGGAACTCCGCGACCGAACGGGGGGAGATCCGCCCGTGCTGCTTGCGGTACATGTGCAGGGCGCTGGTCGACTCCAGAAGCGCCGACCACTGGACGATGTCGAGCGTCGAACCGACGTGCGCCAGGTCGGGCAGGAGGACGTAGTACTTGACGTCCAGGATGCGTGAGGTCTTGTCCGCCCGCTCCAGCAAGCGGCCGATCCGGGCGAAGTTCCAGGCGTCGCCGTGCGACATCGTGGCCTCGGTGACACCGATCACCTCGTGGCTGAACCGTTTCACCCGTTCCAGGAAGCTGGCCGGGTTCTGCAGGGCGGCGTCCTGGTTCTTCGATGCCTCGCGGACCTTGAGGTAGAAGCGGTTGATCGCCTCCCACATCGAGACGCTCAGGATCTCGCGGATCGTGCGGGCGTTCTCGCGGGCGTTGATGAGGCAGGAGAGGATCGAGTTCGGGTTCTCCTTCTCGAACAGGAGAAACCGCAGGACGTTCGCCGTCGTGAAGGCTCCGTAGAGCTTGGTGAAAACCTCGTCGTCGCCGCTGGCGTAGATCAGGGGCGACCACTGGTGCGTCCCCCCCAGCGAAATCGACTGATTGACATCGACGAACCGCGCGACGTTCTCCGCCCGTTCGATGTAACGGCTGACCCAATAGACCGAATCGGCAACGCGGCTGAGCATGAGAAGGGGAGTCGTCTCAGGAATGAGGGAAACAACAGGAGAAACTTCGCGATCCGGCGCGGCGGTCGAGAGCAGGCTAGACCGCCGCCTCGACCGTCGTCCATCTCGGCCGGATCAGCCGGTCCCTTCATTCATCAGGACCCACGTATCCTTGCTCCCGCCTCCCTGAGAGGAGTTCACGATCATCGACCCTTCCTTGAGGGCCACCCGCGTCAGCCCTCCCGGAAGGACGTAGAAGTCGTCGCCGTACAGAATGAAGGGCCGCAGGTCGACGTGCCGCGGAGCGAGCTTTTCTCCCACGACGGTCGGGACCGTCGAGAGCGAAAGCATCGGCTGGGCGATGAAGTTCCGCGGGTTCCCCTTGATGAGCTCCGCGCACTCGGCGAGTTCCTTCTGCGTCGCCCGCGGTCCCATCACGATCCCATAGCCCCCCGACTCGTTCGTCGGCTTCACGACGAGCTCCGCGAGGTGATCGAGGACGTAGTCGCGGTCCTCCTTCCGGGAGCAGATATACGTCGGAACGTTGGGAAGGATGATCTCTTCGGAGAGGTAGTACCGGACGATCTCCGGCAGCCAGGCGTAGATCGCCTTGTCGTCGGCGACGCCGGTCCCGGGGGCGTTGGCGAGCGTCACCCGTCCCGCCTTGTAGACATCGAGGAGCCCGGGGACGCCGAGCATCGAGTCTTCGCGGAACGCCTTGGGATCGATGAAGTCGTCGTCGATCCGGCGGTAGATGACGTCGACCCGTTCGAGGCCGGTCGTCGTCAGCATGCAGACGTAGCCGTTGTCGACGACGAGGTCGGTCCCGCAGACGAGTTCGATCCCCATCTGCTGGGCCAGGAAGCAGTGTTCAAAGTAGGCCGAGTTGTACATCCCCGGCGTCAGCAGGACGACGGTCGGATCGGGGTTGCCGTCCGGCGCGGTCTGCTGGAGGGTGGCGAGGAGCCGTTCCCCGTAGTCTTCCACGGGGGCGATGGACGACCCCTGGAAGACCTCGGGGAGGACCCGTTTCATCAGCTCCCGGTTCTCGAGAACGTACGAGACCCCGGACGGGCAGCGGAGGTTGTCTTCGAGGACGTACACCTGACCATCGCTGTGGCGGACGAGGTCGGTTCCGGTGACGTGCGTCCAGACCCCCTTGGGCGGGCGAAAGCCTTCCATTTGAGGGCGATAAGTTTTTGCCGAGAGGACCATTTCGCGCGGAACAACGCCATCGTTGAGGATTCTCTGCTGTCCATAGATGTCATCCAGGAAGAGGTTCAGAGCACGAATCCGCTGCCGTAGGCCGGTCTCGATGCGGCTCCATTCGCTCCCTGACATGGGGCGGGGAACGACGTCGAAGGGCCAGACTTTCTCGGTGCCGTCGCTGTGTCCGTAGACGGCGAAGGTGATTCCTTTTTCGCGAAGCCGGGTCTCGGCGAGGTGCTGCCGTTCGGCGAGACTCTGGAGAGGGAAGGCGTCCAGACGATTGCACACGAGGGGGTGCCGCGCGACTTCTCCGTCGCGGTATTCGTCAAAGACGGTGGGTGTGGAGAGATGCCCGTTGGCGCCCGTGGAAGACGGTTCCGTTTCCGGTGCAGTCATAGGAAGTCAATCTGTGGTTCGGACTTCGGCGTGCGCGGCGATAGTTATGCCAAACCGATGAGCAGTGGTCCAGCAAAAAGCGGTCCGAACTTTGTGAGCAAGCGCCGGGACCGTACCTTTGCAGGTTGCGAGTGCCCCGGTTGCTCAATTTGCGGGCAGGGCCGCGCGACGGGCGTGCGGTCGCCAAAAAGCTCGGGACGCGTTCTCGCCGGCACGACGACGTTTGCTAAAACCCGATGTGGCGACGGCAGCCGGGGTCAAGGGCCAAAGAAACAACACAGGCCCTTGCCGCCGGAGGCGCTTCCATGCGGAACCGTGGGACACGACTGACGTGCTCTTCGTCGGACCGGCGTTGAGGAATCCACGCTCGGCCTGCAATCCCCGCGGGTTGGTGAGGGGGCATCCGGCACGGTGTCCGCGTTTGGACACTTACTCCTCCAGACGTCTCTTGACGGCCAGGCCTCCGGCGGGCAGAGGGGCGTTGCCCCTCTGCACTCCCCACCAGGGTGCCCCTGGACCCGGTGAGATTGGGCCGACTTCGCTACGGCACGACCTTCAGCGTCAACGGCGCATCCACCGATGCCCCCGCCCCCTGAAACTCCATCACCGCCCGAACAATCACATTCGGATTCTGCCCCTCCGTCGCATCCCCCGCCGCCACGACGGTCAACGTCGCCTCATTCTGACCCGCCGGAACCTCAACCTCCGCCGCCGACACCCCCGCAACACCCGGCGGGAGCGGCACCGTCAGCTTTACCGGTCCCGTAAATCCATTCTGCCGCGCGACGGTCGCCTTGATCTCAACCTTCTCCCCCCTCTTCAGCGCCCCGCCATTCGGAACGTTCAGCGTCAACTTGACCGGAGCGGGCTTCACCTCGATCAAAATCGGCTCCGTGACCGTAACGAAATTGACGTTCTTCGCAGCGGACGCCTTCTCCTGATCGCCGGACACCTTCTCGGCCCCCTTGCGAGCTTCCTCAGCCTGCTTCGCTTGCCCCAGGGCCGCCTGCTCGGCCTGCTCCGCCTGCGTCTTCGCCTGCGTGGCCGTTGTGTTGTCCGTCGCCGCCTTGGCCGCCGCCGCCTCGGCCTGCTGAATCTTCTCGTCCAGCGCTTTCAGCGCGGCCTCGGCCTCCGCCACGGCATTCGCCGCCGTCTGCTTCTCGGCCTCGGTCTTCGCGACCGCCTCCTTCGCCGTCTGCACCGCCGCGTCAGCGGTCTGCAGGGCCGTCTTGAGATCGGCGTTGTCGGGAGCCGCCTCGGACTGCTTCTTCGCTTCCGCCGCCGCCGTCTCGGCGGTCCCCACCGCCTGAACCTGCGTTGCGAGAGTCTTCTCGATGTTGGCGAGCCCCGCCTTGACCTGCTCCACCTTCTGTACGGCCGCCGGCCGGCCCGCGTCCAGCGCAGCCTTCTCGGCCTGAGCCTTCTTAAGCGCCTCCGCCGCCTGGGTGGCCGCCGTCACGGCGGCGGTCTTGGCCTGCGTCGCCGCGGTGGCGGCGTCCTGCGCCATCTTCGCCGCAGCCGTCGCGGCATCGAACGCCGCTTTCAGTCGATCCGCCCGGGCCGGATTCCGGCGATAGGAGACCGGCGTCGACGACGTGAACCACACCACCTGCTGCCCCGCCGGCGCGTTGTCCTTCACATAGAACCGGGCCAACTGCTCGGCGGCCCCTTTCTCGAAGGCAATCTGCGGAGCCTCGATATTCGTGTTCGGAGGGAGATTCTGAACCGCGGCCGTCACCTTCTCATCGAACCCGGTGCGGCGAAGGAGGTGGAACGGAACGAGGACCTGCGATCCCTGGTAAACCGTGATCGGCTGGGTATCCCGCGTGATCTGGATCGGGGCCGCCTCGGGAATCACCGAAACGAACAGTCCGCGGGCCAGCCGGGCGTTGGCGGCCTTGTTGGGGGCCGCGGTGAACTGCACGATCCCGCTTCGAGCCAGCCGCTCCACGGTTCCGGCGGAAGCCACAAGGGCCTGTTCCGCCTGAGCCTGCTCCGTCCGCAGATCGGCCACCTTCTTGTTGGCCGCATCGAGATTGGCCTGCGCCTGCGTCAAAGCCGCTTCCGCCTGGTCGAGCGGGCCCTTGGCGGCATCCCGCTTCTGGGCCAAGGCCGCGTCGTCCGGCTTGGCCTTCGCTTCCTCTTCGGCCTGCGTGAAGGTCTTCTTGGCCTCATCGCGCTTGGCGGTCGCATCGGCGACCGGCTTCTGAAGGCCCGCGATCGGCTTCTCGGCCTCGACGATTTGCGTCTTGATCCGCGAGACGTTCCGCGCCGCGGCGGGAGACTCGATCCGTGCCTTCCCGAACACGCGGATCTTCTGCCACACGTCCCCCGCGTTCTCCGCGGCGGTCAGGACCAGAAGCGACGTCGCCTTCCCTTCGCCGATCACCGTCGGACTGGCCGTGACCCCCGGCGGCAGGTCGGCCACGCCGACCTCGATCGGCCCGTTGTATCCGTCGCGGCGGAAGGCCAGAACGTTGAGTCCCAGGGTGTCCCCGTTCCGCAGGCTGACAGGCCAGACCGCCGTGGCGGGCGTAGCGGCGGGGACGACGACGAGCCGGAAGTCGGGCTGCTCGGCCCGGATCGCAAGCGTGTAGACAAGGCTCCCTGACGCGCGGGACTGGCCGGAGCGATCGCGGACCGTCACCCGGTACTTCGCGTTCTCGGGGACGTCCAGCTTCAGGAACGCATCGTCGGACTGGGTATCGAAGACGTTGGCGATCCCGACGTTCGCATCGTCGTCCGCCGCCCCCACCCGCTGCAGCGTCTCCTTCCCGTCCGCGCCGACCACAACCCGGTCGACAACGAAGTACGGGTCTACCGGGGAGCCCAACCGCTCGCCGGTCACTTCGAGGTACAGGACCTCGCCGGCCTTGCCCTCGAACTGGAAGACGTCGGCGTCCCCCTTGCGGGCGAACTGTCCGGCGATCTCGCACGGCACGCTGACTGCCTGACCCGGCGCCTGGTCATTGGGCTCCTGCTCCAGCACCACGGGGGAGCGGGAGACCGCCATCGGGATCGCGTTCGAGACCCCGTTCGGAGCGACCCAGCTATACCGGAACGTGTCGCTGTTGGCCGTCACCGGATCGCCCCATGGCGTCACCTGGAACGCAGTCGGATCGCCCGGGAAGGGGATGTCGACCTCAACACGCTCCGGCTGCGGCAGGACGCCCGGAACATCGGTCCGCGCGGAGCCGGGGAGGTTGTAGCCGAAGAGGGCGACCTTGAGCGTCTGCCCCGCCGGACCGACCGGGGGCCAGGCGAAGACGAGGTGCGGGCCGGTGTGGGCGTCGAGTCGGTAGAAGTACTCGTTGCCGTTGCGATACGTGACGTCGAACACCCGCAGGAGATAGGGCCCGTCGACCGGGACATCGAAGATGAGCGGGGCATCCGAGCCACCGGGGCTGCGGGACTGGGCGAGCCGGCGCGTGCCGCTGGCGTCGTAGACTTCGAGGACCGGAGTCATGCGGGAGTCGACCTGGGCCGCGGCGCAGTCGAAGACGATCCGCTGGCCGGCTTGGGCGGTGAAGGCGTACCAGTCGACGTCGGTGCCGCCGTCCATCCGGCCGTTGACGACCTGATTGAGGGTGAGGGGCTGCGGTTTGTCGAAGGCGTTGTTCGGCTCCGCTTCGTTCACCTGGGGTCGGGAGGAGATGGCGAACCGTCGCGGGTTGCTGACGCCCCACAGTCCCTTGGCGAAGACTTCGTAGAGGCCGGGCTCGACGTCGGCGGCGATGGTGACGATGAATGTCTTGTCGACCGGTTGTCTCTGGTCGTTCAGTTTGGGGGCGGCGGTGATCCCCGGGTGGGAGAAGAGCAGGGCACTGATTTCTTCGAGGTCGTCTCCTCCGGTCACTGCGACTTCGACCGACTGCCCGACCTGGCCGCCGCTGGGGAAGAGCGTGTAGAGGCGTGTCGCGGGGAACTGCCCGAAGGCGGGAGCCGCGAGGAGCAGGAGGGAGAGGACCGGAAGAATGCGGACGAGGAGCATCATGCGGAGGATTTCAGGCGGGGGGATTGTCGAGGCGGGGAGGGCGGCGTTCGCGCGACGACGCATAAGCATTCTTTTCTGCATTTCGGCGAACGTAAAGAGAGTCGCCCGACTTTTCGCCGACCGCTCCAGAACCGGACCCGCCGGCGCGGTGCTGACAGCTCAAACCCAACGTGCTACGGCAGCCGGGGTCAAGGGGGTCACCCCTTGCCGCCGGAGGCACTTCCATGAGGAACCGTGGTCGACAACGGACGTCCCTTTTGTGGGACCGGCGTTGAGGACTCTTCGCTCAGTCCGTAGTCCCCGCGGGTTGGTGAGGGGGCATACGACACGGTGTCCGCGCTTGGACACTTTCTCCTTCAGATATCTCTCGACGGCCAGGCCTCCGGCGGGCAAAGGGGCGTTGCCCCCCTTGCATCCCCCCACCAGGGTGCCCCTGGACCCGGTTAGGGGCTGCGTTGCTTACTGGCGCGGTTCCTCGTATCGCACCCGCGTTCCCCCCGAAGCCAGGTCCGAATACACCCCGGCACCCACACCCGCCACCAGCGCCGCCCCAAACGCCGCCTCCTCCCGATGCCGCGTATACCGGATCGGCCGACCCGTCTTCCGCTCCACCTCCGCCGCCAGCAACGGATTCTCCCGCAACCCATTTCCCGCCGCGGCCAAACCCTGAACTTTCCGCCCCGCCTGCATCTCCGACGTATGCAGCCCGTCCGTCAGACTCTGGGCCATCCCCTCAATCACCGCCCGGCACATCTCCGCCACCCGGAAACTGCTCGGCGCCAGCCCCGTAAACGACCCCCGCAAGGTCGGATCCGACCGAGTCCCGCTGAACGTCGGCACGCTCGTCACACCGTTCGCCCCCGCCGGCACCTGCGCAGCCAACTCGTTCATCCGCGAATACAGACTCCCCGGAACCTGTCCCGGAAAGAACGCCTCGCCCACATCACGGAAAAACCGCTCCAGCGTTTGATACGCCCACCCGCCGGCCAGCCCCACGTTCGATAGCAGGTTGCCGTGAATCGGATACGGCCGGACCTCCACGGGCGGATGAAACTCCCCGGTCTCCACAAAGACCGCCGCCTGAGCCCCGGTCCCCACATTGACGAGTCCGGTCGACAGAGGCCGATCCACGCTCCCCACAAAACTCGCCTGATGATCCCCCAGCGGCCCGACGATCGGCGTCCCCTCCGGAAGCCCCGTTGCATCGGCCAGCGCCGCGGAGAGCCGGCCCATCGGACGGTCCGCCTCGACGATCTCGGGAAACATCGAATGAGCCAGCCCCAGGCTCCGGATCGACTCGTTATCCCACTGCCGCAGCCGGAAATTGAACAGGCCGCTGCTCGCCGCACAGGTCGGCTCCGACACCGGCCGCGTCCCGGCCAGAGCCGCAGCGAACAGGTCCATAATGAAAACCGCCGTCTTGCAGGCCGCCGGAAGCTGCCCCTGCCGGGCGAGCCGGAACAGCGTCACCCCCATGAACCCCGGCTGCAGTCGGCAACCGGTCCGGAGCGACGCATCCGCGCCGACATGCTCGCGAGCCAGATCGAGCCACGTCCCGAGGTGCCCCGCCTCGACCGGTTCCAAGGCCCGGCGGTCCTGCCAGTTGATGAGCGGCGTGACGGGCGAGGCATGGTCGTCGACAAGGACGACCCCGTGCTGCTGGCCCGTCACCCCGATCGCCGCAACGTCACCGCGCCGATCTCCGAGCGACTCCGCCAGCCGCCGCAGGCGCTGGACGCCGATCTTGACGATCGCCGCCGCGTCCCACTCCGACCGGTCGCGGGCCTTGTCCTCCGCGCTCGTGATGTTGGCGGTGTTCGCTTCGCCGTGAACGCCGAGCAGTTCGCCCGACTCCGCATCGAGCGCCACCGCCGTGATCTTCGTCGTCCCCAGGTCCACGCCGATCAAGACCGCCATGCCAATCACTCCTGTCGGAAGATCACACCAGCCCGAAGCGCCAGCGAGGGATTTTCGCTCCGATCGTCTCAACCACAGTTAGGGCGAGCGAAGGAGCAGTACGGCGCGTCCACCGTCCATCACTTGGACGCCACATCCCCCTGCGTCCACTCCCCGTCGACGAGCCGCCACTGCTTGCCGGTCGGGTTCTTGTCCTGCAGAGAGGTCGGCAGGCGGTGGGAACGGACGTTGTCGTAGCTCTGGAGCATCGCAAAGCGGTGGATCGCCGCCGGGACGCCCACGGCTGTGAAGCCCGGATGCCCGGTTGCCGGGAACGGCCCGCCGTGGTTCATCGCCGCGGAGACCGCCACGCCGGTCGGCATCTTGTCGTTGAGCAGCCGGCCGACCTTCTGGCGTAGCTGCGGAGCGAGTTCGTCGTACTGGGCGTCGTCTTTCCCCTGCGTGTGGCTGTAGATCGAGCCCGTCAGATTCCCTTCGAGCGTGTCGATGACTGCCAACGCCTGTTCCTTCGACTTCACGACGACGAACAGCGAACTGTTCCCGAACGCCTCGGTCTGCAGCTTGGCAGGATTCTTGAGGAACGCCTCGCCGGAAACGCGAAGCAGCGTGTTCGGGACGCAGTGGCGGCCGGAATCGACCGGCGTGTCCGCCCCGCAGACCACTTCGGCACCGGCCCCTCGAATGGCAACGATCGCGGCCCGCAGATGCGACTCGACGCCGCCACTGAGGAGCGTCCCGACCGGAGCCGCCGTGAACTTCTCGGCGATCGCCTTGATGACCGCTTCTGTTCCCGGACCTTCCGGAAGGATGACCAGCCCCGGGTTCGTGCAGAACTGCCCGGTCGCCATGAGACAGCTGGAGACGAAGTCATCGATGAGGGCCTGCGGGCGCTCCTCGATCGCCCCCTGGAGAAAGAAGACGGGGTTGATACTCGACAGCTCGACGTAGATCGGCTTGCCGACCCGGTCCGCGGCCTCCTTGAGGACGAGCCCGGTCGCCCGGGCCCCGGTGTAGCCGATCCCGCCGAGGAGCGGATGGGAGACGAGCTTGGTGCCGTCGGCGTGACTCGTGCGGTAGATGAGCTGCACAAAGCCCGCGGGCATCTCGGTCTCCTGGGCCGCCTGATGGGCCAGTTCCGCCAGGAGCCGCGTCGTGGCGGGATGCGATGAGTGGGCCTTGCCGATCACCGGATTCCCCGCGGCGACCGCCGAGGCAAAGTCACCGCCGGCGATCCCGTTGTAGGCGAAGGGAAAATTGTTGGGACCGAAGACGACGACCGGGCCGAGCGGGCCGAAGCAGGAGCGGATGTTGTTCTTCGTATCGACCGTGGGAATCTTCCAGGAACCGTCACGGGCGGCAGCGGCGGAGAGCCGGATCTGGTTGATCGTGCGGGGGAGTTCGGCCACTTTGAGCCGCGGCTCGACCGGCAGTCCCGTCTCGAGGTTGGCCATCCGGCAGAGTTCGTCGGACTTCTTCTCGATCTGCCCGGCGTAGGCTTCGAGGAACCGGGCGAAGCGTTCGGCGGGCCACTGCCGGACCGTCCGGGCGGCCTGGTCGGCGGCCTGGAGAGCCTCTTCGACTTCGGACCAGGGGCTCAGCGGATAGACGTCGGGAAGGGCCTGCTTCGTTGCGGGGTTGACCGCCTGAAACGTTTCTTTGCCGCTGGACGCCCGCCACTGGCCGTTGATCAGAACCTGCTGCACCGCCATCAATTGTTCTCCCCTGGGGCCGCGCGACGTGTCGCCGCGGGGGCCGCAGTCATCTTAGGCGCTTGGGAACGGAGTGGCCACGACGGCCGGGAAGAGTGGGCCCCCTTGGATGCGTTCGCTGGCGTCGACGATCGACTGCACACTCCAATCCGGGGTCCAGGGGGCCACCCCTGGTGGGGGATGCAAGGGGGCAACGCCCCTTTGCCCGCCGGAGGCCTGGCCGTCGAGAGATGTCTGAAGGAGTGAGTGTCCAAACGCGGGCGACGTGTCGTATGCCCCCCCCGCCAACCCGCGGTGACTGCATGGCGAGCGGGAAGTCCTCAACGCCGGTTCCACAAAGCGGGCGTCCGATGTGTCCCACAATTCCTCACCGGAAGCGCCTCCGGCGGCAAGGGGGCGCCCCCTTGACCCCGGCTGCCGGCGCACGTTGGGTTTGAACAATGAGAGCTGTGCCGGCGGGATTGTCCCTCTCTCCGGCATCTGAGACACTTGGCCAACTTCCCCGAACGCTCGCGGGTCGGCCCTCTTGAAGCCATTCTCCGTCCTTCTGCCCTGTCCGCTGTTCGCCCTAGTAGCGGCGATCACGCTCTGTTCTTTCCCAGCCTCTGCCGCCGAGCCCGTCGGCCATGCGGCCCTCCGCTTCGTCGCCCGGCACTGCACCGCCTGCCACGACGAGACGACTCGGGAGGGGGGCCTCGATCTGAAGCAGGTCACGGGAGCCCTGGAGGATCGGCCGCAGATCGACCGCTGGGCGCGGATCTACGATCGCGTCGCCCGCGGCGAGATGCCTCCGGAATCCGAGCCTCGTCCCGACGAGACCGAGAAGCGGGATTTTCTCGGCGCGATCGCCGAGCCGTTGCGGGGCGCTGACCGCCAGCGGCGCGAGGTTGTCCAGAGGCGCCTGAACCGCGACGAGTATCAGAACACGATCCGCGACCTGCTCTCGATCGACGTCGAACTCAGGTCGCTGCTCCCTGCGGACCAGCAGGCGGCCGGCTTCGACAACAACGGCGAAGCGCTCGCGATCTCCGCCGAGCTGATGGGGCAGTACCTGCTGGCGGCCGAGGCGGCTCTCGACGCCGCCATCGTCCACGGCCCGCAGCCCCCGATGACGACCTTCGTCGTCGACCCCGGCAGCGAAGTGACGAAGGACATCCCGAAGTTTTACACCCGGGACCAGGACCGGACCGTCATCCACACGACTGACAACGGCAACTACAGCAAGCTCTCCACCCGCCCCAAGCGGACACCTCTGGCAGGCCGCTACCGCTTCCGGTTCGAAGCCGCGACGTACAACAGCCCACAGCCGATCGTCTTCAACGCCCGTGTCTCGGACTTCCACGGCCTGTCGGCGACGAACATCCCGCTCGGATACTTCGAGGCGACGAGCCAGCCGAAGCGGTTCGAGATCGAGGGCAAGGTCGGCGAGCGGTCCGCGATTCAGTTCTTCCTGCTCGGCCTGCCGACCTGGATCAACGACGTTACCAAGGGAACACATCCGGGAGTCGGCTTCGGTCCGGTCGAGGTCAGCGGCCCGCTCTACGACCAGTGGCCCCCCGCCAGCCATCGGCAACTGCTGGGAGAGGTCGATCTGGCGAAGGGGAACATCGAGGATGCGGAGCGGATCTTCAAAGGGTTCGTCCCGCGAGCCTTCCGCCGCCCGGCTCGTGCGGGAGAAGTCGAACGCTACGTCGCTCTCGTCCGCCGCCGGATCGACGCGGGCCGTCCCTTCGAAGCCAGCCTTCGCGCAGGCCTGACCGCGATCCTGTGCTCGCCGCACTTCCTCTATCTCTGCGAGGAGCCGGCAGCCGATCGGCCGCGGATCTCGGATCACGAACTCGCGTCGCGGCTCTCCTACTTCCTCTGGCGGTCCCTCCCCGACGCCGAACTGCTGGGGCGCGCCGAAGCGGGAACGCTGCACGACCCCGCCATCCTCCGTGGCGAGGTCGAGCGCCTCCTGAGCGATCCCCGCCGCAACCGCCTGATCGACGACTTCACCGGACAATGGCTCCGGCTGCGGGAGATCGACGCCACGACCCCGGACCCCAAGCTCTACCCGGGATTCGACGACTACCTCAAGTTCAGCATGATCGAGGAGTCGCACGCCTTCTTCCGCACCGTGCTTGACGACGATCTCCCGCTGCGGAGCTTCCTCGACTCCGACTTCGCCATGCTGAACGGCCGCCTCGGAGAGCACTACGGAGTCGATAGCGCCCAGGGAGTCGAGGTCCGACGGACTCCGCTCCCGGCCGGGAGCATCCGCGGCGGTGTCCTGACGCAGGGAGCAGTCCTCAAGGTGACGGCCAACGGAACCAGCACCTCCCCGGTCCCTCGGGGTGTGTGGGTTCTCGAAAACCTGCTGGGGCAAACCGTCCCCCCACCGCCGCCGAACGCAGGAGGGATCGAGCCCGACATCCGGGGAGCGACGACCATCCGGGAACAGCTCGATAAGCACCGCCGCAACGAGTCGTGCAACGTCTGCCACCGGCACATCGATCCTCCCGGCTTCGCCCTCGAAAGCTTCGACCCGACCGGAAAGTTCCGGGAGCAGTATCTCCGCTTTCAGGTCAATCCGGAGCACGCCGACAAAGGCTGGGGCCGCGTCGTGCCTGCAGGAAAGGTCGACCCCAGTGGCGTCCTGTCGACCGGCGAGCGGTTCGCCGACCTGCGCGAGCTCAAGCAGCACCTGCTGAAGTCTGATGAACGGTTCGCCCGCTGCCTGACCGAAAAGCTGATGACGTTCGCCCTTGGCCGGGAGCTTGGCTTCTCGGACCGGGACGCGGTCGATGCGATCCGGAAGCGGAACCTCGCCGAAGGGGGCGGGCTGCGGTCGCTCGTCCACGCGATCGTCGAGAGCCCCACCTTCAAGACTCCCTAGCGGCCCGCTCGTCACAGCCGGAATACTTCAGGAACCCCGTCGATGTCCATCCGCCGATTGACTCGCCGCACTCTGCTCCGCGGGACCGGGGTGGCGCTCGCGCTCCCGCTGCTCGAATCGATGTTCCCCGCCCGCGCCGCCGACCGCCTGCCAGCGCCGCAGCGGTTCGTCGCGATCAACATCCCGCTCGGCTTTCACGGCCCCGACTTCTTCCCGCAGCAGACCGGCGCGGAGTACGAGCTCAGCCCGTACCTTCAGGTTGCGAAGGAGGTCCGACAGGACTTCACTGTGATCTCCGGGACCAGCCATCCCGACGTCGACGGCGGGCACTCGGCCGAAAAGTCGTTCCTCACCGCCGCTCCGCATCCCGGCGCCCCGAGCTTCACGAACACGATCTCGCTCGATCAGTTCCTGGCGAAGCGGATCGGCGACGAAACACGGTTCGCGTCGCTGACACTCGGCTCGCACACCCTCTCCTGGTCCGCCAACGGAATCGCCATCCCGACGGAGTCCTCTCCGGTCGCCCTCTTCGAAAAGCTGTTCCTCAAAGGGACTGAGAAAGAGATCGCCCGGCAGGAGTCCCGGCTGCAGGACGGCCAGAGCATCATGGACACGCTCCTGGACGAAGCCCGGTCGCTCGAACCCCGTGTCAGCCGGGCCGACCGCAACAAGCTCGACCAGTATTTCACCGCCGTGCGGGAGACCGAGCAGCGGCTGGCCAAAGCGGAGCGGTGGTCCAAGACCCCCAAGCCCGCCGTCGACGTCCCGCCTCCGACCAAACTCCCGTGGATGGACTTCACGGGGAACTTTCGAGAGTTCCTGGACGTCGTCCGGCTCGCGATCCAGACCGACTCAACGCGCGTCGCGACCTATGGCGGCGATGGCGGATCGCCCGTCGCCCCCCTCAAAGGGGTGACGCAGGCGTATCACGCCCTCTCGCACCACGGGCTCAACGAGACGCTGATCGAGGAGTTGCGGATCATCGACCGCGAGACGATCCGGATCTGGGCCGACTTCCTCGCCCAGCTCAGGGCGACCGCCGAGGGTGACTCCAACCTGCTGGCGAGCACCCAGGTCCTCATGGGAAGCAACCTGGGAAACGCCAACGGCCACCTCACGACAAACCTTCCAATCCTGCACGCCGGCGGCCGGTTCCGCCACGGCCAGCATCTCTCGTTCGATACCCGGAACAACGCCCCGCTGTGCAACCTCTTTGTCAGCGTCCTCCAGGGCTGCGGCCAGGAGGTCGACCGCTTCGGATCGAGCACCGGCACGCTCGCCGGTCTCGACCGGACGGCGTAGGGCGCCGGTAACCGAGAGGACGTCGAGCCACGGTCACTTGGCGTCGGCGGCCGCGGGAGCGATCAACAGACTGAGAATCGTCTGCGCATAGAGCCGATGGCCGAAGTCGTTGGGATGGTTGAGGCCGTTCCCGATCAGATCGTAGTCGTGCTTGGACTTCAGCATCGTGTCCCAAACCGCGGTCACGTCCGCGAGGGCAATCCCCGGTCCGGCCAGGCTCGCCAGCGCGTCCCGATACTGAGCGAACATGTCCCGCGGCGTGTGGACCCACTCCGAATTTCCGAGCATTGAGGCGACGAGGATGATCTCGACCTCCGGGTTCCGGGCCCGGGCCTTGGCGATCAGGGCTGCCGTCTGCTCGGTGAACCACTTCGGATCGCGGCGTCCCACGTCGTTCATGCCGTAGGCGACAATCAGGAGATCGGGCTTCTCGTTCATCAGCATCTCGATGTCGCCGACGCCGTTGGCAACGCTCCACCCGCCGACCGCCCGGTTGCGAAGCGTGACCGGCGACTTCGCGGTCGCTTCGAGCTGGGCCGCCACGAGGGCCGGGTAGGCGGGCATGTGGGGCGCGGCGCCGGTCAGGCCGGAGGCGTTGGCTCCGGCGGTGATGCTGTCGCCGCTCACGCCGATCGTCAGCGGTTCCCCCTTCGCCAGTCGGGCCAGGCTTCGTGGGAGTTGGTCCTTAGCCAGGGCTGGAGCGGTCCGCGGCCAGCCGGGGGTCTTGCGCGTGTAGGTGACTTCGATCTGCCGGTCGTGGAACCAGTGCCCTTCGGAGTAGAGCATCCATTGCTCGGGATGGTCCTTGCGATGGCGGTAGCTGCGGGGCGACATCGGCGCGGGGTAGAACTCGTCGTAGCGGAGGAAGGGGACCTGGCTGTCGGCAGTGAACTCCAGCGTCTTCCCGTCGGGCCGCAGGATGACGTCCTTGCCGACCTTGTAGGTCCGCGTCCCGTCGGCGCTGACGATGTTTTCGATCGAGGCCGCTTCGAAGGCGAGCCGTCCCAGGATCGGGGCGGTGTCGGTCTCGCGGAGGGGCGTCGTGCTTTCGCGGTAGGCCACCGGCGAACGCCACGGCGGATCGAGGAGCCGCAGGTCGTTGACGATCTCGCCGGGGGTCTTCGTCGCGGGCTTGTCCTCAGCGGCTGCTGTGAGCCCGAGAAGCAGGGCGGCGATCGTGAGCCGTGCGAAGGAGGGAACGCTCAGCGAAGGGAGCTGGGGCATTGCGGGAGATCTCAGGGGAACGCATGTGGGACCGGGGGGCCGCTGGAACGATAGAGCGGTGAGGGATATCGGAACAAGCGGATGCATTCGAAAGCTCAAACAGCGTCCCTGCCTGCACAGCGATGTTTCGTCAAACCCAATGTGCTACGGCAACCGGGGTCAAGGGGCCAAGAAACAACACAGGCCCCCTTGCCGCCGGAGGCGCTTTCATGAGGAACCGTGGGAAACAACGGACGACCGTTTTGTGGAGCCGGCGTTGAGGGCTCACCGCTCGCTCTGCAATCGCCGCGGGTTGATGAGGGGGCATACGACGCGGTGTCCGCGCTTGGGCACGTTCTCCTTCAGACATCTCTCGACGGCTAGGCCTCGGGCGGGCAAGGGGGCGTGGCCCCCTTGCATCCCCCACCAGGGTGCCCCCTGGACCCGGTCGAGTTGCGGTCCACTTGTTCTTCACTCCGCCGCCCCTGACAATCCCGCGCCACGACAGCCTCGTTCAAAACCGTGGCATCTCCCCCAGAGCCCCCCAATGTCGATCGCCCGAGTCCTCCTCACAACACTTCTCTGGAGCACGGGCGCCACCTCCCTCCTCGCCCAGGCGTCAGGCGCACCCAAGCCCACACTCGCCAACGTCCCCTACGGCACTCACCCCCGTCAGGTCCTCGACGTCTACCAGGCCAAGTCCGACCAACCGACTCCGGTCCTCTTCTTCATCCACGGCGGCGGATGGATGGTCGGAGACAAAGGAAACCCCGACTTCCGCGACCAGTGCCTCGCGAAAGGAATCTCCATCGTCTCGATCAACTACCGCCTCATCCCGGACGCGATCGCCGACAAAGTCGAGCCCCCCGTCAAAGCCTGCCTCCATGACGCCGCCCTCGCCCTCCAGTTCACCCGCAGCAAGGCGGCCGAGTGGAAGATCGACCCGACCAGGATCGCCGGCTGCGGCGGCTCCGCGGGCGGCTTCACCTCCCTCTGGCTCGGCTTCCATCCCGACCTCGCCGATCCCAAGAGCGACGACCCGATTGCCCGCCAGTCGACCCGGCTGCGGTGCGTCATGGCCTTCGTACCGCAAACGTCGCTTGATCCGCAGCAGATGCGGAACTGGATCCCGAACAACGACTACGGCCACCACGCCTTCGCCCTCCCCAGCTACGCCGATTTCCTCCAGAAACGGGCGGAACTGCTCCCCTCGATCCGCGAGTTCTCCCCCTACGAGCTGGTGAGCCAGGACGACCCACCGGTCTACCTCTTCTACGACACCCCGCTCCAGCTCGGTCAGCCGTACAAGGACCCGCCACACTCGGCCAATTTCGGCGGCGGCCTGGAACCGGCCCTCAAGAAGGCGGGGGTCGAGTACGAGTTCAACTATCCGGGAGCGACCGGCATCAAGCATCCGGACCTGTTCTCCTTCGTGGTGGAGAAGCTGGAGAAGTAAGTCGCTCCCTGAGCCATTCGCGTTGGAACGAACTCAGCCCCGCCGATGGTGTTGAGTTTCACGAGCGTTCGGGTTTTTGAAACACAGAGGCGCAGAGGACACGGAGAGGAAAGAAGCAGAGGAAGGATGGGAGGCAATGGGAATCGCCTGCCGGCCTTCATCTGTGTCCATCCGTGTTCATCTGTGGCTCCCACTCTCTTCTGAAAACCCTTCTGAACGCCGGCTCTCTTGCCATCCCTCTCCGTGTCCTCTGCGCCTCTGTGTTTCCAACCTCTTCTCATCAGGACCGGCAAAGCGCCGAGGTGGCTCCGGCGCAAAACTCATTCTGTGGCCCAGGAACGTCGGAAACTGCGAACCGACCACCGAGGCCGCTGGTCCCGGCTGTGGGAATGCCCGGCCTTCGGAGCCGCCGCCCCCTCGGCGGAATCAAATCCGGCCGCTGGAACCGACGCGGGCCCGGCCATAAGATGCGTCCCTTTCCCCGGTCCCCCATAGCGTAGCGGTCGCAATTCGATGGATGCTTTTCAGTACAAGGGCGGCGAACTCTGGTGTGAGGACGTCCGGATCTCCGAGCTCGCCGCCGAGTTCGGGACGCCGCTGTTCGTCTACTCGCAGGCCAAGCTCCTCCACGAGTTCCGCGCCATCAAGGAAGCGTTCGCCGAGACGGACCCCGTCCTCTGCTATTCGGTCAAGGCGAACTCCAACCTCTCGCTCCTGAAGCTCCTCAACTCCGAGGGAAGCAGCTTCGACGTCGTCTCGGGGGGTGAGCTCTACCGGGTCAAGCACGCCGGGGCGGACACGACGCGGGTCGTTTTCGCCGGCGTCGGCAAGACCGATGAGGAAATCCGCTTCGGCCTCGAATCGAACATCCTCATGTTCAACGTCGAGAGCGAAGCGGAACTCGACGCCATCGCCGCCGTGGCGAAGTCGATGGACCGCATCGCCCCCGTCGCGCTTCGCCTCAACCCGGACATCGACGCCAAGACCCACGCCAAGACGACGACCGGCAAGAAGGGGAACAAGTTCGGGATGGACATCGAGCGGCACAACCAGCTCGCCGACAAGGTCCTCGCGAACCCGCACCTCGAGCTCCGTGGCATCCACATGCACCTGGGCTCGCCGATCCTGACGACCGATCCCTACGAGGCGGCCGCCAAGAAGGCCCTCGAAGTCGTGACCGAACTCCGGTCGAAGGGGCACCGCACGAACTGGATCAACCTCGGCGGAGGCTTCGGCCTCAGCTACCGCGGCCAGGAAGCGCCTCCCGCCAGCCGTTACGCCGAAGTCATCCTGCCGTACATCCGAAAGGCCGAATGCCGCCTCGCGCTGGAGCCGGGCCGGTCGATCTGCGGCAACGCGGCGGTCCTCGTCAGCAACGTCATCTACACGAAGCGCGAAGGGGGAAAGCTGTTCGTCATCCAGGACGCGGCGATGAACGACCTCGTCCGCCCCGCGATGTACGACTCCTTCCACCGCATCTGGCCGGTCGCCCCGCGGGTCGCCCCGCCGGTCGACTTCGAGGCCGAAGTTCAGGGCTGCGAACCGGCGGACGTCGTCGGCCCGATCTGCGAGTCGGGGGACTACCTCGCGAAGGCCCGCTGGCTGCCGGAAGTGAAGCGGGGCGAGCTCCTCAGCACGTTCAGTGCGGGGGCTTACGGGATGGCGATGAGCAGCAACTACAACTCCCGCCCCCGCGCGGCGGAAGTCCTCGTGAACGGCTCCCAGGTCCGGTTGATCCGCAAGCGGGAAACGTACGAAGACCTGATCGCCTTCGAGCGCGGCCTGTAAGCCGGCTCCTCAGCCGAACCGCGCCCGCATGGCGGCGGTCGTCCGCTCCAGCTCCTGCGTCAGCCGCTCCATCCGAGGCGGAACGGCCGAGAGGTCCCCTTCGCGGGCCTCCGTCTCGATTTCCGCGGCGGTGTCCATCCCGCTGGCGTGAAAGGTCCGCAGGTTCCCCTTGAGCGTGTGAGCCAGGCGCTGGCAGTCGCGCGCGGCGTTCTGGTCGACCGCCCTCCGGAGCTCCGTCATCAGCCCCGGAAGATCCGCCAGGAAGACCTCGACGACGTCCCTCAGCAACTCTTCGTCGTGAAGCGTCGACTGAAGGGCCGCGTTCCAGTCGACGGCGTCGCCGTTGCTGGCGAAGGCCGCCGAGTCGGGCTGCGTGGTCGACTGCGGTGACGCAGCCGGTTCAGGAGAGAGTGAGGAGGGGAGTGCCGGCGGCGACGGCCTCTCGGTCGCGGGCGGGCTCCCGGCGTCGGACCTCGGGACCGCGGGGACGGCGGCTTCGTTCCTGGCCGCATCCCCCAGAACATCGAGGATTGAGTCCGCGAGTTCGACCGGCCGCACCGGCTTGGAGACGTACCCGTCCATCCCCGCCTCCAGGCAGGTCTCGCGGTCCCCCTTCATGGCGTGGGCCGTCATGGCGATGATCGGGACCGGACGGGCCCGCCGCCGGTCCTGTTCCCACTTGCGGATGAGTTGCGTCGCCTCCAGCCCGTTCACGACCGGCATCTGGACATCCATCAGGACCAGGTCGAACTCTTCTCCCGTGGCCCGGTCGAATGCCTCCTGACCGTTCGTGGCCAGCTCCAGCGTATGGCCGAAGCGCGAGAGGAGCCCGATTGCCAGCTTCTGGTTGGGAAGGCTGTCCTCCACCAGCAGGATCTTGAGCGGCCGGATCTTGGCCAGCTCCCCGGCCCCCTGGGTCACCGCCCGGATCCGGGGCTCCTCGTCAAACGCGGCCACGACGGCGTCGAACAGATCGGACTGCTTGATCGGCTTCACGAGATAGGAGCGGATGCCGAGCGACTCCTCCCGCTGCGGGTCGGGCCGCTCGTCGACGCTCGTCAGCATCATGATGACGGTGCTGGCGATGGCTGCTTCCTGCCGGATGTGCTCCACCAGCGTGAATCCATCGATATCCGGCATGCAGGCGTCTGTCAGGACGATGGGGAACGCCTCGCACCGGGCGGCCGCCTCCTTGAGCACCTCGAGCGCGGCGTTGGCGTCGGAGACGACGACCGGCTTCATCCCCCAGTTGCGGCACATTTCCTCGAGGATCCGACGGTTCGTCTCGTTGTCGTCGACGATCAGGACCCGCAACCCCAGGACCGACTTCGGGGCGGTCGGTGTCAGCGCGACAGCGTCGTCCCCGATCTCCAGCGAGATGGTGAAGTTGAAAATGCTTCCCTGTCCCACTTCGCTCTCGACCCAGATCGCCCCGCCCATGAGCTGGACCAGCCGCGACGAGATCGCCAGTCCCAGCCCCGTCCCGCCGTAGCGGCGGGTCATTGATGAGTCCGCCTGCTCAAACGCCTTGAAGATCCGCTGCTGGTGCTGCCCCGAGATCCCGATCCCCGTGTCGCGGACCCGGACATGCAACTCCGCCCGCCCCCCCAGCCGCTGGATCAGGTCGACCGTCAGGACCACCTCGCCACGGTCGGTGAACTTGATCGCATTCCCCACCAGGTTCAGGATCACCTGCCGCAGCCGCAGCCCGTCCGCCTTGACCACCTTCGGCACGTCCGGAGCGACGCGGCACGCCAGTTCCAGCTTCTTGGCGTGGGCCCGGACGCTCATCGTCTTGAGGACGTCGCCCAGCCACTCGCGGAAGTCGAACGAGTACGGGTCGAGCTCGATCCGCCCCGCCTCGATCTTCGAGAAATCAAGGATGTCGTTCAGGATCTCCATCAGCGATTCGGCCGACTGGTGGACCGTCTGGAGGTAGTCCCGCTGCCGGGAATCGAGCGACGTCTCGAGCACCAGCTCGGTCATCCCCAGCACCGCGTTCATGGGGGTCCGGATCTCGTGGCTCATGTTGGCCAGGAACTCGCTCTTGGTCCGGTTCGCGACTTCCGCTGCCTCCTTGGCCGCCTTGAGCTCCTCTTCGACCTTCTTCCGCTCCGTGATGTCGCGGCAGATGCCGACCAGCCCCGTCACCTCCCCCCGCAGATTCCGCAGAGGAGCCTTCGTCGTGAGGATCCAGTGGTTGCCGTCGGGCGCGCGGAACATTTCCTCGCGGTTCAGCAGGACCTCGCCCGCCAGGACCCGGCGATCGTCCTCCCGGTAGAGCCGTGCCAGCTCCGGGGGGCAGAACGAATAGTCGTCCTTGCCGATGATCTCCGACTCGTCCCGGCAGCCGAACCCCTTGACGTTCGCCGTGTTGACGGTGACGAACCGGAAGTTCGTGTCCTTGATGAAGATGTTGTCCGGCAGGTTGTCGATGAGCGTCCGCAACCGGTCCCGCTCCTCCTGCAGGAGGGCTTCCGTTTCGTGCTGGGCGGTGATGTCCCGCGAGATCCCGAGCGTCCCGACGATGTCCCCCAGCCGCGTCCGGAGCGGGACCTTGGTCGCCGAGACCCAGGAGACGTGTCCGTCGGGCCACTGCAGCCGTTCCTCGATATCCTGGAGCGGCGCCCCGGTCCGGATGATGTACTTCTCCGTCTGCAGCGCCGCCTCGGCATGCTCCTTCTGGAAGAAATCGAAGTCCGTCTTTCCGACCGCGTCGTCGGGCGATTTCAGTCCGGATCGCTGGGCCTTGGCTCCGTTGATCCGCAGGTAGTGGCCGTCGCAGTCCTTGTAGTAGATGTCGTCCGGGATCGCGTCCATCAGACCGTCCAGCAGGAGCCGGTCCTCGTCCAGGAGCGCTGGAGCGACGAACGTCCCGGACTCGCCCGCTCCCGCCCCCCGTCCGCGCCGTCCCCCCGAGATCCGGGACGACCACGTCGCCAGCCCGCACAGCGCGATCATCGTGATCGCCGTCTGCGACAGGACGATCTGGTCGACGGTCCCGAGAATCCAGCGGAGCGCCAGCGACGCGAGCGGGACCACCAGCACGCCGGTGAGCAGCCGGTACCGCTGGGCCGCGGGGAGCGAGGCGGCAATGAGCCCCGGCAGGACGTAAAGCCCGCCGTAGGAAACCGACCCGGGGAACAGGACTTCCGCCAGCAGAATGAGTCCCGAGAGGACCGCGACGAGATAGGGACGCTTCTCTTGCACGATCATGATGGCACTGCCAGGGAGATCGGTGATGGGCGGGAAAGCGGGGGAGATCCGCGACCGGATCGGCCGCCAGCCATGAGATAGTGTCCAAGGTTTCGGAGCGTTTCACAAACACGCGTCCGCGTTTCCGTCCGCCTGTGACGGTCGCCCGGTCTTGTTGTCGATCGGCGACGCGGCCTTTGGACGCAATCGGCAGGGACGCTCTGTCTTCTCACGCAGGAGAGGAGGACGATGCGGCTGGCTTCATCCAAGAGCAAGCTGCCGAAGACCTCCGACGGTCGACTGTCGGCACCCTCCTCAGGTCCCCCCTCCGCACAGGATGTCTCCGTTCCCCCTCCTGACCGTGGCATCGCTCGCCCCCCCGGCCGGCTGGCTGGCCTTCGGGGGGATCGCCGCTGCGATTCCGGTGGTCGTCTGGGACCAGATCCGCCGCGTTCGGAACCGCAGCCGCGACTGGGAGCAGCTGCAGCAGTCTCTCGACAACGCCCGGGCCCGTGAGGAGATCCTCGCCGCGGAGTTGCGGCTCCTCTACTGCGTCCTGAGCCCCGGGGCGATCGACGACCGGCTCCGGCGGCTCCAGTCGGCGACGCGGGAGCACGACGCCGCGGAGGCAACCGCCGTCTTCCGCCACCGCTCAGGCGTCCTCACGCTGGTCCACTCGCACGAGCTGTCGGCGGCGACCCGGCAGCGGCTGTCGATTTCGCCCGCCATTCTCCCCCAGCTGACTCGCCACCGCATCCTCCACCGTTCGCTGATCTCCCAGTCCAGCCCCGCCTCCAACGGTGCGTCCCCGCTCGTCGGCGGCCTGGATGCCGCCGCCCGCGCCGCGCTGTCGGACGTCATCCTGCGTCCCATCGGCGATCCGGCCCATCCCTGGGGGGTTCTGGCCAGCTTTCTCCGCCACGATCACGAAGATCCTTCGCCGGCCGACGAAGCGCTCTGGTCCCGCGTCCTCACGCTGCTGGGCGACGAGCTGCGGCGGGAAGAACACACGACGCAGCGTGACTCGGAACTGTCGGTCTCGCGCGAGATCCTCGAGCTGCGGGGAGTGGTGGACCAGCATTTCCACGGCCCAGCCCAGATGGTCCTGGAGTTCCTCCGCCGGCTCGCGCTGCTGGCGGACTTCGAGCGGGTGACGGTTCATCTCTTCGGGGCCCAGCTCACCCCGGAGAGCTCCGTCATCCGGGCCGGGGCCGCCCTCCCGCGCCCGCTTGGCGAAGCTTGGATCCTCGCCGAGGACCGGCTGCTGCCGCGGCTTGCGCAGACACGCGGGCTGCACATTCACGACGCTCAGCACCTCGACCAGTCCACGGCGCCGCTCCCCTTCGCAACGGTCGTCTCGGTCCCGATCGAGCGGCAGGACGCGGCAGTCGGGCTCCTGTGTCTGACTCGACGGTCGGGATCGCACGTCGCGGACGCCGACCGGAGCCTCATCGAGTGGGCCGCGCGGTATCTGGTGGATCTCCTCACACAGACGGTCGACCGGGCCCGCGTCGCCGAGCAGGCGCGTCTGGACCCTCTCACGCTCCTCCCCAACCGCCGCACGTTCGACGCCGAGTTTTCGGCGCTCCTCGAGCGGTCGGGCGACCGGGAGGAGGCGTTCTCGCTCCTGCTGCTCGACATCGATCACTTCAAGTCGGTGAACGACCGCCGCGGGCACCCGGCCGGCGACGCCGCGCTTCAGGCCGTGGCTCATGTCCTGCAGCGGGTCCTGGCGATGACTCGCGAGAGCGACCAGCCGCTGGCGGCCCGCTACGGCGGCGAAGAGTTCGCGATCCTGCTTCCGGCGACGGATGGTCCCGGGGCGGTGCGGATCGCGGAGTCGATCCGGCAGGCGGTGGAACGGACCCCGATCCGGTTCGAGGACCAGGAGTTCCGGGTCACCCTCAGCATCGGCGCGGCGACCTTTCCGGACCACGCCCGTGCCCTGCAGCGTCTGCTGAAATCCGCCGACACCGCGCTCTATCAGGCGAAGCGGGACGGTCGGAACCGGACGCGCACGTTCCAGGCCGAGTCGGTGGCCGCCGGGACATGAGCCGATAGACTGCGGGACTCCCCGTCGTCCGAGAGCCCATGAAGCCTGCCACCGTCTATCCGACCGTTGTCCTCGCCAGCCGCAATCTCAAGAAGGCGGGGGAAATCCGCGACCTTCTGGCTCCGTACGCGATCCCGCTCGTCGCCGTTGCCGAGTTTCCGGATGTCCCCGAAGTGATCGAGGACGGAACGACGTTCGCCGAGAACGCCGCCAAGAAGGCCCGCCAGACGGCGCTCCACCTCAAGCACTGGGCGATCGGCGAGGACAGCGGCCTGCGGGTCGACTTCCTCAAGGGAGAGCCCGGGGTCTACAGCGCTCGGTATAGCGGCGAGGGAGCGACCGACGAGAAAAACAATGCCAAGCTGATGTGCGAACTCGCCGGCGTCCCGCCAGAGAAACGCGGCGGCGGCTATGTCTGCCACGTCGCCGTTTCCGATCCGGAAGGGAACATCGTCCTCAGCTTCGAGGACACCTGCCGCGGCCGGATGCTTGACGAACCCCGCGGCCCGAACGGATTCGGTTACGACCCTTACTTCCTCGTCCGCGAATACCACGAAACCTTCGGCGAACTCTCACCGCTCGTGAAGCAGCAGATCAGCCACCGCGCCCGCGCCTTCCGCCGGCTCATCCCGGGGCTTCTCAAGGTCCTGTCGGTGGGGCGGAAAGAGGATTAAACACCAAGACACAAAGAAGTCACGAAGGGCACCAAGAATTCAGACAAGGGCGAGGAAGGTTCGCACCGCTCTCCGTCCTTCTCCTCTTTGTGCTCTTGGTGCCTCCTTTGTGTCTTGGTGTTTCACTCCTACTTCCGCACCTGTCCCTGCCCGTAGACGACGTACTTGTAGCTCATCAGCTCCCGCAGCCCGCACGGCCCGCGGGCGTGGAACTTGTCGGTCGAAATGCCGATCTCCGCCCCCAGCCCCAGCTCGCCGCCGTCGTTGAACCGCGTGCTGGCGTTAATCATCACCCCCGCGGAATCGACCTCCGTCGCGAACCGCATCGCCGAAGGATGGTCGTTCGTGACGATCGCTTCGGTGTGGTGCGACCCGTACTCCGTGATGTGCTCGATCGCCTGGTCCAGCGAGTCGACGACCCGCACGCTCAGGACGAGACCCAGGTACTCGGTTCGGTAGTCCTGCTCGGTCGCCAGCTTCGCGTCCGGCAGGAACTCCCGCGTTCGCGTGCAGCCGCGAAGCTCGACCCCTGCGGCCGCCAGCTTCGCCCCCGCCAGCGGCAGGAACGCCGCCGCGACCGATTCGTGCACCAGCAGGCACTCCGCCGCGTTGCAGACCCCCGGCCGCTGGACCTTGGCATTCAGCAGGATCTCGACTCCCATTTCCAAGTTGGCGGTCGCGTCGACGTAGACGTGGCACACCCCGTCGAAGTGCTTGATGACCGGCATCGTCGCCTCAGCCGTCACGGTCTCGATCAGCGACTTCCCGCCGCGGGGAATCGCGACATCGATGTTCTCGCGTTCCTTGAGGAACAGCCGCACGGCCTCACGGTCCGTCGTCGAAACGAGCTGTACGGCATCCCGCGGCAGTCCTGTCGCTTCAAGCGCGTCGGCCAGGATTCGGTAGAGGGCCTGGTTGCTGTGGAACGCCTCCTTGCCGCCGCGGAGGATCACCGCGTTTCCGCTTTTGACGCACAGCGCCGCCGCGTCGATCGTGACGTTCGGCCGCGACTCGTAGATGAAGAAGACGACGCCGAGCGGAACCCGGACCCGCGTCACCAGGAGCCCGTTCGGGCGAACATTGCTGTCGATCACCTCGCCGACCGGGTTCGGCAGCCCGATCACCTCTTCCATTGCCCGCGCGATCTCCTCGATCCGGGGTGCCGTCAGTCGCAGCCGGTCGATCGCGGCTGACGTCAGGCCATACCCGGGAGCCGCTTCCAGATCTTTGGCGTTCTCCTCGATGAGGAATGCCGACCTCGAGCGAAGCTGCCGGGCGGTTTCACGAATCCAGGCGTCTTTCGTCGCCCCGGAAGCCCGCGCCAACCCGCGGGAAGCGATCCGGGCCTTGCGGCTTGTGTGGCGAACGTACTCAGGCAGTTCAGACATCGTGGCGTGTGCGGAGCGGGTGAACTCAGGATCGGTTCCGGCTCACGACACGGGAGATGAACACGAGGTTCAGCTGTCTCGCTTTCGGAGCCGTCCAAGACGGACAGTCTATCCGAAGCGGGCGGCGGGTGGGATCGGGCGGCGCTGATGCAGCAAGGAATGGGATGGCTTGTCCCGCCGGCTCGAACCACGTCCTTGCCGGCCCGACTATGCCAGCTCAAACCCAACGTGCGACGGCAGCCAGGGGTCAAGGGGGCCACGCCCCCTTGCCGCCGGAGGCACTTCTATGAGGAACCGCGGTAAGCAACGGACGTCCCCTTTGTGGTACCAGCGTTGAGGACTCCCTCAATCTACACCGCTCGCTTTGCAATCCCTGCGGGTTGGTGAGAGGGCATACGACACGGTGTCCGCGCTTGGATACTCACTCCTTCAGACATCTCTCGACGAGACGGCCTCCGGCGGGCAAAGGGGCGTTGCCCCTCTGCACTCCCCACCAGGGTGCCCCTGGACCCGGTGTTGGGTGACCACCAATCGGCGAATGCGCGTGGTTGCTTGAACTCCGCTTGCAGGTGCCTCAGCTCGCCGCCGTGTCACCAAGCCGCGGGGGAGTCGGCCGGTTGTCTTCCGCCCGGTACGACATCCACGCCGACGTCGGCAACGAACCAATCGCCGCAATCACCACATGAGCCAACGCAAACATCCCGATATACCGCAGCCGCCCCTCGGTGAACCCGTAGGAATGGAGACCCACCCCCAGCTCATTCACCCCAAAGAACGACCACGTCACCACAATGTTCCCCAGCACCGACAGGATCGCCACCCCCCGCCCGCGAGCCATCCCGTCCCACCGGGCATGCAGAATCAGCGCATTCCACAGGACGATGATCAGCGCCCCGTTCTCCTTTGGATCCCAACCCCAGAACCGCCCCCACGAGTCATCCGCCCACAACCCCCCGAGAACCGTCCCGAAGAAGCTGAACAGCAGCGCAAAACACACGGTCCCATAGGTCATGTTCGCCAGACGCTGCCGGATACTCGAGTTGAGATACGGCGTCAGCACGCCCCCCAGCAGGTAGCCGGTCCCCAGGAGCCCGGCGACATAACTCGTCGCGTACCCCAGCGTGATGCACACCACGTGCGTCGCCAGCCAGAACTGTGTGTCAAGCACCGGCTCTAGCACCGACAGCGTGTCGCCGTCGAACCGCAGTGCATCGGCCACCCGCAGCGTCAGGAACCCCGCCAGCGCCGCCGCCAGCGTCGAAATCCCCATCCGCGACACGAGTTCCAGCCCCAGTCCCATCAGCACGATCGCCCAGCCGATGAAGACGGACGCCGAGTAGAGGTTGGTCACCGGAGGCCGTCCGGAAATGTAGATCCGGCCCACCAGGGCATAGGTGTGCAGGATGAACGCCACCGCCGTGATCCCCCATCCGGCCGCCCGGAGGTGGCGGAAGAATCCCATCGGGGCCATCAGCCAGCCGAGCAGGATCAGGGCCATCCCCGGCACGTAGAGCATGAAGGCCAGCCACGACGGAGCGAACCGGTTGTAGAACGCCTCGTAGTTCGTCTTCACGACGTTGAGCGTCGAGCCGGTTCCCGGCACCGTCCGCTCGTCGTCCGAGAGGCCGTCGATGAGCTTGCGGTACTCGACCACCTTGGCGTTGAACACGTCCGCCTTGCCGTCGCGATAAGCGGCCCGGATCTCTTCGAGCAGATCGAGGGCCGGAATCTTCTCCCCGGCCGATCCGCCGATGTGGGCATAGATCGACGCCAGCGCCGTCGGCTCCCAGTTCGTCTTCAGCATCGCTAGCAGCCCCTCTTCGGACTTGCCGCGTCCCAAGTGCGTCGGGACGACCAGCGGCAGGTGCATCTGGCTGAACCGGTCCCGCGCGTTGTGGAGCAGATCCGCCACCTGCGAGGCCCGGGCCTGCGCCCCCTGCGGGTCCTTCTGGAACTCTTCGCGGGTCGGCATCACGGGCAGACCCTGCGGCATGTCCCGCATGTCGAGGAACGCCGCCTTCATCTTCTCGAACTGGTTCAGCTTCCCGGCCAGACTGAGCAGCTTCCGCTCTTCAATGCTCCGGTCCTCGCCCCGCTTGTCGCCGGCGGTCTGGATCTGGGACTGAAGCTGCGGCCAGGTCTTCTCGATCTCCTCGCGGCTGTAGAGGTGCGACTCCCGCCAGTCGAGGTTCAGGCTCTTGACGATGTCCGGATGGTCGATCCGGAACACCGGATACTTCGCGGCCACGTCCTCCGGCTTGGCGATCGAGTCGAGGAACCATTCGACGGCCGTCCGCTTGTTCCCCTCGGCATCCTTGAAGGTCTGCCGCTCGGAGATCTGCATCAGGTTGTTGAGAGCGTAGGAATCGATCGGCTGAGCCCGGCCGCCATCGAAGATCGGAATGGCGCTGAACGCCGCCAGATCAAATCCGTTCACCGGCTTCGCGGAACGGAACGCGGCCATCGAGGCGTAAAGCCCGGCGACCGTCGCCAGCGCCAGAGCCGGCGCCAGGACCGTCCAGTCGTATCCCTCGGCAACCCCGTCGGTCACCGGAACGGCGCTCGCCGTCCGCAGGAACCGGGAAAGCATCAGCCAGAAGTGGTACAGCATCCCGACGACAACGATCATGCACGCCACGTACGGGGTCATCCACCCTTCGTTGATGACGACCTGGAAGTCGGTCATCTCGCGGTTGTCCCCCATCGCCCCGGCGGGGATGTAGCTGCTCTGGTAGAACGTCTCGCCGGCGTAGCGGAGAGGGTTGTTCATCCAGATTTCGAAGTCCTTGTCGACCCCGTTCCGCTCGTCGACAAGGTGGATCTTCGAGCGGTAGTCCTTCGGACGGTTCGTGCCGACGTAGTCGTTCTTCTGAACGTCCTTGAGCTCGATCTGATACGGCTTGTAGTCCCGCCGGAACCGGAGCGAGAGCTGGTACGGCTTGCCATCGAAGGTGATGGTCTCCGGCCGGGAGAGCAGGGCACTGACGAGGTAGACCCCGTCTTCCTTGCCACTCTTCGGATCCAGGATCCGGACATAGCCCGAGGGGACGTCCGCCTTCTGGTTCGTCTCGACACCGGTCCCGACCGCCCGCGGCTCCATCAGGATCTCGAGCCCCCGCCCCTTCGTGGCGGGAGTCTTGACGTCCTTGTCCTTCGGGAGCCGCATCTGGATTTCGCTGTTCTCGTGGTATTCCACGAGTTCCATGTCGAACGGCAGCCGGTCGTCATGGAACTTGACCCCCTTCTGCAGCCGGGCCGCCGGGATGACGGTGTGCAGGTCATGGTCCGACGGCGACGGATCGACGACCGCCAGCTCGACGGCGCGGATGTCGTACGTGTAGTTCATGACCTGGCCTTCCTCGATCTGCATCCGCGCCTCCATCCGCGCGGCATGCATCCCGACGTAGACCTCGTAGCCCATCATCAGGCCGATCCCGGCATGCAGGGCCACAATCCCCGCCCGCTTGCCGAACACGACCCACGACGGAATCAGGATCGCCAGCCCGGCGATCGTCCCCTTCGCGAGCTGATACAGAATCCGCATCGACGAGGCGCTGAGCGGCTCGGAGGAAATGAGGTAGACGCTCAGCGCCGCACACAGAGCGCTCGAGGCCATCAGCCCCCAGAACGCCGCCCGGCTCGTCGCGCCGATCGAGCCCCAGATCGAAGCGGCCGTCAGGGCAAACGCCGCCACGCCCGCCAGCCGCCACAGGGTCTCGTAGGAGACGAGATTTTCCCCTTCGACTCCGTGGACGTTGTTGCCGCTGGAGATCACGAGCCACGTGATGAAGATGCCGAAGACGATCCCCGCCCAGCCGACGATCAGCCGCGTCCCTTTGGCGACCACCTTGAACCGGACGAGATGCGCCGCCAGCAGGTTCAGCATCATGAGGATGCCGATCGTCCAGCCGCGGGGATACAGGAACCCCCAGTTCGCGGCGAACGGCCCCCCTTCGGGGAACCACGCCTTCGGGGTGAAGATGTCGAACGGAACCCACGTCACGAGCTCCCGGAGGTTCAGCCAGGGGGCGCCGTCGATGAACAGGTTCCGGATGTCGATCCGGAAGTATTCCGAGACCGCCTTCCAGACATCCATTTCCGCCTGGGCCAGCGTCCCGAACAGGACGTTCCCGCACGCCAGGGCCAGCAGCACCACGGTCAGCTTCAGCGAGGCGAGCGACCGCAGCATCGAGTCAAGGACGCTCGAGCCGGTGTGGACGAGGGTCCGGAGGTCGGCGTCATGCTCTTCGGGGAGGGTGGTCGTGGACATCGAGCGAATTTCCGTTCTGAAACCTGTGTTCTCGTCTCGGGGACGCCAGCCCTGACGCCCCGGCCTCTTCACCCCGCCTGCCGCTCACGGCAGACGCCTTCCAACCGCTGGACCGCACACCGCGGCCATCACTCGAACCGGATCGACTTTGCAAACTCCAGGAACTTGTCGCGTTCCTTCTGAGCCAGTTCATTCGATCCCATCAGCTTCACGAACCACTGGGCATCCCCCTGCGGGATCACGACCGTCATCAGGGCCTTGTCGCCGTTCTGGAGATCGATGAGTTGCCCTGTCAGTTCGCCAACCGGAACCGGCGTTGTCTTAAGAGCATCCTCCTGGATCGCCTCCAGTCCGATCTGACCGCGCCAGCGGTTCACGTTCGGAAGCAGGCCGCCCCCGCCCCCCAGCCGGATCACGGTGACGTCGAACGACTGGTCCCCTTCGGTCCTGGTGAAGGCGACGCTCGCCAGCGGCTTGCGGGTCTCCGTCCAGCCCTCGGGGGTCGCGTACTTCAGCCCGGGCCCCGCCGGAGACTTGGGCGGCATGGGCGAGCTGGGCGGCGCCGAAGAGGTGGGCTCGCTCGCTCCGACTCCACCCGGCACGTAGGGAATGATCGCCGCGAGGGTCTGGACTGCGGCACCGTCTTCCCCCTTCCCTTTGAGGTTGGCGAACGCCACGAAGCCGTCATTGGCCGCGAACAGCGCGAGTTCCTTGGTCTCCCGGGCCTTGGCGAGCCAGTCGTCTCCCTCCAGCGGCTCCATCTGAAGCTGCCGCCGCCAGCGGTTGACGTTCATCTGGATGTATTGCTCCGCCGTCGGATCGGGACTCGGGAGCGTGGTGACCGTGATATCCAGCGGCGGCTCGGAATCCTTCAGCCGCAAGGTGGCGTAGCGGGCGTTGGCGAGGGCGGGATCGAGGTCCTTCGGCGGGACTTCCACCCATCCTTCGGGCGCTTCCCAGCTCGGCTTCCCGGTGTCATCGACCCGGAAGCGGGACATCAGGCGGACGAACGCCTCGTAGTGTTCGCCGACCTTCTCGGCCGGCCCCGTCAGTTTCAGGAACCACGCCGCCGACCCCGCCGAGTTCCCTTGGGCGCTCGGGCGGGCCGCGGAGCGGGTGACCTCTTTGGGGGCCTTGTACTGGGTGATCTGATCCACATCGTGGCATCCGCACAGCCCGAGCAGGGCGAGTGCGACACAGCGTCTTAACATATGGGGATTCAGCAAGTTACAGCCGAGGTGGGAGAACGGGGGCAGTAAGGAGGGAGCCCGGCGCGGATCATCCGATGCACAAGCCAACTATTATAGGAAGGTCCGCCGCGCGAAGTACACGCAGGTCCCGCCCCTTTCCCGAACTCCGCCCTCCGGGCGACGGCGTGGCTCCCGGCGACCATCCCCCGTGGCGGCAATCGCCCTCGCTCCCTTCAGCCCGCCCGGGTCAGCGGCCAAGGCGACATCGCGCGCCGGTCGAGGAGCGTGACAACGCTCCGTCCCCATTCGGACGCCCCCGGGAGGGCGAGGCTCCAGCCGAGCCGCAGCGGTGGTTCCAGCTGCCGATCGATCCACGACCCTCCGAGAGAACGGCTGTGTCGACTCACACCAGTTCCCGTCGCGACGCCACCGGGGGGACGACGGCTCTCGACGAACATGGCTCCGGCGACCATGGGCTGGCCCCTGGCGACCTACCGGGGCCCGCCTTGGACCCGACAAGCCAACGACACGGGTTGCGCATTGACCGGTCAGGCCGGTTCCTCCTCGTTCAGCGTTTGCGCCCGTGAGGATGGATAAGAGACGGATTCTGCGTAGGCCAAAACGCCGCAAGGATTGCCGCATCGGCGTTTGGTGCGGCTCGCCTCAGCCGCGCATTTCACAGCGGCATCGGCTCGCGACAGCACACCCGGCGCGGATCGCACTCACGGCAGGGAACGAACAGTTTCCCTCCTCGGATCCTCCGGCGAAGCATGACAGGTTTGCGCCTCAAGCCTTGAGAGCCTGCTAAGCAAAACGACTTGCCGAATAATCAACGCGGCTGCGTTTTTTTGTTGATCCCCTGCCGTTTGCGGGTGATGCTCAGACATCAGCGATTTGCAGTGGCTGTCTTCGATCTCAGTGCCGAACCGCGTGGCACGTGCATTGCATCCCTTGTCCTTACGGACCCCCATCCGGGTGACTTCGTTTCCAAACTGACCCCATTGCTCGGGGCCGGTGCGAGCCGAACGTCAATCACTTCCGGTTGGGGCGGGTGAGACGACTGGCCAGTGCATGGAGCCGGCCGCCTGGACCGCCTGGCGGAAACATGGAAGGACCGCACACCCCCGAACCCGCACCGATCTCGAGGAACTCTCAATGATTCGCCAGTTGTCCAAAACGTTTGTGGTCGCCGCTCTCTTTTCCTGCCCGCTCGTCGCTTCGGCTCAGGCCGTCCGGACCGTCAGCTCGCAGCCGGTCGTTCAGCAGCAGTCGTGGGGACAGCAGATGTTCTCCGACCTCAGTTTTGATTTCGGCAACGTCGCCAAGAATTCTGATGTCCGACGTCAGGTCGTCATCACGAATAAGTTCAAAGACGACATCACAATCAGCAGCGTCAACACCACCTGTCGCTGCGGTCAGCCATCGCTCCTCGACCCCCAGGATCCTAACAAGACCGTTAGCCAGTTCACGCTGAAGAGCTGGGAGACCGGGATCCTGAACATCAAGATCGACACCGTGGCCCACTCCGGCCACCGCCACCCGACGATCTCGGTCTTGTGCCAGTTCCGTGATAAGAACGGCCAGCACAGCGAAACGGTCCGGATCCCGCTGAACGTCGAGATTCGGTCCGATCTCCAGGTCACCCCCGGCTCGGCCGACTTCGGCGTAGTCGACCTGGGAGCGCCGGCCGAGCGGCACGTCTCGGTCGTCAACAGCAGCTTCAGCGCCGGCCAGTGGCAGGTCCGCGAAGTCCGTTCGAACAACAAGAGCGTTGCCGCCACCGCCCGCGAAGTCCGCCGCTCGAACGGCCGGATCGAATACGACCTCGCCGTGACCCTGGCTGCCGACGTCCCGGCCGGCGAGTTCCGCGAGCAGCTCACTGTCGTCACGAACGATCCCTCGAACCCGAACATCCCGGTCCTCGTCCGGGCGACCGTGGTTCCTGAGTTCCAGATCATCCCGTCGGTCGTTCAGCTCGGAGCTCTCAAGCCGGGTGTCGACAAGACCGTCACCGTGGTCGTGAAGGCCAAGAAGCCGTTCGCCATTGAGAAGGTCGAAGCGGACAAGATGGGCGAAGGGGTGCAGGTCAAGGTCGGACCGGAAGCGAAGGCTCTCCATGTCCTGCCGGTCAAGATCACCCCGTCGGGTGCCGAAGGGAACGTCAACATGAACTTCACGCTGACGATCGCCGGCCGTGAAACGCCGATCACCTTCACCGCCCAGGGGACCGTGGAGAAGACCGTCAACTCCTCGACGGCGTCGAAGTAGTTTTCGATTGCCCCATGGCGTTCGTACCGGGGACCTGTTCGATCGATTGGTCGGACAGGTCTTTGCGTTTGATTTGGCCGTCAGAGAGGGATAACGGGCACGGCCTACCGAGTCTCGCGCCGTCGATGGTTAACCATGAAGGCGGGCACATCTGCGTCCCCCAGCATTTCCGGCCCAACAACCGGGTCCAGGGGCACCCTGGTGGGGAGTGCAGAGGGCCAACGCCCCTTTGCCCGCCGGAGGCTTGGCCGTCGAGAGATATCTGAAGGAGCACGTGTCCAAGCGCGGACATCGTGTCGTATGCCCCCTCACCAACCCGCGGGGATTGCGGAGCGAGTGGTGAATCCTCGACGCGGGGACCACAAAGGGGACATCCGTTGCTTACCACGGTTCCTCATGAAAGTGCCTCCGGCGGCAAGGGGGCGAGCCCCCTTGACCCCAGCCTGCCGTCGCACGTTGGGTCTGAGCTATGAGAGCCGCTCCGGCAAGGACGCGATGTCAGCCCATCCGCCCCTCGCAGCCAATAGCCGCCCCCCCAGTTCAAAAACTGCCGATGGGCTGGTGGCAGGACTCCCGCCGCCGCGCCTATACTGGAAGAACCTGCCTAAGTGTGGACGGTCTCGAACGATCCGTCTTCCCACCTCCGCCGCAGCGACCGTTGCGGCCCCTGTGATCACCCCTTTTGGAGACTGACGATGAAGAAGTTCGCCCGGCTGCTCGCCGCGACGGGTTTTGCTGTCGCGTGTGCCACCTCCGCCCCGACCTGGGCCCAGGAATTCGGAGCGATCGAAGGCCAGTTCGTGGTCGACGGGGCCGCCCCCAAGCTGGCGGACCTGGTCAAGAAGGGTGACGCAGCGGCCAAAGACGCCGCCGTCTGCGCCGCCGAAGGGGTGCCGGACGACTCGCTGATCGTCAACGCCGCGAACGGCGGCGTGGCCGACATCTTCATCTATCTCCGCAAGGCTCCCGCGATGATCGATCCGTCGCTCAAGGCCAGCAAGGAGAAGGAAGTCGTCTTCGACAACAAGGGCTGCCGCTATGTGCCGCACGCGGCAATCGTCCGCACGGATCAGAGCGTGCGGTTCACCTCCGGCGACGCAGTGGCCCACAACATTCACACCTACACGCTCGGCAACCCCCAGCAGAACTTCATCCTCCAGGCGAACGACAAGACGGGGACCGCGATTGCCATGAAGGCGAGCGAGACCCTGCCGATGCCGGTCAAGTGCGACATCCACCCCTGGATGCGGGCCACGATGCTCGTCGTCGATCACCCGTACGCCGCCGTGACCGACAAGGACGGCAAGTTCAAGATCGAAGGCCTCCCGGCCGGAGAGCACTCGTTCCGCGTCTGGCACGAGAACCCGGGCTACGTGGAGCGGGAGTGGAAGGTCAACGTCGTCGCCGGAAAGACCACCACCGTCCCGCCGGTGAAGGTCCCCGCCATGAAGCTCTCGACCAAGAAGTCATAGCGATCCCGATCGCGTTCGGTATGCTGACGGACGGAGGAGCAATCCCCCGTCCGTTTTTCTTTTCCGGGGCCGGAACATGAAGGCGTTGAGACTCGTCTGGGGGGCTGCGGTCGTGCTCTGGGGCGTTCTCGCTGGACAGGCCACCGCCGCCGAAGAGTTCGGCGACATCACGGGCGAGTTCATCACCGAGGGTTTCGTTCCCATCCTGCCGCCGCTCATTCAGGAGGTTGGCCCTCCGCCGGTGGTCATCCCGGACGAACGCTACGTCGTCGACAAGAAGACCGGCGGGGTCGCGAATGTCTTCATCTACCTGCGAAAGGCTCCCGCCGCGCCCCCTCCGGAGCTGGCTAGGAGCGCGGAACCCGAGGTCAGGATCACGATCGAAGATCGGCAGTTCGTCCCCCACGCCGTCGTTGTCCGAACGGACCAGAAGCTCCGATTCGTCAACAAATGGCCTCGAGCGCATGCAGTCCACACTTATACGCTCGCCAATCCGCAGTCGCTCTTACTCGATGAGTTTGGGAAGGACGGTGTCGCAATCGAACTGCCTCGGCCGGAAGGTCTGCCGTTGCCGGTGAGGTGCGATATCCACCCCTGGATGCGGGCCAACATGCTGGTGGTTGATCACCCCTATGCAGCAGTCACCGACCGAGAGGGCAAGTTCACGATCAAGGGCCTCCCGGCCGGAGAGCACTCGTTCCGCGTCTGGCACGAGAACCCGGGCTACGTGGAGCGGGAGTGGAAGGTCAACGTCGTCGCCGGAAAGACCACCGCCGTCCCGACGGTGAAGATCCCTGCGGTGAAGCTCATCGCCGAGAAGTCGTAGCGATTTGGATCGTGGTCGGTATCCTGACGGACGGTCGAACGATCCCCCGTCCGTTGTTCCTTTCCGGGGCCGGAACATGAAAGCGTCGAGACTTGTTTGGGGTGCTGCGATCGTGCTCTGGATCGCTCTTGCAGGACAAACAGCCGCTGCCGAAGAGTTCGGCGACATCACAGGTGAGTTCATCACGGAAGGTTTCGTCCCCATCCAGCCGCCGCTCCTGAAGGGGGGCAGCCCTCTGCGTTTCGAAGTGCCGAACGAAAGCTACGTTGTCGACAAGAAGACCGGCGGCGTCGCCAACGTCTTCATCTACCTGCGAAGGGCGCCCGCCAACATCCCCCGGGAGCTGAGCCGGAGCAAGGAGCCGGAGGTCCAACTCACGATCGAGCAGCGTCGGTATGTGCCACATGCTCTCGTCGTCCGGACGGACCAGAAGCTGCGGTTCACGTCGGCCGATCCGGTGGAGCACAACATCCATACCTACACGCTCGCCAACCCCCAGCAGAACTTCATCCTGAAGCCGATGGACAAGAAGGGGATCGCCGTCGCGTTGAAGGCACCCGAAACGTTGCCGGTGCCGATCAAGGACGATATCCAACCCTGGATGCGCTCGACGCTTCTGGTCGTCGACCACCCGTACGCGGCCGTCACCGACAAGGAGGGCCGGTTCACGATCAAGGGGCTCCCCGTCGGCGAGCACTCGTTCCGCGTCTGGCACGAACAACGCGGCTACCTGGAACGCGAGTGGAAAGTGACGGTCGTTGGAGGCAAGACCAGCCAGTTGGGGCCATACGTCATTCCGATCGGCAAACTGACCGCGCCGAACAACTGAGGAGATGTCCCTGTCGCCCGGCGCCAAACGGCTTCCCTCTGCTGATAAAGCCACTGACGCCCGGGAACCTCGCCTCGATCAGGCGTGTCTGTCACAGGTCGCGGCGGTGGACGCCCGGTTCTCCGGGGTCGCGTCAACGCTCCGGCGTGACAGGCAGCGGTCAAACAGGGATCAATTTCCGATGAAATCCGGAGTCGAGCGGGTGAAAACGGGGCGGGCCAAGGGGGCGATGCGGGACGGGATGGGCCTCGTTTCTCCCGTGTTCGATATCCGCAACCCATTCCGGCGGGCAAACTTGATTGCCGTCGGACATCGCCCGTACCCTCTCTCCCATGAAGACCGACGACCTGCTGCGTGAACATTTGTCCCATCGGATCCTCCTTCTGGACGGATCGATGGGAGCCCTCATCATGTCCCGGGGGCCGACCGAAGAGGACTACCGGGGAAAGCGCTTCGCCGACCACCCCGTCGACATCAAGAACTGCACGGACCTGCTCTGCCTGACGCAGCCGCAGATGATCCAGCAGATCCACCGGGAATACCTCGACGCCGGCTCGGACATCATCGAGACGAACACGTTCAACGGGAACGTGGTCACGCTCGAGGAATTCCACGTTGCCGACCTGACCCGCGAGATCAACCGGACCGCCATCGAGCTCGCGAAGGCGGTGGCCGACGAGTACACGAAGAAGAACCCGGCCAAGCCCCGCTTTGTCGCCGGAAGCATCGGGCCGACGAAGGTCCAGCTCTCGTTCAACGCCGACAAGCCCGGCTACCGCCCGGTCACGTTTGACCAGATGGTCCATTCGTACGCCGAGCAGGTCCGCGGGATGCTCGACGGCGGCGTCGACCTGCTCCTGCCCGAGACGAGCTTCGATACGCTCAACATGAAGGCGGCCCTGTACGCCATTCAGCAGGTGTTCGACGAGGGAGCGCGGCAGGTCCCCGTCATGGTCTCGGGGACGATCTTCCAGGGGGGGCGGACCCTCACCGGGCAGACCCTCGAAGCCTTCGTGGCGGCGGTGTCGCACTTCCCGATGTTCAGCGTCGGCCTCAACTGTGCGCTCGGCCCGAAGCAGATGCGGCCCTACATGGAGGCCCTCGCCGGCCGGGCGAACTGCCTCGTGAGCTGCTACCCGAACGCCGGCATGCCGGACGGAATGGGTGGCTTCGACAGCAGCCCCGCTGAGGTTGCGCAGACGATCCGCGAGTTCGCCGAGAGCGGCTGGGTCGACATCGTCGGCGGCTGCTGCGGGACGACCCCGACCTACATCCGCCAGATCGGCGAAGCGGTCACCGGGGTGGCGTCGCGCTTCAAGCAGCACGACACCGGCCCCGCCTGGACGCCCGCGACGCCGCAGGGAACCGCTGCCTACAGCGGAACGGAGCTGTTCGAGCTTCGTCCCGAGCCCGCAGATGCCGCGCCGGACGCCCCTCCGTCGACGCCGTTCCTCATGGTCGGCGAGCGGAACAACGTCACTGGCTCGCGGAAGTTCGCGAGACTGATCCGCGAGAAGAAGTACGACGAGGCCCTCTCGGTCACGCGCGAGCAGATCGAGAGCGGGGCCAACATGATCGACGTCAACATGGATGAGGGCCTGCTCGACAGCGAAGCCGAGATGGTCCACTTCCTGAATCTGCTCTCCGACGACCCGGACGTGAACAAAGTCCCGGTCATGGTCGACAGCTCGAAGTTCAGCGTCATCGAGGCGGGACTGAAGTGTCTCGCCGGCAAGGGAGTCGTGAACTCGATCTCCCTCAAGGAAGGGGAGACGGCGTTCCTCAAGCAGGCCCGCACGATCCGCCGCTACGGCGCCGCGGTCGTCGTGATGGCGTTCGACGAGGAAGGCCAGGCGGTCACGGCGGACAACAAGGTCGCCATCTGCAAGCGGGCCTACAAGCTCCTGACGGAGGAGGTCGGCTTCCCGCCCCAGGACATCATCTTCGACACGAACATCCTGACGGTCGGCACCGGGATGGACGAGCACTCGAACTACGCGGTCGAGTTCTTCGAAGCGGTCCGGCGGCTCAAGACCGAGTGCCCTGGCGCGAAGACATCGGGCGGGGTGAGCAACGTCTCGTTCTCGTTCCGCGGCAACGACGTGGTCCGCGAGGCGATGAACGCCGCGTTCCTGTACCACGCGATCCGGTCCGGCCTCAGCATGGGGATCGTCAACGCCGGTCAGCTCGAAGTCTACGAGGAGATCGACAAGGAGCTGCTGGTCTACATCGAGGACGTCCTGCTGAATCGCCGCGCCGATGCGACCGAGCGGCTGATCGCCTTTTCCGATGCTCTCAAGGCGAGGGGAACGGAGAAGGAGAAGGGAGCGGCCGAGGTCGAAGCCTGGCGGAGCGATCCGGTCGAGGCCCGCCTGCAGCACGCCCTCCTCAAGGGGCTGACTGAGCACATCGAGACCGACACGGAAGAGGCCCGTCAGAAGTACGGCCGCCCGCTGAACGTGATTCAGGGGCCGCTGATGGACGGCATGAAGGTTGTCGGGGACCTGTTCGGCCAGGGAAAAATGTTCCTGCCGCAGGTGGTGAAGTCCGCCCGCGTGATGAAGAAGGCGGTCGCCTACCTCGAACCGTTCATGGAGGCCGAGAAGGCGGAAGCCGCCGCGAAGGCCGCGGCTGAAGCGGCGGCCCAGGGCGAGAGCTCGGCGGCAACCGGAGAAGATCCGTCGACCCTGTTCCGCAGTTTCCTGTCATCGAAGGGACTCGGCCTGACGCGCGAGCGGCAGCTGGTCGCCACGGCGGTCTTCGCGTGCAACGCTCCATTCGACGCCGAAACGATCGCCGCGACGCTCGCTTCGAAGAAGATCGGCCGCTCGACCGTCCAGCGCATCTTGAGCCTTCTGGAAGAGGGTGGACTGCTGACGAAGACCCAAGTTGGCGACCGCGAGCTCTACGAGCGCCGCGTCCTGACTCCCGCAGCGACGGCAACGTCCAACGCTGCCGATGTGGTTGTTGAGACCGCGGCGGCCGGCGAGTCGCAGTCCTCGTACCGCGGCAAGATCGTCCTGGCGACGGTCAAGGGGGACGTCCATGACATCGGCAAGAACATCGTCGGGGTCGTGCTGCGGTGCAACAACTTCGAGGTGATCGACCTGGGGGTGATGATTCCCTGCGACAAGATCCTCGACACGGCCCTGGCCGAGAAAGCCGACATCGTCGGTCTGTCCGGCCTCATCACGCCGTCGCTCGACGAGATGGTGACTGTCGCCAAGGAGATGCAGCGCCGCGGGATGACGATCCCGCTCCTCATTGGCGGTGCGACGACCAGTTCCAAGCACACGGCGGTCAAAATCGCCCCGCACTATGCGGAGCCGGTGGTCCACGTCATCGACGCCTCCCTGTCGGTCCCCGCCGTCGAGCGGTTGCTCGATCCGGAGACGAAGCCAGCCTACGTCCAGGAGGTTCGGGACGATCAGGAGTCCGACCGCAAGCGGTTCGCCCAGCGGTCCGAGCAGGCGCTCGTTCCGTACGCCGACGCATTCCAGCGGCGGTTCCAGACCGACTGGCAGACGATCGAGATCGCCAAACCCCGGTTCACTGGGACGCGGCAGATCGACAGCCTCGACCTCAACATCCTCCGTCCCTACGTCGACTGGTCTCCCTTCTTCCAGACATGGGAGCTCAAGGGGAAATTCCCGAAGATCTTCGACGACGCGGTTGTCGGGACCGAAGCTCGAAAGCTGTTCGACGATGCCAACCGGCTTCTCGACCGGATCATCGAGCAGAAGCTGCTGACGGCCCGGGGTGTCTACGGCTTCTGGCCGGCGCGGACCCGCGGCGACGACATCGAGCTCGACGTCGAAGGCGGCACGGTGACGTTTCCGATGCTGCGGCAGCAGTGGGAGCGGCCGGGGCAGAAGGATTTCCGTTCGCTGGCGGACTACATCGCGCCGGCGGAGTCGGGGAAGTCGGACTACCTCGGTGCGTTCGCGGTCACTACGGGGCACGGCTGTGACGAGCTGGTCGCGCAGTTCGACAAGGACCATGACGAGTACCACTCGATCATGACGAAGGCGATTGCGGACCGGCTGGCGGAAGCGTTCGCGGAGTACATCCACGGCGTAGCCCGCCGCGAGTGGGGCTTTGGCGATCTCGAGGGGCTCTCGAATGAAGAGCTGATCGACGAGAAGTATCGCGGGATTCGGCCGGCGTTTGGTTATCCCGCCTGTCCTGATCACACGCTCAAGCGGCCGCTGTTTGACCTGCTGGGGGCGGAGCAGGCGGTGGGGATCAACCTTACCGAGAGTTTTGCGATGTGGCCGGCGGCGGCGGTCAGCGGGTTGATCTTCGCACATCCTGAGTCGCGGTATTTCTCGGTGGACCGGGTGACGAAGGATCAGGTTGAGAGCTATGCGGCCCGGTGCGGCCAGCCGGTCGAGTACGTGGAGAAGTGGCTCGCGCCAAATCTCAGCTACTAGAAAAGATCGCCTGTCCACCGGGTCCAGGGGGACCCTGGTGGGGGGATGCAAGGGGGGCACACCCCCTTGCCCGCCGGAGGCCTGGCCGTCGAGAGATGTCTGAAGGAGATCGTGTCCAAACGCGGACAACGTGTCGGATGCCCCCTCACCTGATACTCCGGGATTGCAAAGCGAGCGTTGTGGATCGAGGGAGACCTCAACACGGGCACCACAAAGCGTAGGCCCGTCGCCTACCACGGTTCCTCATGGAAGAGGCCTCCGGCGGCAAGGGGGTGAGACCCCCTTGACCCCAACGGCCGTCGCACGTTGGGTTTGAGCTATCAGAACTGCGCCGGCAAGGAGGTGGTTTGAGACAGCGGGATAAGCCGTTCGGCCACCGCTACCATCAACAGATCCTTCTCTCTTCACGGAAGACCCATGACAAAGCCGCTCGATCCTCAGCCCAACTCCGACGCCCCGAACCCAGGGATCATCTTCGAAACCCTCAACCTCCATCAGCGGAGCGCCGCCCTCCACGCGGCAATCGAGCTCGACCTGTTCTCCGCCATCGCCCGTGGACATCGGACGGTCGAGGCCCTGACAGAGCATCTCAAGACCGACCAACGAGCGACACGGATCCTCTGCGACTTCCTCGTCATCGCCGGCTTCCTGACCAAGGACAACGAGACCTACGGCCTCCCGCCGGTCTCGGCCGAGTTCCTCGACCGGGCCTCGCCAAAGTACGTCGGCTCGATCGCCAAGTTCATGAACTCGCCCGACCTCCTCGAGGCGTTCAAGGACATCGCCCAGGTCGTCCGGACCGGCACCACCACACTGAGCCGCGACGGAACGACCGCAACCGAGTACGCCGGCTGGATCGAGTTCGCCCGATCAATGGCCCCGATCATGATGCCGGCGGCGATGTTCATGGCCGACATGGCTACCCGGGAACGTCCCGGCGCGGTCCGCGTCCTCGACATCGCGGCAGGCCACGGAATGTTCGGCGTCGCACTCGCCCGGAAGAACCCACAGGCCGCGATCGTGGCGCTCGACTGGGCTCCGGTCCTCGAGGTCGCGCGGGAGAACGCCGCGGCAGCCGGTATCGAGGACCGGTACACGCTCCTGCCGGGGGACGCCTTCGAGGTCGACTACGGCGGCCCGTACGACGTCGTGCTCGTCACGAACTTCCTCCACCACTTCGATCCCGCGACCTGCGAGAAAGGGATGAGGAAAATCGCCGATGCTCTCGCACCGGCGGGCCTCGTCCTGACGCTCGAATTCGTTCCGGACGAGAATCGGATCGAGCCCCCGATCGGAGCATCGTTCGCCTTCACGATGCTCGGCACCACCCCCAAGGGGGACGCCTACACGTTCGCCGAATACGACGCCATGTGGCAGCGGGTCGGTCTCACGAAGAGCCGGATGGTCGACGTCCCCAACTCCGGCCAGCGGCTGATCTTCACGCAGCGGTAACGGCCAGGAACGTCAGGCCGCCCGGGGAAGCGCCACCAGCGGCGGCCCTGGCTTCACGGACGCCTGCGCCGCGGCGATCTCCTCCCGCGACATCGACAGGAAGACGCCGACCGCCAGGAGGCTTCCGACGAGACTGCTCCCTCCCGCGCTCAACAGCGGATGAGCGATCCCCTTCGGCGGGAGCATGGCGGTGACGACGGCAATGTTGATTGCCGCCTGCGCGACGAGCTGCAGGAGCACAACCGCCGCCGCGACGAACCGCGTCCGCGGTCGTCCCGTTCGGCTCAGCTCTAGGAGGCCGACGACCAGGATCGCGCACCAGATCCCGACGACCGACAGCGTCCCGACGAGCCCGAGTTCTTCCCCCACGACCGCAAACACGAAGTCGGTGTTTGCCTCGGGGAGGAAGCTCAGCTTCTGCGATCCGCGGCCCAGGCCAACGCCGTTCACGCCCCCCGCTCCGAGCGTCGTCAGCGACTGCTTCACCTGATAGGGGGCGTTCTGAAAGTCGTTCCAGGCCTGGATGAATCCCTCGATCCGTCGCAGCTGGTATGGCTTGAGGGCGACCATTCCCAGTCCCAGCGGGACCACGGCGGCGGCCGCCATCCCGATGAGCCGGATCGGCATGCCGAGGAGGAACAGCGTCGTCGCGCCGACCGCCGCCAGGAAGACCGCCGTCCCCAGGTCGGGCTCCACGACAACGAGGGCGGAGCAGAGGCCGATCGGGATCGAGAGGATGGCGTACCGCCGGAGGACCGTCTCCGCCGCCGGAATCCGGAGGGAGAGCCAGCAGAGGTAGAGCGGTAGCGTGACCTTGGCGAGTTCGGAGGGCTGGATGGAGATCGTCGCCAGCCGCAACCAACGCTGGGAGCCGTTTACGCGGACGCCGACGCCGGGGACGAGGACGGCCAGGAACATGAGCAGCGTCGCCCCGAAGCCGAGGGGGGCGAGCGCGAGCAGTTGTCGCGGCGGGACCATGGCGACGAGGCAGGCGCCGGAGCAGGCGATTGCCAGGTAGATCAGGTGCCGCGAAAGGTAAACCTGTTCGAAGTTGGAGGGGCGGGCGGTCATGCTCGAGCTGAACACCATCAGCACGCCGATCCCGAGGAGGACGGTGACGAGCGAGACGAAGGTGGAGCGGAGCGTGTTCATGCGGTGTAGGAAGCGCGTCGAGCGGTGCGGGGGGCCGGCTTGAGTAGAATCGGCCCGAACAGCCTCGGCGAGCTTGTTCCTCTGCGGCTGCTCCACCCAAGTGCGATAACCGTCGTCCCCCTCCCGCGCGTCAGACTCGGCTCGGACCGCGTCCTCGCCGGACGGACTCCCATCGCTCAAACCCAACGTGCTACGGCAGCCGGGGTCAAGGGGGCAACCCAACGCCGTTAACCCCGGTTGAGGAGCTTGAGTCTCCTGGCCTGGTCGATCTGCTGGGACGTGGCGTTGGTGATCTTTGGCGATCCCGCCGGCCGCTCCTTCTTCCTCCGTGTGTAGTCCCGGCTGGCCTTGTTCTTCCGCTCATACGGGTCGGTGACGGATTCACGCAGCATCGCGCACAGCGTCTGACCTCGAACAACGGGATGCCGGTAGTCCCGTATCAGTCGACGGAACGACCGCAAGACTCCCGCCATGCTGATTCGAGACAGCGGAACCTGGGCCTTCGCCAGTTCCACTGCAACCGACAGTCCCATGCCCCACAGGCCGACCAGCGACCATTCGAGCTCGACCGCGGCATTCAGGGAGGACAGGCTGCGGAGTTTTCGTCGACCGAACGTCTGCTTCAGGGTTCGATAGAACAGTTCCACTCCCCAGCGTTTGCGGTACAGGTCCAGGACCGCCCGGTCGCTCAAGATCTTCGGGTCCCGGACGCTCGTGAGCAGAGAGATCGGAGATCTCGGTCCCTGGGCCACGATCAGCCGGAACACCAGAGGCGGATCGAGCCGTTTGGCGGCCTCGTCAGGCCAGACGTAGACGGTTCCTTGCGATTCCCGCACGAACCCCAGCTTCCGCAGAAGCTTGACGTTCGCTCCCACCCGAACCAGCAGATGCCGGCCGCTTCCCAGGACTTTCCGGGCGAAGTCATAGCCCACGAAGCCGGCGTCCGCCGTCATCAAGCTTCCCTCGGGCAGGTCCTGGAGCATCTGAAGGGCGTGTTCCCGCTCACTGCTGTCGGCGGGGCCGATCCGCCAGTCCCACGGAAGCCCCGTCCCGACATGGAACAAGGTCGTCAGCCACATCTGGGGAACGCGGGCCGCCTTGGCCCCGGCGGCTGTTCTCGTCCGTTGGCGGCGGTGGCGCCTCTTCCGGATCGATCTCTTGAACGACGGGGCATAGGCCGTCTCGTGGGACTGGGTGCGAGGGAGCTCCACTCGGCTGCCATCGACCCCGTAGACCACCAGACCGCAGGATTCCCACTGCCGGGGGAGCGTCTGGCGAATCCGCTTTCGGAGAGCCGTCGTGAGAAGATAGACCAGGGGAACGGTCCAGCGTCGGAGGAGCTTCATGAAGGCCTGGGACGACCCGGCCAGAGGGCCGTGATGGGGGAACAGATGCGCCATCAGCCTGTGGGTCGTGACAAACCGTTCCTGCAGTGTCTGCTCATCGGACCAGGCCCACAGAAGGGCGGCTCGAACCAACAGTGGTGGCGTCCACGTGCAGTCGTGCCGGAAGAGGATGGTCTTCCAGTCCGTCCCAGCCAGAAGCCATTGCAGAGCTTTCTCGAGATGCCGAGAATTGAGCGCAACATCCGGAGACAGGTCTTGATGCGGCATCCCCGAATCCTTTCGGGAGGGCGAAGTGGGTGGGTTTCAGTGTGAGAACCGAAGCGTCTCCACAACGCCATGTCGCATCAAGACTTTCTTTTTGAACACGAACCAGGGTTAACGGCGTTGGGGGCAACCCCTTGCCGCCGGAGGCGCTTTGATGAGGAACCGTGGTAAACAACGGACGCCCGCGTTGTGATGCCGGCGTTCAGGACTCCACCCTCGCTTTGCAATCCCCGCGGGTTGGTGAGGGGGCATACGGCACGTTGTCCGCGCTTGGACACTCACTCCTTCAGATGTCTCTCGACGAGAGGGCCTCCGGCGGGCAAGTGGGCGTTGCCCCCTTGCATCCCCCACCAGGGGTGACCCCCTGGACCCCGGCAGAGAGAATGCCTTTGGGCTGCCGCCACTCGGTACGCGTGGCTGACTCAATTCCTCGAATTCGACGTGGCCACCCGATACAACGCACAGCCCGGAACGGCAGTCCCCTGCCTCCCGACACTGCCCCCGACGAACAACGGCCCCCTCCCGAATGAGCGCTCCCAAGATTCACTTTGACGGCAATCGCAAACGCTCCAAGTGGACGTTCGCCTTCGCCCACGGCGCCGGCTCCGGGATGCGCAACGAGTTCATGGACGCCTTCACCGCCGGCCTCGTCGAACTCGGCTTCCTCGTCGCCCGCTTCGAGTTCCCCTACATGGAACAACGGGGCATCACCGGCCGTCGCCGCCCCCCCGACAAGGAACCGGTCCTCCTCGACGCCTGGCGAGCCGTGATCGGAGAACTCGGCCCGGAAAGGCTCGTCATCGGCGGCAAGTCGATGGGGGGCCGCATGGCCACCATGATCGCCGACGAAATGGGCGTCGCCGCCTGCATCTGCCTCGGCTACCCCTTCCACCCCTCCGGCAAACCTGCGGACCTGCGGCTGGAACCGGTCCAGAAGATCGAGACGCCGACCCTCATCCTGCAGGGAACACTCGACACCTTCGGCGACAAGAAGGAAGTGGAGGGGTTTACGCTCTCACCGTCCGTGACGGTCCAGTTCCTCCGCGAAGGGGACCACAGCTTCCAACCCCCGCGGAACTCCGAGCGGACGCGGGAGTCGAACTGGGACCATTGCGTCAAACAGATCCACAAGTTCGTCTTCGAGCTGATGCCCGTCGTGTGACATGCCCACGACGAAGGGCAAGGCGTCGGGCACAACCCAGAATCGGTGACTTCAGAAAAGGTGATCGAGATGAGCGCTCGCCTCGCGTGGCTCCTGGTCCTGCTGTGCATCGCCCGCGCGCAGCCGGCGTCGGCGATGGACCAGCGGCAGATGAACATTCTCTTTTGTTTCGCCGACGACTGGGGCCGCTACGCCAGCGCCTACGCCCGGCACGAGAAACAGCCCTCGCCGAACCAGGTCGTCAAAACGCCGAACATCGACCGCGTCGCCCGTGAGGGAGCGCTCTTCCGCAACGCTTTCGTCTGCGCCCCCTCCTGCACCCCCTGCCGCAGCGCCCTTCTCAGCGGCCGGTACTTCTTCAACTGCGGTCGGGCGGCGATCCTCTCGGGAGCCAAATGGGATCCCTCGATTCCGAGCTTCCCCCTGCTGATTCACGAAGCCGGCTACCACATCGGCGAGACGTGGAAAGTCTGGAGCCCGGGAACGCCGAACGACGCCCCCTTCGGCGGCGGGAAGTTTGCCTACGAACGCGGCAACCTCCCGAACAACTTCTCTGAGAACGCGACGAAGATGGTCTCCGAGGGGAAATCACTGGCCGAAGCCCGAACGGCGATCGAGCGGCAGGTGACCGACAGCTTTGACGCATTCCTCAAGGACCGGAAGGGACGCGAGCCGTGGCTGTACTGGTGCGGCCCGACGACCGTCCACCGGACCTGGATCAAAGGCTCCGGCAAGGCCCTGTGGGGGATCGAGCCGGACGACCTCCAGGGAAAACTGCCCCCGTTCCTTCCAGACGTTCCAGAAGTCCGCGAAGACTTCGCCGACTACCTCGGAGAGATCCAGGCCTTCGACTCCTACGTCGGACTGCTGCTGAAGCGGCTTGAAGAGACCGGGGAACTCGGCCGGACGATCGTCGTCATCAGCGGCGACCACGGCGCTCCCGGTTTCCCCGGCGGCAAGTGCAACCTGTACGACTTCGGCGTCGGCGTGACGCTCGCGATCCGCTGGCCGGACATGACTCCCGACCGGGTGATCGACGACTACGTGAACCTGATGGACCTCGCGCCCACGTTCCTCGACATCGCCGGCCTGCCGATGCCGCCGGGGCTCAGCGGTCGCAGCCTCCAGCCGCTTCTGCTCTCAAGCAAAAGCGGCCAGATCGATCCTGCCCGGACTTGGGTGGTGACGGGCCGGGAGCGGCATGTGGACAACGCCCGGGAGGGGAACAAGCCGTACCCGCAGCGGGCCCTCCGGACGAAGGATTTTCTGTATGTCCGCAACTTCGCGGCGGACCGATGGCCGATGGGGGATCCGCTGGCGGTGACTGACGACTCCGCGCCGTCTCAGGAGGAACTGGAGCAGAATACCCGCGTCGCCTTTGCCGATATGGACGCCGGCCCGACGAAGGCGTGGTTGATTGCTCACCGGAACGATCCGCAGTGGATGTGGCACTACGACTATGCGTTTGCCAAGCGGCCGGCGGAGGAGTTGTTCGATCTCAAGAGCGATCCGTACCAGATCAAGAACGTGGCGGGCGATCCGAGCTACGCCGACGCGAAGGCACGGATGTCGGCGCAGCTGATGGAGGTGCTTCATCAGGTCAAGGATCCGCGGGTGACGGAGGATCCGGTGCCGTTCGAGGCGGCGCCTTACACGGACCTTGCGGAGGCCCCGGCGCGCAGCCGTCGTAAGCAGTAGTCCGACCGGCGAACGAATGGTCGGTCGCCCGCTTTAACCGGGTCCAGGGGCACCCTGGTCAGGGGATGCAAGGGGAAGAATTCCCCTTGCCCGCCGGAGGCCTGGCCGTCGAGAGATGTCTGAAGGAGAGCGTGTCCAAACGCGGTCACCGTGTCGTATGCCCCCTCACCAACCCGCGGCGCCTTCATGGCGGGCGGTGAGTCCTCAACGCTGGTACCACAAAGGGGACGTCCGTTGCTTACCACGGTTCCTCATAGAAGTGCCTCCGGCGGCAAGGGGGCGTGGCCCCCTTGACCCCAGGCTGCCGTAGCACGTTGGGTTTGAGCTATGGAAGCTTCGCCGGCAAGACGCGGTTCGAACCAGCGGGATCAGCTCTTCACCGTCTCACTCGGCCGGACGCAGCGCCTTCAGGTCGATCGGCTTGCGCCCGAGCCTCTCCGCTTCCCGGTTCGTCGTCACCGTCACAGTCTTCGTCCCCTCATCCCACAGGAGGGCAATGTCCGGATACGTCTGCGTCCGGTCCTTCCGCTCCAGGATGCTCACGATTACCTCGTAAAGCGGCTGGTTCTGGCGGGAAAGCTGCTGGATCTCATTCTTGGTGATCCCGCTGAACTTGAGCGCGTTTCCATCTAGGACGCAGTTCACATTGATCGCCCGGAACAGCTCCTGAAACGTCATCTCCAGCGGATGCCGGATCTCCGCATTCACCGGCACCCGGAGCCGCTCCAGAAACGCCTCCGGCAGATCTTCCTGGAGCCGGACGACAAAGCGCTTCTCTGCAACCTTCGCCTTGCCCGCAGCCGGCTCCTCCGCAAACGCCAGCGCACTCCAAAGACAGAGCATCAGCAACGCGGCCCGTCGAAGCATGGTCGGTCTCCCGTCCTTTGATGAACTCGGGAGGAGTACCGCTCAAGGACGCGGAAGATTCGCCGCAACTTGTCCGATCTCAACGGACTATTTCGTCTTCTTCTGCTCCGCGATCTTCGCCTGGGCCGCGACGAACTTCTCATAGCCCGCGTCGTCCACGACCCCCCGAAAGCCGGTGTGGACCGTCCCCGTGAGAAAATCCCCCTTCATCCGGGCGGTCGTCCGGTAGCCGGTACAGCTGTTCGTGTTGCACAGGTACGACCCGCCCCGCTGGGACCGCTTGACGATCCCCGGCTCATCCGGATCGAGGCTGTCTTCGGGGCCCCTGGGGTTCTTCCGCGGGCTTTCGGAGTAATAGTCCGCCCGGAAGAAGTCGTGGCACCATTCCCACACGTTTCCGGAGATGTCGTACAGCCCCAGACCGTTCGGCTTGAAGGACTTCACGGGACTCGTCGTCAGGAACCCGTCGGAGTTTGTGTTGTCGAGCGGAAAGTCTCCCTGCCAGTAGTTGCACATCGCGGTCCCGCCGGGATCCCGCTCATTCCCCCACGGATAGAGGAGGTCCTTCCCGCCGTCGCGGGCCGCGTACTCGTACTCCGCTTCCGTCGGCAGCCGCTTGCCCGCCCACCCGAGGTATGCGTTGGCGTCTTCCCAGTTCACGTGGACAACCGGGTGGTTCATGCGGCCCTCGATCGACGAGCCGGGACCGTCCGGATGCCGCCAGTCCGCCCCGGGCGTGATCTGCCACACCTGATACTGCCACTGCGGAAGATCCCGGTTGAGCGCCTCGCGGTCGAACTTGCTGTTGAACGTCAGCGAGTTGGGAACGAGCGCCTTGTCCGGAACCAGACTCATATTGAGCCCGCTACGGGCCAGGTCTTCGCGGGTCGGCGTCTTCTCGGCGAAGGTCTTGTAGCCGGTCATCTCGACGAACTCGGCGAACTCCGCGTTCGTCACCTCCGTGACGTCCATCCAGAAGCCCCCGAGCTGGACGCGGTGCCGGGGGAACTCGTCGGGACGCAAGCGGTCCGGGTTGGTCTTGTCCTGCGGCTCCTCCGAGCCCATCTGGAAATCGCCGCCGCCGACCCACACCATGCCCGGAGGGGTGGCGTGTGGCGGGGCTTCCTGCGAGACCGTTCCCGCGCTCCCGCCGCCCGACGGCGGAGTGAGCGCGATGGCGGCGACCGCTCCGACCATCAGGAGCGCGGCCCCTCCGACCATCCACAGTCCCGCGCTGCTGCGTCCCACATTCGTTCCGGACATCAGTTCGAATCTCCCACGAGCGGCAGGCCGAAATCCCCCTGCCGGCTTCTCCAGACACATTGCCAGGTATCGACCGCTCCATCGCCGCTGAATTCATCGGAAACCGTGGCGACGCACTCCAGGAGGAACGTCGGCCCCTGGATCCGGAACGAGTGTGGCTCCTTCCGATTCTCCGATCCAGCCCATCCGAAGTGGACCTCGTCCCAGCCCCGCTCGGCGATCGTCCGCAGCCGCTCGTTCGCGACCTCCTGAGGCAGCATTCGGCACATGTCGACGACCGGCCGCCGGGCGAGTTCCTGCTGAACCGGATCGAGCTCGGAATACCGGAGCCCCAGCGGCGGAGCGAGCGGAACCTGCGCTTCCCCTTCCGAGGCGATCACGGCCGCGGGCGACTCCCGGTAGGCGGCCCGTTCGCGCTGCGCCGTGGAGAAGGTGGCGACGAGTTCCCGCATTCCATCGGGGACGCGGCGGGGATCCCAGCCGGGAATCCCATTCGCGAAATCATCGCCTCGCCACGCGATCATCTGCGGCGTCGACGAGACGATCCGCCCCTGGTCGACGACGAAGTTCAAGGAGATCCGCGACCCCTCGAGCGACAGACTCCAGCGGGACGCCGGGCCGGGGCGTCCGAAGAGCGTAAGGTGGCAGTTGTCCGAGATGGCGTGGGCCGAGAGAGGTTTCGTCTCGGTTTCGTCCCCAAGCTCCACCAGGACCGGATCCAGCGTCGGCAGGACGGCGAGTGATTTCAAGAGGGGCGACAGGGCGTGACGGATCGCTCGGTTCCCGGCGGCGAACTCCAGCGGGAGCCCCCGTCGATAGAGCCGCTCGCCGCATCCCCAGTCGAGCCGGCGCGGATCGTCGAACGGCAGCAGGGCGACCCGCCGCTCGTCGGCATTCAGCAGCGAGAGCAGGTGTTCCGAGGCGTCCACCAACGGGTTGGTCTTCGGCTCCTCCTGCGACCGGGCCGGACGACCGGCCAGCGACAGAAACGCCAGTCCGAGGATCAGGACGCGGGACAGGGTGGGGATCATCTGTGAGGTCATCGAAGAGGGGCCCATCAGGTTCCGATCGGCTGCAGGGGGGCTTTGCCGACAACGAACGTTTCCTCGCGCTGGGTGTCGGCGAACGTCACCTTGACGATCTTATGCCGGCCGAGGCCGCTCGACTGCGTCACCGTGCCGACGCCGAACCGCGGATGCCGGACCTGCTGCCCCAGGGCGAACCCCCGGGGAACCTCGGCCGGCTTGTTTGTGCCGTTGAGCAGGTCCGCAGCAGTCGTCAGCAGCGGCTTCTTGTCGAACTCCAGCGGCTTCCCGACTGGCGTGCGGGCGCGGTGTTCTTCCAGATGCGATTCCAGCTCGTCGCGGTGTTCCACCTGACGCTGCAGATTGGCAAACGGCGACGTGACTTCGTTGATTCGATCCGCCTCGAACTCCGAGATGAACGGGCTGGGGATCGAGGTCAGGACCTTGCCGCGAAAGGCCCGGAACCCGGTGTGGGTCAGCGTAAGCTTCTCCCGGGCGCGGGTCATCCCGACAAACAGCAGCCGCCGCTCTTCCTCGAACTCGTGGCCGGACGTCTGCCGCTCCTGCGTCTGTGGATCGCGGATCGCCCGGTCATGCGGGATGAGCCCTTCTTCAAGACCGAGGATGAACACTTCTGGAAACTCCAGCCCCTTGGAGGCGTGGAGCGTCATCAGCGTGACCCGTCCCTGAGCGTCGTCGAGGAAATCGGTATCGCTGACGAGCGCTGTCTCTTCGAGGAACCCCTCGAGCGAGCGGTCTTCTCCCATCAGCTCGTCGTACTGGCGGGCGGCGGTCACCAGTTCCTGAACGTTCGCCAGCCGGTTCAGGTCCTGCTCGGACCGGCTCGCCTGCCAGACGGAGGTGAAGCGGGTCTTTTCGATGATCGCCTCGATCAGCGCGGCGACGGAACCGGAGTCAGCGAGCGACAGGGCCTCCATCATCCGGCCGAACGACTGAAAGCCGGCGATGGCTTTGGCCGAGAGCCGCGGAATCTCCTTCGCCCGCCGGCAGGCTTCCAGCGGTGTGAGCCCTTCGCGTTCGGCCCACGCCATGAGCCGCTTCTGGGACGTCTCTCCCAGGCCCCGGAGCGGCGTGTTGACGACCCGCAGAAACGCGGTCCGGTCGGCGGCGTTATAGACCAGCCGCAGGTAGCCGATCATGTCCTTGATCTCGGCCCGGTCGTAGAACGCGACCCCCTGGGCGACCTGAAACGGGATCCGGTTCCGGAGCAGCGACAGCTCCAGCGTCCGCGAGAGAGCGTTGACCCGGTAGAAGACGGCGAAGTCCTGATACTTGCGGGCCCCGGACTCGACCGCATCGTGGATCCGCTTCGCAATCCCGTCCGCCTCGCCGTTGCCGTCCGAGTACAGGACGAGCTGGACCGGCGTCCCTTCGTCCCGCGTCGGGATCAGGCTCTTGGCCTTCCGCTGGGAGTTGTGGGCGATGAGGCTGTCGGCCGAGCGGAGGATCGCGGCGGAGCTCCGGAAGTTGTGCTCCAGCCGGACCACTTTGGACTGCGGAAAGTCGCGTTCGAAGCGGAGGATGTTGGCGATCCGCGCCCCCCGCCAGCCGTAGATCGACTGGTCGGGATCCCCGGTGGCGCACAAGTTGGGATACCGCTGCGAAAGAGCCTGGACGATCCGGTACTGCGCGGCGTTCGTGTCCTGGTACTCGTCGACCAGGATGTAGCGATAGCGGGCGTCGAGCTGGGACCGAATCTCCTCGTGGTCGGTCAGCATCTTGGCGACGTGGAGCAGCAGATCGTCGAAGTCGACGCTGTTCGCCTCCAGGAGGTACTTCTGATAGCCCGGATAGACCTTGGAGAGGATCGCCTGCCAGTGGTCGCCGATCGAGTTCAGGTACTTTTCCCGGTACTCGTCCGCCGTGATCAGGTCGTTCTTGAGGTTGCTGATCCGGTAACCGAGCTTGTCCGGCGGATAGGTGACGGGGTCGATCCCCAGTTCCTCGACCACGCTCCGCATGGCCCGCTTCTGGTCCTGATCATCGAGGATCGTGAAGTTGGAGCTCAGTCCGACGGTCGGCCCGTACTGCCGCAGCGTGCGGACGCAGAACTTGTGGAAGGTGCTGACCCAGACGTTTGACTCGGGCAGGAGCGTCTCCACCCGCTCCTTCATCTCGGCCGCCGCCTTGTTCGTGAAGGTGATGGCCAGAATGCTCCGGGGCGAGATCCCGCGCTCGACCATGTGCGCGATCCGCCGCGTCACCACTCGTGTTTTCCCCGAGCCCGGTCCGGCCACGACCAGGAGCGGGCCGTCGACGTGCTCCACGGCGGAGCGCTGGGGAGCGGTCAGTCCATCAAGAATCGACACGTTTCGCCTTCCTGGGCCAGTAGTGAACAAACCATCATACTGGATCAGTGGCGAAGACGTAGCGTGGCTGGTGTCGACTCGTTCATGGGGGCATTTCGCTGGATGGTGGTCGCCAAATACGGCCCTTACCGGGTCCAGGGGCACCCTGGTGGGGAGTGCAGAGGGGCCTGTGTTGTTTTCTTGGCCCTTTGCCCGCCGGACGCCGTCTCGTCGAGAGATGTCTGAAGGAGTGAGTGTCCAAGCGCGGACCACGTGCCGTATGTCCCCGCACCAACTCGCGGGAATTGCAGAGCGAGCGGTGAGGATTGAGGGAGTCCTCATGGCTGGTACCACAAAGGGGACATCCATTGTGTACCACGGTTCCTCACAGGAGTGCCTCCGGCGGCAAGGGGGCGTGGCCCCCTTGACCCCAGACTGCCGTCGCACGTTGGGCGTGAGCGAACAGTGCCGTGCCGGCCAGGACGCGGTTCGAGCCATCCCTCGTTGACCAAACACCATCCAGCGAACGCACCCGCTCAGGGGGCCCCGGCTCCGGCGGGCGAAGGAAAAGCCAACAGAATCGAAGCGGGACACCAGGAGCCCCGGAGAGTCGCCGCAATGCTGTCAAGACGTTTTCTGCGGATTGTGCGGACTTTGACGCCGGCGCCTGCCGATAACGATGGTGAGCGCTGAACCATCAGCGAGGCTCTGCCGACGGATGTCGGGGCGAGTGTCCGCAGCGCGGACAGGGATACGCCGCAGCCTGTCCTTGATGATTTCACCAGGCCCAAGGGAGGGGCTCCGCATGACCACCCGTTCCGCCATGTCCGTCACGATCTGTGCCCTGGCCGCCAGCGCCATGACGGGCTGCAGCACGTCGACCGTCACCCGCGCCCAGAACGCCGCCATCCAGCCGACCGGCTTCGAGCACCACGACCCGTACCGTCCGGGCGGACCGGTCCAGAACGCCGCCGACCACGTCTACGGCGAACACACCACCTTCCACCAGGGCGTCGCCCCGGCCGGTTACGGCAACTGCCCGAACGGCAGCTGCCCGCCGCAGGGCTACGCCGGTGGTCCGGGCTGTCCTCCGGGAGCCGGCGGACACGGTCACTTCGGCCACATCGGACCGGACGGCGACTGGTACCCGACCCACCGCTACTCCTACAGCTACAAGACGCCGCAGAACCTCGAATACCCGCCGCCGCAGGTCCCGGGCGGTGCGGTCGTCTATCCGTACTACACGCACAAGGGCCCCAGCGACTTCTTCCGGAAGCACTGAGATCCCGGGGGGGAAGGGGCGTCGGTCCAGTCCGCGCCCCGATCACCCACCTCTGATGCGGGCTCGCCCGTGCCGCAGTGACGACTGCGGCACGGGCATTTTTGTTGACGCGTCGAGACCGTTACCGACCGACGCATCGAATCCGATTGATGGATAAGGTCCGGTCCCGCGTCCCCCCGGAAACGAGACTGCCTCCGGTAGCGACTGGCGAATTCTGCTGTCCACCGCACCGGTTTTGAGACCGCCCCGCGACGGGGTTTTGCGTTTGCCCCAGTTCGCTACAATTCCCCGGTTTGGCAGCCCGGAAAGTCGCCGGCGGCGTCCGGTCCCGTTTTCCCCGCTGCACTGCCTGGTCTGGCCTCCATCGGATGGGGGGGGAGACCGCTCGACTGCCTGCCACGGCCCCGGCGCGATGGCCCCGGCCGCCGAACTGTTAGCGAAATCTTCGGTTGGAGAGAGTTTGAGATGTTGGATTCGACCGCTTCTGATCCGAACGCGACCGACGGCGCCGTACACGGGATCGACCCGCTCGAACTTGAAGAGTGGTACGAGTCCCTCGAAGACGTCATCCATCGTTACGGACCGGACCGCGTCCAGCAGCTCCTCGTCAACCTCCGTGAGCGGGCCTACCTCCGCGGGGTCATGATCCCCTTCACGGCGACGACCCCGTACATCAACACGATCGGTCTCGAAGATCAGCCGCGGTATCCCGGCAACCTCGAGATGGAACGCCGGATCAAGAGCTTCATCCGCTGGAACGCGATGGCGATGGTCATTCGCGCGAACCTTAAAACCGATGACGGCCGCGCTGGCGGCGTCGGCGGTCACATCTCCACCTACGCCTCCTCCGCGACGCTCTACGAAGTCGGCTACAACCACTTCTTCCATGCCCGGACGCCGGATCACACGGGTGACATGGTTTACTTCCAGGGGCACGCGTCCCCGGGGATGTATTCCCGCGCCTTCATGGAAGGGCGACTGAGCGAAGCCAAGCTCGACAACTTCCGTCAGGAAGTGAACCGCGGCGAAGGGCTCTGCAGCTACCCGCACCCGTGGCTGATGGAAGATTTCTGGCAGTTCCCGACCGTCTCGATGGGACTCGGCCCGATCTGCTCGATCTACCATGCCCGGTTCCTCCGCTACCTCCAGCACCGCGGCCTGATCGACACCAGCAAGTCCCGCGTCTGGTGCTTCATCGGCGACGGGGAAGTCGACGAGCCGGAAACGCTCGGCGCCATCACGCTGGCGGCCCGGGAAAAGCTCGACAACCTGACTTGGGTCGTGAACTGCAACCTCCAGCGGCTTGACGGTCCGGTCCGCGGCAACGGCAAGATCATCCAGGAACTCGAAGGAGCCTTCCGGGGTGCGGGCTGGAACTGCATCAAGGTTGTCTGGGGCAGCGACTGGGACCCGATCCTGGCGAAGGACTACAACGGCAAGCTCGTCAAGCGGATGGGGGAGATCGTCGACGGCCAGTACCAGAAGTACGTGGTCTCGAACGGCGATTACATCCGCCAGCACTTCTTCAACGATCCGGAGCTGCAGGCGCTGACCGATCACCTCAGCGACGAACAGCTCACGAAGATGCGCCGCGGCGGTCATGACGTTGAGAAGGTCTACGCGGCCTTCAAGCACGCCACCGACCACAAGGGGGCCCCGACGGTCATCCTGGCCAAGACGATCAAGGGATATGGTCTTGGCGAGGAGGCAGAAGGGCGGAATATCGCCCACAACCATAAGAAGTTCAAAAAGCACGAAGCCGCAATCCGCTACGTACGGGACCGCTTCGGGATCCCGGTCGAAGACGCGGATCTGGAGAAGGTTCCTTACTACAAGCCGGCCGAAGACAGCGCAGAAATGGCGTATCTGAAGGCTCGCCGCGAGCAACTCGGCGGCAGTATTCCGGCGCGGAACCCGACAACGGACAAACTCTCGATCCCGGCGATCGACGACAAAGTTTACGCCCGGCAGCTGAAGTCCGAAGGGGCGATGGCCTCCACGACTCAGGCCTTCGGAGCGATCCTGCAAGCCTTGATGAAGAACAAGGCGATCGGAGAGCGGATCGTCCCGATCATCCCGGACGAGGCCCGGACCTTCGGTTTCGAAGGGATGTTCGCCGCCGTCGGGATCTATTCCAGCAAGGGGCAGCTGTACGAGCCGGTCGACAAGCAGCTCGCAGACGGCTCCCCGAACATGATGTATTACAAGGAGACAACCGACGGCCAGATCCTCGAGGAGGGGATCAACGAGGCCGGCGCGATGGGCTCCTTCGTGGCGGCCGGGACCGCGTATGCCAACCTCGGCATTCAGATGATCCCGTTCTACACCTACTATTCGATGTTCGGGTTCCAGCGGGTCGGCGATTTGATCTGGTTGGCGGCTGACTCCCGTTGCAAGGGATTCCTCATGGGAGGAACCTCGGGCCGCACGACCCTCAATGGGGAGGGGCTTCAGCATGAGGACGGGCACAGCCAGCTGATTGCCTCGACCGTTCCGAACCTGATTGCCTACGACCCGGCCTACGCCTACGAACTGGCGGTCATCCTCCAGGACGGCCTGCGTCGGATGTACGTCGAGAATCAGGACATCTTCTACTACCTCTCGATCTACAACGAGCAGTACGAGATGCCGTCCATGCCCGAAGGGGTGATGGAAGGGATCCTCAAGGGGATCTACAAGTTCCGCTCGACTGACAGCGGCAGGGAGCAGAAGGTCCGCCCGCAGCTCTTCGGCAGCGGCACGATCCTGAACGGTGTCCTGAAGGCCCAGCAGATCCTCAAGGAGAAGTATGGCGTTGGGGCCGATGTCTGGAGCGTCACGAGCTACAACGAACTCTGCCGCGACGCGATGGAAGCCTCTCGCTGGAACCGCCTCCACCCGGCCGACACGCCGAAGAAGGGCTATCTCGAGGCGGTGCTGGCGGACGCCAAGGGGCCGTTCATCGCCGCGAGTGACAATGTCCGGGCCGTTCCGGACCAGGTGCGGCAGTGGATCCCGGGCGATTATGTCGTCCTCGGGACCGATGGTTTCGGCCGGAGCGATACGCGGCCGGCTCTCCGGCGGCACTTTGAGATCGATGCCGAGTGCACCGCCTACGCGACGCTCGAGGCCCTGGCCCGTCAGGGAGCGTTCGACAAGGGGCAGCTGCCGCAGGCCCTCAAGGACCTGGGGATCAACCCGGACAAGGTCGCTCCGCGGACGGCGTGAGCTGGTTGGTGCGTGAGTTTACGAAGGGGCGTTCCGCGAGGGACGCCCCTTTTTTGTTGCGCGACCGGTCGGTTGCGCATCTACTCGGACCACGTCCTCGCCGGCACGGCGATGCTACCTCAAACCCATCGTGCCACGGCAGCCGGGGGTCAAGGGGGCCACGCCCCCTTGCCGCCGGAGGCACTTCCATGAGGAACCGTGGTAAGCAATGGATGTCCCCTTTGTGGGACCGGCGTTGAGGACTCCCTCAAAACACACCGCTGGCTTCGCAATCCCCGCGGGTTGGTGGGGGGGCATACGACACGTTGTCCGCGCCTGGATACGCACTCCTTCAGACATCTTCCGACGAGCCAAGCCTCCGGCGGGCAAGGGGCGTTGCCCCCTTGCATCCCCCACCAGGGTGCCCCTGGACCCGGTATGGGCTGGCTGGCTCAGTAGGGGCCGGCGACCTTGGCTCCCACTCCCCCCTTCCGAGGATGCGACACGAGATCCACCACAATCTCCGCCGCCCGACGCACCTGCTCCCGATTCACGTCCAGATGCGTACACGCCCGCAACCGCTGCTTCGCAATCCCATTGATCTTCACTCCCCGCTCCCGGAGAGCCGTCGAAAGATCCGCCGCCGTCCCCCACTCCGGAGCCACTTCAAAGAACACCAGGTTCGTCTCCACCTTCGCCGCCTCACAGCGGATCACCGGAGACCGGCTGACGATCTCCGCAAACACCCGCGCATTGTCATGGTCTTCCTTCAGCCGCTCGACATGATGGTCGAGGGCATAGACCGCCGCCGCCGCCACGATCCCCGCCTGCCTCAGCGCCCCGCCAAAGATCTTCCGAGCCCGCCGGGCCTGAGCAATCACCTCCGCCGAACCGACGAGCATCGACCCCATCGGACAGCCCAGCCCCTTCGAAAAGCAGATCGAAACGCTGTCGATCCCCTCCGCCATTTCCCGCGGTGAATATCCCCGCGCAACACAGGCGTTGAACATCCGCGCCCCATCCATATGGAGCCGCATCTTGTGGGCCCGCGTCCATTCCCCGATCCGCCGGAGCTGGTCCAGGGAATAGGTCGCCCCCCCGCCGATGTTGGCGGAGTTCTCCACGCAGACGAGCCGCGTCGGCGTGAAGTGCTGGTTCGGAGCCCGGAGCATCGCCTCGAGCTGCGGAACGTCGATCCGCCCCATGTCGCCCGGAATCCGCCGGATGCTCACACCGCTGAGGACCGCCGGCGCTCCCGCCTCGTAGTTTGCAATGTGCCCGGTCTCCTCGATCAGGAGCTCTTCACCGCGCTGGCAATGGGCCCAGACCCCCATCTGGTTCGACTGCGTCCCCGAACAGGCAAAGACCGCCCCCTCCTTGCCGAGCATCTCCGCCATGCGGGCTTCCAGGCGGTTGACCGTCGGATCCTCGCCGCTCATGTCGTCGCCGCACTCCGCCTCCGCCATCGCCTTTCGCATCCCGGCGGTCGGCTGGGTAAAGGTGTCGCTGCGGAGCTCGATCACGTCGGGCATGGCCATCGTCGCCGGGGTCTTTGGACAAAGTCACCACGCGGTTCGCGGGGTGATCATCATCACTGTGGCCAATGCCCGCGCAAGAAAAAAGGGTCGATCCGGAGATCGACCCTCGCAGGATTCCGCGACTGGCGGGAGGCTCAGTTCGCGTAGATCGTCTGGGCCAGGACTTCCGAGCCGTTGCGGGTGCACATCGCCCGGAACGTCGTCGTGTCGCAGTTCTTGGCGACCGACTGCACCGAGCCGTCCGCCAGGGCAAAGTTCACGACCCCTTCGTGGAAGCTGCCGAAGTTGAAGAAGTTCACCTGGTCCATCGTCGAGGCAATCGGCGGGCAGCTCATCATGTTGTTGCTGTTCATCGACTGCGCGTTGGCCGGGGCCTGCCAGTGGGCGTCAAAATTGGGCTGATCGTCCCGCGCCCGGGCGCAGCACGAATACTGGTCCGCCCAGAACCCGAAGAGCGTCTCGCCGAACAGGAACGTGTTCGTCGTGCCGTCGGTCACGTCCCGCTGGTTGATGTGGCTGTTGTCGAAGAACATCCCGTTGTTCAGCGGGGCGTTCGGATCGTTCTGGGACCACCAGCCGAAGTTGCCACGGTAGCTCAGGAAGCCCAGGTTCTGCGGCCGGGCCGACGGGAGCGCCGCGCTCGGACAGGTGAAGGATGCGATCGGGGCGGCCCGGAACAGCGGCCAGTTGTTCATTTCCGTAATCTGCTCCGCGAAGTTGATGCGGAGCGTCGTCTGGTCCATCTGCGGCAGGATGAGCGACGGCCAGGAATAGTAGGGCTTCATCGCCCAGCCGCGGATCAGCAGCGGAGGCTGGTTCAGCGGGCGGGGAACGGTCATCGGCTGCGTAAAATTGCCGAGGTCGAGATCGCAGAGGATCTCCGTCCCTTCCAGCCAGCCCGACGGGAAGACGAAGTGGGCGCTCTCGTAGTTCATCGCCGCCAAGGCGAGCTGCTTCATATTGCTGATGCACTGGCTCCGGCGGGCGGCTTCACGAGCCCGCTGAATCGCCGGCAGCAGCATGGCGGCCAAGATGGCGATAATGGCGATGACGACAAGCAGTTCGATCAGAGTAAAACCGCGGCGATAGCCCGCCGAAGGGACAACCCGAGCCGCACGAAGCGCGTGCATAGAGACCTCCTGAGTCAGAAGCGGACCTACCGCGTGTACAGATGCTAACACTGGCCAACAGGTGATGCAATTCGTGTGTTTCCACGGGCCCCGGCTCACCCCATCGTCTCCGCGTCGGGCCCTGGAGACGACATACGGAGGAATCGTAGACCGTCAACAAACTCATTCAGGCGATTCACTCGCTCTTCAGTTCCTCCGTGTCGCTCGTTCCCACGGCAAGCGCCCGGCCCGCTGCGTTGTGGCGGTCACCTTCCCGGGGTTGTTAACTTCACGGCGAGGAGAAGTCACGATGATCCGAAAGCTCGAATCCGTGCGGCGAAGCTCATGGTTGGTGGCGGCCCTCGTCGTGCTGGCTGGCGCGGCGATCCGGCCCGCCGCCGGGGACGAGAAGCCGGGGACGTTTCGAGTCGTCGCCTACAACGTCTATGAGTGCACCGGCTGGCCCAAGGATCGAACCCAGGGGCACGTCGCCACAGCTAAAGGGCAGATGCCGGCGCGGTTCGCCCAGGAACTCGAGCTTCACGAACCCGACCTGATCAACTTCTCGGAATCCCCCCGGGAAGAGGTCGTGGCCGACATCGCGCGGCGGCTCAAGATGAACTACGTCTTCCTCCCCAGCGGTGGAAAGTGGCCCGGAGCGATCCTGACCCGCTATCAGATCGTCGCCTCGCGGAAAGCGACGGAGCTGGCCCCCACCGCCGACAAGGCTCTGTTCACGCGACACTGGGGGATGGCCGAACTCCACCGTCCGGACGGGAAACGCATCATCGTCCATTCCGCGCACCTGCATCCCTCGGACGCCGCCCTCCGCCAGCGCGAAGTGGCCGTGATGCTGGAGGTCATGAAGCCCGACCTCGCCGCCGAGCGGGAGATGATCCTGATGGGGGACCTGAACCATGAGCCGACGCGGCCCGAGTACCGGCAGTGGATCCAGGGGGGCTGGACCGATGGATTCCAGGCGACGGATGAACGTCCCGGCGTCACCTTCATGGCGGACGACCTGAAGCGACGGATCGACTACGTGTTCGCGGTCGGCCCGCTCGCGAAGTCAGTGATCGAGTCCCGGCCCCTCTTCGAAGGGGAGTTCCGCCTGAACACGAGCGACCCCGCCGACTTCGCGCTCAGCGACCACCTGCCGCAGCTCTGCGTCTTCCGGCTCGATCCGTGACGCGGTGTTGAGCCACAGAGGCACGGAGGACGCAGGGGAGGCAGAGAAGGGGGTCACAGATGAACACAGATCGACACAGATAACGCCTGCGACGCATGTCGCCCATCCTGCCCTCCCCGTCGTTCCTCCGTGCTCTCTGCGCCTCTGTGTTTTTAAGTTTCGAAGGCCTTTGAAACCCCGCGAAGTCGGCCGAGTTGAGTCCCGTATCCCGTCCCTTGGAAAGCCGTCCCTATGTCCTCCGAGAATCCGATCGACACGATCCCGCTGGGGCGGTATCGGCACTACAAAGGGAACGAGTACACGGTCCTCGGCGTCGCCCGCCACAGCGAGACGTTGGAGCCGCTCGTCGTCTACCGGCCCGAATACGGCGACCGCGGCCTTTGGGTCCGCCCGCTGGCGATGTTCCGCGAGACGGTGACGATTGACGGCCGACCGGTCCCGCGGTTTCAGCTTCTGTCGCAAACAGAGCCTTGAACAACGACTAGACGATTTCGCCGAACCCGACGAACTGGTTCTGACGGGGAATGAAGCCGTGCCGGACGAACTCTCACTTCTCGCTCGTCGACGCATTCGGTTTCTCGCCTGGCTTGTCGTCGGCCTTGGCTTGGTGCTTCTCGCCGGCCCGGGAACAAACAGCAATGGTGGGGGCGCGACCATATGGTGGGCCTGGGCGGGAGTGTCCAGCTTTACTCTGGGGGGCCTTGTTCTGTGGGCGGCCCGGTAGGCGAGGGAACCTTTCTCCATGAGGCAGGTAACCGATCGGTCCGCACGACAATGGAGGATGAGGTCATCGTATGCGTACTGAAATCGAGTCCTTTTTGTTCGGAGCGGGCAAAGAGCATGCTTTGGTAGAGATCTGTTTCTCCGAGAAACGCCTCGCCCTCGCTGTGGCACCATGGGAACGAATCAATGACAGAGTGAACGTGAGCTTCTCACAAGCCCGGATCACCTGTGTCGATACCTATGCCGACAATACTGACGACCTGAACCTTCCGTGGGATATTATTGCGTTTGATTGCCGTCCACTGTCCCACGAAGCTTGGGAGTTCGTCTTGCACTGCGATGCGATCGAATGGGTTTTTGAAGCGCACTGGCCCGAGCGAATCGGCCGGTGAACGGCTACTGTCGTCCGACCCGGACGGGGTTTCGTTGACTTCAAGGCGTGAATAGACTCGTAGCGAGCTCCCCGCCCGGAGCGTCCCAGAGTTGTCGGGAAGGATCCCACCGATGTCCGCGACCATTGAACGATCGCCGCCGACAGGCTGGGTGGTGTACATCGTCCGTTGTGCCGACGACTCGCTCTACACCGGGATCACGACCGACCTGACCCGCCGCATGGAGCAGCACAATTCGGGAAAAGGGGCTCGCTACACCCGCAGTCGCTCACCCGTCGCTGTCGTCTACCAGGAGGCTGTCCTGACAGTCGGTGATGCCCTCCGTAGAGAGCGGGCCATCAAGGCACTTCCCCGAACGGGGAAGGAACAGCTCGTCCGAGCGGCTCGCCGCTCCGCATGACGCTCGTCGGCCCTGTCGGCGGAAAAATTTGGCCCCCTGAAGAGCCGTCTCTGACGGGACTTCCGTCGAAACTACTTCCGCTCGTCCTGGAAAATCGTTGACGGGCTCAATTGCCATGTGTATTTTTCCGATCAGTTAATTAACCAATGGGTTAAACGTATGGTGGCGGACGCACTCAGCACGACATTCGCGGCGCTCGCCGATCCGACGCGGCGGGCGATCCTGTCGCGGCTTTCCTCAGGCGAGGCTTCGGTCACGGAGCTTGCGCAGCCGTTCTCGATGAGCCTGCCTGCCATCTCGAAGCATCTGAAGGTGCTGGAGCGGGCGGGGCTGATCGAGCGGGGGCGGGAGGCCCAGTGGCGGCCCTGCCGGCTTCAGGTCCGGCCGCTGAAGCAGGCGTCCGACTGGATCGACCAGTACCGCCAGTTTTGGGAGGAGCGGCTCGACCGGCTGGAGGAATACCTCCGCCATTTCGCGCCGGACGAGCCCGCCGGCGGCGAAGAAGCCGGTTCGTCACCACCCACGTAGGCGGACGGAGTCCGAACGTGGGATCCGCTGCCGTAGCCGATCGGGAAGGAGGGATCCGGACGATCGCGATTCGTTTTCTCGCAATGGTCTTCCTCCCTCCACACCTTCGTTCGATTGAGGTTTCCCATGTCCGCCGACACACCCGCCACCGGTCCGGGGACGGAGATCGTCGTCCGCCGTTCCTATCCGTTTCCTGCGGAGCGGGTTTATGACGCGTGGCTCGATCCCGTCTCCCTGGGACAGTGGCTCTTCGCGACCCCGGCCGGCGTCATGAAACGCGTCGAGGTCGATCCGCGTGTCGGCGGGGAGTTCGTCGTCGCCGAGCAGCGGGGCGAAATCCTCGCCGAACACTTCGGCCGCTATCTCGAGCTCGACCGGCCGCGACGAATTGTGTTCGAGTTCACGACGGATCGATCGACTCCCGCCTCGCCGGTGGAGATCACGATTGTCCCCCGGAGTGGGGGCTGCGAACTGACCCTGAGGCATGTACTCGACCCGCAGTGGCTCAGCTACGTCGAAAAGGTGCGCGGCGGCTGGACGACGATTCTCGAGAGCCTGGAGAAGACGCTTGTCGCCCCCGCCGATGTCCCTTCGGGCAGTTCCGCGGCGTCGGGCGAGGTCCATATCGTCCGGACGATCGACGCGCCGCGGGAGCTTGTCTTCGCCGCCTGGACGAATCCGTCGCAGCTCGCCAACTGGTTCGCCCCCCGCGGCTGTTCGATTGAGTTCCGGCGTCTCGAAATCGTTCCTGGGGGGACGTTCCATTCCTGCATTCACACGCCGGACGGCCACCAGTGCTGGTGCATTGGCGAGTACCGGGAAGTCGCGGCTCCGGAGCGGCTGGTCTTCACGATGAAGGTGGCGGATGCGGAGGGGAACTTCGTCTCGCCGACCGACGCCGGCATGGATCCGGAGTGGCCGGCAGAAACCGTCGTGACGGTCCGGTTCGAGGCGGACGGGCGGCGGACGCGGCTGACGCTGGATCAGAGCGTCTCCGAGGCACTGGCGAAGCGGACGGGGGCGTATCCGAGCTGGCTCCAGATGCTCGACGTGATGGAAGAGCAGCTGCCGTCAGGGGCAGGTTGATCTCAGGAGCGCAGTCGCCCCAGAAAAACGCATCGTCCGACATGTAATCCACACCCGGGTCCAGGGGGCACCCCTGGTGGGGGATGCAAGGGGGCAACGCGCTCTTGCCCGCCGGAGGCCTGGCCGTCGAGAGATCTCTGAAGGCGAGCGTATCCAAGCGAGGACGACGTGTCGTATGCCCCCCTCACCAACCCGCGGGGCTTCCAGAGCGAGCGGTGAGTCCTCAACGCCGGTTCCACAAAGGGACGTCCGTTGTGTACCACGGTTCCTCATGGAAGTGCCTCCGGCGGCAAGGGGGCGTGGCCCCCTTGACCCCAGGCTGCCGTCGCACGTTGGGTTTGAGCTATCGGGCTGTGCCGGCAAGAACGTAGTTCGAACAAGCCACTCCACCGGGTACCATCCAATCCATACGCGCCACCTCAGGGAGCCTTCCGCGACATGATGAGTCAACCGACACCGGAACACGCCTGGCTGCAGCAACTCGTCGGCGAGTGGACCTACGAAATGGTGGGGGAACCGTTCACCGGAACGGAGTCCATCCGCGCCATCGGCGACTTCTGGATCCAGTGCGAAGGAAAGGGAACCGGGCCGGACGGGACTCCCGCCACAATGATGCTCACCCTCGGCTATGACCCGAAGAAGGGGAAGTACGTCGGCACCTGGATGGGCTCGATGATGGACTACCTCTGGGTCTACGAGGGGACGCGCGAAGGAAATGTCCTGACGCTTCGCACCACCGGTCCGAACTTCGGCAAGGAAGGGGCGATGGCCAATTTCCGGGAAGTGCTGGAGTGGAAGGGCCCGGCGGAACGGACCTTTACATCTCACATGGAAGAGGCGGACGGGACGTGGAAGCAGATCATGTCGATGACGTATCGGAGAGCGTGATCGCTTGCGGCGCCCGTTGAATCACCGGACGGAACGATCCTGCGGAGCCGCGTCGCACTCGGCGGCCCGGCGCCGCAGAAACGTCTGCTCCCGACTGTTGCGGGTCAGTGAGGCCGCCCGCTCGAATTCCTCGCGGGCCTCGCCGAAGCGGCCGAGCTTGAAGAGAAAGTCCCCGCGGACGCTCGGGAGCAGGTGGTACCGTCGAAGGACAGGTTCCTCCGCGATCCGGTCGATGATCTCCAGCCCCGCCGCCGGACCGTCGGCCATCGCGACCGCGACCGCCCGGTTGAGCTCGATCACCGGCGAGGGCCGGACCCGTCCGAGCTCACGGTAGAGTCCGGCGATCCGGTTCCAGTCGGTCGCCTCCGCGGTCCGGGCCCGGGCATGGCAGGCGGCGATGGCGGCCTGCAAAGTGTAGGAGCCCCTCCCGCCGCCAAGGCGTTCCGCCCTGTCCAGCGCCGCCAGTCCGCGGCGGATCAGGAGCTGGTCCCAGAGCGATCGGTTCTGGTCCAGGAGCAGGATCGGCTCGCCGTCCGGCCCGGTCCGGGCTCGCGCTCGCGAGGCCTGGATCTCAAGTAGCGCGGTGAGCCCGTGGACTTCCGGCTCCCCGGACGCCAGCCCGACCAGGATCCGCCCCAGCCGCAGCGCCTCGTCGCAGAGGGCCGGACGCATCCAGTCGTCCCCCGCGGTCGCCGTGTAGCCCTCGTTAAAGATCAGGTAGATCACTTCCAGGACGGAGTCGAGCCGCTCTCCCAGCTCCGACTTGACCGGGACTTCGAACGGCACCCGTTCCTCGTTGAGCGTCCGCTTGGCCCGGACGATCCGCTGGGCGATCGTCGGTTCCGGGACGAGAAACGCCCGAGCGATCTCTTCGGTCGTGAGCCCCCCCAGAAGGCGCAGCGTGAGGGCGACCCGTGCCTCGGTCGACAGCACCGGATGGCAGGCGGTGAAGATCAGCCGCAGCAGATCGTCCCCCACGTCATCGTCGAGCGCCGCATCGAGATCCGGCATGGCGTGCTCCTGGTCCGCCTCGACCTGCCGACCGATTTCCTCATGCTTATCGCGGATCCGCCGCTGCCGGCGGATCTCGTCGATCGCCCGGTTCTTCCCGGCGGCGACGAGCCAGGCCCCCGGATTCGCGGGAATCCCGGAACCGGGCCACTGCTGAAGGGCCGCCACCAAGGCGTCCTGCGCCAGTTCTTCGGCCAGGCCGACGTCGCGGACCACCCGGGCTATGCCGGCAATGACCCGCGCGGACTCCATCCGCCAGACGGTTTCGATCGTTCGGTGCAGTTCGGTCTCCGGCATGGAGACCGATCACAGCAGGATTGTTTCTCTCTGGCAAGCGGCGAAGCGAGTCGGCGGCGTCTCCTCACTTCGACGGGCTGCCCCCCTGCATCTCCTGAAATCCGGCGGCCGCCTTCTGGACGTCCTCAGGGAAATCCTCCATCTCCTGGACCTGGCGGATCTCGATGACTTCGTTCGCCGAACCGGGGCAGCGGCGGGCCCACTCGATCGCCTCCTCCTTGGAGTTGACCCGGATCATCCAGTATCCGCCGAGGCACTCCTTCGACTCGATGAAGGGGCCATCGATGACCCGGGCCGTGCCGGTCTCGAACGTGACCCGCGCCCCGGCCGATGGGGGATGCAGGCCGTCGAGGGTGATGAGCACACCCGCCTGCTGCAGCGCTTCGTTGTACTTCATCATTGCCGCGACCGCTTCGGCCGAGGGCATCGTGCCGGGAGTGGCGGACTCATACCCCTTGGGGATCATCAGCATCATGAAACGCATAGCGAGCCTCATTCAAACGCGTGGGGGAAGGGAACCGTTCCGGAAAGAGCGAGCACCGGCGCACTTCGCAGACCAAAGCCGGCAGCGATCATCGTCAGAGCCGACGTCGAGCAGAGACGTCGGCAAAAGCGGAGAAGCAACCAGGGAGGCAAGGACCGCGGAGGAAGGGCGATGGTCTTCCTCCGCGTCACAGACCGCGGGGGCCGCGTCAGGTTGCCGGCGTCGCCATGATCATCCAGTGAACGCCGAACTTGTCCGCCACCATGCCGAAGGCGGGGGAGAAGAAGGTCTTGTTCATCGGCATCTGGACGTTGCCTCCGTCGCTGAGGGAGGCGAAGACCTTCTGAGCTTCCGCTTCGGTATCGACCGACAGCGCGAGCGACATCCCTTCGAACTTCGCATCACCGCCGCACATCCCGTCGGAGGCCATCACGAGCGATTTCCCGACGTGAAAGCTCATGTGCATGATCTTCTCTTCATAGCCGGGCGGGAGCATTCCCGGCGGATGCTTCTCCGGGCTCTCCTTGTACTTCATCTTCATCTCGAGCTTGGCACCGACGGCCTTTTCGTAGAACTGAAACGCCTCTTCACAACGCCCATCAAAGAAGACGTAAGGTTGAACGACCATGGCAGAATCTCCTGAAGTTCCGGCTGTGGTGAGAGTTGCTGTTCTCGCTGCCGCCCGGTGCGGCAGCTCTTCTGGGAATGCGTCGCACGAGCCGGGCCCGAATCGACGCTCCTTTCGGAAAGTTTCCCGAGTTTTTGGAAGTTGCCGTGAAGGGGGCAGGGGACCGGGTTGCGGGCTCCCCGGCCTCATCGGAAACTGACGTCCCCGTCCCGCGTTCCTCGAACGGACTGAATCGATGGCCTCCGCCTACATGCTGATCTTCCGCGACACGACTCCGGCTGTATACGAGGCGATGACCTCCGACCAGAAGGACGCGGCCCTCCGGGACTGGAACGCCTGGCACGACGACCTGGCCGCCGAGGGGCGCTTTCAGCACGGCCATCCGCTCGATGGCGAAGGCCGGGTCGTTTCCGGCGCTCGCGGAGAAACAATCGTCGACGGCCCGTTCGTTGAGGCCAAGGAGGCGATCGGCGGGTACTTCCTGATCACGGCCGAGAGCCTCGACGAGGCGACCGCCTTCGCCAGAAAGTGCCCCAACCTCAAGAACGGAATGGTGGTCGAGGTCCGCCCCGTGCGCGGCAGTTGTCATCTGGCCCAGGCCCTCGGCCGAGAGACGATGCGGTAAACCGCCAGGCCTCTTTCGCGACGCGATCAGGCCGGCAGCCGGTGGACGCCGCCGGCCGGCCGCGGGTTACTTGGAGCCTTCGAGGAGCGTCTTGAGGTTCTGCAGCCCTTCTTCCTGCTGGCTGCCGACCATCCGCTCCATGCTGATGAACGTCTGGATCAGCTTCCCGAAGTAGGTGTTCGGACCGCGCATCATCCAGGTGACGTTCGTTGAGTCGCCCGCCGGCTCGAGCGTGAAGGCGATTTCGTTGTGGCAGGTCATGGGCCGCGACATCCGGAAGTCGATTCCGACCCCCTTCGGAGAGGCCTCCACGATCTCCATCCGTCCCGCCCCGATGTTGTTGTCTCCGTCCCATTCATAAACGGCCCCCCGGCCCGCCTGCGCCCCGGAGTAGGTCCGCTTCATGTCCGGATCGACTTTCTCGTAGGGGGACCATTGGCCCCAGGTCTGAAAGTCCTCGATGACCGCCGCGATCTTTTCCGGCGGGGCCTTGATGGCCGCCGTCCGCCGGACCTCGAAGATGTCCGGCTTCGTAGCGGCCAGGACGAGTGTCGTGACGAGCAGAACGGCAATCACTGCCGCGACAATCAACAGGATCTTGAGCATGACTGACTCCTGAGCGACGTTGAGGTCGAGAGGAAAGGGAAAGGACGTTCCGCCGCGTTCGAGGCAACAGCCCCGGTCCGGCCGCGGCTCTGGTTTCAACCGTTCCGCTACTTCTTCTGCTGCTGAGCGGTGATCTCCGTGCGGAGGCGGTCCTCTTGGTCGCGGAGCTCGGGGGACATCGCTTCGCCGAAGTCTTCCATCTCGAAGACCGGGCGGATCTCGACCTCCGACGTTCCCTCCATCGGGTTGGGGCACCGCTTGAGCCACTCGATCGCTTCCGCCATCGAGCGGACCTGCCAGAGCCAGAATCCGGCGATCAGCTCCTTGGTCTCTGCGAACGGCCCGTCGATCACGGTTCGTTCCTTTCCGGAGAACCGGACGCGGGCCCCCTTCGAGCTGGGGTGCAGGCCTTCGCCTGCGAGCATCACGCCCGCCTTGACGAGTTCCTCGTTGAACTGCCCCATCTGGGTCAGCAGCTCGGTGTTCGGCATGACGCCCGCTTCGCTGTCCTTGTCCGCCTTGATGATGACCATAACTCGCATGTCCGAAGCTCCGATCGAATGACTGTTGAGGTGGTTCGCCGCTGATGTTTGCCGGCGTTGTCACCAGAGCGTCGCTCGGCTCGGCGGGAAATCGACACGATCTCCCGCAGAAAATGTTGAGTTGGACGTAACGTCCATTTTCAGCGTGCGATGTGGCTGGTTTGCCGGGACCTGCGGCCACCTGATCGACCTTCCCCCGCGCGTCAGGAAAAATCTCCGGCAACGTCAGGTGATTGCTGCAGACCCAAGCGACTTGTGCCCGGTTTGTGAGCGGTCGGTCGTGTCGCCGTTGGGCCAGAAAGCACGAGGCTTTAGAAAAACCTTGAATTCCGCGCAAATTTCAAACGAACGCAATTTGGCATGCGGAATGTTATGACGGGTTTTACCTGACTTGATGTCCGGCGGCTTGGAGCCAATGGCTTTTCTCGTTTCGCAAGCTTCCTGAGCGGTGCAGTGGGAGGCTGTCGCTGCTTTTGTTTTGGCATCCTGTCTGAAAACAGTGGGGTAAGAATCGATGTGGAGATCGTGCGCGCTCGCTCTATGTACCGTATTCCTTTGGTCGTTAGCGGCCAGTTCGGGGCTGGCCCAGGAGACGCCGCCGGCGGACCCCCTGGCCTCTCTGACTTCGAATTCGTCGTCTCTCCGCATCGGCATGGACACGATGTGGGTTCTTATCGCCGGCATGCTCGTGTTCTGGATGAACGCCGGATTCGCTCTCGTGGAGAGCGGTCTGTGCCAGGCGAAGAACTGCACGAACATCCTCGCCAAGAATTTCATCGTCTTCGCCGCGTCCGCCCTCTCGTTCTGGGTGATCGGCTGGGGCCTGATGTTCGGCGATGGAACCCCGTACTACGGCCAGCAGGGGCTGTTCTTTGCCGCGGGTGAAGACAACTCGCCGGCTCTCGGTTCCGCCTACGCGGCGATGAACCCGTTCTCGACCGAGGAGTACAAGGGCGTTTACGGCGCGATCAACTGGACCCCGGTCCCGTTCTGGGCCAAGTTCTTCTTCCAGACCGTGTTCGCCGGGACTGCCGCCACGATCGTGTCCGGGGCGGTGGCCGAGCGAATCAAGTTCATGGCGTTTCTGATTTTCAGCTTCATCCTCGTCGCCTTCGTCTACCCGATCAGCGGTCACTGGATCTGGGGGGGCGGGTTCCTGGGAGCGAACAACTTCCGCGACTTCGCCGGCTGCACGGTGGTTCACTCCGTGGGAGGCTGGGCGGCCCTGGCCGGGATCTTGGTCCTGGGGCCCCGCATCGGCAAGTACGCGAAGGATGGCAAGGTCATTCCGATTCCTGGTCACAGCCTGACGTCGGCTTCACTCGGCGTGTTCATCCTGTGGCTCGGCTGGTTCGGATTCAATCCGGGCTCGACGATGTCGGTCGGCGACGGCAAGGCGATCAGCCATGTCCTCGTCGCAACCAATATGGGTGCCTGCACGGGGTCTCTCGCCGCTCTGGTGGTGGCCTGGGTCCTTCTCGGCAAACCGGACCTCAGCATGATCCTCAACGGGTGCCTCGCTGGCCTTGTGGCCGTGACTGCTCCGTGTGCCTTCATCACCATCCAGTCGGCGGCAATCGTCGGTGCGATCGGCGGTGCGCTGGCGGTCGTAGGTGTGCTGTTCTTCGACAAGTTGAAGATTGACGACCCGGTGGGGGCTCTGTCGGTGCACCTGCTCAACGGTGTCTTTGGAACGCTGGCCGTCGCCCTGTTCTACAACTACGACATCGCCTCCACGATCGCGGCCCTTCCGCCGGTCGATTCGTCCGGGGCCGTGATCCCCGCCGACAAGTGGACGATGATGGATCAGCTCATGGTTCAGCTCAAGGGGATCGGGGCGGTCGGCGTCTGGTCGTTCGCCACCTCGCTGGTCATCTTCCTGGTCCTCAAGATCACGATGGGAATCCGGGTCACCTCGGAAGAGGAATTCGAAGGTCTCGATGTCGGCGAACACGGCAACGAGTGCTACCCGAACTTCCTGGCCAAGCCGCTGATCCACACGGCTTCCCACGGCTGAAAGACAAGTGTTCTCTCCCTGGCGACTGGAGTTGGGAACTCCGGTGTTGGTAAGTGCATGACGCACTGAGGATTGGCCCAGTCTCTCGAGGTCCGTGCGACCACCTCGGGAGACTGGGACCTCTCCTGAAAGCCTTCCCCGGAAGTCGCAGTCAAAGGATCAAGACACCGTTCGAATCGCAGCCCGCTGAGTGGTATCGAAAGCGTGGCGGACTCGGATCTCAAATCTCTCCCTGGCGACCGGCGTTTGGAACTCCCCGGTGTTGGTAAGTGCATGACGCACATAAAGCCGCCCAGTTTCTCAAGGTCCGTGCGACCACCTTGGGAGGCTGGGCGCTTTTTTTGCGCACAGGTGCTTCCTGTTTGTGCAGTCCCTGCGACTTTCGGGCCATTCTTCAACTGCCTCTTGACGTAGCAAAAATTGCAAATCGCGAGTCTCTGGCCGACTCAGAACGCCTCCCGGCGATCTCGGCGGGGACAACTGGCACGCGAATTGTTTAATGCGTGAGCACGCCACAGCCAGACACCCTTTCTGCTGGTTGTAAGGGCCGTTGTCGTTAGTGTTTCCGCTACCCGGGAGGCTTTGTTTCCAATGCTCAGAAAGTGCGCGCTCGCTCTCCTCGCCATGGTCCTCTGGACCACGGCCTTGACGCCGACTGTCGGTGCTCAGGAAACACCCCCTGCTGCGGCCGCGCCAGCGGCCTCTGAAACGCCAGCCGCCCCGGCGGCGCCCTCTGCTGAGGCGGCCTCCGCCGCGGCTCCGGCCGCCGCTCCGGCCTATGACACCGGTTCGACCGCGTGGATCATGGTCAGTGCGGCCCTCGTGTTCTTCATGATGCCGGGCCTCGCCCTGTTCTACGGCGGGATGGTCCGCTCGAAGAACCTGCTCAACATGTTCATGGTCGTCATGGTCTGCGTCCCGCTCATCGCAATTGAGTGGGTGGCCTACGGCTACAACATGGCCTTCTCCGTGAACTCCGTCATCACGTCCGATGCCGGAAAGAATGACGACGGCACCGACAAGCCGAAGCTGAGCTACCTGGCCTGGGAGCCGGGGCTCGTCTTCCTGAAGGCTTTCACGCCGACGGATCCGATGAAGTTCGACGATACCTACGGTCGCCAGCTCACCAGCGGTGACACGGTCGGCTCGGTTCCGGTCGGGATTCCCGAGCTGATGTTCGCGATGTTCCAGATGATGTTCGCCATCATCACCCCGGCCCTGATCGTCGGTGCCGTGGCCGAACGCGTGAAGTTCAGTGCGTGGTGTCTCTTCACCGTCCTGTGGGCCACGATCGTCTACAACCCGGTGGCCCACTGGGTGTGGAACGTCAACGGCTGGCTGTTCCAGAAGGGTGTCATGGACTTCGCCGGTGGTACGGTCGTCCACGTCCTCGCCGGTGTCTCCGCTCTCGCCCTGATCCTGATTCTTCCGAAGCGTCGGGGCTACCCCGGTCCGCAGTTCGTTCCGCATAGCGTTGGCTGGACCCTGATGGGGGCCGGCATGCTGATGGTGGGCTGGTTTGGATTCAACGCCGGTTCGGCCATCGCCGTCGGCAAGGACTTCCTGCCGGTCGCCGGTGCCGTCTCCGTGATGGCCTTCGCCACAACCGCCATCGCCGGCAGTGCCGCGACGGGCTCCTGGATGTTCGCCGAATGGCTCAAGGTTGGTAAGCCGACCGCCCTCGGCGTCGCGTCGGGAATGGTGGCGGGCCTCGTCGTGATCACCCCCTGTGCCGGCCACGTCAGCCCGGGCGGTGCCCTGGTGATCGGTCTGATCGGCGGTCTCGTCTGCTTCCTCGCGGTTCAGGCCAAGCCGAAGCTTGGATACGACGACTCGCTGGACGTCGTCGGCGTCCACGGTGTCGGTGGAGCCCTCGGTGCTCTCCTGGTTGGTTACTTCGCGGTTCGTCCGGTGATGGGCGGCATGGAGCAGGTCAAGCTGCAGGCCATCGGCCTCGTCTCGACCGGCGTCTACGCCTTCGTCCTGACGATCATCCTCGGTCTCCTGATCCACAAGACGATCGGCTTCACGGTCAGCGAAACGACCGAAGAAGAAGGTCTGGATATCAACGAGCACGGCGAATCGGCTTACCACTACAACTGAGCCGAACCGAGCCGAGCGAAAAGTCTCTCCCTGGCGACTGGAGTTGGGAACTCCGGTGTTGGTAAGTGCAAGACGCACTGAGGATTGGCCCAGTCCCTCGAGGTCCGTGCGACCACCTCGGGGGGCTGGGTCCTCCCCTCCTCCCGAGCGGGACGAGGTCAACAAGACACACTCTGCGGCTTTGCGAGTCTTCCACTCCGAAGCCGAATCAAAGGAGACAACGAAACACTTCCACTGAAATGGCTGTCCCGGAGTCGAGCCCGGAACGAAACCTCAGTGGAAGCGTGATCTCCCTGGCGACCGAAGTTGGGAACTTCGGTGTTGGTGCGTGCATGATGCACGAAGGATTGACCCAGTCTCTCGAGGTCTGTGCGACCACCTCGGGAGGCTGGGTCTTCCTGCTTTTAGGGGGACTGTTGGCGCAGAGTCCCTCCCCGGTGGGCGCATTCGCTGATTGGTGGTCGCCAGATACGGGCCACCGGGGTCCAGGGGCACCCTGGTGGGGAGTGCAGAGGGGCAACGCCCCTTTGCCCGCCGGAGGCCTGGCCGTCGACAACTGTCTGAAGGAGTGAGCATCCAAACGCGGACACCGTGCCGTATGCCCCCTCACCAACCCGCAGGGATTTCACAGCGAGCGGTGTAGATTGAGGGAGTCCTCACTGCCGGTTCCACAAAGCGGGCGCCCGTTGTTTCCCACGGTTCCTCATGGAAGCGCCTCCGGCGGCAAGGGGGCGTGGCCCCCTTGACCCCAGGCTGCCGTGGCACGTTGGGTTTAAGCGAGCAGTCCTCTGCTGGGACCGGCAGTTTGTTGGAGTTCCACGTTCAGGCTGGCCGCTGGGATGCCTTACAATCGAGCGAGTCCGGCGAGCCACGCTGAAGCGTAAACGCCAACGAGGGGATGTCGCTTACTCCTCCGTCCCGTCCCCTTCGTCCGGGACGCCCGGTTCCCCTCCCATGTCGCGGTCGTAATTGGCCGTCGCCATAAACAGCCCCTGGGCCGGCGACGTGTCCCCGGCGTGCAGGCGGTGCATTGACTCCAGGATCCGCTTCATCGACTCGACGGGCCAAGTCCCGCGGCCGATGTTGACCAGCGTCCCGACGATCGACCGGACCATGTTGTAGAGAAAGCCGTTGGCCTCGATCTCCACGCAAACCAGCGGCTCATCCGGCGCCTCCTCCGCTCCCCCGGGCGTCAACAGGGCCTTCGGCAGGAAAAGGTCATGCTGCCGGATCCGACGGACGGCGACGTCGTAGACCGAACGGACGCTGGACGCCTTGTTGGGCCAGTTCGATTCGAAACTGCGGAAGTCATGCGTTCCGACCAGGACCTGCGCCGCCCGGTGCATGTCGGAAACGTTGAGCCGGTAGCCGAGCCGCCAGGCGAATCGCCGCAGAAAGGGATCGTCGACGCGGCTGTTGAGAATCAGGTAGCGATACCGCTTGCTCTTGGCGGAATACGTCGCGTGGAAGTCGTCGGGGACCCCTTCGGCGCTGCGGATCACGATGTCCGGGGGAAGCCGCGTCTGAAGCGCGGGGCGCCACTTTTCGGGCGGAATCGACGACGTTGTCCGGAAGTTGATCACTTGCGAGAGGGCGTGGACGCCGGCGTCGGTCCGCCCGGCGCACATCACGCGGACCCGCTCCCCGGTCAGGTTTTCGATTCCCTTTTCGACCTCGTCCTGGACCGTCCGCTGATTGGGCTGCACCTGCCATCCCGCGAAGTCGGTTCCGTCGTAGGAGAGTGTAAGACGAAGGTTGGTCATCGGAACGAGGAAGGGGGGATGGGAGCCGGGCGGGCTGCATCGTTGGAGCAGCCAGCGCGGCAGGAGGAACGTCCCTCGCCGGCGCTTCGGACTGGTGGGCGGTCGGCGAATCGGCTGAGGCCGTCACGACGGTCCGAGGGCCTAGGACTTGCGGTAACGGCGGCTCGCGTCCGTGAGGATCTGCCGTTCCGCCTCCGTCAGGCTCTCCTGACCGCTGGCATGGACCTTGGCCAGGACCCGGTCGACCTCGGCGTCGAAGTCCTTGGCGGCGCGGGGGGCGGGGGCCTCCTCGTCGCGCACCACGCGGAAGCGTCGCCGCGTCTTCCATCGCTCGAGCGACCGCAACGGATGGAAGTGGTCGAGCATCGACGTGACCCGGAAATCGGTCCGATGGCAGAAGTAGCCGAACGCCATCCCTCCCAGGTGCGCCACGTGGGCCACGCCGTCGCCGCCCCGCATTCCGCCGAGCTGGAGCAGGACGGGGTGCAGGTCGACGATGAGGTTGATGAACACGATCGCGATCACCGGAACCGGGATGATGTAGAAGATCCGCCAGATGTGGTCCGGGAAACGGAGCGCGTAAAAGAGCATGACCGCCGAGACGGCTCCCGAGGCGCCGATCGCCGAGTGCGGATGGCCCGACGCCAGTTCCCACAGGCAGTAGCACAGCCCGGAGACGACTCCCGCGGCGAGGTAGAATCCAAAGAACTCCCGTCGTCCCAGGACCCCCTCTTCCAGGTGGTTCCCTGCCATCCAGAGGACGTACATGTTCCAGAAGATGTGCCAGGGCCCCCCCATGTCGTGGAGGAAGTCGTAAGTCGTCAGGCGCCAGATCTGGCCGTACAGGACGGACATGGGATCGAGCGCGAACCACCGCGACAGCGGGTCATGCTGGGCCGTCAGGAGCTGCATGACGTAAACGATGACGTTGGCGACGATCAGCGTCTTGACCGCCGTGGAGAAGAGGCTGTCGGAGCGGGGGCTGGACCACCCTCCTCGACCCATGTCCCGCGCGTAATCCCGATCATCAAGCCCCATGTCGTCTTCCCAAGCAGGCGAACTACCAATCGCAAGGATAGGGGGCCGGACGCCGAGAGGGCAACAGGGGCTGCCCGGCGGGCCGCTAGGGTTCCGTTGACGGGGCGAACGAAGCCGCGGCGTTTGCGAAGCGGCGAGCGATGGCGCAGAATCGCGCTCGAACGTCGACCGGCCACGACAGGATTCACCGCATGCCCCCGCGCGCTGCTCTTTCTCTTCTCTTCCGCAATCTGCGGACGCCCACGCTGGTCGCCTTCGCGCTGACCGGCCTGTCGGTCAGCCGCGCCGACGAGGCCTGGAAGAAGCACGTCGTTCACGAAGGACTGCACAACACCACGGTTGTCGCCGCCGATTACACCGGCGACGGGAAGGTCGACGTGATCTTCAATGCCGCCGGAAAGACGCGGCTGCTGGTCGCTCCTGACTGGCGGGAGACGATCGTCGACGAGACCCCCGACCATGGAGCGATCCACAGCGAGACCTTCGATATCGACCGAGACGGCGACCCGGACTATATCGGAGCCCGGTACGATCCCGGACTGATCTTCTGGCTGGAGAATCCGGGCGGGGCCCCGGCGGGTTCGTGGAAGTCTCGAACGGTCGATGATCAGATCCACGGCATTCATGGCGTTCTGGTGGGGGACGTCGACGGCGACGGCCGGCTCGATCTGATCGCGAACTCCGGACAGCCGAAGCCGCCGTTTGCGAACTCGGTCGCGTGGTTCCGCGTCCCGGCCGATCCGCGGACGGCGGAGCGTTGGGAGCGGACGATCGCGGCGGACGGCGATGCACCGGGGCTGAGCCACTACCTGGGGCTTGGCGATGTCACGGGCGATCGCCGCAAGGAAATCTTCACCGCGGCCAAGGGGGGCCCGCAGGCGGTGCCGGGGACGGGGGAGTGGTTCGCGTTCTGGGAGCAGCCGCGCGACCCGATGCAGCGGGGCTGGAAGAAGACCATGGTCGCCGCCAATCAGCCTGGGGCGACCAACCTTCATCCCGCGGACGTCAACGGGGATGGCAAGGTCGACATCCTGGCGAGCCGCGGACACGGCGTGGGACTGGTGTGGTACGAGGCGCCCGGGTGGCGGGCTCATGAGTTCGACACGGAACTGCGCTCGCCTCACTGTCTCGCGGTGGTCGACCTGGACCTGGATGGCGATGTGGACGCGGCGACGTGCGCGTATGAGAGCAAGATCGCGGCGTGGTTTGAGAACGACGGGACCGGGCAGTTCCGGAGGCACGTCCTGGACCGCGATCAGTGCGCCTATGATCTGCGGGCGGTCGACATGGATGTGGACGGGGACCTGGACATCCTGCTGGCGGGGCAGCTCAGCAAGAACGTCGTCTGGTATGAGAATCCGAAACGATAGGACGTCCTTGCCGGCGCGGCGCTGCTACCTCGAACCCATCGCGCTACGGCCGCTGGGATAAAGTGGGCCACGCCCCCTTGTCGCCGGAGGCACTCCGATAAGAAACCGTGGTAAGCAACGGGCATCCACTTTGTGGTGCCGGCGTTGAGAAGTCCCTCAAAATGGACCGCTCGCTCTGGAATCCACGCGTGTTAGTGAGGGGGCATACGACACGGTGTCCGCGCTTGGATACGTGCTCCTTCAGATATCTCTCGACGGCCAGGCCTCTGGCGGGCAAGAGGGCGTTGCCCCCTTGCATCCCCCACCAGGGTGCCCCTGGACCCGGTGGAGAATGTACTCCGCTCTCTACTTCATCCCCCGGATGTCGAAGATCGGCAAACCCTTCGCCGCCGCGTCCGCCCTCGTCGTCACCGTGATCTTCTTCGCCGCCTGATCGATCGACAACGCGATCTCCGGATAGGTCTGGACCCGGTCCGACCGATTCAGAATCGCCTGGATCGCCTTGAACGGAGGTGCCTTCCCCAGCTTCAGCGTCTGGACTTCGTTCTTCGTAATCCCCGCCGACTTCAGCGCGTTCCCGTCCACGAAGACCTCGACCCCGACTTCACCAAGCAGATAAGCAAACGCCGGCTCCAGCGGGAATGTCACGTCGCAGTCGATCGGGATGCGGAGCCGATCTTCCACCTTGTCCGGCAGCGCCGGCTTGGCATCGGCCACCTCATACGCCGGAGCCGACGCAAAGTTCGTCCGGGTCGACTCGTCCCAGGTCAACAGTGTCCCCAGCGCGAGATTCGACGCCGCCTTCGCCGGGAGGACCGTCGTCAGCCGCGCGGTCCGGGCGTTGACCGTCGCCGCCGTCTCCAGCGCGACCGCCTGCATCATTGCCGGAAACCGGCCGATGATCTGCCGGAAGCCGGCCGTCGGCGGATTCATTTTCTTCACCGCGTCTGCGAGGAGCGGCGGCATGTCCGGAAGCTGCATCCGGAACGTCTCCTGCACCACCCGTGGTGTCGCCACAACCCCCCGCGCGCTGCGGCTCCCCTTGGGAAAGAACGTGAACTCGGAGTGGAACGTGTCGCCGAGATGGGCCGACCAGCCGACGGTTGCAACGTCCTCGCCGAACCAGTCCAGGACGTTGTTGATCGCTTTGATCGCCACAGGGGCGAAGAGCGTATCGACGTTCCGGCGGACGTCGTCGATCTCGAAGACGATCGTGAACAGCCGGTCCCGGTCGGACTGGCGGACGACCTCCAGGACGCCGTCCGGGATCGTTTCGTTGGGAGCTGTGAGGGCCGCTTCGATCTCCGTGGCCGCGTTGGCCGGTCCGATGGCGAACTGCTGCAGGCCGGAGACCACGAAGTAGTTCTGGCCATTCGTGATGAGACGGGCGTTGCCCGCCTCTTTGACGATCTGCCCCTTGAACTCTTCGATCAGGTCGGAGGGCTTGGCCGGAGCGACGAGGTTGACGACGGCCGCGATCTGCGGCGGGGAGCCGGTGGGACCGAGGACAATGGCGACGAGCAGCTCGTCGATCTGGTCGGGCGTGCGGCGGCAGTTCCGCTGGATCGCTCCTTCGATCCACTTCACGACCGGCTCCGTGAGGCAGGAGCGGAGCTCCGTCATCGCTTCGTCGTTGGCCCACAGCCGCGCGGGGCGGAGGTGGATCAGGAAGTTGACGCCGTCCGGGACCATCCGCAGGTCGATCGGCTTGCCGTTGGTCGGCCGGAACTCGGCCATGAGTTCCGGTTGCCGGTTGAGGTCCTCTTCGGTGACGACGCCGGCGGCGACGGGAACGGCGGCCGGAGCGCCCGGCGTGGCGGGTGTCCCCGCGGAGGGCGCGGCCGCGACCGGCATTTTGGCACTGTTGAGCATCGGGATCGCGATCGCTCCGGCGATGCCCGCGATTCCCAGCACTCCGACGATCAGGACGGCGTTGTTGCGGCTGCGGCGCTTCTTCTGTTCGATCATCCGCCGCAGGTGTTCGGCGGCGGCACCGGAGGCGGCGGGCTCTTCTTCTTCCTCCACGATTCCGAACGGGTCTGGGGCGGGGCGGGCCGCCGGTCTGGCTGCGGGAATGGGAGAAGGGGAGGGGGCAACCGGGGGAGCGGCGGGAGCCGAGGCGGACTTGGGGGCGGAGGTCGGAGCCGGAGTCGGGCGGGACGGGGGAGTGGGGGTGATCGGATCGACGAGTTCGATCAGGACTTCGTCATCATCTTCCGTTTCTCCGGGGAGCCGAAGGACGATGACGTTCTGGCAGCTGGGGCAGCGGACCTTTTTGCCCAGGAAGCTTTCGTCGCGGATCTGCAGAGTTTTGGCGCATTCCGGACAGGTGACAGACAGGGGCATGAGATCCTCCGAGGCGTCGAACTCCGTTGATGATAGAAGATTGCAGGCAGAACCTTCGAGTAAGAAGGGAGACCATACCGGGTCCAGGGGGACCCTGGTGGGGGATGCAAGGGGGCAACGCCCTCTTGCCCGCCGGAGGCCTGGCCGTCGAGAGATGTCTGGAGGAGGGCGTATCCAAGCCCGGACAACGTGCCGTATGCCCCCTCACCGACCCGCGGGGATTCCAGAGCAAGCGATCCACCTTGAGGGAGTTCTCAACGCCGGTGCCACAAAGGGGACGTCCGTTGCTTCCCACGGTTCAGCGGGAAAGCGCCTCCGGCGGCAAGGGGGTGAGACCCCCTTGACCCCAGCAGCCGTCGCACATTGGGTTTGAGCTATGAGAGCTGCGCCGGCAAGAACGCGGTTAGAGCTACTGGCTGACAGCCCCGTCCGTCGCGACCGCGGCATCCCGCATCCCCTCCTGCACCCGCGCCAGGAACGGCACCACCAACCCCTCGAGCATCGGCAATTCCGAATCAATCAGGAACGCGTCATGCCCATGCGGACTCGACAGCTCCGCCGACGTCACATGTTGCCGGGCCGAAATCAGCGACCGGACAATCTCCAGGCTCTGCGACGTCGGAAACAGCCAGTCGGTGTCATAGGAAACGACAAGGAACCGCGCCGATGACCGCCCCAGCGCGTTCTCCAGCGACCCGTACGACGCGTCGAGATTGAAATAGTCCATCGCCCGAGTCAGCCAGATGTAGCTGTTCGCATCGAACCGCTCGACAAACCGCTTCCCCTGATAATGGAGATAGCTCTCGATCTGGAACTCGGTCTCCTGCTTCACGTCGTACGCCAGCGACTCACGGTCCTGCAGCCGCCGCCCGAACTTGAGCTCGATCGACTGCTCCGAGAGATACGTGATATGGGCGATCATCCGCGCCAGGGCCAGCCCGAACCGCGGCTTCTCCGCGTGGTCGTAATAGTTCCCTTCGCAGAACGCGGGATCGGTGTAGATCGCCCGCCGCCCCACGGCATTGAACGCGATCCCCTGGGCGTTCAGCTTCGCCCCCGAAGCGAGGACGACCGCCCCCCCGAGCGAATCGGGATACCGCGCCGCCCACTCCAGGACCTGCATCCCCCCGAGACTCCCGCCGACCACCGCCAGGAGCTTCGTGATCCCGAGGTACTCGACCAGCGACTTATGGACCCGGACGATGTCGGCGATCGTGATGAACGGGAAGTGCGGCCCGTACTGCTTGCCGGTCTGCGGGTCGATCGAGTTCGGGCCGGTCGTCCCCTGGCAGCCGCCGAGGACGTTCGCGCAGATGACGAAGTACTTATTGGTGTCGATCCCCTTCCCGGGACCGACGAATCCGTCCCACCAGCCCGGCTTGCGGTCTTCCGCGGTGCGGCGGCCGGCGACGTGGGCGTCGCCGGTCAGGGCGTGGCAGATGAAGATTGCATTGTCTTTGGCGGGCGAGAGCGTCCCGTACGTCTCGTAATTGACGTGGACCGGCCCGAACGTCTTCCCGGACTCGAGCTGCAGCGGATCTTCCGCCCCGAACAGGATCACGTTCTGCGGCTTGACGAGCCCGCAGGACTCCGGGGCCGCCGCAGAAGCGTGGGGAGCGGGAGCGGTGGTATTGGCGGCAGCGGCGGCGGTCACAGAACTCACTTCAAGGGCCTTTTCGCTCGCGCGGCGGACGTCGTTCGGGGCGGCCGTCGTCAGGGTATGCGACCGGGCAACCTCCTGCAGGCTTTGCCGAACTTCGAATGAATGTACCGCGAACGGGAACCAGTCTCCACAAAGTCCGCTGCCGAATGCTGTACTGATCGACGACCAGTTCCGGCAGGGGGGCCGGTTCGCAACACGCTGTCGAATCAAAGGTTGCGTGAACGACTGCCACCTGGGCGCGGTCGTTGCCGTGTCACGGAGAGGAGCGTGACGGCTCCGGAGGACACTCTGGAGGGTGGGGACTCGTGTTGTTCCCCCGGCGTGGAGCAGGGTACAGACACGCCCCCGGTCTTCCGGTTCCATTCCTTGAATCCTTTCCATGCTCCGCCTGGGAATCCTCGACTTCGATTCCTCGCACTGCGTCGAGTTCACCCGTCGCCTCAACGGTGTCGGCGTGAGCCCGGGCCAGTTCGTCGGCGGGGCCCGTGTCGTCCTGGGGGCACCTGGAACGAGCGCGATGGCTCCCGAGCGAGCAGCCCAGTTTACGCCTTTGATGAAAGAGTGCGGCGTCGAGATCGCGGAGCAGGAGGCGGTGATCGCCGGGAGCGACGCGGTCCTGGTCCTGTCGCTGTGCGGCGGAGACCACCGCGCGTCTGCGACGCCTGCATTGAAGGCGGGAAAGCCGACGTTCGTCGACAAGCCGTTCGCACTGACCGCCCCCGACACCCGCGAGATCCTGCGGCTCGCCGACGAGCATCAGGCCCTCCTGCAGTATGCCTCGGGAATGCGGTTCTGCGACGAACTCCTCGCGGTGCCGGCATCGCTTGCCCGTTGGGGATCCGTGCACGGCGCGGTCAGCTACGGTCCGGCAAAGCACCATCCCATGAATCCCGGCCTGTTCCACTACGGAATCCATGCCGTCGAGGTCCTGTTCACCATCCTTGGGGCAGGCTGTGAGTCAGTCACCGCGGCGAGCACCGAAGGGGCCGACGTCGTCACCGGAACCTGGAAAGACGGTCGGCTCGGCACCGTTCGCGGTATCCGCCGCGGCTGCACCGCCTACGGGGCGGTGATTTGCTGCGAACACGGCGTCGTACCGCTGTCCCTGTCGGCCACGAACGCCTACCGGAACCTGTTGCGGGCGCTCGTTCACGGATTCGAAACCGGAACTCCGCTCGTCCCGAAACAAGTCATTGTCGAAGAAGTCGCCTTCGTTTTAGCCGCGCTGGAAAGCGAGCGCCGCGGCGGAGCGCCCGTTCACTTGCGCGAGATCGATCCCGCCCTCGCCTGTTAGCACCCCGCCCCACTTCGCCCATCCTGACTGTCTCGCCGGCCGATCTGCACCGTCGGTCCCGGCGTCTCCCGTGCAACGTGACATGGAGGTCACAATGCTCCGTCTGCAGCTTCTCGCCCTTCTGGTCATCCTGATTGCGTCGACCCTGACCGGCCAACTCCTAGCTCAGGACATGCGAGTCTATACCACCGTCACCGATGAGGGACGGCCAGGCGAGACCCCCACGCTGATGAGCCACAGCCTGACGATCTTCCACGCCGGGAAGGTCTATGACTTCATGGAGAAGGTGGGCGAGGTCGTGATCCTCGACCCGCAGCAGAGCCGGTTCGTCCTCCTGGGAGCGAGCCAGAAGGCGACGATCGTTTCCTTCGAGGAACTGAACCAGTTCCTGAAGTCCGCGACGATCGCCGCGGAGAAGTACGTCGACGAACTCGAAACGAAGGGAGACCGGCTGGCGGCCGAGCATGGCGCGGCGATCCGGTTCCAACTGATGCCGACCTTTAAGGAGTCATTCGATCCGGCGTCGCGAAAGCTGTCGCTCGGTGGCGAATTCCTGAGCTACGAAGTCCAGGCGATCGTTCCGCCGTCCGAATCCTGTGCCGAGACATATCTGGCGTACGCCACCTGGGCGGCGAAGCTGAACTCGATCCTGCACCCGCACTCCACCATGCCGGAGCCGCGGGTCCACCTCAACACGGTGCTGCTGAAGCGCAAGCTGCTCCCGAGCCAGGTCACCCTCCGCGTGAAGGTCGACTCCGAGCTGCACCTGCGGGCGGACCACAAGTTCGCGTGGGAACTGGAAGCGGTCGACAAGCGGCTCATCACGCAGTGGGAGCGTTCGATCGCCGCGGCGCAGACGAAGTGGGTCTCCTTCCAGCAGTACCAGCAGGATCTCTACAGCCGGAAGACCGCGCTTCGCGATCGCTGAGACTCTCGCGGAATACCAGCTGTTTCGAGGAGACGAAGCGGCCGGGGCGTGAGGTTTGCTTTCCTGCGGTGATAGCGGGGATCAACGCCGACGAATCCGTCCATCTCATTTTCTCCCAGTGAGTTGGATCTCTGCGAATGCTCGCTTGACGACACTCGCGATTCGTTCATAATCCCCGCTCGCCCAGCGGTTTTCGCTGTGCGGGTGTAGCTCAGTTGGTAGAGCACCACGTTGCCATCGTGGATGTCGAGGGTTCGAGTCCCTTCACCCGCTCTTGTTCATGGTCCCACAGGATTTCCGTCGCACTTAGAGACCTGTGGGAAACCCGATTACCCGTCGGCCATTGACTGCTTCTCGCGGTCATTGGCCGTAGTTCTTTGAAGGAAAGCCCTGTGACGGAATCCACGAGCACTCCGACGGCGGAAGAGCAGGTCGCGGTTGATGCAGGCCAGGCCAAGCTCCAGCTCAAGATCGACGTGAAGGACGTGGGACCGTGCAAGAAGCACATCCGCGTCTCGGTGGAGCGCGGCTCCATCGACGCCGTCGAAGAGAAGATCCTTGGCGACTACGTCTCCCGCGCCGAGGTCCCCGGCTTCCGCGCCGGCCGCGTGCCGGAGTCGCTGGTCCGCCGCCGCTTCAAGAAGGAGCTCTCCGAGCAGCTCAAGCAGCAGGTTCTGATGCAGAGCCTGGAGCAGCTCGCCGAAGACTCGAACATCGATCCGATCAACGAGCCGAACCTCGACCTCGACACGATCGACATCCCGGAAGAAGGGGACTTCGAGTACGAGTTCGACGTCGAAGTCCGGCCGAGCTTCGATCTGCCGACCTACAAGGGTCTCAAGATCGAGCGTCCGACCCATGAAGTCACCGACGCCGAAGTCAACCAGTACCTCAACAAGTACCTCGAGCAGTACGCCACGCTCGAGCCGGTCGAAGGGGCCGCGGCCCTCGAAGACTACATCACGGCCGACGTGACCTTCTCCCACAAGGGGACGCAGGTCAACGAGTACAGCGCCGAGAACTTCCGCGTCCGCCCGACGCTCCAGTTCCCGGACGCCGAACTGGCCGGCTTCGACAAGCTGATGGTCGCTGCCAAGGAAGGGGACACGAAGGAAGCGGAGTTCAAGATCTCCAGCGAAGCCGCGGACATCAACATGCGGGGCGAGCCGATCCAGGCCAAGTTCCACGTGCTGTCCGTCAAGCGGGCCTCGCTCCCGGCGATCGACGACGACATCCTCGCCCGCCTCGGCTCGGACTCGGAAGAGACCCTCCGCACGCAGGTCCGCACGACCCTCGAGCGGCAGGTGAAGTACGAGCAGCGGCAGGCCTGCCGCCGCCAGGTGCTCCAGCAGATCACCGACTCCGCCAAGTGGGAGCTGCCGGAAGACCTCGTCTCGAAGCAGGTCGAGAACGCGCTGAACCGCGAAATCCTCGAAATGCAGCAGGCCGGTTTCACGACGCGGGAAATCGCCGCCCGTGAGAACCAGCTGCGGCAGAAGTCGCTCACGACGACCCGTCAGAACCTGAAGGAGCACTTCATCCTCGACCGCGTCGCGACCGAGGAGAACATCGACGTCTCCCGCGAAGAGCTCGAAAACGAGATCTTCATGATGGCCTGGCAGAGCGGCGAGAATCCCCGCCGGCTGCGGTCGCGGATGATCAAGACCGGTCTCATCGAGAACCTGCACGCCCAGATCCGCGAGCGGAAGGCGGTCGACGTGGTCCTCGACAACGCCGAGTTCAAGGACATCGCCATGAAGTCGCCGGTCGACACCTCGGTCGAGGCGGTCGATCGGGCCGTGCTGCGGTCGATCAAGGACGTTTCGGCAAAAGAAGCCGACGAAGAATAAAACTTCATTCAGGCTCAAGTTTACCAAGGGCTGCCGACGAGTTCGGCGGCCCTTTTTCTTTGCGCGCGGAGGATTGAGTTCAGCGGCTGAGGAAAGTTTTCCGATGACATCGATTGTACCGATGCGTATCGCCGCGTTGAGCGGGGATCGTCCGGGGGGACACATCGGGCACCCTTGGCCTTTTCACACGGCCGCACCCAGTGCGAGAAACTATGTCCCCCCGCATGAACAGAACCACCGATTCGGGCCGCATGTTCCGGTGCTGCCTCGTTGTCTGGTATCTGCTGGCTTCGCTGCAGTCGGCGGCCTATGCCCTCGACCCGGCCCGCTGGAAGCGGGTCGACGTCCAGCGGGCCGAGAAGGCGAACCCGACTCCCGCCCGCGAGTCGGTCGACCAGGCCAAGGTCGTCGGCAGGCCGGTCGGGAACTCGATCGCCGTCCCGCACGGGGCGCAGTCGGACGAGAAGGGGAAAGCGAGTGAGGACGGCCGTGTCCGCCTCTACTACGTCAGTGCGACCTGGTCACACATCCTCCAGGATGTCGCCACCAAGACCGGCTCGACCCTCGTCATGCACGACGTCCCGCCGGGACGCTGGTCGCGGCAGGGGCTCGAAAAGCTGAACCGGACGGAAGCGGTCGCGGTCCTGAACCGGGAGCTCGAACCGCTCGGTTACCGGATTCTGGAGAAGGGTGAGTTCCTGACGGTCATCGAGATGGGACGGGCCCGCACGGAATACCGCCGGCCGGTCTATCCGCAGGAACGCGCCAAGAATCAGCTCGTGTCGGCCGTCCCGAAGGAAGATCCCTCCCCCGGCCCGCAGCGCCGGTTCGACTCGATCACCCCCGCTGCCGCGCCGGTCGCGGCCCGGACGCAAGGAACCGGCATCGCCCAGGTCTCCGCCGCCGAGCGGGCCGGCCAGTCGGGACGTTCGATCGTCCAGGCCCAGTTCGCGGAGAACCAGCCGCCGGCCGATCCTGCGCCGCCCGCCGCGCAGGCCCAGCCCGCCACCCCGGTTCCGGCCAACCCGATCGAAGAGAAGTCGGTCTCCGTGACGCCGACGAAGCGGACCGCGGTCGACATCGCCAGGCAGATCTACAAGACGTTCGAATCGCGATCCGAGCTGATCGACGCCGGCCCGAAGGGACTCCCGGGGATCCGGGTCTATCACCCCGCCCCGGCGGAAGAGAAGGCGACGACGCTGCGCGGCCCGCTGTGGTTCACGCTCGAGATCGACACGGAGAAGAACTCGCTGTGGGTCACCGGTGACGCCCGGACCGCGGCCAGCGTCCCGGTCCTCATTGGCCGCCTCGACCAGACTCCCGCCGCCGGGGAATCGACAAAGATCATGGCGGGCGAAGGGAACCTCAAGGGGGTGGCCGACAAGCTCAAGCCGGAACTCGACCGGATCGTCCAGAATCGCCAGGGGCAGAACCCCGCCGCCGCGGTCCGCAATCCGCTCGACAGCAACGCCCCCGAAGCTCCGGCGCCGATGCCGATCGATCCGAAGGCGCCCGAGGCTCCGGCCAACGGCCTCGCCGGGGACGTCCAGCAGCTGCTCGGCAACCTCAAAGGTGAGGTCATTGTCGAGTCGGTCGGCGACCTCGACGTCCTCGTGATCCGCGGGAACGAGAAGGATGTCGAAGCGGTCATGAACGTGATCCAGGCCATCGAGCGGATGGCCCAGGGAACGACGCCGGGCATCCACGTGCAGTTCCTCAACCACGTCGACTCGGAGTCGCTCGCCGCGCTCCTGACCGAAGTCTACGAGAAGCTGACGACGATCAAGCAGGGGAGCACTTCCAGCACCCAGCAGTCGAAGACGGTCAACGTCGTCGCGGTGAGCAAGCCGAACGCGGTCCTCGTGATCGCGCCGCCGATCCTCCTCGAAGGGGTGGTCCAGCTCATCGAAGAACTCGACCAGCCGGTCGACCCGGCGACGGAAGTCGAGATTTTCCGCCTCAAGCACGCCATCGCCTCCCAGGTCGTGACGCTCATCGAGAGCCACTATGAGGAGCGGGTCGGCCTCGGCACCAAGATCGCCGTCACGGCCGACGCCCGTACAAACTCGGTCATCGTCCAGGCCAAGCCGAACGAGCTGAGCGAGATCACCCTCCTGATCAAGAAGATTGACCGGGCGGACTCGAACGCGGTCTCCCGCATCCACCGCATCAAGCTGAACTACGCGGTCGCCGACGAGCTGGCCGCCTTCCTGCAGAACGCTCTCCAGCAGGCGATCTCCCCGCCGTCCCAGATCACCACCCAGCAGGGCGGCCAGTTCGGGCAGGGGGGAGGCCAGGGAGGGGCGAACCAGGCTCCGCAGGAACTGCGGGACTCAAAGTCGGTCGTCCTGGAGTTCCTCGCCAAGAGCGACGCGACGGAAAAGCTCGTCCGCTCAGGGCTGCTCTCGGACATCCGGTTCAATCCCGACGTCCGGACCAACACCCTCATCGTCACCGCGCCGCAGCCGAGCATCCCCTTCATCGAGGAGCTCGTCGCGATCCTCGACCAGCCCGCCGCCCAGGTGGCGGAGATCAAGGTCTTCACGCTCAAGAACTCGGACGCCGCATCGGCGGTCGAGCTGCTGACGTCGATCTTCTCTTCCAACCAGCAGCAGGGGAACCAGAACCAGCAGAACCAGGGAGTCGGCCTGCAGATCGCCGGGGCGGAAGACCCCAGCAGCACGCTCATCCCGCTCAAGTTCGGGACCGACGCCCGCACGAACAGCGTCATTGCCGTCGGGGGCGCGGAGGCGCTGCGGATCGTCGAATCGATCCTGCTGCGGCTCGATCTGAGCGACATCCGCAACCGCAAGAGCACGGTCTACAAGCTGCGGAACAGCCCCGCCTCGCAAGTCGCCCTGGCGATCAACCAGTTCCTCCAGTCGCAGCGGGATCTCGCCCAGCTCGATCCGGGCCGGATCAGCACGAGCGAGATCCTCGAGCAGGAGGTCATCGTGACCGCTGAGTCGGTGACCAACAGCCTGCTCATCAGCGCCACGCCGCGGTACTACGACGACATCATGCGGATCGCCCGCGACCTCGACCAGGAGCCGGCGCAGGTCATCATGCAGGCCCTGCTCGTCGAGGTCGAGCTGGAGAACACCGACGAGTTCGGCGTCGAGCTCGGGTTCCAGGACCGGATCCTGTTCCGGCGGAGCGCCATCGACAACATCCAGCTCCTCGAAAGCACCAGCACCGCCCCCAACGGCGTCCAGACGACGACGCAGCAGATCATTTCGCAGGCGGCCACCCCGGGCTTCCTGTTCAACAACCAGCCGCTGGGGAACAACCCGTCGAACGGCTCCGGCCGCGTCGGGACGCAGGGGCTCAGCAACTTTGCCGTCGGCCGGACGAACTCGGACCTCGGGTTCGGCGGTCTCGTCCTGTCGGCGAGTTCGGAGGCGGTCAGCGTCCTGATCCGGGCCCTGGCAGCCAAGCGGAACGTCCGCGTCCTGAGCCGTCCGCAGGTCCTGGCGGTCGACAACCAGCTGGCCCAGATCCAGGTCGGCCAGCAGGTGCCGATTGTGACCGGATTCCAGACGAACGCCCTGGGGACGGCGAACCCGACGGTCACGCAGGACAACGCGGGGATCATCCTGACGGTCACCCCCCGGATCAGCCCGGAGGGACAGATCGTCATGGAGGTCGCCGCAGAGAAGAGCGCCTTCCAGACCGGGGCGGCGGGAGTTCCGATCTACGTCGACCCGACGACCGGCAACACGATCACGTCGCCGATCAAGGACATCACGACCGCCCGCACCACGGTGAAAGTTCCTGACGGCCAGACGATCGTCGTCGGTGGGATGATCACCTCCAGCGAAGAAGTCGTGTCCCGCAAGGTTCCCTGGCTGGCCGACGTGCCGATCCTCGGCCAGGCATTCCGGTACGACTTCGTCAACAATCGCCGGACCGAGCTCCTGATCTTCCTGACCCCCCGCATCATCCACTGCAGCGAGGACATGGAGTTCATCAAGCAGGTCGAGGCGGAGCGGCTGCACTTCCTGGTTGACGAAGCCGAAGCGATCCAGGGCCCGCTGTTCACGACTCCCGCCGAGACGTTCGGCCCGATCGATCCGACGATGGAATTCCAGCAGGCCCCGATGCCGGTCCCCGCCCCTCCGGCGGGATTCCCGGACGACGCCCACATCCCCGTGGAGCCCCGTCCGATTCCGCGGCCCCAGTCGGTCTACCCCGCTCGCCCGACGCCGACGCCGCCGAACCCGGAAGGTCCCGGCATCGGTGTCATCGAGTAGAGCGTGCCTCCCCGGCCGCTCCCGTCGGAGCGGCCGTCGATGACGTGTGATCCTGATTTCTGCGGGGCTCCGCTCCGCACGGTTCCTTCCACCAGTGCCGCCATGACACGTACCGTCACCGGAATCCTGTCGCTGATCGTCCTGACCTCGGGATGCACGGCGCTCAATGTCTCGCGGATGTTCAAGCCGGAAATCGTCGCCGACGAACGGCATCCCGTGATCGACGTCATGTGCCTCTGGGAGGCGGCGGAGGGGACGGGTCTGGACGGAATGCCCTGTCGAGGTTTTCGTGGACAGGTCCTGTTCTTCACCGCCGGCCAGAAGTCTCCCGCCAAGGTCGATGGCGACATCCGGATCTACGTCTTTGACCAGAACGGTCCCGACGGAGACCCCTCGAAGCCGATCCACCAGTTCGACTTCCCGGGACTCGCATGGAATACGTTCCTGACCGAGACGAACTTCGGCAACGCCTATCAGATCTTCATTCCCTACACCAAGCGGGGCAACGAGCACGCCGATTGCCAGCTTCGTGTCCGCTTCATGCCGAACGTCGGGAATACGGTTCACTCCCGCTCCTGTGCCGTGGCCCTTCCCGGGACAAGGCCGGTCGGTGCATCCGCCCAGCGACACTCAACCCCGGGGCCGCAGAGAAGCGGCATCCAGCAGGCGTCGCATGAAGAGGTCGTCGGAGCCTCTCCCGCTCCTCCGCGTCTGCTGCCCGGGCTCACCGCGGAGCATGTGGAAACGATCCGCCTGGGGGACGAGGCCCGCCAGCGAAGTCAGGACCTGAAGGTTCAAAAGCTGAGGCAACTGGCGGCCGATCTGGCCAGCGACGAACCGGCGCCGGCCGCGACGCAGCCCACCGCATCCTCTTCCACGAAGGGACGGAGTCGCCTCAATCCCCTTGCCGCGGAGACTCCCGCTGCTCCGGAACCAGCGGCCTCCGAGCCACGCGCGGCCTCTGCTAGGGCGGTCGGCTCGCAGCATCCTCTGCTGGATTGAGTGCGGGCATCAGCCCTCCGGCATCTGCCGATCTGGCAGGTTGGGACGTCGAGACAGGAGCGTTGATCGGATAAGCTACGGAGGACCGACGGAATTGTCGTGCGGCACAGCGGTTGCATAACCGTGTGCCGGACTTCCGTCTTCTCCGACAAATCAGCTTGGATCGATGACTGCGACCTCTCAACCGGACCCTCAGGATCAGGCCCCTTCTTCCGCCTCGCAGGTGGAGACTCCTCCCGACGTCGCGATCGACGGGCTCGAGAACGAACTGGCCCAGGTGATCGCCGAGCGCGACGCGAACTTCGACAAGCTCCTGCGGACGCAGGCGGACTTTGAGAATTACCGCAAGCGGGTCAACAAGGACCGGGACGAAGACCGCAAGTTCGCCCCCTTCGGCCTGATCCGCGACCTCCTCCCCGCGCTCGACAACCTCCGCCGCGCGGTCGACGCCGCCACAGCCGCGGGAGAGACCGGGACGATCGTCCAGGGGGTCTCGATGGTCCTCAAGCAGATCGACGAAGTCTTCGAGCGGAACGGGGCCAAGCCGATCGTCAGCACGGGGACGGCGTTCGATCCCAACCTGCACGAGGCGATCGCCCAGGTCCCCTCGCCGGCCCACGAGCCGATGACCGTCCTCCAGGAAGCGGAGCGGGGCTACACGCTGCACGAACGGGTCATTCGCCCGAGCAAGGTGATCGTCTCCTCCAAGCCGCAGTAGGGCTGGGACACAGATCGGCGCTCAGACCCTCATTCTCCGCGCTCTCTGTGTCCTCTGTGTTTCAAGTTCTTCTTGAAGCGTCGGAAACACAGAGGACGCAGAGGGACACAGAGAAAAGAAAGAGGAATTGCCGGGGGCCAGGAATACCTGGGCTCGCCGATTATTGGGCTGAGGGGGGAGGTGGCGCGGCGGCGGGCGCTGGCGCCAGTTGAAGCGTGATACGGTGACCGGGGCGGAGGCGGCCGTCAGGATTGGGAAGCTCGGCCCAGATCCGGTACTGGCCGCTCACCGGATTGATCTCCGGATCGACGAACGTGATCCGCCCCTCGAAAGTGACGGGCCCTCCCTCCTTTGTCGCCAGCAGTGCCCGGATCGGACGGTCCGTCAGGTCCTCGGCGAATTCCCGGGCGTTCAGCAGGCACTCGGCCCGGACCCGCCTGGAATCGGTGACCTGGAACAACTTCTCGCCGGGCTGAATCCACTCGCCGGTGCGCTTCTTGATCGTGACGACCTGGCCGGGAATCGGGGCGTAGATCTTCCGCTTCTCAAAGGCCTGCTCTGCGGCCACGAGATTCGTCGCCTTCAGCCGTACCGTCAGGGCGGCGATCGACAGCTCGTAGCGGGCTTCGTCGATTCCGGCGCGGGCCCGGTCGCGGTCGAGCTGGAGCTGCTCGAGTTCGGTGACGGAAACGGCGTTTGCGAACTTCTTGTTCGACTCCACCGCCCGGTTCAGCTCCGCCTCGGCGACGGCGTGCGTCAGCTCGGCCACCTTGACCTTGATCTCGTGCCGGGCCTGGGCGTCGGCGATCGCCAGCTCGTCCCGCGCCTGCCGCACCGCGAGCTCGGCATCAACCGAGTCGAGCTCGGCCAGAAGCTGCCCCGCCTCGACAGTCTCCCCTTCTTTCACATGGAGCCGCTTCAGCACTCCCATCTCCCGCGCCGGGACTTCGGCCTGGTCGATGACGGTGATCTGTCCCTGGTGTCCTGAGGGGGGGGCGGTCGCCGGCGGGGACGACGGTGGGGCCTGGCCCAACAGACCCGCTACCAGGAAGACAATGACGTTCAACATGTCGCCCCTCACCCGCAGAACCCGAGCCGCTTTGGGACCAGACTACCGCGTTCGCCCGGTGTTCGCGAATGAGCCACATCGTGCTCGGGAGCCGGCAGAGCCAGCGGACGGCGAAAAGGCGATGAAGACCGGACCGGGTCTTGGCAGGCTCTGCGGACTTCGTGTATGAACATCCGCCGATCGGTCGGTCGTCAGGAAGTACGGGGGCAACATGCGGTCTGTTCGGGGGATTCTCAACGCGGCGGTCGGCCTCGTCTGTCTGGCGTTCGCCGCTCTTGCCAGCGGGGACGATGAAAAGCCCCTTGTGAACGGACTCAAGGCGGAGATCTACGCCGGACGCAATTTCGAGCAGAAGATCGCGGAACAGGTCGATCCGAATATCGAGCACTACTGGGACCACGGGGCGCCGCACGAGAGTGCGCCCATCGACGACTTCTCGGTCCGCTGGAGCGGCTGGCTGAGGCCTCCCGCCAAGGGACGCTACAAGTTCCTGGTCCAGGCGAACGACGGCGTTCGGCTCTGGATCGGCGGGCAGAAGATCATCGACGACTGGCGGGCGAAGTCGGACCTCCGCGAGGCCTCGATCGAGCTCGAGGATGTCCCGGTTCCGATCCAGATGGAGCTCTTCGAAGGCCCCGCCACCGCGTGGGCGGTCCTCATGTGGCAGCCGACCGGCGCCCCGACCGCGGCCGCGATTCCGACCGACGCATTCTTCCTGGACGAGGAAGCCGCCAAGGGAAAGCCGCAGCGCATCGGAGCGGACAAGCGGGGCCTCGTGGCGGAGTACTTCGACCGGAAGTTCGCGCGAAAGTTCGGGACCGGACGCGTCAGTGGAACGGAGGCGATGTGGGGAGACCGGGGCGCCGCGGCGGTCGGCCTCAAGACCCAGGGGGCCGCCCGCTATACCGGGGTGCTCGTGCCGCCGGTGACCGGGCAGTACAAGCTGATCGCCTGGGCCGACGACCGGGCGCAGGTCTGGATCGACGGCAAGCCGGTGATCGAAGGTTCCTACGAGCACAAGAAGGCGGACACCGCCTTCATCGACCTTGAGGCGGGCGTCCCGTACGCCATCCGGATCGACTTCGTGAACTCCATCGCCTGGGGGGGCTACTACCTCCACTGGATTCCCCCCAAGGGGGATCGGGAGCTCCGGATCCCCGCCGAGTGCCTGTTCCAGAGCAAGGGGGCGATCCCCAAACGCTGAGGTCGTTCCGGGCGTCCCTTTTGTGGAAGCGGCGTTGAGGACTCTCTCTGGCCCCACCGCCGGCTCTGCAATCCCCGCGGGTTGGTAAGGGGACATACGGCACGCTGTCCGCGCTTGGACATGTGCTCCTTCAGACAGTTTCCGACGGCCAGGCCTCCGGCGGGCAGGGGGCCAGAAAAACAGAACAGGCCCCTCTGCACTCCCCACCAGGGTCCCCCTGGACCCGGTTACGCTACTTCGCCAGCAGGAACTCTTTCAGGAACAACGTCATCGCTGCGACCTGATAGTCCCGGTTCTCCTTTCGGGCAAAGCCGTGCCCTTCATTGTCGGCGTACAGCGTCCACACCGTTTGGCCATTCGCCCGGACCTTGGGGGCGATCTGCTCCGCCTCCGAGAACGGCACCCGCGGGTCGTTCTTGCCGTGAACCACCATCAGGGCGGTCTTGATCCTGTGGGCATTGTTCAGAGGATCGATCCTCTCGAAGACGGCGGCCATCTTCGGATCGCGATCGTCGCCGTACTCCGCCCGACGGAGGTCGCGGCGGTAAGCGCTTGTCGTTTCGAGGAACGTCCGAAAGCTCGCAATCCCCACCACGTCGATCCCTCCCCGGAGACGGTCGCTGTAATGGACGAGCGAAGCCAGGACCATATACCCGCCGTACGACCCCCCGTAGACGATGACCCGCTTCGAATCGAACTGCGGCTGCGTGGCGATCCAGTCGAGCAGCGCGCCGATATCTCGCACGCTGTCCTCCCGTTTCTCCGCGTTGTCGAGAGCGACATAGGTCTTGCCGTAGCCGGCCGAGCCCCGGACGTTCGGGTAGATCACCGCGATCCCCAGCTCGTTGAGATAAAACTGATCGAGTCCCGAGAAGCTCGCGCGAGACTGACTTTCGGGCCCGCCGTGGATCGAGATCAGGACGGGAACGGGATGCTCCTTCGAGGCGTTCTTCGGAGTGAAAACGAAGGCAGGGATCTTCCGCTCGTCGAACGAGGGGAACCTCACCCGGGTCGGCTCGATGAACGTCTCCGGATTCAGCCCGCCGACTTCGCTGTAGGTCCACCGGGTCAGCGCCCTCGTGGCGAGTTCCAGCGAGTAAGCGTCCGCCGGAGCCTTGGCGCGGGCCAGCGTCAGGCCGAGATGCTTTCCGTCCGGGGAGAACTCGAGCGAGCCGACGAGCCCCAGGGGAACTTCGACCTTCTCCAGGCGGTCCCCCTTCAGAAGAAACAGTGAGCTGGCGCCATCTTCGTTCGTCGTGACCGCGACCTGGCCCGACTTCGGATCGACCGCGACCGACTCGATGTCCCACGGAATCTCCTTCGACAGATCCCGGAACTCTTTGGTCTTGAGGTCGTACCGGAAGAGCCGCTGAAACTCGCCGACGGCATCGGTGGCCATCAGGAGCGACTGGCCGTCCGCGGCGAAATGGAGCTCGCTGACGGCGACCTTCCCCCCCGCCTTGTCGGGCGGGGGCGTGGGAAGATCGGTCCGCTTGCCTGTCTTCAGGTCGAGCAGGGCGGGATAGGTCTCGTTGATCGACACATACCGGACGAGCAGGGCGGTCCCGCCGTCGGAGCTGATGTCGGTCGGGTTCCACTGCTGGTTCTCGACCGGCATCACCAGCTCGGGGGACGAGGCCTCAACCAGCGGGAGCCGGTACAGGTCCATGTCCCGGCCGTTCCGCTGGTTGCTCGTGAAGAGCAGGAACGAGCCGTCGTCCGCCATCGGGCCGCGGATGTTCCGCGACTTGCCGTCGGTCAGGCGGTCGTGGCGTCCGGTGTCGAGGTCGTGGCGGAGGATCTGGAAATTCTCGTTGCCGCCGGTGCCGACATCGAGGACGAGCTCGGTGGTGTCGCCGCGGCGGAAGCGGCCGTCGACCGGCTCGCCGTAGAAGGTGACCTGTTCGCGGCGGCCCCCCGGTTCGTAGACGCGGTGGAGCTGCGTCGTGTTGGCGAACCGGGTGGCGATCAGCATCCCCTTGCCGTCCGGGGCCCAGCCCCGGAACGCCGCGGAGCGGACCGCTTGATACTGCTCCAGTCGCTCGCGGAGCTCGGGGGGAATCACCGGCACGTTTTCGACCGTGATCGCAGGAGGCCGGATCGGGTCTTCGGCTGCGGACTGGCCGGCGAGGATTGCGGTCGCCACGGAGATCACCAGACAGAGGGTTCCCATCAGAGACTTTCAAGGAGATCGATTCGCTCGAGATCGATGAGTCAAAAGTCCGTCACACTTGAGCGGCGCGATTGTATCGGCCGGGCCGCCCGGCATCGTCTCGCAGGGGATGAGCCTTCGGAATTCGAGCCGTTCCGGCTCGGAAGGTCGCTTTCCTTCGGCCCGACTTGCCATTAGCCTGACCCATGCGTTCGTGTTGATCCGTCTGGTCCGCCTTGGGTGAGTTCCTTGCGCCACCGGTCCCGAATCGCGCTCGGACTGTGTCTTCTCCTATTGCCCGGAGTGGCATTCGGGGAGGTCGTGGATTACGCCCGCGACGTCCAGCCGCTCCTGGCCGCCAAGTGCTTCGCCTGCCACGGGGCGCTCAAGCAACAGGCCGCCCTTCGGCTCGATGCGTCCCAGCTGATCCGGTCCGGCGGCGACAGCGGCGCGGCGGTCGTTCCCGGCGACCCTGCGGCCAGCCCACTCTGGAATCGGATCAGCGACTCTTCGGCCGACGGCGCGTCCCGGATGCCCCCTGCGGGAGAGGGGGAGGCGTTCAGTCCCTCGCAGCTCGAACTCATCCGGCGGTGGATCGAGCAGGGGGCCGCCATGCCGCCGGAGGAACGCGTCCCCTCCGACCCCCGCACGTACTGGTCCTATCAGCCTCCCGTCCGGAGTTCCCTCCCGCCGATCCAGCATTCGGAATGGGGGCGAACGCCGATCGACGCCTGGATCGCTTACGCCCTCGAGCAGCGCGGCCTGGCTCCACGTGTCGCGGCGCCTCGCGAAGTGTGGCTTCGCCGGGTCTCTCTCGACCTGATCGGCCTCCCTCCGACCCGCGAGGAGCTTCAGGCATTCCTCGCGGATGCCAGGCCGGATGCGGAGGAGCGGGTGGTCGACGGGCTGCTGGAGCGCCCCGAATACGGCGAGCGGTGGGGACGACACTGGATGGATGTCTGGCGGTATAGCGACTGGTACGGCAGCCGCGGGGGGAATGAGATCCGGTACAGCCAGAGGCCTATCTGGCGATGGCGGGACTGGATCGTCGAGTCGCTCAACGCGGATCGCCCGTATGACCGGATGCTCGTCGAGATGCTGGCCGGGGATGAACTCGCTCCGCTCGACCCTTCGGTCCACCGGGCCACGGGGTTCCTCGGGCGGAACTGGTACAAGTTCGACCGGAACGTGTGGATGTTCGACACGGTCGAGCAGACGGGGCAGGCGTTCCTCGGGTTGACGTTCAAGTGCGCCCGCTGCCACGACCACAAATTCGATCCGATCACACAGGAGGAGTACTACCGGTTCCGGGCCTTCTTCGAGCCGCACGACGTCCGGACCGATCCGCTTCGGGCCGGGACTCCGACGGAGAAGGACGCCACGCTCGGGCCGGTGCTGACGGAAGGGGTCGCGCGCGTCTTTGACAAAACACTCGATGTGCCGACCTACCTCTTCCAGCGCGGCGATTCCCGCTCGCCGGACGAGGGGCGGCCCCTCACACCCGATGTTCCGGCAGCGCTCGGCGGAGGGGGTTTCCCGATCGCCGCCGTCCCCCTGCCACCCGCCGCGTTCTATCCGCAACTCCGTCCGGAGATCGCGGAAGGGCTGATCGCCGCCGCGGACGAGAAGGTGCGGCAAGCTCACTTGGCGGTGGACGCGGCGCAGCGGGACGCGGATCGCGCGGGCGCTGCGCTGGCAGCGTGGACCCCCGAGGACGCGCCGCGACGCGTCGGACCCTTCCTGTCGGACGGGTTCGCCGGGCCGCGGCCGGAGGTCTGGAAGGTCGTGTCTGGGGACTGGCGGTGGATGGACGGCCGGCTGACGGAGAAGTCGTTCGGAAACTTTGCCACGCTGGTCGCCGCTGGGCAACATCCCCGCGACTTCCGCGCGCGGGTCCGCTATCGAACGTTGCCGGGTGGGCAGTATCGGTCAGTCGGCTTCAGTTTCGATCGGGCTGGTGCCGGGGACTCGCAGGACGTCTACACGAGCGCGAACGACCAGGCCTCCACGGTTCAGGCCTTCCATCGTGTGGGAGGAAAGCAGGATTACCCTGCCGCCGGAATTGTCCGGACCCCGATCGCTGTCGGGGATGAGGTCGTCGTCGAAGTCATGGCTCGGGGGCAGTCGCTCTCGATTCGCGTCAACGGCGAAGCGAAGCTCGAATACGTCATGCCCGTTCCCCGTCGCGACGGCCAGTTCGCCCTGTGGGTCCACAGCGGCGCGGCCGAGTTCCTGGATGTCGAGCTCTCGGCACTCGCTCCGACACGGGAGGACCTGCTGCGGGCGGCTGAGTCCGCGAAGGCGGAACGCGAATTGGCGCTTCAGCGGGAATCGATCGCCCGCGCGGACGCTAGTTCTCTCCAGGCTCGCCTCAATGCGGAACGGGCGAAGTACGAAGGCGCCCCGGCCGAGACCTGCCATTCCCTGGCCGCTGCCGCCGCCCGGGCCGAGAAAAGGGGCGCGGTGGAAAAGGCAGTCGAAGCGGAGCGGCAGGCGTCCATGGCCCTCGCCCTGCTCCAGTCGTCTCCGTCCGCGGCTGCCTCCGCCGTTGACGACGCCAGGAAGAAAGTCGCACAGGCTGAGGAGACGCTGAGGATGGCTCGCGCGGCCTTCGACGCTCCGGGGGAGACCTACAGCCCGCTGGGCGACATCTATCCGGTCACGAGCACGGGACGCCGCCTCGCGCTCGCCCGGTGGATCACCCGGCGCGACAATCCACGGACCGCTCGCGTCGCGGTGAACCACATCTGGCTCCGCCACTTCGGACAGGCACTCGTCCCCAGCGTCGCCAACTTCGGACTCAACGGAGACCGTCCCACCCATCCGGAACTGCTGGACTGGCTGGCGACGGAGCTGGTCGAGCAGGGATGGAGCATGAAGCCGCTGCACCGCATGATCGTCCTCTCGGCCGCCTACCGGCAGAGCTCGTCGACGGTCGCCGCGACCGCCTGGAGCGCGGAGGGGGATCCGAACGGGGCGGACCCGTCGAACCGGCTGTTGTGGCGGATGAACTCCCGGCGGATGGAGGCGGAAGTGGTCCGCGACTCCGTGCTCTCGAGCGCCGGACTCCTGCTGCCGACCCGCGGAGGCCCCGAGATCCCCGAGTCCGAAGGGGAGACGACCTTCCGGCGGAGCCTGTATTTCCGCCTGACCCCCAATGAGAAGATGGCGCTCCTGGAGACGTTCGACGTCGCCGATCCGAACGCCTGCTACCGTCGCCAGGAGAGTGTCGTTCCGCACCAGGCGCTCGCGATGATGAACAGCCCCCTGGCCCTGGAAGCGGCGCGGGTCCTCGCGGAACGCCTGTCCGCTCCGCCGGGAAGCGCGGACGACGAGCCGGCGCGCCGGACGTTCATCGCCGCGGCCTTCGAACAGATCCTGTCCCGCCCTCCCGACGAACGGGAAGTGCGGGCCTGTCTCGTGTTTCTCGAGAAGAACCAGGTCCTGCTGACGCAGGAAGGCGAGCCGCGGTTCCCCGCCGCGGCGGCCGGCCGCCGCCCACCAGCGGCTGCCCCCGGGCAGCGAGCGCGCGAGAACCTGGTTCACGTCCTGTTCAATCACAACGACTTCGTCACCGTTCGCTGACCTGCGATCACTGTGCGACGGGAGAAGACAATGCTTCAGCCGATCGACCCAGCTCCCTCCAGACCGACCGCCGCCCACACCGGGACCGGGCGCGGGCGGCGGACCTTTCTGTCCGACGTCGGCATGGGGCTCACGGGGCTGGCGCTTGGATCACTGCTGCAGCGCGACGGCCTGGTCCGCGGAGCGCAGCCGGCGCTGAGTGAGGCGTTGCCGTCCCTGGCTCCTCGGGCGAAGAGCGTCATCTGGTATTTCATGCTCGGTGGAACGAGCCACCTGGAGAGCTTTGACTACAAGCCCGCGGTCAACAAATACGCCGGCAAGACGATCGAAGAGTCCCCCTACAAGAGCGCGGTCCTCGACTCTCCGCACTATCGCAAGAACGTCCGCGATTTCTCCGGGACGCCGCGGGCCCTGATGGCGCAGCTCTACCCGCTGCAGATCGGGTTCCGGCAGCGGGGGGAATCCGGCACCTGGGTCAGCGACTGGTGGCCGCACGTCGGCGGATGCGTCGACGACATCGCGGTGGTCCGCTCGATGTGGACGACGGACAACGATCACGCCGCGCAGCTCCAGTTCCACACCGGACGTCACATCTTCGACGGGTTCTTTCCGTCGATCGGATCGTGGGTGCACTACGGGCTCGGCTCACTCAACGACAACCTGCCGCAGTTCGTGGTCCTGGGGAAGGGGCCTGGGGACTGCTGCGGAGGGAGCGGCGCCCATGACGGCAGCTACCTGGGACCGGAGCACTCGGCGTGCTCGCTCGCGCTCGATCCCAACCGGCCTCTTCCGTTCGGCACTCCCGGGGGGGATGTCTTCGTCACGGAGCGCCGGCAGCAGCTCGATCTCCTCGGGGAGCTGAACTCGCTCGCCGGAGTCGACTACCCCGACGATCCGGCCATGCGAGCCCGGATCAAGAGTTATGAGCTCGCGTTCCGGATGCAGATGTCGGTCCCCGAGGTGGTCCGGCTCGAAGACGAGACCGCGGAGACACAGGCCCTGTACGGGCTCGACGATCCCGCCTGCCGGGAGGCGGCGCGGCACAGTCTCGCCGCACGGCGGCTGGTCGAGCGGGGAACGCGGTTCGTCCAGATCTATGACGACGGCTGGGACGCGCACACGCAGCTGCTGAAGAATCACAGCACGCGCTCCGCGGCGGTCGACAAGCCGATCGCGGGCCTACTGACTGACCTGAAGCGGCGTGGCCTCCTGGATGAGACGCTTGTGGTGTGGGCGACGGAGTTCGGCCGGACGCCAGGGGCGGAGAAGTCGGACGGCCGCGACCACCATCCCTACGGATTCAGCGTCTGGATGGCAGGGGGCGGGATCAAGGGCGGAGTGGTCCACGGCGCGACGGATGAGATCGGCTTCCATGCGGTGGAGAACCGGCACTATGTGACCGATATTCATGCCACGCTGCTCCATCAGCTCGGCCTGGATCCGCGGCTTCTGGAGATCCCCGGGCAGAAGCGCCTGGAGCTGGATTACGGGCATCCCATTCGCGAGATCCTCGCCTGAGCCGGGGCGAGCGGCCTTCGGCGGGAGACATTCGCGGGGCTTCCCGGAACTTCGTAGGATCCAGCGGACCCGTTGTTTCCGAGGAGATTGTTCGATCATGGCCAAGCAGCACGCCCCCGGTTTTCTCAACATTGTGAACGACGCCAAGAGCCGCGTCCGCGAGTGCACGATTCCGGACATGAAGGCGCGGCGGGCGGCGGGGGAGAAGTTTGTGCTGGTCGATGTGCGGGAGGAGAGCGAGTATGCGAAGGGGCATATTCCGGGTGCGATTCATCTCGGCAAGGGGGTGATCGAGCGGGACATTGAGGAGAAGATTCCGGACTCGTCGACGCCGCTGGTGCTCTATTGCGGTGGTGGGTTCCGGTCGGCGCTGGCGGCGGACAGTATTCAGAAGATGGGTTATACGAACGTGATCTCGATGGATAGTGGTTGGCGGGGTTGGACGGAGGCGAACGAGCCGATCGAGAAGTAGCTGCTGCTTCTGAACGCCGCCGATCACCGGGTCCAGGGGCACTCTGGTGGGGAGTGCAGAGGGGCAACGCCCCTTTGCCCGCCGGAGGCCTGGCCGTCGAGAGATCTCTGAAGGAGGGCGTATCCAAGCGCGGACAACGTGCCGTATGCCCCCTCACCAACCCGCGGGGATTCCGATACAAGCGGTGAGTCCGCAACGCTGGTTCCACCAAGGGGGCGTCCGTTGCTTACAACGGTTCCTCATGGAAGTGCCTCCGGCGGCAAGGGGGTGAGACCCCCTTGACCCCAAGCTGCCGTGGCACGTCGGGTTTGAGCTACCACCGCTCTGCCGGCGAGGAGGCGGTCCGCTCGTTCGACGGGCCAAGCCAGCCCCGATAGACTCGCCTCGCTCGGGCCTCAGCCCCAGCTTTCCTCTCCAACATCGAAGAAGAGATTGCGCCGTGGGTGCTCCACTCAGCTCATTCGCCAAGTCCCTCACCGTCGAGACCGCCTTCAGCGTCCTCGCCATCGCCAAGGCCCTCAAGGCCCAGGGGAAGGACGTCGTCGAACTGGAAATCGGTGACAGCCCCTTCGAAAGCACCCCCTCCGCCAAGTCTTCCGGCATCGAAGCCATCCAGGCCAACCAGACACACTACTGCCCGTCCCCCGGCCTCCCCGAATTCCGGGCCGCCGCCGCGGAGTTCGTCCAGAAAGAGTTCAACATCCCGGCGAAGGCCGAGAACATCGTCGTCGCCCCTGGCGCCAAGGTCTTCGAACAGTACTTCTGCGAAGCCTTCCTCGATCCGGGCGACAGCGTCCTCGTCTTCAGCCCCTATTTCCCGACCTACGTCCCGAACATCCTGCGGCGGTCGGCGAACATCGTCTACAGCGCCCTCAAGCAGGAGAATGAGTTTCGCCCGTCGATCAAGGACATCGAGTCCTTCCTCAAGACGGCCAAGAACCCGCGGGCCATCTTCCTCAACTCCCCCCACAACCCGACCGGCGGCGTGACGACCGAACAGGACCTCGTCGAGATCGCGAACCTCGTCCGCGGAACGAACGTGGCCGTCTTCAGCGACGAGCCGTACTGCCACATGGTCTGGAAGGGGCGGCATCGCTCGTTGCTGGAACAGCCGGGGATGATGGATCACTGCGTGGCGGCCTACACCTTCAGCAAGTCCTACAGCATGAGCGGCTGGCGGCTGGGGTTTGCGGTCTCGTCCGCGCCGATCATCGACTCGATCGGAAAGATGATCAACACGACCCTTTCCTGCACGCCGCCGATCGTGCAGCTCGCCGGGATGAACGCCCTCAAGCGGGACCACTCGGAGCGGGACCGCCAGATGGGGCTGTTCCGGGAGAAGGTGCTGCTGCTGGCGAACGGCCTCAACAAGATCGAAGGCTTCAAGACGCTCGATCCGACGGCGACGTTCTACGTCTTCCCGAACGTGGCTCCGGTCTGCAACAAGCTGGGGATCACGAGCCACGGCCTCGCGCTCTATCTGCTGGAAGCCGCGGACGACAAGTTCGGCGTCGCCTGCCTTGGCGGCGAGTGCTTCGGCGAGGCGGGGGGCGGGTTCCTGCGGTTCAGCTGTGCTGAGCCGAACGAGCGGCTGCAGCAGGCGGTCGACTTCATTCCGAAGGCCCTGGCCCGCCCGGAGCGGATCCAGGCCTACCTCGAATCCAAGCCCCAGTTCCGCCTCACGAAGCCCTACGAGGTCTAGAACCGCGTTCCACCGGACGGACTCCCGATGGGCCACCCGGCTCCGCTCGACCACTGGGGTCGAAGGAACATCCCGGTGATCCAATCCCCGCAACAGCCCGTTCCTGTTGCTGTTCTCCTCGTCCTCACCCGTGAACGGGAAGAGTAGTTGCCGACCGACGTCGTCCAACCCGACTGGATCTACTACCTCATCGGGGTCGTCCTGCTGGTGGTGAATGTCCTGTCGTGGGTCGGGACGCTGTTCATGCTGCCGGGGAACTGGATCATCGTCCTGGCGATGGGGGCGGCGGCCTATTTCCTCCCGGAGAAGCCAAGCGGCCTGGGAGTCGGATGGGGGACCGTCATCATCCTGGGGATCATGGCGGTCGTCGGCGAGATCGTGGAGTTCTGGACCGGGGCGTCGAAGGCCAAGAAGGCGGGGGCGAGCCGGCGGGCGATGGCGATGTCGCTGGCCGGGACCGCCATCGGCAGCCTGTTCGGGGCGATGATCACGGTGCCGATCCCGTTTGTCGGACCGTTCGTGGGGGTTCTCGGAGGAGCCGCCGCGGGGGCTTACCTGGGGGCGTACATCGGAGAGTCGGGGCGGGGGACCGATCCCGGCGTCCGGCGGGTCGTCAGCAAGGCGGCGATGGTGGGGCGAATGCTCGGTACTGTCGGCAAACTGATCATCGGCCTCATCATGGTCGCGTTTGCTACGGTCAATACATTCGCTTAGATTCCCCCCGTTCGCCCGACCCGGCGGCTGGGGCGGGCTTCCGGCGGATTCGGCTGAACGGCGGGGCGGGGGCGTTCTGATAAGAAAAGAGACGCGAGGTTTGCCGCCGGCGTTCCCGCCCGTGAGAGTCCAGTGGGCGGTGGGTGTTCAGAAGGGGCAACAGGTTGCCCGGTCGCGGCCGTCATCGCCGGCGCGAACGGAGTGATCCACACAGCCCCCGCCCCCCTCCCACGATGTCCCGCCGCGCCGGTTGCATCGAGGTCGAGAGCGTCCCAGGATGGTACAAGCGCTTCGAGCCCAATCGCGGCCTTCCGCCCCCGATCCTTCCCTGAACGTCGTCCGGACCGGGACACCGGTTTTCCCGGCGAGTCAGAACACTGCACTGGAGTTGTCCGTCATGCTGCGTTCCGTCCTGTGGGTCCTTCCCGCTCTGCTGCTGGCCTCCACGGCCGATGTCCACGCGGGCGGCCGCCGCGGGTGCGCTCCGTGCGTGCCGGCCGGGGCCTTCAATCCGTGCGGCAGCTCGTACGGCCGGATGCTCTCCTACAGTGAAGCCCTGCAGCGGGCGGAGCAGGCGAACGTCGCCGAAGCGGCCCTGTGGGAGACGAAGGGACAGCTGACGTCGACCGAACAGAAGCTGAGCGACGCCGAAAAGGCGATGGCCGCTCTGCAGGAGCAGCTCGCCGCCGCGAAGAAGGAAGCGGCGGACGCGATCGCCCAGCGGGACGCGGCGATGAAAGACGCAGAGCAGTCGAAGAGCCAGGCTCAGGTGGCTGTCGCGGCGCAGAAGAAGGCGGACGCCCAGGCGGTCGAATCGAAGAAGCAGGCGGACGCCGCGAAGGCGGCCGCTGAGAAGGCCGAAGCCGAAAAGAAGGTGGCTGTCGACGCCCAGGTAAAGGCAGTTGCGGACGCGAAGGCGGCCCAGGACGCCGCCGAGAAGGCCCGCAAGGAAAAGGATGACGCCGAGAAGAAGCTCAAGAGCTCGCAGGATGAGGCGACCGCCTCGAAGAGCGCGTCGGACGACCTCAAGAAGCAGCTCGAGGCGATGAAGAAGGAACTCGACGCGGCCAAGAAGCCGACGGAAACCCCGAAGGCCGAAGAGAAGCAGGCCGCCGAAAATCCGGTCGAAGAGAAGAAGTCCTGATCGGTTCACTCGCCGCAGGCCATTCGCAAACCCTCGCCGCTAAAGACGGCGGGGGTTTTTGCATTCCCGAGGGAGAACTGGCGACGGCGGACGGCGATCTTTTATTGTGCGGTGACACGCCATCACTCTCCGGGCCGGCCGCATGTTCCCTTCGACGATTCGCCGCTGGCTCGCTGGGCTGCTCGGGGATGCGGGGGAGCGGCTCGCCGCGAAGGTCCTTCAGAAGAAGGGATATCGGATTCTGAGCCGGCAGTGCCGCGAGCGGTTCGGCGAGCTCGACCTGATCGCCCTCGATGGAGACTGCATCGTCTTCGTCGAGGTGAAGACGCGGAGCACGGAACGGGCGGGGCGACCGGCCGAGGCGGTCAACCGGGCCAAGCGGCAGCGGATCACGCGGTCCGCGCTGGCGTGGCTCAAGCGGCGGCGGCTGCTCGAGCATCGCTGCCGGTTCGATGTCGTCTCGATCCTGTGGAAGACCGGAGAGCCGCCGGTGGTGGAGCACTTTCCATCGGCCATCGATCCCGAGGGGCCGGCGTCGCTGTTCTGCTAGCGACCGCGCACCCGTGACAGCATTCCCCGGCCGTCACTATTCTTCGGCCCACCTTCGCCTGCTGGCGGAGGCTTCCCCGTTCAGGCGCCCGCATGATCCAGGTCGATTCCAAGCTCACCCCTTCTGATCTTCTTCCGGCGATCCGGGCGATGTGGGACGTTTCGGCCGCCAAGATCGATCGCCTCGACCAGCGATGGCAGCCGGAGGATGGCGCTCCGGTCTTCACGATCGAAGGACGCTACACCGCGCGGGGCTGGACGGAATGGACGCAGGGGTTTCAGTTCGGCTCGCCGATCCTCCAGTTCGACGCCACCGGTGAGACCCGCTTCCTGGAGATGGGCCGGAAGAGCACGCAGGAGCGGATGGCGTCGCACGTCAGCCACATCGGCGTTCACGACCACGGGTTCAACAACGTCAGCACCTACGGGGCCCTGCGGCGGCTCATGCTCGAAGGCCGCATCCCGCACGACCCGGCGGAACTCGGCTGGTACGAGCTGGCGCTGCGGGTGAGCGGGGCGGTCCAGGGAGCCCGGTGGAGCCGGACCTCCGACGGCGACGGGTACATCTATTCATTCAACGGTCCGCATTCGCTGTTCTGCGACACGATGCGGTCCCTCCGCTCGCTGGCCCTCGCCCACCATCTCGGCCACCGGCTGGCGGGGGAGAATGACGAGTCGATCAGCCTCCTCGGCCGGCTGATCGAGCACGCCCGGTCGAATGCCCGCTACAACGTCTTCTACGGCGAGGGGCGGGACTTCTACGACATCCGTGGCCGGGTGGCGCACGAGAGTGTCTTCAATACGAACGACGGTCGGTACCGCTGTCCGAGTTCGCAGCAGGGCTACAGCCCCTTCACGACCTGGACCCGCGGTCTCAGCTGGGTCATGCTCGGCTATCCGGAGCAGCTCGAGTTCCTCGATACGCTGCCAGACTCCGACCTGCAGCCGTTCGGCGGACGTTCGGCGGTGATCGACGAGTTGCTGAAACCGGCTCTCGCCTCCTGCGACTTCTACATCGACCAGACGCCGATCGACGGCATTCCCTACTGGGACACCGGGGCGCCGGGACTCGCGCGGCTCGAAGGGGGTCTCGATCGGGCGGCGGATCCGTTCAACGAGTACGAGCCGGTCGACAGCTCCGCGGCGGCGATCGGCTGTCAGGGGCTGATCCGGCTGGGACTGTGGCTCAATGTGCGGCGGCCGACTTCGGGAGACCGCTATGTCTCGGCCGGGCTGACCGTCCTGCGGTCGCTGCTGCGGGAGCCTTACCTGAGCGGCAGTCCCGAGCACGAGGGGCTCCTGCTGCATTCGGTCTACCACCGTCCGCGGGGCTGGGACCACATTCCGGCTGGCCGAAAGATTCCCTGCGGGGAATCGTGCCAGTGGGGGGACTACCACCTTCGCGAAGCGGCGCTGATGGTCCAGCGGATGGCGACCGGCGAACCGGCCTACCGCTTCTTCGGGCCGGTGGCGTGAGCGTCGATTGTTTCGGCGTTCCGACCTGCGAAGATAGAAGTGAGACGCTTTACGGACTTAATTCCGGCGACCTGCCGGCACACCATCATGACCCCCGTCACTCTGGGCCTGGCCCCCTCCTTCGGATTCGGCGACCGGACTGGTCTCGGCACCCCCGGCCATGTCGCCGCGATGCAGCAGTCCGGCAGCGGCATCGAGCCGATCTTTCCGCAGCAGTCGATCCGCGAGATGTCCCGCACGAAGCGGACGCCGCAGCAGGTGATGGACGACGCCCTCAAGGGGGCGGAGGCCGCTGGCTGGACAGGGAAGACCGGCGCGGACGCCGACCATCTCAAGACCTACGAAGATGTCGAGGTGACGGCGGCGGTCGGGTTCACGTTCTTTACGATCGATCCCTCGGGCCACGTCGACCAGCACGCGGACGACTACAGCGAGAGCCAGGTCCGCGAGAAGCTGCCGGCGGTGCTGTCCGCCTGCCCCTGGATGGCGGACTACAAGGACAAGACGATCACACTCTCTACGGGGACGGAGATCAAGTTCACGTCGGAAGTCCTGTCCCGCGCCGCCGTGAAGTACGGCAAGGCGATCGAAGCGGCGCTCGACCTCTCCCGCCACATCGACCGTGTGCACCAGCGGCTCGGGCGGCCCTACGAGATCGAGCTCAGCGTCGACGAGACCGAGCAGCCGACGACGCTGGCCGAGCACTACATCATCGCCGAGCAGTGCGTCAAAAACGGGATGAAGCTCATCAGCCTCGCCCCGCGGTACATCGGGAACTTCGAAAAGGGAGTCGACTACAAGGGGGTCGTCGCTTCGCTCGAGAAGTCGCTGTTCGATCACGCCGCGATCGCCCAGGCCCTTGGCCCCTACAAGCTGAGCCTCCACTCCGGCTCGGACAAGCTGTCGATGTACCCGGTCCTTGCCCGGGCCACGAAAGGGCAATTCCACGTCAAGACGGCGGGGACCAGCTACCTCGAAGCCCTCCGCGTGGTTGCCCGGCACGACGACGCCCTGTTCCGGCAGGTGATCGACTTCAGCCGCGACCGGTATGAGATCGACCGGGCGACCTATCACGTCTCGGCCCGCCTCTACGACGCGCCGCCGTCGAAGGCGGTCCCGATCCGGGAGCTGGAGCAGGCCTATCTGGAAATGTGGGAGCACGTTCCCGCCGGACATGGGTTCACCAAGCCGGGGCGGCAGATCCTGCACTGCACGTTCGGCTCCGTGCTGACGAACGACGAACTGGGCCCGAAGATCAAGGCCTGCCTGGAGGCCCATCCGCAGACCTATCGTGACGTTCTGGCGGACCACTTCTCGCGGCACCTCGTGGCGCTGAAGCAGGGGATGTAGACGACGCGACGTCGGTCGTCGAATGAGCGCGGACTGCGGGACATCCGGGTGAATCGGATGTCCCGATTGCGGACAGTTGTCTATGGCTGCGATGCCGCGGCCGTCTTCCTTTTCCGCGTCCCGGGGCGAGGCGAACCGAATGGAAGCCGCGCTGATCTGGCTGCGAGAGGCGCCGCTCCGGCAGGCTATGATGGCCCTGCTGCTGGAGAACGTCGTCATCTTCGTCGGCGTCGTCCTCCTGGGGCAGTGGCTCGTCCGGCGGCATGAGCGGCGGCGGGTCGCTCTGCCGGCCCGCGATCTCGAACAGAACGAGGTCGTGCTGGCCCTCAGCAACGTCCTGCTCAACACCGTGACGACGATCGTCGGCCTGTTCCTGTGGCGGGCGGGGATCGTCCGGTTCCGGACCGATGTCGGCTGGCGGGCGTGGCTCGACGTGCCGATCCTGCTCCTCGTCATGGATCTGGCGATGTACGGCCTCCACCGGCTGGCGCACCATCCGTGGTTCTACGGCTGGATGCACGCCCTCCATCACCGCTACGACCGCCCGCGGCCGCTGACGCTGTTCATCCTCAACCCGCTCGAGAATCTGGCGTTCGGGGCGCTCTGGCTCGTCGTGATCTCGGTCTACCAGGCGTCGTGGCTCGGGATGTCGATCTACCTGGCGCTCAATGTCCTGTTCGGGATGATCGGGCACCTCGGGGTCGAGCCCCTCCCCGCGTGGTGGCAGCGCGTCCCGCTGCTGGCGACCATCACCGGCGGCACCTTTCACGCCCGCCATCATCAGGACGTGAACTGCAACTACGGGTTCTACACCCTGATCTGGGACCGGCTGTTCGGGACGCTGCGGCCGGACTACTGGGAGACGTTCGGCCTCGTCCCCGACTGGCTACCGGCCGCGAAGGAGCCGCCGACCCGGGGCGAGCCGGGTTCGCCTCTGGTCTGACTTGGCCGACGGACCGTGACGGCGGGATGTTATGTCGCCGGAGCCGGCGGGCTCGTCGGTTCGGGGCCGGAGTCGTTCGCCGCCTCGCGCTTCTCGACCGCCGGCATGCCGACCAGGGGAAACGGTTCGGTCGAGAGCGGGAAATCTTCGTCGACGGCGTCGAGCGGGGTCGCGTCGACGCTGCGGCGAAGCAGGAAGTAGACGATCGCGGCGGCCGTCCAGAAGTAGCTGAACAGGAACGCCGGCTCCGCCATCCGGACGGCGTTCATCCAGACCTCGGTCACCCGCTCCGGACCGGTCGCGCCGACGAAGTCGGTCGGCGCCCCGGCGAACTCGCTCGGCACGAGGGCCCGCAGCCGATCCTCGCCCATGCCGCTCTGGACCGACCAGAAGGCGCACCGCACGCCGAGGTCGATCACCGTATGCAGGAAGAGGACGAGGGCGGTTCCATAGACGCAGGTCACGACCAGGAGCCACAGGGCGTACCAGGGGCGGCTGAAGAGATAGCTATAGCTGCGGCTGAGTCCGTCGAAGGCGTCAGAGCCCTCGGCGCTGACGGTGGCGTACATCAGCGGCCAGCCGCAGCCGACGCCGAGGAGCACGACCGACATCATGATCCCCAGGATCAGCGGCAGGAACCAGAAGATGGCGACGAGCCACGGTCCGGCGACCGGGATCACCCCGACCAGACCGCCAACCGCGCAGAGTCCCCACAGGAGTCCGAGCCCGACGACCGGAAGCAGCGGTCCCCCCATGTAGGAGGCCAGCCGGACGAAGCAGTACCGGAACGCGCTCCGCAGCGAGCAGTCCTTCCCGGCGAAGTTCAGTGCAGCCAGCCGGGCGATCATGCCGCCGCACAGCCCCGTCACGGCGAGCAGCCAGAGCAGCCGGGTCCAGCCGAGGGCGATCTCGCCCCAGGTGCGGGAGGGACGGACGAGGGGCCATCCGGCGGAAACGAAGTCCCGCAGCGGACGCAGCACCCGGACACCGAAGACCGTCGAGTCGCTCAGGGGCGCCCCAATGGATGATGCATTCGCCGAGACCGCGAGGCCGTTCAGCGGCGAGTCGTAGGCCGACTCCCACGGCCAGACATACCGGAAGGTGGAGGGAGCGAACGGCATCAGCGAGCAGGCCCATTCCCCCGCCGCCAGCAGGAGGATCCCGACCGCGGCCACGAGCAGCTTGCGGTAGTCCATCGCGATCCGGAAGGCCTGGAACAGGTGCAGCCAGGGGATCCACCGCTTGAACCGCGCCGTCCCGGTCTCCCAGAAGTCCTCCTCGAGCGGGTAGGCGGGCGAAGACGCGGGGGGCACGTCGCTGGAACTCACTCGGTCACTCCGGAGGTCAATCATGGGGGCGGAGAACGGACCGGGAGGCCCGCCGTCGCTGGTCGCCGGCATTCTGACTCATCAATCGATCTAAAGGAACCGGGGCGGGGAATACGGAGGTGGGGGAAATGGCGAAAAGGAGGAATGTCCGCGGCGAAACGATACCGGGCCGCCGGCAGGCCGCTCTCCAGTCGACGCATCCAGCACGGCCGACGTATTGCCGCGGCAGATGCGGAAAACGGGGAGGCGAGGGTTGGCATCCGATTGGCGGAAGCCGCTACACTCGCCACTTTGGCCTGACCGGAGCGCGTCAGACGAGCCGCTCCCGTCGAGCCGGTTCACGTCGACGGCCCCGCCGGGGCCAGTTCAGGCGGATTCCGTGCGCGCCCGCGCGCGGAGCGACCGCCGTGTGCGCCCCGCAAGGGGTCAGGCAGTATCGGATTCCGTCATGTCAGTGACCGCAGTCATCGGCCTCCAGTGGGGAGACGAAGCCAAGGGAAAAATCGTCGACCTGCTGACCGATCAGCATGAGATCGTCGTCCGCTATCTGGGGGGCAACAACGCCGGCCACACGGTCAAGTTTGACGGCCAGACCTACAAGCTCTCGCTCCTCCCCGCCGGCATCCTCCGCCCGGGGGTCCAGTCGGTGATCGCCAACGGGGTCGTCATCAACCCCAAGGCCCTTCTGGAAGAGATGAAGTCGATCACCGATCGCGGCCTGCCGATCGGCGAGAACCTGATCATCAGCGACCGCGGGCACGTGATCTTCCCGTATCACCACGCGGAAGAGGCGATCTTCGAAGCGAGCCGCGGCGACAGCAAGATCGGCACGACGATGCGGGGGATCGGGACCTGCTATCGGGACAAGATCGGCCGCGCGCACGCCATCCGCGTCGGCGATTTCGTCCGCCCGGCAGTCCTCCGGAAGCGGCTCGAAGAGATCGTTCCCTACAAGAACCAGATCCTGAAGTGCCTCGACCCGAACTTCAAGCCGTTTGAAGTCCAGGCCCTCTACGACGAGTACATGGGCTACGCCGATCAGCTCCGGCCGCGGGTCGTCGACACGACGACGTTCCTGCACAAGGCCCTCCGCGATAAGAAGTCGATCCTCTTCGAAGGGGCTCAGGGAAGCCTCCTCGATATCGACCACGGCACCTTCCCGTACGTCACCTCGTCGAACGCCTCGGCCTGCGGGATCCAGTCCGGTAGCGGCGTTCCCTCGCGGGCGATCGACCGGATCATCGGCGTCGTCAAGGCGTACACGACCCGCGTCGGCGGCGGTCCCTGCCCGACGGAGCTTCTTGATGAGATCGGGCAGCACATCCGGGACGAAGGGCACGAGTACGGCACCGTGACGGGACGCCCCCGCCGCTGCGGCTGGCTCGATACCGTCGCGACGAAGTACGGAGCGAACCTGGCGGGAGTCGACTGCATCGCCGTCATGCTCCTCGACGTCCTCGGCAAGCTCGACGAACTGAAGATCTGCGAGGCGTACGAGATCGACGGCGAGCGGACGACCGACTTCCCGAGCCACGTCGACGATCTGGCGAAGGCGAAGCCGGTCTACCGGACGCTCCCGGGCTGGAAGAAGGACATCACCGGAGTCCGGCGGATGGCCGACTTCCCGAAGGAAGCGCGGGCCTATCTGGACTCGGTCTCCGAACTCGTCGGAGCCCCGGTCGAGATCGTTTCGGTCGGACCGGACCGCGAGCAGACGGTGCTGAGCTAGTGGCGGTCGGGAGTTGGCAGTGCGTGGCGGCGAAGGTCGCTGCGCGACCAGTTTGACTTTGTTCCCCAAATGATTCTTCTCAGCGGATTCACCGATCCTGCGGCGTATCGCGGAGGAGCTCTGTCGCTGGGGAACTTTGACGGGGTCCATCGCGGGCACCAGGAGATGCTGCGGCGGCTGATTGCCAAGGCCCGCCGCCTGGGCGGGCCCGCGGTCGTCCTGACGTTCGAGCCGCACCCGCTCGCCCTGCTGGCCCCCGAGCGGCTTCCCCCGCAGCTGACGACGCTCCCCGAGAAGGCCCGCCTGCTGGCCGAGCTGGGGCTCGACTGCCTCATCGCCTATCCGACCGACCGGGAGCTCCTGCAGTTGACGGCGGAGGAGTTCTTCCAGCGGATCGTCCGCGAGGAGATCCACGCGCGGGGGATGGTGGAAGGGCCGAATTTCTGCTTCGGCCGCGGCCGGGGAGGAACGATCGAGACGCTGCGGACGATGTGCGATGCGGCGCATCTCGACCTGACGATCTGCGAGATGATCGCCTTCGAGGGGCAGGACGTCTCGTCGACCTCGGTCCGGACGGCACTTCGCGACGGGCGGATTCAGGACGCGAACTTCGCTCTCGGCCGGGCGTTCCGGATGACCGGGCACGTCGCCCCCGGTGCTCGCCGCGGGCGGTTGCTCGGGTTCCCGACAGCGAACCTCGACCGGATCGAAACGCTCATCCCGCGGAATGCCGTCTATGCGGGCCGGGTCAACATCTCCGGGATGGACTACCCCGCGGCGATCAACATCGGTCCCAATCCGACCTTCGGCGAGCACGCCCAGAAGGTGGAAGTCCACCTCGTCGGGTTCAGCGGGGACCTCTACGGGCAGACGATCCACGTCGACCTGCTCGATCACCTGCGGGACATCACGAAGTTCGAGTCGGTCGACCAGTTGCGGGAGCAGCTCGGGCGGGACATCGAACGGACGCGGGCGATCGCGGCAACTCTCCAGCCGTCAGTCGATCAGAGCTCTTTCGCCCGCGACGAGTGAAGCTGGACGGTCGCCGTTTTGCCGCCGCGGAGGGCGTCGAACAGGCGGGCCGCTTTGGGCTCGAGCTTGTTGTCGTTGAGCCGGACCAGGATCGTGATCGTGTTCTCCGGACCCCCGCGGCCGCGGCTGGCGGCCTGGATATTCCGCCGCTCGCGGCGGCCTCCCAGTGCCAAAACCCGGAAGGGGCCGATGATCTCGGCTTGCGACGCGATGGGAGCCTGCGGCGGCGATGAGCGAGGGGAGGGGGACGACGGGGGTGGGGCCGGTTCGTCGTCCGGGTTCGGAGGAGGCGTTCTGGGCGTTGCCGCCGGGAGCGCGATGGCGGCGTTCTGCAGAGGGGCCTGGACTTCGAAGGAGACGAGGTCGCCCGGGTTGATCTGCTCCGGGATCACGCTCCGCGGATCGACCGGGACCCAGCGGGCGACTTCGTTTTCATTGAGCGTCGCCGCGAGGTCCTGCTGGACGGGAGTCGTCAGGTCCATGTCGAGGATGATCTCGCCCCCCATGTAGGACCGGGTCGCGCGGTGGCCGAGGACGGCGTCCTTGGCGGACCATTGTGGCGCGACGTGGATCAGGTTCCCGACCGCAAACCTGGGGATTTCGACCCGCTCGATCTGCTCCTCCGTGATGAGGTCGCCGACGTTGAGCTGAACCGCCTGGCGGATGGCGATGAAGTAGACCTCGTCGTGAAACTGGACCGCCCGCTGCAGGTAGAACCAGTTGCAGAGTGCTCCCAAGAGGCCCAGCCCGGCGGCCAGCAGGATCCCGGCGATGCCCTTCATGGATCGATCACTCTTCTGTTGTTGGACCCGGCGCGATCGCGGAGGCCGGCGGAAGCTCCGGTTCGGAGGCGGGCGTGCGAACGGTTTCCAGGATCTGGACCTGATTGCCGCCGCTGGTTCCGGCCGGAAGCCGCGTGGACCACGCGATCACCCGCTCTCCCGCGGGATCACCGGATTCCACGACAAACACCGCGAGAGTGCAAGCAGAGTCGCCGGAGATTCGAAGTTCCGCGGGGCCGTATCGCTCCCGGCGTTCCCACAGAACGCCCGATTCGAGGAAACCCCGCTCGATGCGGTCCGTTTCCAGCGGGAGCGGAATCGTCCGGGCCGCGCGGGCGATGCCGCGGAACCGCTCGAGCCGCGAGGCTTCGAGAGCGTGCGCGTCCCCCCCGCTGGCCGACTGCCGCACCTGCCAGCCGGCGACTTCGAGCTGGACCGCGGGCGGAGCGTCTGTGAGGGCCGATGTCGTCGGCTCCGCCGGCGGGTGGTCCTCATTGAGAAACTGGAGGACCAGCATTCCGACCGTCGCCACCAGGGCGAGCATGACGACGACTTCGGCGATCCGGCGACGACTCATCGGCGGTCTCCGGAGGGCGAAGGCGTGGTGAGCAGGACAGGGAGGGACAGCCGCCTCAACGATCGGTCGGGAAGGCGGTGATGACTTCGTCCCCTTCCAGGACAAGCTGCAGCAGGCGGCACGGGGGATGGTTCTTCCGCTTGCCGACCTGACCGCCGAGGTAGCCGACCTTCCGCTTCATGTCGATCAGGTAGACGGTCCGGTCCCCTTCGGTCTCCTTCTTGACGAGCGGCGGGCCGCGCTTCTGGGTCAGCTGGTAGCCCTCGTCGACGAGGGCGAAGATCTCCTCGCGGTTGCCGACGAACACCCCGTGAACCGGCTTATCGAGATCATCCTGGCCGTGCCGCATGACGTGATCGATGCGGTGGCCGTCGACGCTGCCGTTGCGGTAGACGAGGCCAGCGGTCGAGCGGAAGACTCCCTTGCGGACCTCTTTGAGCTCACCGAGACGCGGCCCTGCGGGCGGGGCTTTGTCGCTGTTGCCGACTTCCGGCTTTGACCCAGCGGGCTTGGAGGGAGATGTTGCCGATTCGTCCGGCCGGGGCGGTGTCGATTCCGGTTCGGGCTTGGATTGTGGCCTGGTCGCCGTCGGGACCTGGCGGGCCGTCGAGTCGGGGGCGTCGGATGGTGGGTCGACTTGAGCCGGGGGGGCTGGCTGAGGCCCGAGGACGGCCGTCCGCAGTTTCGGAGAGAGGATCAGGGCGGCGACGACGAGGAACGCGATTACGGTGCCCCAGGCGCGGGGGAGCCGTAGTTCGGGGGTGGCGTCCGAGGGGCGCGTGGTCATCGGGGAAAGCCTGCCGGGCAGAAGCGGGTCAGGTCGTCATCGTATCGAGAGGCACGAACCGCGTCCTTGCCGGCACAGCGTCATTTGCTCAAGCCCAACGTGCCACGGCAGCCGGGGTCAAGGGGGCAACCCCTTGCCGCCGGAGGCGCTTCCACGAGGAACCGTGGTATGCAACGGATGGCCCCTTTGTGGTACCGGCGCCGGGGAATCCACGCTCGGTGCGTAATCCCCGCGGGTTGGTGTGGGGGGCATACGGCATCGTGTCCGCGTTTGGTCACGATCTCCTTCAGACATCTCTCGACGGTCAGGCCTCCGGCGGGCAAGGGGGATTCTCCCCCTTGCATCCCCTGACCAGGGTGCCCCTGGACCCGACTGGCTGGGAGGTCGCTTTACTCTTCGTGGCCTGCTGCCGCCTTCACTTCCACCTTCGACGCCTCCCGCTTCGGACGCGTGTGAAACGGATGCTGCTGCTCCCAAGACTGCCAGAAACTCGCCGGATGCTGGTGCCGCCACAGCGCCAACGCATTCCCGACATGGCTGAAGAACGTATACCGCTGCAGGATCTCCGCCGGAGTCTGCTCCACCGTCGTCTTGATGACCCAGTCGCAAGCCTTCTTGAGCTGCTCGTCCGACACATGCAGCTCCGGAGGAGCAATCGCCATCCACTCCAGATGATGCCCTGTCGCGATCACCTTCTTGTGCAGCTCCTCCTCGATCGGCTTCTCGACCGCCAGTTCCGCGTCCGGCCAGTTCGAAGGCCAGTGCCCGTCCGGGAACTGCGACTTCGCGATCGCATCCCGCACCGAAGCGAGATGGTCCCACACCGCCTGCCGGACGTCCGGCGAGAGAATCTTGTATTCCTCGTCGAGCCGCAGCAGAACCGCCAGCGAGTACACCCGGTGCGTCCCGACGCAGACGCCCAGCTGCTTCTGCCCCCGCATGAGCCGCTGGGCAATCAGGTCGAACGAGTACCGCCGGCCGTCGCCGCCGGTCCAGCGGTGCGTCTCTGGAGCAAACCACAGCCCGAAAGCCATCGCCGTCCACTCCGCCTCACGCTCGTCGAGCCGGAAGTCGCGGACCGATTCCTCGACGACGTTTTCGATCGTCATCCCCCGCCGCAGCGACGGGCCGTAGACCGTGTGATCGAGCGAGATCCCCGCTTCGGTCAGCGAGGCGAGCCAGTGATCGTGGTGAACCGAGCCCCCCGGCTCCTTCGTCCAGCGGACCGCAAGGCCGTCCTGGCGGTCGATCAGCAGCGGCATCGTTTCCTGACCCCAGGAGGCGATGAAGCTCCGATGGTCCGTCAGGAACGTCGTCATGTCGGCTCCGGACAGGACGGCTGGATCCTGGAACTGGGCATTCACCCCCCAGATCCGCAGCGCGTGCTCGACGAAGTTTGGAGCGAGGTTCTTGCGGTCGAACCGCGGCTGAACCTGCTCCAGCACCGCGGCAAGGTCGGCATCGCTGACGAGGTCGGGACGGTCGTAAAGCGGAGCGATCCGCAGCGGCGTCTTGCGGTGGATCGCGACCGGAACCGGCAGGTGCCCGGCGGTCGACGCCTGGAGGCCGGAGGTCTTCAGGAGGTTCGGGCCGAGCACCCACGCCACGGCGACGCCGGCAAAGGCGACCGCCTGGACGGCGAGGAAGACGACAACGTTGCGACGGCGGACAGGCACGGCAACACCCCGAGGTGTGATCAAGCTGAGAACTGATGACGGACGACTGACAACCCGAACCAAGCCGCACTACAGCGGGCGGCGGCGCTCAAAGATGATCGTGTGGTTCTTCTCTTCGAAGGCGACCTCCCACGTGCCGGTCTCCTTCCGCAGCGCCCGGACGAGAGCCGGGTGGCGGTTCACCGAGAGGATCACGCAGTTCACCCCGTACCAGTCGAAACGCTGCTGCCATTCGCCGGCGGCGTTGGCGATCTCGAGGTAGTGGTCCCAGACTTCGCCGGGGATCAGGTGCACGTGGCTCGTGACGAAGACCGAGACCTCGGGCATGGCCCAGTTCAGGTAGTCGCCGTACTCGAAGCTGTTGTAGACCTGCCCCTTCGGCGGGTGCTTCTTGAGGTATTCGACCGCCAGCACCGGCGTGACCGGCGAGACGGCGTTGCGGAACTGGATCTCCTGCTTCTTGGCGTCCGGCTCGACGAGCTTCATCCCGAGCGACTTCTTGAACGCCTGCGTCGCCCCGATCCCAGAGGGGGTCAGCATGACGACGAAGAACGCCATCGAGAGGGCGGTCACGGTCCAGATCCCTGCTGCCGGGCGGCCGCTGGACTCGCGGAACCACCGCTGGGAGAGGGCCGCAAGGTGCAGGCCTCCGAAGTAGGCGGCGACCGGGGCCCACCAGCAGATCATCCGGGCGGTCCAGAGGGACCAGAGTCCCAGGCCGAAGAGCAGCAGGATCTCCGACGTGCTCACTCGCCGCGGCGTCTGGCGATAGAGCCACATCAGGCCGATGACGACGACTGCCATCGCCTGACCGGGATAGTCGCGGAGCGTAAGCGGATCCCACTCGGCGAGGCTCTGGAGGTTCGGGTTGTCGGCGAACGTCAGGATCTCGCGGTGGAGGTTCCAGCCGTAAGGATTAAGGAGCGTGGCGACCGCGGCGAGCTCCGTCGCGATCACGAGCCGCCGGACCTGCGCGGAGGCGACGACCGCCCCGAGCGAACGGGACTGGCGGTAGACATCGAAGGCGTGGCCGGCCGCCATCAGGCCGAGGGCGACGAATCCGACCGGGAACGAACCGTGGAGGTTGGCCCACACGGCGAAGAGGGCCGGGACGGCGACCCAGTACCACTTGGGCCACGATCGCGAGGTGGCGATCACGAGGGTCGCGGCAAAGCAGACGATCCCCGCGAGCTGCGGGCGGGAGACCCAGAAGATCTGGTAACAGACCGCCGAGAAGACCGCGAGAGACAGCAGTCCCCCCAGGACGCTTTCCGTGCGGCGGTAGACCGCGAGGGAAATCAGCGCGAGGGCGGTGATGATCGAGCCGGTGTAGAGGAGACGGAGGCCGAAGATCCCGAGCTCCGAATAGGTCAGGTGCCCGATCACCTGGCTTCCCCAGGCGGTGTCGATCATCGGCACGCCGCGGGCGAGCGGCATCAGCGGCTCGGTCTCCGGGAGCGCCTTGTGTTCGACGATCCAGCGGCCGTAGGCGATGTGCCCCCACAGGTCGTTGTGCCACAGCCGGAACTGCGGGAACAGCGTGTACTGGTTGATGATGAAGAAGACGACGCACAGGGCGCAGACGAGCGCGAGTCCGCTCGGACGCATCCGGAACCAGTCCGGAGTCCGGTCTTCAAGAACCGGGACCTGATCGTCTTCCTGCTCTGTCGTCATGCCTCCAACATAAGGCGACTGAGGCCGGGTCGGCGAGGGAGGGAGGACGGAACTCATGCGCGGCACCGCTGAAGGCGTGTTGCCGGAGGGCAACAGGGGCGGGGGGATCGCTTCAGCTTAGGTTTTCACAACCGCCGCCGTCGGCAGCGTTTTCATTTCGCCTCACCGACACGGAGGAACGTCCCGTCGAGTTTGCCGATCGCGCCGACCATGACGGTCGTGACGGCAGGGGCGGCTCACGATTTCGTCAGAGTTCCGGCTGGGGTGTGGGCCGCCAGGTCGGCGATCATCGCCTTCGTCGCCGCCTCGACGGCGTCTTCCCACCTGGGCGTCCGGTTCTTCTCGAACGCGAAGATGATCCCGCGGGAACTGTTGACGAGGGCGCCGAGGCCGGTCGAGTGGAAGGCGGCGGCGGTGTCGGCCGAGCTTCCCCCCTGGGCGCCGTAGCCGGGGACGAGAAGTGGGGCACTCGGCATCACGCCGCGGAGTTCGACGAGTTCTTCCGGATAGGTCGCGCCGACGACCGCCCCGACGGCACCGCCGGTACGGGCGGCCAGGGTCTCAACGAGTTCCGCCACGCTGCGGTAGATCGGGACGGCGTCGCCCGGGCGGGACTGAAAGCCGGCCGAGCCGGGGTTGCTCGTACGGACGAGGACGTAGATTCCGGCCTCGCGCTCGCTCGCCACTTTGACGAACGGCTCCAGCGTGTCCGGTCCGAGGTAGGCGTTGACGGTCAGGGCGTCCGCTCCCCACGGCGCCGCGGCGACATCGGCTCCCGCGAGGTAGGCCCGCGCGTAACCTTCCGCGGTTGTGCCGATGTCCCCCCGCTTGGCGTCCATGATCACGATCAGTCCCGCCGCGCGGGCGTACTGAGTGACCCGCCAGAGGGCGACGGTCCCGGCCGGGCCCGCTTCCTCGAAGAAGGCGGCCTGCGGCTTGACCGCCGGGACCAGGGGGGCGACGACGTCGATGATCCTGCAGCAGAACTCTTCGTAGGCGAGAGCCGTCACTTCGGACGCACTGAGGGCCCGGCGGCGGGCTCGCTCCTGGATCTCCTGCGGAATCTGGGAGAGCCGGGGATCGAGACCCACGAGGGCAGGGGTCTTCTTGGTGCGGACAGCGGCGTCGAGTCGGTCGCGGTAGCTCATGCCAAACGAAAATCGCCCGAGCGAACTCGGGCGATCGTGGGCAGGAGGACGGCCTCACAATAGGAGCGTCGCTCGGGAGATCGTTGCCGCGGCGGAGGGCCGCTCGGGGGGGCCGTCCGCTGGGCGAACAATATCAGAAGTTGAGGAAGAAGAACTCCTCGGCCGCCTTCACGGTTTCGGGGTCGTCTTTGCGGAGGGTCGCGAGGTGGGCCTTGGCCTTCGTGACGTGGGCCGGAACTTCCGCCTTCGGATCCTTCGGCTTCGTCGACTCGGCGACGAGGTAGAACCGGACGATCGCCCGCTTGATGGAGGGGATGTCGTAGCTCTCGTTTCCGTAGAGCTCCATCAGCTTGTCCTCGACCGACCAGTCGTTCCAGCGGCCGAGGTCGGTGATCACGAGGTCGGCGAGTTCAGGGCGGTCGAGGAGCGTCCGCATGGCGGCCCGCAGCCGTTCCTGGCTGATGCGGTTGTCGCCGTAGGTCCACATGAAGCGGATCGCCTGCATCGCGGCGTAGGTTTCCGAGAACGTGCAGGTCTTGTCTTTGAGCTTGGAGTTCTCGACGACTTCCAAGCCCTTGTCGCCGGCGAGGACGAGGTAGCCGGAAATCATTCCGTCGATCCCGAGGCGGTAGCCGTCCACCTTTTCCAGGATCTTGTTCTTGAGGAACTCGCCATCCTGCTCGCCGCCGCTGAGGCCGAGGAGCAGGCCGTAGAGGCCGAGGCGGGTCGGGTTCGTCTTGTCGCTCGCCAGCCAGGAGCGGATCTTGGCGGGGTCGAAGTGCTTGGCGATCGAGGCGATGTCCTTGTAGTCCGCGTTGGCGAACTCACCGTACGCGTCGTCCGAGATCATCTGGTCCGGGAACTCGAGGAACTTCGAGAAGTACTCGAGCCGCTCGGCCGGCTTCACTTCCTTCGACGGGGACTGGGCGACGTAGTTGAAGCCGGTTTCCGTGATTTCGATCGGGCTCCCCCACTCGATCATGGCCCCCTTGCTGCCGAACAGCAGGAAGAGGTCCCCTGACTTCCCGTCACGGTAGCGGTCGAGGACGATCCGCTCCCCCTTCTTGGCGGCGCCGGAGGAGTCGTGAACGACTTTCACGATTTCGTAGACGGTGTTGCCGACCGAGCCCTCTTCACGGCTGGCCCGGTCGCCGCCGGCCCACTGGACGAGGACGGCGGTGTCGGACTGCTGGAGCTGCTGGCTGAGCGTCAGGCTCGGGGCGCTGCAGAACGGGCAGGCGAGGGCGACGCTGACCGCGACCAGGGCGAGAGCCACGGTGGCGGAGCGGAGGAACGAACGGAGGGAAGGCCATCGAATCTTCATAAACGCCTCACGCATCGGAGCACAAACGGAACGGTGCCCGTTGAAACAATCATCGCGTCCGGGGGTTTTGGCGACAAGACCGCCACCCGGGAAAGGCCCCTTCCGGCGGCCTGACCGATTGACGAACCGGGCGGTTTCTGCCGGAATGCGCTCGCAAGTCCCTGGCGTCTGCTTCGGCCGCTGGGATCCGGCGGGGTTGTGCCCGCGCTCCCGGTGAATCATGGTCCACGAATACTCCGGCGCTCGAAACCCGACGCTGGTGATGTTGCCTGGCCTCGATGGATGCCAGACCATCTTCGAACCGCTCCGGGCGTGTCTTCCCCAGACGCTGACGACGAAAGTCCTGTGCTATCCGCAGGATGTTCCGCTCACCTATGACGAACTGACGCAGTTCACCCGCGGCTCGCTTCCCCCGGACGAGCCGTATCTGCTGCTGGGACACTCGTTTGCCGGGCCGCTGGCGATCCGACTGGCAGCCGAGAAGCACGGGAACCTGATGGGGCTGATCCTGGCGGTCGGGTTCGCCCGCTCTCCTCATCCGTGGATTCCGAAGGTGTCCCGGCACCTGATCGGCCCTCTCGTTCATACCGCGTTCCCGATTCTCCGCTGGGCGAACCGGGTTTTTCACTGGGAGAAGTCGATCGGCATCCAGAACGCGATCGGCGTGGTGGTCGAGACGATGCCTCCCCAGGTGTTTGCCGACCGGGTTCGCCAGACCCTGGTCATCGACTACCGCGAGGAACTTAAGAAACTGGCCGTTCCGGTGCTGAGCCTGTCCGGGCGATTTGATTTGCTCGTTCCGCCTTGGAATTCGCGGGCCATGGAGAAGATCGTCGAGCGGCATGCGCCGCAGTGTCCGGAGTTCGTTCGACGGGTGTTTCCGATGGGACACATGGTGCTGCGGGGGCGGCCGGAGGAGTCGGCGGCGGCGATCGTCGAGATGTTCGTCGCCTGCACGACCGGCCAATCGGTCGAGGCGGTGGTCCAGTCCGGCGAGCCGGCTGACGACTGATCCTGTCCCTCGGCCCTGCGTGTCTCGTCACTCTTTCCGGGGGGCGGGGCGGGAATACCAGTCGGGCTCCACAAAGAGCGACGCGACGGTGACACCAAATTCCGGCAGGACCGGATCGGCGGTCAGGTGATCGGTCCGCAGGGCTCGACGGGCAGGGCCGGTTTGTGTCAGAACGTCGACCGTCTGGTTGGTGGGGACGATTCCCCAGACGAGTGGAATTCCAGCCTCCAGGTAGCGGCCGGCACGCGCGGCAAATTCCCGTTGCCGGTCCGGCGTGGAGAGAATTTCGACGACGAAAGCGGGGGGGCGGGTGGCGACGGCGTTGTCGGACTCAGCGAAGCGCGGTCCTTCGAGGAAGTAGCTGACGGAGGGGAAGACAACGAAGTCGGGGCTGCGGTGGAGAACGACTCCGACGTCGAACGCGGCGTAGCCCTGATCGGACTGGTGGACGTATTCGGAGAGGAGTTTCGACAGATTGAGGATGACGGTTCCGTGGTCGACGCCTGGGGGATCGAAGCTGACGGGGGCGCCGTCGCGGAGTTCGGTCCACTGTCCGGACTCGGGGAGATCCGGGCGTTTTTCGAGGAACTCTTCGATGGTCATGAGTGGCTGCAGCATGGGGCGGGCTGGCGAGCGAGGTCGATGAGAGGGGAGAGAAAGGTCGGTGACATGGTCGGATACGGGGAGGAGCTTCGCCAGCATGTCGGACCGCGATGGCTCGAACATCGCGCGTGTCCGCAGACGCGGATTCACCGCTCCTTTGCGGCTACGTTCTTTTTCCTCAGGACGATGAAGTAACCATCGGTCGTGTCCGGCAGCAGCTCCCACTCATCGGGCGCGTCCTTGAGTTCGCGGACGTCGGCCGGGGAGCGGATCTCGCTGTAGGGGTGCTGCGTGTCGATGACGATGTACTCCGTGTCCGGCGGGACGGAGGTCGTGAAGCCCGCCACCGCGCGGATGTAGTTACTGTAGTCGTACGATCGCTCGTGATGCGTGTACCGCGGGTGGACGAAGTCGGTCGAGGCGACGCGGGCGGTTCGCGGAATGAGGTCGGCGATCTTGGCGAACTCCTTCGGACGCTCTCCCGGGAGATACAGCGACCGCCAGTAGTGCGGCTGGCCCGGCTCCCAGAACTTGAGGCTCAGCGGCGAGAAGCCGACGACCGCGCCGGTCAGCCCGGCACAAGCGACGGCAAAGACGGCGAGCGCTTCGCCCCGTTCCCGTTCGGTGGGCGCGGGGCTGACACCCGTTCCGAGGACGTGGAACTTTGTGATGTAGGGTGACAGCCAGGACGGCCGTGACATCCAGCCGAGCCCTCCGGCGGCCGCCCAGAACAGGACCGGGATGATCGGGGCGTGGAAGTGATGGACCGGGGCCGGGGGCTGTTGGGCGAGTTCGTTCAGGCAGAGGAGCATGAAGGTCGGCACGGCAACGAGCAGACGCGTCGGCGCGAAGAGGCACAGCATCCCCATCGGGACCAGCAGGTGCGCGGCGTAGATAAACGATCGCGGCTGGACGATCTCGGACCAGAGGATGTCCGGGCGGATCAGCATGTTCAGCATGACTTCACCCGTTGTCTTGCCGAACTTGGCGAAGTAGCTGGCGTAGTGGACCTGCTGCCCCTTGAACCACGGAATCACGAACTTGACCGTGACAAGCAGGTAGGCGACCGACAGGACCGTCACGGCCCCGCCAAACCACCACAGGAAACGTCGCGAGGGCTTGGTGCCGTCGGGACGCTCCCCGGGATTTCCCCACAGCGCGATCCAGACGCCGAGCGGCGCGAAGACGAGCGGATAGTCCTCTTTCACGAGCAGCGTCAGCACGAGGCCGACGGCGGCGGACTTCCATTTCTGCTGGTCGACCTTCCACAGCGTCCAGAGCAGGAGCGGGATTCCGAACGCCTCGGGGCGGAAGGTCTTGAGGTCGATCTCGATGTCCAGAAAGTGCATCGGGGCGTAGAGCAGATAGCAGAGGGCGAGGCCCGCTCCGATGCGGGAGCTGCGGGCGTGCTGCTCCGCCATCCGGAAGACGAACCAGGCTCCCGAAGCGAGGGCCAGCGACTCGCACAGCTCCATCAGGAGGTGCGACGGCCAGAGAACGTAGACGGGGATCAGGAACAGGTGGATGACCTGGATATGTTCGCCCAGGAACAGCCCCGGATCGAGGTAGCTGCGAAAGCCCTTGCCGTGGAGGAGATTCCACAGGTGCTCCTCGTACATCGCCGAATCCCCGTGGGGAATCCGCATGTTGAACCACAGTCCCCAGTTCATCGCGGTGAACACGACGACGTAGATCGCCATTCCGATCAGGACGATCCGGGAGAACCGTCGATGATTGGCGGCGTCCGTGGCGGCCACGTCGGAGTCCGCAGGCGATGGAGCCGGGACGGTCACGAGCCAGGTCCAGGTGGCGATCCAGCCAGCGGCGGCGATCGACAGGGCGAATTCCGAGAGGGCTTGGAGCGTGACGCCGAGGCTGCTGCTTCCGCCGCCTGTCAGTGTCACGCCGAGGGCCCAGGCTCCCGGCAGGAACCACCATGACCATCCGGCGGAGCCCCACGCGCTCATGGCGTCGACGAGGTCGATCCGCCGCCGGCGGCTGACGACCAAGGCGCCGCCGACCCAGGTGATGCCGGTCAGGACCGCCAGCGGGAGGAGGATTGGCGCCAGCGGGAGCCGCGCTCCGACGACCTGGCCGTTCTGGAGGTCGAGTTTGCCGCCGAGCGTCTGAACGAAGCCGGCGTACATGCGGGGTGGGACGTAGGCGGCGGCGAGCTGGCTGCTCTCGAAGATTGTCACGGCGGCCAGCCAGGTGCCGATCAGCCCGAGGACGACGGTCAGCAGACCGCGGACGGGACGCGGAACGGAGAGGAGCGGAACCGGTGGTCGGGGGGGACGAGCAGCCATGCCTTACGATATTCGACTGGTGGAATGTTGTCGTCGGTCGATGTCATGTCGACCGGGCTGGCTTGCGCCGCGGACTCGAGCCACGTTCTCGCCGGCAAGACTTCGCCAGCTCAAACCCAACGTGCCACGGCCACTGGGGTCAAGGGGGCACCCCCTTGCCGCCGGAGGCACTTCCATGAGGAACCTTGGTAAACAACGGACGACCGTTTTGTGGGACCAGCTATGAGGACTCCCTCACACAACACCGCTCGCGTTGAAATCTCCACGGGTTGGTGAGGGGGCATCCGACACGGCGGCCGCGCTTGGACACGTGCTCCTTCAGACATCTCTCGACGAGAGGGCCTCCGGCGGGCAAAGGGGCGTTGCCCCTCTGCACTCCCCACCAGGGTGCCCCTGGACCCCGATGAGGTGGCGGCATGGCGCGGTCACATCGGCGGTTCACGCCCCGGCCCTGCCTCTCCTCCAGTTCGAAGCTGGGCCCGGCGCTCTTCAATAGCATCAGCCAGATCCGTCTGGCCATTGGCTCTCGCGGTCTCAGCGGCCTGCTTGGCCAGGGCATCCGCTTCGTCAAGACGGCCCAGCCCCGCCGCGCCATTGGCCATCGCCCCCAACGCCTCCGCCGGCGGCGCCTCAAACACGAGCGCCACCGCGCCAGCCAGCCAGTACCCCTCCTCCAGCTTGGAGCGCGAGACCTGCTGCGCCGTCATCTGACTCGCTGCCCGGAGCGCCGCGTTCGGCCACTTCGGATCCAGCTCAACCACCCTCAGCGCTTCCTCCCGCGCCCGCTCCTTGTTCCCCGACGCCAGCAGCGCCGTAACCCACCGGCTGCGCATCTTGGGATCATCAGGACTCAGCTTCACCGCGTCCTCGAAGGCGGCCGCCGCGAAGGCCCAGTTGCCAAGCTCCGCGTACGCATTCGCAAGGTTCCCCCGGAACTCGGAACTTCCGGGGAGCGCCAGACAAAGGCTCTGCAGGTACGGGATCGCCTGCTCCGCCCCGCCAACCCGCACGAGACGCGAGGCGAGCTCGCCAGCAATGTCGATCTCTTTCGCCTGATCCAGCCCCGCGATGTACCGCTTGGCCGCTTCGTCCCTCGCTCCGCGGCGTTCGGCCGCCTTACCCAGGACGAGCTCGCATCGCGCACGGGAGTCGGGCGTGACGAATTTCGTGAGCGACAAGGAGTGGCGGGCAGCCTCCTCGGCCTCGTCCCCACGCTGGGCGTTGTCATAGGCGGTCGCCAGGATCGCCCACAGGTCGGCCGCTTCGGGGAGATGCCGGCACGCCTGTTCGAAGGCCGCCGCGGCGGCGTCGTAACGGCGGGCCCGCATCTCAAACGCGCCGAGCTGCCACGAATTCGATTCGCACGGCGAGGCGGCGGCGGCCTGCGTCCAGAGCGTTCGCCCGTCGGCCCATGTCCCCCCCTGGCGAAGGCTGACGATTCCCAGGACGACCACGACAACGGCGGCCAGGAAACGCCGGCCCCGTTGAGGCAACCGATGCTCCATCCCTTTAACGACCAGGGTCCCCAGGGTAATCAGAAGCGCGATGCCCGGGAGATACGTGTAGCGGTCGGCGTGCGCAGCGACGCCGACCTGGACGAGACCGATCACGGGGACGAGCGTCCCGAGAAAGATCAGCCAGCCGGCTGTCACCGCGGGAAGCCGCCGCCGGATCAGGACCGCCCCGACTGTCAGCCCGAGCAGGAGCGCGAAGGCCAGAGCGTACTGCTCCATGGGCCGGGGGCGGCCCATTGGATAGTAGGCGCACAGGTTCGCCGGCCAGAGCGTCTGGACCACATACGTCATGTAGGCCCAGCCGACATTGGCAAACCGCTGAGCGACCGGGACCTCTTCCAGTGTTCGCACCGATCCGCCCGCCTTCTGGGCGATGTAGGTGACGACGCAGGAAGCAATCACCAGCAGCCAGAGAGCCCACTTCTCGGCGATGAGACGCGGCAGATCGGAAGCGGACTTCCAGCGGCGGTACGGATACCAGTCGAGCAGCAGCAGGACAAAAGGCAGCGTGACCGCCATGGCCTTTGACATCAGGCTCAGCGTGAGGCACAGCGCGACGATTGCCATCCTCGCCAGTCCGGGGGACCGGACGTACGCGTGGTAGCGATCGATCGCCAGCAGGGCGAACAGGCTGCTCAGGAGTCCTTTCCGCTCGGAGATCCAGCCGACCGACTCCCAGCGGAGCGGATGGACCGCAAACACGAGCGCGAGGAGGAAGGCGTTCGCTCGATTCTCGGTCCATTGCCGGGCGAGGCGGTAGACGAGGAGCGTATTTAGAACGTGCAGCAGGACGTTCGTGATGTGGAAGCCGCGGGGGCCGTAGCCCCAGACGAGCGTGTCGAACTGCCACGACCACCACGTCAGGGGATGCCAGTTGGAGAGGTGCAGCGTCGTCAGGCCCCACAGCAGGTTTTCGCCCGTCGGTCCCCCGCGGACGTGGTCATGCTTGTCGAGGTACAGGTGATCGTCAAAGTTGACGAAATCGAAACCGGCGGCCTGTCCGAAGACGAGGACGATCGACAGGGCGAGAAGGGCGCACAGGACGTAGTCGGTCCACCAGGGCGCGGGAGCCCCGGCGGCGGCCGTCGAATCAGGATGGGCCGGAGCTGCGTTCGGCGCAGGCACGGAGGCAGAGGTACTCAATGGGGGATCACCGGGCGGGACGGAAACGGCCGATGGGTTGGATTCCACAGACCGCCGTCGAGTCTGTCAAACTGCGGCGGTGAGTCCTGCGCGAGCCGCAGGGGGGGCGACGAGGGACGATTCTGGAATCCGCGGGATTGATTCCGTTCCGGCCGTTGCCGCGGTTCTCTCGACTGCTACCGTTGCCTGACACCATGTTCCTCAGCTGGTTCCGAAATCGACGTCGCGCCGCGATCCTTTCCAAGCCGTTTCCGGCAGAGTGGGAGGGGATGCTGGAGCGCGGCGTGCGGCATGTCGCGAGCCTTCCGGCCGAGCTCCAGCCCAAGATCCGGCGGCTGATCCGTGTCTTTGTCGCCGAGAAGAACTGGGAAGGGTGCCGCGGCCTCGAGCTGACGGAGGAGATGAAGGTCGTCATCGCGGCGCAGGCGTGTCTGCTCGTCGTCGGCTGGCCCGAAGATTTTCACTTCGACCACGTGCTGTCGATCCTCCTTTATCCGAGCGGCTACGTCGCCAACGGGGTCGAGATCACCCGGGCTGGCGTCGTGCTGGAGGGGAAAGAGGCGCGGCTGGGGGAGGCTTGGTGGCGCGGCCCGGTGGTGCTGTCGTGGCTCGATGCCCGCGCCGGGGGACGGATGGAGAGCCCCGGGCGGAATCTGGTGCTGCACGAGTTTGCCCATCAGCTTGACATGATGAATGGGCGGATCACGGACGGGACGCCACCGCTCGATTCCATCGACGAAGCCCGGCGGTGGGGCGAAGTGATGGAGCCGGAGTTCCAGCGGCTGGTCGAGCGGAGTTCGCACGGCATTCCGACGCTTCTCGACTGGTACGGGGCCAAGAACCGGGCCGAGTTCTTTGCCGTATCGACGGAGACATTCTTTGAGCGGCCTCGGCTATTCCGCCGGCACCATCCGGCGATCTACGGGTTATTCCGGGACTATTACCGTCAGGATCCGGCCGAGGAACGGGACGTTGTGACGTGGGACGGGGACTGACACGGACCAACCACGTCCTTGCCGGCACGACTCGATAGCTCAAACCCAACGTGCCGCGGCAGCCTGGGGTCAAGGGGGCCACGCCCCCTTGCCGCCGGAGGCACTTCCATGAGGAACCATGGGACACAACGGGCGTTCCCTTTGTGTCACCGGCGTTGAGGACTCGTCGCTCGCTCTGGAATCCCGGTGGGTTAGTGAGGGGGCATCCGGCACGGCGTCCGCGTCTGGACACGTGCTCCTTCAGACATCTTCCGACGGCCAGGCCTCCGGCGGGCAAAGGGGCGTTGCCCCCCTTGCATCCCCCCACCAGGGTGCCCCTGGACCCGGTGAGGCGGCGATGTTGCGCTTCGTCAGATCGTGATCCGCCGGTCGCGAGACGTGACTTCCCACTCGCCAATCACCTTCCCCCCACTCACCGCATAAGCAAACTTATGCACGGCCGACGTCGGACAGATGTGCTTCGGGATCGCAAACGTCCAGTCCCCCGGCTGCCACCGGTCCGCGTCCGCCGTCTCCACGACAAGATGCTCCTCGTTGTGTAGAACCTGAACCGCATCCGGAATATCCGGCAGGACAAGCCGCTGACCCATCGGAGGGTCCGAGGCGATCGCCTTGTTCCCGACATCGAACGTGACCCGCTTCGCCGTCGGACGGCTGATCACCCGCGTCAGAACGAGCGCCGCCGGCGTGAAACACTGCATCTCCGGATACTTGTCGTAACCGGCATCGTGGAGGACGCAGGTACCAGGACTCAGCTCAACCCCCGCCCCCTGAATGTGAGCGTAGACGCCGAACTGAGGCGACCCGCCGCAGACAATCCGCGGCACGGCATGCCCGCTGTCGACCAGGGCCGACCGGAACGCCAGGACCTTCTCCCAATGCCCGCGGATCGTCGCGTTCCGCGCATCGAAGGCCGGCTCGGTGATGTGACCGTCATAGACATGCAGCCCCGCTGGAACGATTCCCGGAGTGCTGCAGAGCTTCACGTACAGCTCGCGGGCCTCGGGACCGATCGGAATCCCTGTCCGGTCGCGGCCGGGATTCACCTCCAGGAAGACATCGACCTTGAGCCCCGCCGCGGTCATTGCCGCGCCGAGCTGCTCGATCGGTCGCGCGTGATCGGCGACGACGGAGAAGCGAGTACCCGGAAACGTCTTGATGAGCTTCGCGACCCGGCCCAGGTTCGGGCCGACGATCGGGTAGGAGATCATGACGTCCGGAACGCCGCAGGCGGCCAGCATCTCCGCTTCGGCGATCGTGGCCGCCTTGTGCTTCGTGATCCCCAGCTTGAACTCGATCTTCGTCACCTCGGCCATCTTGTGCGTCTTGCAGTGCGGACGGAGCCGGTCGACCCCTCCCGCCATCCGGATCATCGCTTCGACGTTCTGCACTACGAGGTCGCGGAACACGACCAGCCCGGGGCTGAGGAGGTTTGAGACGTCGTCGATCTGGTAACGCGGATCCATGAAACTCTTTCGGAAGAAAGCGGGCCTCGCGGGCGCGACAGGGAACGTAAGTAAGGGACGGGGGTTTCGCCAGCCTTCCCCGGGGATCAGGCAGACGCAGTCCAGACCGTCCCTGTTTGATCGGGCCGCCGCCGCGGTATCATGTTTCTGCGACGTGCTCTCGTTGACAGGGATCTCATGGTTCACCGGTTCGTGCGACTCTGGCTGACATCGGCGATGGTCCTGGTCCTCGCTGCGCCCACGTGGGCGGAGCAGGACGAGGAAGTCGACACCGCCATCGCCCGCGCCCTGGACTACATCAAGTCCCAGCAGCTTCCGAACGGGGCGTGGCGGGCCGAAGGGCACGGGGAGTCGACCGGGATCACCGGGCTCGCCGTGATGGCCTTCATGGCCGCGGGGCATACGCCGGGCGAAGGGCCCTACGCGGAGACGATCGACAAGGGGATCCGCTGGGTCCTGGAGCACCAGGAGGCGAACGGGATGCTGATCGCCAAGCGGAGCCACGGCCCGATGTACGACCACGGCATCGCCACGCTCATGCTGGCCGAGTGCTACGGGATGATGAACGAGAAAGACGGGGCGAAGGTCAAGAAGGCCCTCGAACGGGCGATCCGGCTGATTCTCGAATCGCAGGTTGTCCACAAGGACCGCCGGCACGAAGGAGGCTGGCGGTATCAGGTCGAGAGCCGCGACAGCGACCTGAGCGTCACGGGTTGGCAGGTCCTGGCGCTGCGGGCCGCCAAGGACGTCGGCTGCGACGTCCCCGCCGAGGCGATCGACGCCGCCGTCGACTACGTCCGGAACTGCGCCACCCCGGACAACAAGGGGTTCGGCTACCAGCCTGGCAGCGGTCCGACCCCGACGCTCACCGGGACCGGGATCACCTGCCTGGAAGTCTGCGGGAAGCACGAGACCCGGGAGGCGATCGGCGGGGCGAAGGCGCTCCTGGAGAACCAGCTCCGGCACGACAGCCAGTACTTCTACTATGGCGTCTACTACACCGGCGTGGGGATGTTCAAGATGGGGGGCGAGTACGCGGAGAAGATGCACCGGCGGCTCTGCAAGCTCCTCCTGGAGACTCAGGACGCCGAGGGTTCATGGACGCCGCGGCACGGCGGGGAGCGGGAGGCGGGGAAGGTGTACTGCACGGCGATGTCGGTCCTCGGTCTGGCGATCGAGTACCGGTACCTGCCGATCTACCAGCGGTGACGTCGGTCAGGGGTGTCAGGTCGGAGCAATCGTTCGGACTGGAGCCGCGCGGGACCCCGCGGATCACTGTTCGGTAAGTTCCGATATCAGGCGGTTGCGATGAGCCGGGCGTTCGTCTAGCGTGGCGGCTTGTTGATTTCCCGCCTCGTTTTGGGTCGCCAGCCTGGGCCGGCGGGGAAGCAGCGTTCACGAAGTCGTTGGAATTCCGAGAGATCGGCTCGTCTCCGGGCGGGCCCTGCCGTGCAGCTACGGAGACGGTATGTCGCAGTCCGCCCCCGCCCCTTCCATGTCGAGTCCTGCGCCGGATGGGGGCTTGGCCGACTCGAATTCGCTAAGCGCCGATGCGCCGCTCAACAGCCCGGAGTTCCAGTCCCCCTATCCCGGCGTCAAGGCGATGCCCCGCTGGGACGCGGCGGAGCTGCCCGAGGCTCCCGTCTTCGAATGGCGGAAGCTCGGCGCCTTCCTCGGCCCGGCGCTCGTCATGGCGGCGGCCGCGATCGGGGGGGGCGAATGGCTCACCGGTCCGGTCAACGCGGCCCGCTACGGCGGCGACCTGTTCTGGCTCTGCACCCTGAGCATCCTGGGGCAGGTGATCTACAACGTCGAGATCTGTCGCTACACGCTCTACACCGGCGAACCGATCTTCACCGGGAAGTTCCGGATCCCCCCCAGCCCCTGGTTCTGGGTCATCCTCTATCTGCTGGTCGACTTCGGCTCGCTGCTGCCGTATCTCGCGGCGAACGCGGCGGTCCCGCTGGCGGCGATGTTCCTGGGACATCTCCCGGATCAATCCGCCGCGAGTCCTCTGCTGGCGACGATCGGCGGCTGGGCGTTCAAGGAAGCCCAGCTCGTGACGACGCTGGGGGTGGTGGTCTTCATGTCGGTCTTCATTCCGCTGTCGATCGGCGGGAAGATCTACAACTCGATGCGGGCCCTGATGACGTTCAAGCTGTTCTACGTCTTCGGGCTGCTGGTTTTCCTGGCGATCGGTTACTCGACCGCTTCGACCTGGAAAGAGATCCTCACCGGCTTCGTGAAGGTCGGGAATCTTCCGTGCTATGCCGTCGAAGACACGAACAAGAACGGCCTCCGGGACGGAGGCGAGGAAGCCCACGGGCCGAACGTCGACAACTTCATCACCGCCTGGAGCGAAGGGCGTCCGCTGCGGCCGATGGACATGACCCTCATCGGGTTCATCATCACGATGGCGGCGATCTCCGGGAACGGCGGACTGACCAATACGCCGCTGAGCAACTACACCCGCGACCAGGGGTGGGGGATGGGAGCCCATGTCGGGGCGATTCCCAGCATGGTCGGCGGACATGAGATCGAGCTGTCGCACGTCGGAGCGGTCTTTGACGTCAACGAGAAGACTCTGCCCCGCTGGAAACGCTGGCTATGGCACGTCAAGCGGGAACAGTGGTTCCTGTGGCTGCCGGCCTGCTTTGTGGGGATCGCCCTCCCGAGCATGCTGTCGATCCAGTTCCTTCAGCGGGGGCAGGTGATCGACAAGTCCAAAGCGGCCGGGATCACGGCGGACAAGGTGAGTGAGGCAGTCGGCGCGAGCTTCGGCAGCGGGATCGGCTCGACGTTCTGGTACCTGATGCTCTTCTGCGGATTCCTGGTGCTGGGGACCAGCATGGCTTCGACGGCCGACGGCGTCCTGCGGAGATGGGTCGACGTCTTCTGGACCGCCAGTCCGCGGCTGCGGAAGTGGGACACGAAGGACATCCGTAAGCTCTACTTCGGAGTGCTGTGCGTCTACGTCGGGCTGGGGACGCTCGTCCTGACGCTCGTGAACGGCGCGCGGCTCGTGGAGTGGACCGGGATTCTCTACAACTTCGCTCTCGGGTTCAGCTGCTTCCACACGGTTGCGGTGAACTCGTACCTCCTGCCGCAGGCGATCCGCCCGCGGATGGGGACGCGGGTGGCGCTGCTGATCGTCGGATGCTTCTTCACCGCGATCGCGACGCTGTCGGCTTACGGCCCGGTGATGGCGCTCTTCACCTCGAAGGCGTAGAGGGATTTCGCGGGGCGATCTCGTCTGTGGTCGGACGAAGCCGCGCGAGAACGGAGCGGCATATCGCAGTCGTGTTGTGAAACACAGAGGCACGGAGAGCACAGAGAGACGCGGAGCGGTGCGGCCGCGAAGGCGACGTTCCTGGCTTTATCCGTGTTGATCTGTGTTCATCTGTGGCTCCCTCCCTCGGGCGTCGGTCGCGCCCCACGAAGGTCTCTGTGTCCTCCGTGCCTCTGTGTTTCAAAATCCGAGGCCGCGCAGCGACCTATGACCGTAAAGGCCGCTTTGGATCAGGGGGCTGACGCCCCCCGCTCGCCTTGCGGAGGACGGGGAGGGCCGGACGGAAGTCAGTCGCGCTCGGCCGGGAGCTCCAGCCCGCGATAGGCGATCGCCCGGCGGACGGCCGGCGGGAGCGGGGCGTCCTTGCCGTGGATCGCCCGCCAGAGGATCTCGTTCAGCTCGAAGTCGTCGATCCGGTCGTATTCGCTGAAGTCCATTTTCTCCGAGCGGTCGGCGCCGTAGGCCAGCCGGCCGTTCTTCGCGTCGAGATCGATCCGCGCGTCGACGTGCTCGTATGGGCGAAGGTCGGGCTTGTCGGTGAATGACTCGAACATCGGCGTCGCCGCCGCGTCGAACTGGCTCAGCGGCGGAAGGCCGAGGATCAGCTCCATCGTGCGGAGCATCGAGACCGTCTGATACTGCGTGCTGTCGAGGTGGCCCCGGCGGACATAAGGGCTGATCACGAGGCCGATCGTCCGGTGGGCGTCGACATGGTCCGGGCCGTTCTGGGCATCGTCCTCGATCACGAAGATCGCGGTCTCCTTCCAGTAGCGGCTCTTGGAAATCGCTTCGACGAGCCGGCCGAGGGCCAGGTCGTTGCTGGCGACGCAGGCCTGCGGCGTCGGAGCGCCGGGGCGGGTCCCCTGCGTGTGGTCTTCGCCGAGACTCATCACGACGAAACGCGGCAGGTCGCCGTTCTTCTCGTACTCGGCGAACTCTTCGAGGAACGTCTCCACACGGTCGGTGTCGCGGGCGGGCTGCCCGGCCACTTTCGGGATGCCGTACTTCGGCGACATGTGCCCCACCAGCCCCGGGACGCGGCCTTCGATGCGGAGGGTGCCGTCCGGCTCGCTCACGCGGCCGCCGTACTCGCCGTAGCTGCGGTAGGTCAGCCCGTTCCGTTTGCAGGCGTCCCAGATGTACCCGCTGGGGGCGGTGGAGAGGTCCCCCTCGTCATCGTCGTCGATCCCTTCCCGGCGGGAATAGGTGAGGGCCCAGTTCCGGGCGATGTAGTCCGTGTTGTAGGCCGCGGTCGACCACGGGTGTCCGTCGGCCGAGACGTGGCCGTTGCAGTACAGGTTGTCGAGGAGCACGAACTCGTTGGCGAGCTTGTGGTGGTTCGGGGTGACGTCCTCGCCGAACATCAGCAGCGACGGATCGCGGTTGCCGCGGGGGATGTCGCTGAAGACCTGATCGTAGGTGCGGTTTTCCTTGATGATGTAGATGACGTGCTTGATCGGCGACGGGGCGCCGACCTGCGTCGGGATCGCGGTGGGCCGTTCGTACTTTGCCGTGCGGACCTTCTCGTCGGCGTAGGGGCAGTTGCGGTAGACCTGGTCGGTGTACTTCTCCAGCTGCTCTTCGCCCGGGAGGTCGATGATCGACAGCGCGCCCGAGAGTGTGGTCCCGATATGCGGGAACGGAATCCGGTAGTAGCCCCCTTCGCCGGGAGCTCCGGCGCGGGCGGCAGCGATCTTCTCCGCCTCCGGCTTGTTTGACTTCTTCTCCTCGGTGCGGATCCCCTTGCCGATGCCGACGAGCAGCGTCTTGCCATCGGGCGTCGTGGCGAGCGAGGTGGGATACCAGCCGGTCGGGATGTAGCCCTGAACGGCACTGCGGCGGGGCGACTCCACGTCGATCACGGCAACGCAGTTGTTGTCCGCGTTGGCGACGAACAGCGTTTCCCCATCCGCGCTGAGGCAGAGCGCGTCCGGCGTGCTCCCCTCAGGAGACTGCGGGAAGAGGGCGGTAAAGATCGTCTCCTGGACGACCCCCGCCGTCGGATCGATCACCCAGACGCCGTTGCTCGAAGCGCAGGCGACGAACAGCCGGCCGTCCTCCGGATGGACGACGATCTGGTTGGGATGGTCGCCGACGGGAATGCGGGCGACGGTGCGGAGCGTCTCGGGATCGACGGCGAGCACCTTGCGGTCGGCCCAGTCGCTGACGTAGAGCAGGCCGTTTTTTCCCAGGGCGATGTCGTAGGGACGCTTGCCGCAGGGGACGATCACCGCCGGCTGCTCGGGCTTCGCGGGATCGAGGACGGCAATGACGCCGCCGGCGTTGTTGTCCGTCTTGGCGTCCCCCCAGGCGAAGGACTTGTTTTCGCCTTTCGAGAGGATGCACAGGGCGAACAGCCGCGACCGGGCTTCGTCGAACAGGAGCCCCGTGCAGAAGCCCGGGAGGCCCCGCTGGGTAGTGGTGTCGACTTCCGCCGGAAGGGCCCCTTCCGGAATGACTCGCACCGGAGCGGACGGCGTGAATGAGTCCCGGCCGACCGCGAACGGAAGCACCACTCCTCCTCCGCCGCCGGACCACCACAGCCGCTGACTCTTCGAATCGGCCGCCAGACCGAACCAGCTCTGCGGCACGGCGGCGACGGCGGTCTTCCGTCCGCTCTCGAGGTCGACCAGGGAGAGCTCATGGGCGTTGTAGCCGCTTGTTGCAATGACCGCCGTCTTGCTGTCTGGGAGAGCCAGGACGTTCAGCGGGAGATCGGTCACCTCGATCTGCTTCCCCGCCGGCGTCAGCCGCCAGCCGTTGGGGAGGAGGATCGAATCCGCCCCGGCCGGCTGGCTCCCCGCGACGGGGGGAGGGGCCGGGGCCGCGGGAGGGGCCTGGGCGTTGAGACGAACGGGGGCGGCGACCGCCAGGCAGGCGGTCAGGGCAAGCAGTTGCTGACGCATGGGCGTTTTCTCCGGCAGGGCGCTGTCCGGCGGCGGATGGGCCGGGCGGAAGGCGTGCGCCACCGTATCGGGCCGGTTTCAGCCGTGCCACGCAAGCGTTAAGGACTTTCGGTCGAATTCACCGCAAGTTCATTGCCTGGGTCCCCACCGAACCGTGGGGCGACGATGTCGACGGCTGGCAGCGGCAAGGGGCTCGAACGCGGACCAGATCGCCTATTTCTGGAGCTCGGTCAGGCGGGCCTGCAGTCGGGCGACGATGTCGGCGTGGGCGGATGCGACGTTATCGCGCTCTCCCGGATCGGCGCTCAGGTTGAACAGCATTCCTTCCGGGGCATTGCCGAGTTCGGTGTTCGTCGATCCGTTCTTCGCCGGACCCTTGGAACCGGGAATCCATTTCCACGGCCCGTCGCGGAGGGCGAGTCCGTTCCCGTGTTCAACGAGCTCCTTTCGGCCCGTCTTAGAATCTCCAAGGAGCGCCGGGAGATAGTTCTCGCTGTCGCGCGCGGTGGCGACCGAGGTGGGCTGACCGACCAGCGCCGCGAACGTGGCGACGAAGTCGACCTGGCACATCAGGGCGTCCGAGACCCCCGGCCGGACCTTTGCCGGCCAGCGGACGATCCACGGGACGCGGGTCCCCGCCTCGAACTTGCTGTACTTGCCGCCGCGGAACGGACCGGCGGGCTTGTGGTCGCCGAGCTTTTCAACGGCGTCGTCCTTGTAGCCGTCGTCGATGACCGGACCGTTGTCGCTCGAGAGCAGGACGAGCGTGTTCTCCGTGAGCCCGGCCTCGTCGAGCGTCTTGAGAATCTCGCTGACCGACCAGTCGAACTCGAGGAGGGCGTCGCCGCGCGGCCCCATGCCGCTCTTGCCGACGAACCGCGGATGCGGGACCCGCGGGACGTGGACATCGTGCGTCGCGAAGTAGAGGAAGAACGGCTTGGCCTTGTGGCGGCCGATGAAATCGACCGCTTCCTTCGTAAAGACGTCGGCCATCTCCTCGTCGATCCACAGGGCCTTCCTGCCCCCTTTCATATGACCGATCCGGCTCACGCCGTTGACGATCGCCATGTCGTGGCCGTGACTCGGATGCACCTTGAGGAGTTCGGGATTCTGCTTGCCGGTCGGCTCGCCGGGGATCGGCTGGCCGTAACGGACTTCGATCGGGTCGGCGGGATCGAGACCGACGACGCGGCGGTCTCGCACGTAGACGCACGGAACGCGGTCGCCGGTGGCGGCCATGATGAAGCTCTCATCGAAGCCGATGTCGAGCGGGCTGGGGGTGATCTCGCCATTCCAGTCGAGGTCGCCCGCGCCCAGGCCGAGGTGCCACTTACCGACGACGCCGGTCCGGTAGCCCGCCTGCCGCAGGACGGTGGCGAGCGTCGTCCGGCCGGGCTCGATGATCATCCGCGCGTCCCCCGGCAGGACGCCGGTCCCCTTCTTCCGCCAGGGGTATTCGCCGGTCAGCAGGCCGTAGCGGGAGGGGGTGCAGGTGGCGGAGGTGCAGTGGCCGTCGGTGAACCGCAATCCTTCCTTCGCCAGCCGGTCGACGTTCGGCGTCAGGCCGGGCCTGGCTCCGTTGCACGAAATGTCGCCGTAGCCGATGTCATCGGCGTAAATGATGACGACGTTCGGCAGCGCGGCCCCCTCCGCGACCGTGGCGGTCAGCGCCAGGAGGACGATCCAGCCGAATGGAAACGCTCTAGTCATGGTGGCTTCCGTTGGAGGCGAGCCCGCTCGGGCCGACACAATCCTGCTGCCGCTGCCGGAAAAACCGGGCCTCGACGCCGGCCACGTTCGGGACCGACAAGCGGGTCCAGTCGAACGTCAGTCGTTCCTTCTCGGTATCGGTGAGGGGGCCGTCGGTCCGCTCACGCCGCAGCCGCATCGTCAGCGACTGCAGGCAGAGGGCGGTGGCGACCGACAGGTTGAAGCTCTCGACGAAGCCGAACATCGGCAGGTGGACCGCCGCGTCCGCGCGGCTCAGGATCTCGGGATCCAGACCGTCGATTTCATTCCCCATGAACAGCGCGATCGGGCGGTCGAGCGGCAGCTCGTGGATCGACAGACTGCCGGGGCGGGGGGTCGTGGCGACGAGCTGGTATCCCCGCCGGTGATGATCGTCGAGGCAGTCGAGCGTCGCCCGGGGACCGGTGAAGCGACGGATCGTCAGCCACTGATCCGTCCCCAGGGCGATCTGGCGGTTGACCTCAAAACCGAACTCCCGCTCGATCGTGGCGACGTCCTGGATCCCGAATGCGTCGCAGCTCCGCAGGACGGCGCTGATGTTGTGTGCCTGGTAGATGTTGTCGAGGACGACGGTGATCCGGCGGGTGCGGTGGCTCAGGACTTCCGCGAACCTTTCCCGCCGCCGCTGGGTCAGGAAGTCGGACAGGTACGGAAAAATTGTCTGCTCGTCAGGCGAGAGGAGCGATTCGCAGTGGAGCGGCGAGTGTGCTTGAGTCGATTCTGGCATTGCAGTAATGTACTGACGCCGACGCGAAAGCGGAGGCAGGATGGTGGGCATAGCTCAGTTGGTTAGAGCACCAGATTGTGATTCTGGGGGTCGCCGGTTCAAGTCCGGTTGTCCACCCTTCCACGACCCGTTGTCAGAAGCCTGGCAGCGGGTTTTTTCGTTTCTGGTGTGGTCCGCGGGCGGCGGCGGGTGAGGAGAGGGAGCCACGGATGAACACAGATCAACACAGATAGGACCCGAAGCGCGGCTCTGGTGGTCTGCCTTCCTGTGTGCTCTCTGTGACTCTGTGTTTCACAAAACGACCCCACGACGTCGAGTCCGCGACTCCGTGGTGACCACTGGCCCCGAGGTTCGGCCGATCCTGCCGGTCGCTGGACATCGCGATTTACCTCGGCGCGGTTCCCGCGGCATACTCCGCCCCGCTGTGGCGGATCAGGGCATCGGGAGTTGAGGCAGCGATGAGGCAAGTCAGCGCGATGGGGCTGGGACTCGTCCTGGCGTTCGGATGCTCCGGGCCACGCGTCGCGGAGGTCGTCTCGGAAGCGACCGGAGAGACGCAGGTCGTTTCCTGGGATGACCCGGTCCTCCGAATGGAGAACGGCGAGCAGATCCGCGTTGAGGGGATTCCGCCTGGTCAAACCATGGAGTTCCAGGAAAAGCGGGCGACACGCGCGGACGGGCGGGTCGTCACTTTCTACGACTTCCCGGATGAGGCTTACGGTCGGTCTTCGGCTGAACGACCCGAGAAGCCACAGGCCACCGGAAAATCACTTCAGCAGTCCGACGATCTGTAACGCGAGCGAAAGGCCGCTCAGGATCAGGCTGACGATCACCAGCAACGTCAGTCTTCCGACGGGATCCGGCCCCGCCCCCGCCCCTTTCGCGGTCGCCGTGGAAGCCGGTCCGGAGATGGGTTGAGGAACGCTTGTCGCCGGGAGCGACTGCCACTCCGTCCGCTCCTCGCCAAGCGGCGGGACGACGACGTAGTACAGGCACCGGCAGTGCTCACAGGTCACGAATCGTCCGATCAACGATTCGTCGACTTTGCTCTTCTGGTGGCACTTCGGGCAGATTGTGGTGTGCGACATGGGCTCGTGGCTCGCTCCGGAAATCCCGCGGCCGAACACATTCAGTCCAGTGACCAGGCGGCGTCGAAGTAGTCGGAGAAGACCGGCTTCTCGTCGTAGCCCGCTCCCTTGGCGGCCTTCCCGAACTCGATCACGGCGATGTCCCCCAGGCGGGGGTAAAGCTGGGCATTCGAGGCCCGGAACTCGCGATCGTGGAACGTGTGCCCCGAGTTGAGGACGACGTACTTCTTCGGGTTGAGTGGGTTCGGGAAGATCAGCGCGACGCCGTGCTTGTTGTGATCGTAAGTCTGTCCCGCGACCGTCAGGCGGCCGTCTTTGGTCCACTGAATCGGCAACTTCTCGACGATCCGGGCCAGGACCGCGTTCGAGCCGGGGTCGCCGAACAGGATCAGGTGCGATTCTTCGATCTCGTCCTCGCTGAGGCTGACGTCATCGACCGTCCGCGGCGCGGCCCGCATCCACTGATCGAACTCCCGCTCGAGCCGCGCGCGGGTCCAGTCGGACCACGCCTGATGGTCCGCGGACCACGGCGTCTTCGTCCCGCGGACGCAGAGGAACCGCGACATGAACGCATCGTCGATCGGTCCCTGGAGATCGTGCCGCTTCCGCTGCTCGGGGTTCGTCTGGAAGCCGAGCGAGTCGTCGTAGTTCTGGACCTCCCACTCGTTCCCCTCTTTCACCAAGATGACGTTTGGGAGCCGGTTGTCGCCGGCGGTGTTGAGGTCGATCGGCTTGGAGTCGTCGACCGTCACGCTGTTGGCGATTCCACGGTCGATCGAGAGGGCCGAGACGTTCAGCGTGTCGATCGCCAGTCCATCGTCCGCCGGCTTGGACTCGACGTAGGACCGCTCATACGGGGCCGTCTGCTCTTCAATCGTGATCCAGTCGCAACGGTTGTATTTGAGAGTCCATGTCTCGAACCGAAGCGTTGTCCGCTCCGTCGGGAGGGGGCGGCCGGTCTTGTTGTGGCGGCCGAGGAACTCCATGAACGACTTCTGGCTCGCCGGATCGAACTTGTGACCCATCATCGGCCCGATGATCATTTCCAGCGGGGCTTCGTTCTTAGTCGCTTCCTCCTTCATGATCTGGCTGGCGAGGAGCTGCGGGTCGACTTCCCCGCCGTACGTAATGAAGGGGACGTCGGCGAGGTTCGTCGCGTAACCGACGGCGTCGTAGATCCGCAGCATGTCGTGCTGCGGGGACTCGAAGGGATTCTCGACCTTCTGGTAGCGGTAGAAGTCGGTGAACCCGGCCCCCGCGCCGACCGATGCCCAGCGGTCCGGATGATGCAGCCCCAGGTGCCATGCACCGGCGCCACCCATCGAGAAACCCCACAGCGTGACCCGGCGTTCGTCAATGCGGTATCGCTTCACGACATCCTGGATCGCCTCGAAGACATCGGTCTCGCCGGCCCAGCGATAGGCATTGTTGCCGCGGCCGTAGACGTCGAGCTGGATCCAGGTCTGGTCCTCCGGGACCGGCTTTCCGTCGTGGTTCCTGATGAAGACCGCTTCGTCCATCGTGTCCGCCCGGCCATGGAGGACGACGTAGAGCGGCCACCGCTGGGAGGCTTTCGCGTCGAAATCCTTCGGCAGAGAGATCGCGTACGGCTGGACCGAGTCGTCGACCTTCGAGCGGTAGCCGAGCGCGTACCGGCCGGTCGTTGCCGCGAACGTCTCCGCGGCTCCTCCCTGGAACGCCTGGATCCGCTTCTCGCCCAGGTCGGCGACCTCGTTCAGAATCTTGACCGAGTTGGCGACCGGATACTCGCGGTACCGCGTGGCCCACTCCAGGGCCTTGGCGAAGATCTCGATGTCCGGCAGCCGCTTGGCGAGTGGGGAGTCCGCCCTCGGCGCCGCACTTTTCACCAGCCCCCTCAGCGCCTTGGCCCGTTCGACGAGCTTGTCGTGGTCCGCCTGCGAAACCTCGGGTGGGGCGGGCTTCTTCTTGGCCTGCGCCGACAACGGCGACGGGGCGACGAGCGAGATCAGGGCCAACAGGGAAAGCAGACGGGTGCCCATCGAGAAGTCCTCGGGTCGTGACGTTGAGCGTGCGGCGATCATCTCACACCGGGCGCCGGGCTTCCACTTGGGAGCGTGAGGAAGAGGTGACGGGGGTGTTCGCGGGATGGTGGTTGGATGACGTAGCGTGGAGGCAAACGAACGATTGAACCGGGTCCAGGGGCACCCTGGTGGGGGATGCAAGGGGGCAACGCCCCTTTGCCCGCCGGAGGCCGTCTCGTCGGACACTGTCGGAAGGAGAGCGTATCCAAGCGCGGACAACGTGCCGTATGCCCCCTCACCAACCCGCGGGGATTGCAGAGCCAGCCGTTTGATGTGAGGGAGTCCACATAGCTGGTTCCATAAAGGGGACACCCGTTGTGTTCCACGGTTCCTCATGGAAGTGCCTCCGGCGGCAAGGGGGCGTGGCCCCCTTGACCCCAGGCTGCCGTCGCACGTTGGGTTTGAGCAAACAGAGTCGTGCCGGCACGGACGTGGTTCGAGGCAACGGAGTGGGACTCGCTCGTTCAGCGAATGCCCCCTCCGACCAAGGGCCGTGGATCCGGTGGCTGTCCTCAACAACTCTGATAGACTCTTGCCGATCCGTCGGCCCTCGCCCGGCCGAACGGAATCCCATCCAGCCAGGCGCTCCCGAGGGCAGTATGAGCAAGTCGTTCAACGTCGCGATGGTCGGTCTCGGTTTCGGTTCCGAATTCATCCCCATCTACCAGGCCCACCCGCTGGCCAACATCACCGCCATCTGCCAGCGGAACGAAGACAAGCTCAAGAAGACCGGCGACCAGTTCAACATCGCCACCCGCTATACCAGGTACGAAGACGTCCTCAAAGACCCCAAGGTCGACTTCGTCCACATCAACTCCCCTATCGCCGAACACGCCCCGATGTCGCTCCAGGCGCTGCGGGCCGGCAAGCACGTCATGTGCACCGTCCCGATGGCGACCACCATCGAGCACTGCCAGGAGATCTGCGACGTCGTCAAGCAGACCGGCCTCAAGTACATGATGGCCGAAACGGTCGTCTACAGCCGCGAGTTCCTGTTCATCAAGGAGATGTATGAGAAGGGCGAACTCGGCAAGATCCAGCACCTCGCCGCCTCCCACCCGCAGGACATGGATGGCTGGCCTGATTACTGGGAACGGATGATCCCGATGCACTACGCCACGCACGTCGTCAGCCCGGTCCTGGGGCTGATGAACAAGCGGGCCGAGTACGTGAGCTGCTTCGGCTCGGGGACCGTCCGTGAGGACATCCAGAAGAAGTCCGGCAACAAGTTTGCCGTCGAGACCTGCCACATCAAGTTGAAGGACTCGGACGTCACCGCCCATATCTGGCGGTTCCTCTATGACGTCGCCCGCCAGTACCGCGAGAGCTTCGACGTCTATGGGACGAAGAAGAGCTTCGAGTGGACGCTCACGGAGCACGACCCGCACATCATCCATACCGCCAAGAAGCCGGAGCCGGAGATTCCTTCCCGCGTCACGGTGCCGGACTATGCCCACCTGCTGCCGGAACCGATCCGGCGGTTCACGAAGCCGTCGGAGATTCACGACGCGGAGCACCTCTCGTTCATCCAGGGAGGCGGCCATGGCGGTTCGCATCCGCACATGGTCAACGAGATGCTGACGGCGCTCGCTGAGGATCGCGATCCGTGGCCGAACGCGACGCTCGCTGCCAACTGGACGTGCGTGGGGATTTGCGCCCACCAGTCGGCGCTCAAGGGGGGCGAGATCGTGAAGCTGCCGGAATTCACGCTGCAGTAGGTGAGAGATTTTTCCGGGTCCAGGGGCACCCTGGTCAGGGGGTGCAGGGGGCAGAATGCCTCTTGCCCGCCGGAGGCCTAGCCTGTCTCGATCTCTCTGAAGGAGCGAGTGTCCAAGCACGGTCACGGTGTCGAATGCCCCCTCACCAACCCGCGGGGATTGCAAATCCAGCGGTGCGCGTTGAGGGAGTCCACATTGCTGGTACCACAAAGGGGATTTCCGTCGCGTACCACGGTTCCTCACAGGAGTGCCTCCGGGGTCAAGGGGGCGTGGCCCCCTTGACCCCAGGCTGCCGTGGCACGTTGGGTTTGAGCTATCCCGCCGTGCCGGCAAGGACGCGGTTTGGTCGCCCAGTAATTCACATGCTGCGGGATTCTCTTCCGTGGGAACCGATTTCCTGACGCGAACGTGATCTTCAGAACGGCGTTGCAGCACCGGGGGGGACGCCTATAATCGCGCAGACTTCTCTCTCGACCCGCTCGGCGGGAGGAAGTCGGTTGCCGATCCCGGTTTGCGCCGGCGATCCCGAGTGCGTATTCCCCCCTGTTGGCGGTCTCGGCCGCCGATGGTCGCGCGTCCCCAGCGAGGTCTTTTCCCAGCGACGGACGGCCGACTGATTCAAGGAGCCGACCTTGAGCTGGTTGCTCAACGCCCTGAAATCCTCCGTGGGCAAGAAGTTCATAATGGGGGGGACAGGGCTCTTCCTGTGCTTCTTCCTCCTCGTCCACCTGGTGGGCAACCTGCTGCTCTACGTCGGCGCGGACGCCTACAACCACTACGCCCACGCGCTTCACGCCAATCAGGAGTTCCTGATCGTGGCGGAAGTCATTCTCTACCTCGCGTTCTTCGGCCACATCGGGATCGCCTTCGCCACGATTCAGGAGAATCTTGCGGCGCGGCCCGTTCGCTACGGACACCCCCGGAAGTCGAAGGTCCCCGGGCGAACCTTGAACGTCCTGGGACTGACCCCGGACGGCACGATGGCCATCACCGGCGCCATCGTCCTGCTGTTCATCCTGGTTCACCTGTCCGACTTCAAGTTTGAGATCGGCTGGGGAAGCGAAGGGCTCGAGCCGTTCGACAAGGCCAAGCTGATCCTGGGAGACATGTCCCGCAAGGCGATCTACCTCATCGGCTCGCTGGTCCTCGGTGTTCACGTTTCGCACGGCCTGGCGTCCGCGTTTCACTCCCTGGGGATGAACCACCCCAAGTACACGCCGATCATCCGCAAGGTCGCGACGGTTTTTGCGATCGTGGTGGCCGTCGGGTTCGGGAGCTTCGCCGCGTGGTCGGGACGCACGTTCGGCGGCGGAGCCAAGCCGGCCGATGAACCGGAAGCGGCCTCCCGCGTGGAAGAGCACGGACACACCCACCCGCACCCCGCCCCGCAGTAGCCGCCGACCGTTTCCCCTCGCCGCCCGCATTCCGGAACCGTCCCACCGCCTGCCGATCCTGAGTTCACCATGAGTACTGTTCTCAACTCGCGAGTTCCGAGCGGCCCCATCGAACAGAAGTGGGACCGCTGCAAGCGCGAGATGAAGCTCGTCGCCCCGAACAACAAGCGGAAGTACGACATTATCGTCGTCGGGACCGGTCTGGCCGGCGCCAGCGCCGCCGCGTCCCTCGCCGAGATGGGCTACAACGTCAAGGCGTTCTGCTTCCAGGACTCTCCCCGTCGCGCGCACAGCATCGCCGCCCAAGGAGGGATCAACGCCGCCAAGAACTACCGCAACGACGGCGACTCCATCTGGCGGCTGTTCTACGACACCCTCAAAGGGGGCGAGTGGCGGGCCCGCGAAGGGAACGTCTACCGGCTGGCCCAGGTCAGCGCGAACATCATCGACCAGTGCGTCGCCGCCGGAGTCCCGTTCGCCCGCGAGTATGGCGGGACGCTCGCCAACCGGACGTTCGGCGGAGCGCTCGTCTCGCGAACCTTCTATGCCCGCGGCCAGACCGGCCAGCAGCTCCTGCTGGGAGCCTACAGCGGCCTGATGCGGCAGGTCGGCCTCGGCAAAGTGAAGATGTACTCCCGGCGGGAGATGCTCGACCTCGTGGTGGTCGAAGGGCATGCCCGCGGGATCGTCTGCCGGAACCTGGAGAACGGCCAGTTCGAGACGCATTCGGCCCACGCCGTCCTCCTCTGCACCGGCGGCTACGGCAACGTCTTCTACCTCTCGACGAACGCCAAGGGCTGCAACGTCACCGCCGCCTGGCGGGCTCACAAGCGGGGGGCGTTCTTCAGCAACCCGTGCTACACGCAGATTCACCCGACCTGCATTCCGGTCACCGGCGACCACCAGTCGAAGCTCACGCTGATGAGCGAGAGCCTCCGGAACGACGGCCGGGTCTGGGTGCCGAAAACCGCGGGCGACTCGCGGCCGGCGAACCAGATTCCCGAAGAAGACCGCGACTACTACCTCGAACGCCGCTATCCGACGTACGGCAACATGGTCCCCCGCGATATCGCCAGTCGCGCGGCGAAGGAGCGGTGCGACGCCGGCTTCGGCGTCGGCGAGACGAAGCTGGCGGTCTACCTCGACTTCGGCCGGGCGATCAAGGAACAGGGTGTCGACGCCATCCGTGGCAAGTACGGCAACCTGTTCGACATGTACGACAAGATCACGGACGAAGACCCGTACAAGAACCCGATGCGGATCTACCCCGCCGTCCACTACACGATGGGCGGGCTGTGGGTCGACTACAACCTGGAGAGCACGATCCCGGGGCTGTTTGTCCTCGGCGAGGCGAACTTCTCCGATCACGGCGCCAACCGCTTGGGCGCCAGCGCCCTGATGCAGGGGCTCGCCGACGGATACTTCGTCGCCCCTTACACGGTCGGTCACCACCTCGCCTCCCGCAAGCTCTCGCCGATCACGGATGCCCATCCGCGATTCCGCGAGACGCTCGAAGAAGCCCAGGGACGCGTCAACCGCCTGCTGAGCGTCAACGGCTCCGAAACGGTCACGAGCTTCCACCGCCGGCTCGGCCTCATCATGTGGGAAAACTGCGGGATGGCCCGTAACGCCGCCGGGCTGACGAAGGCGATCGACAAGATCCGTCAGCTCCGCGAGGAGTTCTGGGGGAACGTCCGCGTCCTCGGGACGGGCGACTCGCTCAACCAGAGCCTGGAGCACGCCGGCCGCGTGGCGGACTTCCTCGAGTTCGGCGAGCTGATGTGCCGCGACGCTCTCCACCGCCAGGAGTCGTGCGGCGGCCACTTCCGCGAGGAGTACCAGACGGAAGAGGGTGAAGCGCGGCGTGACGATGCGAACTTCAGCTACGTCTCCGCCTGGGAACACAAGGGGGACAACGCCCCGCAGGAGCTCCACAAGGAAGCCCTGTCTTTCGAGTTCGTCCCGCCGGAAGTCCGCAATTACAAGTAAAAGAGTAAGTCAGAGAGTCGGTCGACGCGTCCCGGCGCGACAGTCGGGAACCGGAAACAAATGGGAACACTCCCGCCCGGGAGTCCCCCAGCCAAGTGAGTCCGTCGATGAGCCACGCAGCCCACGGAAAAGCCCTGAACCTGACCCTTCGCGTCTGGCGGCAGAAGAACGCCCAGGACGACGGCCGGTTCGCGGATTACAAGGTGACCGGCATTTCGCCGGACATGTCCTTCCTGGAAATGCTCGACATCCTCAACGAGCAACTCATCCAGAAGGGCGAAGAGCCTGTCGCGTTCGACCACGACTGCCGCGAAGGGATCTGCGGCATGTGCAGCCTGATGATCAACGGCCAGGCGCACGGTCCGGAGCGGCTGACGACCACCTGCCAGCTCCACATGCGGAAGTTCAATGACGGCGACACGATCACGATCGAGCCGTGGCGGGCCCGGGCCTTCCCGGTCATCTGCGACCTCGTCGTCGACCGTACGGCCTTCGACCGGATCATCTCGGCCGGCGGTTTCGTCTCGGTGAACACCGGACAGGCCCAGGACGCCAACTGCCTGCCGGTCTCGAAGATCGACCAGGAGTCGGCCCTCGACGCCGCCGTCTGTATCGGCTGCGGGGCGTGCGTCGCGGCGTGCAAGAACGCCTCGGCGATGCTCTTCGTTTCGGCCAAGATCTCGCACCTCGCCCAGCTTCCGCAGGGGAACCCCGAACGGGCCTCGCGGGTGCTGAGCATGGTCAAGCAGATGGATGAAGAAGGCTTCGGCAACTGCTCGGTGACGAGCGAGTGCCAGGCCGCCTGCCCGGCCGGGATCTCCCTGACCCACATGGCCCGGATGAACCGCGAGTACATGAAGGCGACGCTCTTCTCCTCCGAAGGGCTCGAGGCGGGCGGGGCTGCGGGCGGTTTCGGCTGAGCGACTGTCGTGATCGCTGTGGCCGAGAGAAGGGATCCAGCCACAGATGGACACAGATCAACACGGATAGAGCCCGCGTCTGGTATTACGACCTGCGGTTCACCTCGCTTGCGGCGGAGATCCAGCTTTGGCGATGTCCCCAGGCCTATTGCTTGTGACCGGAGCGACGGGACTCGTCGGGAGCCACGTCTGCGAACAGGCCCGCCGCCGGGGATGGAACGTGCGGGCGCTTGTCCGGCCTGCGAGCGACGCCACATTCCTGCGGTCCATCGGCGTGGAGATTGTTCCGGGGGATCTGGATGATCCCTCCTCACTTCCCGAAGCGGTCCAAGGCGTCACCCATCTCGTCCACTGCGCGGCCCGCGTCGGGGACTGGGGGCCGGCGGCCGACTACCTGCGGGCGAATGTGGGCGGTCTCGAAAACCTCCTCGGGGCGTTTCTGGTGATCGGTCTCAGACCGCACGTCGTCCAGATCAGCTCCCTGGGCGTCTATCCGGCGGGAGAGCACCGCGGCACGGATGAGACGATGCCCGTCAGCATTTCCGGCATCGACGGCTATACCCGCTCGAAGGTGGCCGCGGAGGAGGTGCTGAAGGAGCGGGCGGCGGCAGGGGACCTGACCTGCGTCCTGCTTCGGCCGGGGTTTCTTTACGGGCCGCGGGACCGGACCGTCGTTCCGCGGTTGCTGGCCCGGATCCGGAGCGGAAAGTTTGCGTTCCCGGGGAGCGGCGAAAAGCTCGTCAGCAATACCTACGTCGGCAATCTCGTCGACGCCGTCTTCCTGGCCCTCGACCGCCCGGACCTCTCGGGCGAGGCGTTCAACATCACTGACGGCCGGCTCGTGACGAAGAGAGAGTTCGTGGCCGGGGTCTGCGCGGCGGCCGGGCTTCCTTGTCCGACGAAGCACGTCCCGCTCGGCCTGGTGAAAATCGTGGCCGGAGTTCTCGAACCGGTGTGGCGGCTCCTCGGGAAAACGACATCGCCGCCTGTCTCCCAGGCGGCGATCAAGTTCATGGGCTACAACCTCGACTTCCGGATCGACAAGGCCCGGACGGTCCTCGGCTATGCTCCGGCGGTCGACTTTCAGGAGGCCATCCGGGGATCGGTTTGATCCCGGGATGGCATGCGCCGTCCGCCGCGGCCGATCGGCGGTCTCCTCTCGAGCTCAGAGTGAGGGCTTCACTTCCTTGATCCGCACGTTGCGGAACTGGATCTTCATCGGCGGACCGGCGTGGAGCTGGAGGGCGAGGATCCCTTCGGCCCGGCGGTTCTTGGTGTCGAGGTCGGTGAGGTCAGCCATCACGACGCCGTTGATCTTCTGGACGAAGTGGTTGCCGTCCGCTTCGATCGTGTATTCGTTCCAGTCGCCCGGCTTCACCTTGGCGAACAGCTCCTTGTTGTCGCCGACGGAGCCGACGACTTTGGACTTGGCATCCTCGCCGATCTCGCACTTCTGGCCGCGGACGCAGAGCATCCCGCGGAAGCGTTCGCCGTAGCACGAGCCGACGAACGTTCCGCCGGCGTCGATGTCGGCCTGGTAGCCGCCGACGACCCACTTGTTGTCCGGGACTTCGAAGCTGCGGTACTGGATCCCGGAGTTGCCGCCTTCGATCTTGTATTCGGCCTTGAGGACGAAGTTCCCGGGCTCGCCGCCGCGCCAGATCAGGAACGTGTTCCCTTTGGTCGGTTTTTCGGCGGTGGTCTGTCCGACGATGACGCCGTCTTCGACTCGCCAGAAGTCCGGGTTGCCGTCCCACTTCTCGAGCGACTTGCCGTCGAAGATCGGCTTGAAGCCGGGTTCTTCCTCGGCGCGGAGCGGGTTGGCGAAGCACAGCAGTGCGGTCAGTGCGAACAGGCAGGCGCGCATGTGGGACACCTTTTCGAGAGCGGGAAAGAGAATCCGGAAGGCGGATGGGGTGCATCGTCCTTCGCTGGTCGCATCACAGCATGCCGATCCGAAACTGGCAATTGATCGCGGTGGATTTCCTGCTCGAATCACGTCCTTGCCGGCACGACGTGATAGCTCAAACCCAATGTGCCACGGCAGCCGGGGGTCAAGGGGGCCACGCCCCCTTGCCGCCGGAGGCATTTTCGTCGCGGAACCGTGGGACACAACAAATGTCCCCTTTGTGGCACCAGCGTTGCGGACTCCCTCCCACCTCACCGCTCGCTTTGCAATCCCGCGGGTTGGTGAGGGGCATCCGGCACGCTGTCCGCGTTTGGACACTCACTCCTTCAGACATCTCTCGACGACCAAAGCCTCCGGCGGGCAAGGGGGATTCTTCCCCTTGCATCCCCTGACCAGGGTGCCCCTGGACCCGGTTCTTTCAGACTTTGCCGTCCGCCTTTTCGGCTGGCTTCTTCTTCTCTTCCGACGGCTTCTCTCGCGCCGACGCCGGCAACTGCGTCATGATCAGCTCGATCGCCCGCGCCAGATCACGGCACGCCTTCGCATGCCGCTTCTCCGACTTCCCCTTCGCCGCCGCCTTGATCGCCTCTTCGTGCTTCGCCCAGTCGACCTCCCAATGGTCATCCTGAGCCGGACGGCGAAGCTGCGTTTCCACCGTCGCCAGCACCTCGAACAACTGCTTCGAATCGAGCGCCACCGCCGTCCGGTGAGCCCGCGCGATATGCGTCTCCCCCTGGTCGACATGCTCCTCGATCAGCTTCCGACGCTGCCGGAACGAGACCAGCAGCATTCCCACCCCGCCGAATCCGGCCAGAGCCGTGAGGATGATCCCCTTCCACGGGTGGCCAAAGAACAGCAGCGCCAGCCCCCAGATGAACAGCATGGCCGCCCCCCAGAAGGCGAACAGCCACGCCCAGCCGAGGCTGGGGGCCTGGGGTTCATCCGGAACGAACGGCGGCGGGACATTGGCCGGGAGATCACCCACCTTGACCACGATCGCCGTGCAGTTGTCGGTCCCGCCGCGGGCGTTGGCGAGGTCGATCAGGAGGCGGCAGGCGACGTTCGGAGCCAGGTCCCGGACGATGGCCCCCATCTCCTCGTCCGCGACAAGGTTGCTGAGGCCGTCGGAACAGAGGATGAACCCGTCCGCCGGCAGGATCGGATGCGGCCCCTCGACATCGACCATCACCTTGGGCTCGGGGCCCAGGCAGCGGGTGATGACGTTCTTGTGGAGCGACAGGTCGATCTGCGCCGCGAGCTTCTGGTCCCGCCGCTGGAGCTCCCAGTGCAGGCTGTGGTCGAAGGAGAGCTGGTCGATCCGGTCACGGCGGACGCGGTAGATGCGGCTGTCGCCGACGTGACCGATGAACGCCCCTTCCGGGCAGAGGACGAGCGTCGAGCACGTCGTCCCCATCTTGAGGAAGTCCTGGTTCTGCTCCCCGCGGGTGTTGATCGCGGTGTTGGCCTCAATGACGGACTTCTCCAGGGCCGACGGAAAGTCACCCGAGTCCTGCTTCAGATACGTGTGCGGGACGGTCTCCGCGGCAATCTTGCTGGCGAGCTCGCCGACCGCGTGCCCCCCCATCCCGTCGGCGACGAGGAACAGGTGGCCGTGGTTCTCGAAGTCCTCTTCCGTGTTGGCAACGGCGACGGCAAGAGAATCCTCATTGTTCGAACGGCGCAGCCCGACATCGGACAGCGTGGCGAACTGGATTTTCTGCTCCCACCGCATGGGGTCTGGACCCGTGGTAACGATCGACAGCGGCGTTCGGCGGACTCCTGGCTCCCCACCCGCCCGCTGCCTGGGTTGACTGCGCCATTCCGTATTTCGGCCATCATATCGGCGGGTGTGACGGACAGCCAACGCTCGACAGGATTTCACTTTGGGGCGAAATCACGGTGTTCCGGCGAGCATTTCTCCTGCCCGGAACGCATCGTCGCCGCGCCCCGGCGGCGGTAAAATTTCGCGACGAGTCTTCTGGCGGGAGAGAAAGTGGATGTCCGAAAGCGATCGTGAGCCGCAGCCCGTTCCGCCCCGCCGCCCCGTCGGGGCTCCGATCGGGAGCCTGGCGGAGTACCGGATTCGCGAAGCCCAGATGCAGGGGAAGTTCGACCAGATCGAAGGGTTCGGCCAGCCGCTGCAGGACCTCGACGAGCCCCTCGGCGAGGACTGGTGGCTCAAAAAGAAGCTCAAGGCAGAGCAGATTTCACTGCTCCCCCCGCTCTTGGCGGTCCGCCGTCGGATCGAAGTCGTCCGGGGAGAGATCGAGACCCTGGCGGAGGAATCGCAGGTCCGCCGGCTGCTGACAACGCTCAACAAGGAGATCCGCGAGGCGATCGCCTCCCCGCAGCCCGGCCCGTCGATCGTGGTGCTGCCGCTCGACGTCGAAGCGGAGGTGACGGCCTGGCAGGAGCGGCGAAAGGGGAGGGGAGCTTGAAGCCGACCGCCACCGACCCCGGAGGAGAGCAGTTCCGCTGCCAGGTCTGCGGCCGGCTCGTGGCCGTCCTCGTCAGCCTGCTGGGGGACGGCTTCTGTCCCGCCTGCGGCAGCCATCTCTGGGCTCGCCCTCCCGCGGACCAAACGGTGGCCGCGGTCACGCGGCGGATTGACGATCTGGCGGGGCAGCTTCGCCGAGACCGGTTTTCGCATCAGTGGATTGTGGACCTGTGCGGAACGGCGTGTACGGATGAAGACTTCGCGGAGATCGTGAAGCTCGACGGGATCGAGGAACTTCTGTTGAACGACACCGCCGTGACGGACGCCAGCCTGCCGCGGCTGGTTCGACAGACCAACCTGGAAGTCCTGGATCTCGACGGGACGTCCATCACCGATGTCGGTCTCAGCGAGCTGGGCGGGCTCTCGCGACTCGAATTGCTCAGCCTGGCAGGAACGCGGGTCACAGACTTCGGTCTGGCATACCTGGAGCCGCTGGAGACGGTGTGGTGTCTCGACCTGGATGATTCTGAGTTGGAAGGGAGCGGGCTGCGGCGTCTCGTGCGCTGGCGGGATCTGGAATGGCTCTCGCTTCGTTCGACGGATATCGGGGATACCGCGCTGCCGCATCTCCTGGCTTTCCGTGGGCTGAAATGGCTGGACGTTCAGAAGACGCGGATCACTCTGAACGGATACCTCACACTGAAGCGGGAGTTGTCGGGATGTCGGATCGCGTGGTCACGGCGGAGAGCGTCGTAGAGGGCGGTCGCTGACCGCCGGTTCCCAGGCAGAGACCGGCGCGAGAGCGAGGTTTCATTTTGTTGCGAAAGAATGCCGCCCCGGGATTCGCGGATTGCTTCAAGCCGTGTCGTGCATCACAATCCCGTTGTGTGAACAAGGAGACCGTTGTCCGCCTGGCGGATGCCGGTCTCCTTCTTCATGGTCCCCTTTCCCCTCACTGCGGGTGCGTTCCCGGCAAGCTGCCGGCGGGCGTGCTTCGCCTGGGAATGTCACATGTCGAAGAAGGACAACGGAAGCCCGGGGGTTTCACCCGAGCTTCTGGCCGAATGCGAAGCTGTTCTCGGTTATGAGTTTCGCGACAAGGATCTGCTGTACCGGTGCCTGACGCACGCGTCGGCGGCCAAGACCCGCTTGGAATCGAATGAACGGCTCGAGTTTCTCGGGGATGCGGTCCTGGGACTGACGATCTGCGAGACGCTCTTCACCCGCTTTCCGGCCAATGCCGAAGGGGAGCTGACTCGGATCAAGTCGGTCGTCGTCAGCCGCGCCTCGTGCGCCACGCTGGCCCGCCGGATGGGGCTCGAAAAGTATCTCGTCCTGGGCCGGGGGATCTCGGCGCATGGGCGGCTCCCCTCTTCGGTGATTGCGGCCGCCATCGAAGCGATCATCGGCGGGATCTACGTCGACGGCGGGTTCGACAAGGCGCATGCCATCGTCCAGCGGCTGTTCATGGACGACATCCTGTCCGCGGCGCAGCTCGAATCGGGGATCAACTACAAAAGTATTCTTCAGCAGTCGGTGCAGCGGCAACAGGGGGCGACACCGGGCTACCGGGTGATCGACGAGAAGGGCCCCGACCACTCGAAGTGCTTTAAAGTGGCGGCAGTCGTCAAGGACCAGGAGTTCCCCGGAGCGTGGGGCCCCAGCAAGAAATCGGCGGAGCAGCGGGCGGCTGAGAACGCGCTCTGCGTCATGGAAGGGGCCGAGCCGCCCCATACCGCGGAGTAGGCGTGCGAGCCGATCGGAGATCGCCGGCCGATGGGCTCAGCCCGCGGGCGGCGCATCGTGGATTTCGAGGACGACCGGCTCCTGCCAGGTCGACCAGTCGCGGTCGTCGCTGCCGGAAAGCATGATGACCAGAACGTTGCTGGCCTCCAGCGGGGGGAGCGTCCAGACCACGCTCTCCTGCTCGTGAGGACTGCGGTCGACCGGACGGCCGTTCACTTCGATGCCGCAGCCGTCCGCGCTTCCCGGGACGCGAACTTTCAATTGTTGTTTCGCATCGAGGCCGGTCGGCCGATGAAATCGCCGCCGCAGCCGGACCGGTCCCGCCAATTCGCTGAGGCGTTCCCACTCCTCGGGGAGATCGATCCGTGCCGGTGCGCCGTCGACCGCATCGGAGGAGAAGAACTCCCAGGGACCGCGAAGCCGGATCTGGTGCAGGAGTGACATCGGAGATGGCGGGGAATGCGGGAGAGAAGTTTCTGCGAGGGTAGGTGACAGCCGGGAACTTTGCACCGCAGGCGGGCGCGGTTCGTCGGATGCTGGGCGCATTCGCTGGATTGCGGTTGTCAAGGAGGACGTGTTGGCTCGAACCGCGTCCTTGCCGGCGAAGCTCCCATAGCTCAAACCCAATGTGCCACGGCAGCCGGGGTCAAGGGGCCAAGAAACAACACAGGCCCCCTTGCCGCCGGAGGCACTCCTGTGAAGAACCGTGGGACGCAACGGATATCCCCTTTGTGGTACCGGCGATGAGGACTCCCCCACACCACACCGCTTGTTTTGCAATCCCCGCGGATTAGTAAGGGGGCATACGGCACTGTGTCCGCGTTTGGACACGATCTCCTTCAGACATCTCTCGACGGCCAGGCCTCCGGCGGGCAAAGGGGCGTTGCCCCTCTGCACTCCCCACCAGGGTGCCCCTGGACCCGGTGAGACCTGTCTTTGGCGACCGCCAATCGGCGATGGCATCCCTGCCTCTATCTGTGTTGATCCGTGTTCATCCGTGGCCCCCTGTCTCCTCCCGCAGCATCTCACGAACGCGTCCACGAGACTGGCGAAGCGCCCCTCCGCGCCTCCGTGGTTCAAACGTCTCCCAATTCGTGAAACCCCCAGACACAGGGAAAGCTAGTCGGGCCGGGGCCGAAAACCCTGGTGCATAGGATTTGCAGGAGGCCATCTGCTAACGTACGCCTGCGAGAGGTCAGGAGAGTCACGGAGGACGTGACACAGCCCCTCGCATTCGTCGCACTCAGGAAGTTCGAGAGACCTATGATTCGCCTTTCCCGCCGCACCCTGGGCCTGATTCTGACCGGCGGCCTGCTGCTGGCTGGCTGCGAGAACGCCAACCAGCCGAAGCCTGTCTCCAACACGACTCCCGTCAGCAAGGGGGACGACCACGGACATGACCATCACGATCATGCCCACGAACACGGCCCCAACGGCGGCCACATCATCGAGCTCGGCGAATACCACGGCGAAGTCGCCATGGCCCCGACTCGCGAGATCTCGATCTACATCCTGGGCGGCGACGCCAAGACCGCCGCGCCGGTTGAAGGGGCGACCGTCAAGCTCGTCGTGAAGGCCGAAGAGAAGGACGTCACCCTCGAAGCGAAGTCGACCCCGAAGGACGGGGAGACCGCCGAGAAGTCCTCGCGATACGTCATCGCCGCGGACGCGGTTCCGGCCAAGGTCGAGGACATCGAAGACGTCGTGGGGAAGGTCGAGCTGACCGTCGGCGGCAAGACGACGACCGGCGCCATCGAGCACCACCACGATCATGACCACGAGCACGAGAAGAAGGCCGAGCCGGCGAAGTAAGCTGGCCGCGGCTCCGGAACGACCCCCTGGAGCAATCCAGACAGGAGCCCGCATCGACGCCGCCTCGATTCCCGCGAGGCGGCGTTTTCGTTTCTGAGGCCAACTCGGCCGGCGCGGTCTATTCGGCGGTCGCGGTCGGAACCATGACCAGGGTCGGCTTGCCGCCGCGGACCTTCAGGAAGCTGCCGATGCCGGCGGTCACCGCCGAGAGCAGAATCAGGATCGTCAGCCACTTCGCGGGCTGCTGCCGCCAGGACTCGAACTTCTGCGACCGGCCGGTCAGAACCGAGGCCAGGAAGAAGACCACGAAGGCGATGAGGATCTTGGTCCCCATCAGGGCGTGGTAGAGCCCGTCCCCCTTGTGCTGCGGGATCGACTTCGTGAAGAAGTTGTAGAAGCCGCTCAGGAGCAGCAGCAGAATCCCGATCGAGACGACGCGGCTCCACGTCGCCCGGATCCGGGCCCGGAGGGCGTCATGCTGATCGGCGGGTAGCTCCTTCGCCGCCGGCATCAGGACGTAGCGGGTGAAGATCGTTCCCCCCATCAGGACGATGGCGGCACCAACGTGAGCCCAGCGGGCGAGCAGATCGACGAACAGCATCACGCATCCCAGGCGAGTGGAGCAAAGTTTGGTGGATGATAGCGTGTCCAGTCGGGCCGTCAGCCGTGGAGAGAATGACGGTGAACCGGCGACCGCCGCGGCCGGTCTCTCCTAGAATCAGATCGTTATCTCGACGCCCCGGATCATGGTCCGGCGTCTTTCCGGATTGAGGTGTGTTCCCCATGCAGATTTTGTTGGTCAACGACGACGGCATCTACGCCCCCGGCCTCCGCGCCATGAGCGACGTCCTGAAGGAACTGGGGGACGTGACGGTTGTCGCTCCGCTCGTCGAGCAGAGCGGGGTAGGGCACCGGATCACATACCTCCATCCGATCATGGCCCGCGAGATCAAGGATGAGACGGGCCGCTACGGCTGGGCCGTCGACGGCAGCCCGGCCGACTGCACCAAGATGGGGGTGCTCGAGTTCTGCCCCCGCCGGCCCGACCTGATCGTGAGCGGGATCAACTCCGGGGCGAACGTCGGGATCAACGTTCTCTATTCGGGAACAGTGGCCGCGGCGATTGAAGGGGCGTTCTTCGGCATCAACTCGATCGCGGTCTCGCTCGCCCAGGGGACGCCGCCGGACTACCACGCCGCCGGGAAGCGGGCCGTGGCGCTGATCCGCCAGATTCTGAACCGCGAGGAGCGGCAGGGGATGCTGTGGAACATCAACTTCCCCGACACGACGGAGGCCGGTCCCAAGGGGGTGAAGGTCTGCTCCATGGCGATCCGGCGGCACACCGATACGGTCGAAAAACGAATCGATCCGCGGGGCCGCCCGTATTACTGGAGCGGCCTCGATCCGCTGCGGAACCACTCCCTCGAACCGGGGACCGATGTGTGCGAGCTGACGAACGGTTACGCGACCGTCACCCCGCTGCACTTCGACCTCACCGACCGGGGGGCAGCAGGTGCGTGGGAATCGATTCCATTGTCTTTCCCGTGCTGAGCGAAGCGCCGTTGACCGGTCCCTGGGCCTCGAAGAACTTCACCTTCGCGGTCTGGATGTTGTAGATCCCGCCAACGATGGCGATCTTGTTCTCGGCGACGAGCTGGTACAGGATCCCGCTCTCGGTCTGGATGCGGGTCATCATCCGGCGGATGTTGTCCCGTGCGACGGCATCGACAACCTGCTCCCGCTCCTCCTTGCTCCACTGCTCGGCGCGCGGCAGCTGCTCGCGGTGGATCGATTCCTGGATCTCGCCGACGATCGAGTCGAGGTGCTCGCAGTTCGTCGCTTCCATGGCGCTCTTGCCGGAGCGGAACAGGTCGACCGCCGCGCCGACGGCGCCGCAGCGGGTGTGCCCCAGGACGAGGACCAGCTTGGCCCCGGCAACGGCGCAGGCGTACTCGATGCTCCCGAGCGCGTTGTCCTGGGCGACGTTTCCGGCGATCCGGATCGTGAAAGCGTCGCCGACCCCCAGGTCGAAGATCAGCTCCGTCGGCGTCCGGGAGTCGATGCAGCTCAGGACGACGGCGAGCGGGAACTGGCCGTCCGCCGTCGCTCCGACCTGGCGGCTGAGGTCCCGCTTCAGCGGCCGGCCTTCGCGGAACCGCTCGTTGCCGTCGCGGAACATCTGCAGCACTTCGTCGTGCGTCATGCTCCGCTGGACATCCTTGCTGGCGTGGTCCGGGAACGCGACCCGATCGCGGACGTGGTACCGCTCCTGGAAGCCCAGCAGGCTCACCTTGATCTTCCGCGCGGGAGCCGCCTCATTTTCGAACTCTCGGATGAGCTCGAGGACGTCCGGATCGATGTAGTCGGTGCCGCGGGCGTCGATCAGGACCTGGCCGCCGACCGGGACGCGGTCGAACGTGTGCGTCAGGGCGGCCCGGTTGATGAAGCTGACCTGGTTGGCGAGCTCGATCCGCAGGACTTCCCCGCCGACGTGCTTTTCCCGGACCAGCTTCAGCGGCGTCGTGGCGCTGGAGTAGATGATGAAGGCGAAACTCGTGATGAGTCCGATCAGGACCCCGGCCATCAGGTCGGTCAGGACGATAGCGGCGACAGTCACAAGGAACGGGACGAACTGGCTGAAGCCGGCCTCCCACATCCGCCGGAACACGCGGGGGCTGGCGAGCTTGGTTCCGGTGTAGAACAGAATCGCCGCCAGGCAGGCGATCGGAATGCGGTTGATCCACTGCGGCAGGAGCGTGACCGACACGGCGATCAGTCCGCCGTGGATGATGGTGGACCAGCGGGAAGTCGCCCCGGCGTGGATGTTGACCGTACTGCGGACAATCACGGTCGTTACGGGGAGCGCCCCGCAGGCTCCGGCCAGCATGTTGCCGCAACCCATGGCGATCAGTTCGCGGTTCGTCCGCGAGTTACGGCGAAGGGGATCCAGTTTCTCCACCGCTTCGCCGTTCAGCATCCCTTCCAGCGAGGCGACCATCGCCAGCGAGAACGCGGCCACATAGATCCGCGGGTCGCCCAGCCGGGACCAGTCGGGAGAGGTGAAGAACCGCCCCATCTCGGCGAAGGTCTTCGCGACCGGGATCTGGACGAGGTGGTTGCCGGCGATCGTCCAGCTTCCGCCGATCGCGTTGGCGAGTGCCGCCAGTCCGAGACCGACGATTACCGCGACGAGCGGGGCGGGGACCGGGGATTTTCGCAGCCAGCGGACGCGGTCCCACAGGAACAGCAACAGCAGACAGGCCGCCCCCACCAGGATCGCGCCCGAGTGGAGGTCGTACACGGTTTCACCGAGTTCGGTGATCGTGTTCTCGGCGTCGACCTGCTGGAACGACATTTCCCCTTCGGGATCGGTGTCGTGCCCCAGGAGGTGGGGGATCTGTTTCAGGATGAGGATGATGCCGACCGCCGCCAGCAGCCCCTTGACGACGCTCGTCGGGAAGAAGGCTGCGATGAATCCGACGCGGGCCAGCCCCATCAGGACCTGAAGCAGACCGGCGAACAGCACCGCCAGGAGGAACGCCTGAAAGGAGCCGAGCGAAGAGATCTGCGCCGCGATGATCGCGGTCAGTCCCGCTGCGGGACCGGTGACCGCCACCTGCGATCCGCTCAACGCCCCGACGACCACGCCGCCGATGACCCCGGCCAGGAGGCCGGAGAAGAGCGGGGCGGTCGATGCCGCGCCGGGATGAGACGCAATGGCCAGCCCCAGGCAGAGCGGAATCGCCACCAGGAACACAACCAGTGCCGAGCCGAGGTCCCGGCCGAGATTCGGCGTCGAATGTTTCTTGTCCATGAGCGAGGCGTTCCTCTTCCTTCGATCCCGCGGCAGAGTGTTCACTGTCTTAGCGAAGCCCGCGCGGCTTTCCCCTGCGAATTCGATGTGGCCGACAAAAAGCGGACAAAAACCACGGCCTCGCCCCGGCGCGGCCGCGGAAAGTCAACGCGACGGCGGGCGGCTCAGGGCCTTCTCGAGGATTCCGTCAGGCCCCGAGGGGTGATGACGGCCAGAATGGGGAACGCAGATCATGGAGCCGGCGAAGGGGATTCGTCAGAGAGCCTGAAAGATAACGAAAACGCAAGAATGGTTGCGGCGGATCACGGGAAGTTCAAGACGGTTTTCCGAACTTGCGGATCCGTTGTAATCCGGCGGCGAAGCGGGGGCCGGGAGAGGGCGGGTCGTCGTCAAGAGCAGCTTGAGAAACGCCCAGCGTTTTTCCGAGGCGGAGGCAGTTTTCGCCCGCCCGTTCGATGATCCGTGGAATCTTTCGATTCGCTCAGAAATCGGCAGGTGGATCCGGGCGCTGCGGCCGATGTAGGTAGTGTCTGGCGGGCAACCACCAGCACCGACTCCCCAGCGTGTGACGCGATCATCCTGGATGCGATGTCGTTAACGGGTCACGGACGTGACCCACCGTTGTTCCTGCCCGTTGTGCGCCGGCGGACCAAAAACCAGCGTGGACGTCGATCAAAAACAGGGTGCATGCTTGCATGACCCGATCGAACGATCCTTCTCGCAGCGATCCTCGACCGGTCGCTCACAACCTGGGACAACGTGAAGACTGGAAGCCGCCGAGGAGTGATCCTCGGCGGCTTTCTTTGTTTTCCGGGCGGGTTGTTAGACACAAGGGCACAAAGAAGGCCCGGAAGGTGGTGACCGGTTGGCCGTCGAGAGGGGCTTCGATGCTCGGCCACCCGTGGCCGCCCCTCCTCCTCTTTGTGTTCTTGGTGCAACCTTGGTGTCTTGGTGTTTAACCCCAAGCGCCACCAAGTCTGCCCCCCAGCCAATTCACACCCCGATGCCCAGCTTCTTCTGGACCGCAAGGCCAAGCGTCTCGCGGACAAGCTCGACCGGGACGCGGTCGTACACCTCAGCGAAGAAGCCCTCGACGATGACGTGCATCGCCTCGTAGCGGGAAAGGCCGCGGCACATGCAGTAGAGGAGCTGGTCCTCGTCCACCTGGCCGGCCGTCGCCCCGTGCGTGCAGCGGACATCGTCCGCCTCGATCTCGAGTCCCGGGATCGCATCGACGCGGGCCTCGCGGGTCAGCATCAGGGCGTCGTTCCGCTGGTAGCCGTCGGTCTTCTGTGCATCCGGCTCGACCTTGATCATGCCGCGCCAGATGACGCGGGACTGGTCCCGCACGACTTCCTTATAGAGCAGGTCGGAGTGCGTGTTCGGAGCGTTGTGCGACTGCTGCGTGTAATAGGAGAGGAGCTGGCGGTCGGTGGCGAAGGTGATCCCGTTGACCTGGGCGTTCGCTCCGGGACCGTCGAGGTGGACGTCCTGATGGATGTGCTGCATCCGGGCGCCGAGGGCTCCCACGGTCCACTGCAGCATGCCGTCCCGCTCGACCCGGCCCGCCTGGTGGGCGAAGTGCCGGACCTTGCCGTTCCAGTTCTGAAGCTGGACGTAACGGAGCTGGGCCCCCTTCGCGACGAGGAGCTCAATCGCGCCCATGTGGAGGCCGGTCGCCTCGGCATCGGCCGAGCCGGTTTCTTCGAGGAGGGTCGCCGAGGCCCCTTCTTCAAGGATCACGAGGGTATGGCTGAAATCGGCCGCGCCGTTCCCCTGGAGTCCGATGAAGCTGTGGAGCGGAACCTTCACTTCGACGTTTCGTGGCACGTACAGGACGGTTCCGCCGGTCCAGAAGGCGGCGTGCCAGGCGGCGAAGCGATCGCGGTCAGGCTCGACCGCCGTGGTGAGGAGGTGCGGTTCCAGGACGTCGCGGCGTTCCTGAATCAGGCGGTTCAGGCTGCCGAAGATCACTCCCTGCTTGCTCAGTTCAGGCGAGAGCGATTCGCTCAGCGTGTGGCCGTCAACATGGAGGACGCTGCCGCCAAACTCCGCCCGGTCCGCCATCAGGGTCGAGAACGTCCCCTTAGCCGGGGCGGTCGGAGCAATGGCGAACTGCTGCGGCTTGAAGGTCCGCAGGTCGATCCGGCGGTATTCCTCGGGGTCGAGGTCTTCCGCCAGCTTCCCTTCATAGATGTCAAACGCCTTCCGCCGTCGCTCGACAAGCCAGTCCGGTTCCCCTCGCTGGGAGAGAAACGCCTCGAACGTCTCGGCGGAGTATCCGGGGGCAGTGGCGTGGGCAGTGGTCATCGACGTGGTGGTCAGGAACGGGCTGGATTCCCCAACTCGATCGGCAGCGGCGAGTTACAAGACCGAAAGCTCAACCGCGGAGCGGTCGGACTGGTCCAGGGTCGCACGGCGCGGCCGAAATCGTTTGGGCCCAAGATCGTATCACGCCGGAATCGGGCGGCCAACGGGCTGGACGGGTTGCGGCGAGGGGTTCTTTGCTGCGGGAACCCTAAAAACGGGCCGTTCGTCTTCTTCACCACCGGCGGATTGTCTGCTAATCTTCGCGACTTCACGATCAGCAGTGCAGGCGGAGTTCCTGCCAGGAGAGACGTTCGATGTCCAAGAACCAGAAGAAGTTGAAGAAAGCGAACCACGGAGCGCGTCCGGCCAGCGCCAAGGCCCGCCGCTCGAAGCGCAAGGCCGTCAAGACGTGAGTCGGGACGGGGGCGGACGGTCCTCCGCGGCGGCAAAAGGTTTGTCGCCGCTCGGCTTTTTTGTGGCCGGCCGTTCGCAACCTCTGGCCTCCCACCCCTTTCATCAGGTCCGCGTACGATGCCGTTGACCGCCGTCGACCTCCTGCAGGCGGAAGCCCAGGACAAGGAATACCACTGGACGCTGAACTTCGGTCCTCAGCATCCGGCCACCCACACCACGCTCCGGCTGGTGCTGACGCTCGATGGCGAGCGCGTCGTCAACGCCGTTCCCCACATCGGCTATCTCCATAGCGGGTTCGAAAAGCTCGGCGAACATCTGGACTTCAACCAGTATGTGACGATCGTCGATCGGATGAACTACATCTCGCCGATGGCCAACGAGATTTCGTGGCACCATGCGGTCGAGAAGCTGCTGGGGATCGAGCTGACCGCCCGCTGCACCTGGCTGCGGACGGTGCTGGCCGAGCTGATGCGGATCCAGGACCATCTCCTAAACATCGGGACCACCGGTCTCGACCTGGGGGCCTTCACGGCGTTCCTGTACTGCTTCGAGCAGCGGGAGCAGATCTACAACCTCGTCGAATACGCCTCGGGGCAGCGGTTCCACACCAGCTACACCCGCGTCGGCGGCGTCATGTTCGACGTCAACAACGACTGGATCGACCGCGTCCGGAAGTTCGTCAAGGAATTCCCGAAGACGCACGCCGAGGTCCATCGCCTCCTGACCCGGAACCGGATCTTCATCGACCGGACCAAGGGGGTCGGCTACCTCAGCAAGGAAGACGCGATCAGCTTCAGCGCCACCGGCCCGGTGGCCCGCGCCAGCGGCGTCGTCCGCGACCTCCGCAAGGACGAGCCGTACCTCCTGTACAAGGACCTCGATTTCAAGGTCGTCTGTGCCGACGGCGGGGACTGCTATGCCCGGTTCCTCGTCCGCATGGAGGAGATGTCCGAGAGCATCAAGATTCTTAACCAGCTCCTGGCGAACGTTCCGGGCGGCCCGGTCAACGTCGATGCCGGGACCAAGGCGGTCCTTCCGGCCAAGCCGGCGGTCTACCGCAGCATCGAAGGCCTGATCCAGCACTTCGAAGTCATCATGCCGAACCGCGGCTATGACGTGCCGAAGGAAGAGATCTACGCCGCGACCGAATCGCCGAATGGAGAGCTCGGTTACTACCTCGTCGGCCAGGACGGCACGTGCGCCTACCGTGCCCGAACCCGGCCGCCGTCGTACATCCACTTCGGGATCTTCCCGCACATGATCAAGGACCACATGCTCAGCGACGTCGTCGCCGTGCTGGGGAGTCTCAATATCATCGCGGCAGAACTGGATCGCTGATCGCTTGGGACGAGTGTTGAGCGTGGGATACGCTCAGGCTTTCCCGTTCCGGTTCAGCGAACAGCCAAGGCGACGCTCGGCTCACCACGATCGACGCACAACCCCCAACGGCCCCTGCCCCCGCCCACCCGCTCCCATGCCTGTCCTCACTGAAGAACTTCGCGAGCAGATCCGGGCTCACTTTCCCAAGTACCCGAACAAGCGGGCGGTAACGCTGCCGGCCCTGCACCTCGTGCACGACGCCCAGCGGTGCGTGTCGACCGAGGCGATCCGCGAGATCGCCGAACTTCTGGAGCTGCATCCCTCCGAAGTTCACGACACGATGACCTTCTACCAGTTCTTCAAGGATGAGAAGAATCCGCTGGGACGGCACCGGGTCTGGGTCTGCCGCAGCATCTCCTGTGCGCTCCGCGGCGGCGAAGAGCTTCTCGGCCAGATCTGCGACAAGTACCACGTCCATCCCGGTGAGACGACCGCGGACGGCAAGTTCACGCTGGAGTTCGCCGAGTGCCTGGGAGCCTGCGAAGGAGCCCCCTGTGCCCTTGTGGATGAAGACTGCCACATGAACCTCGACGTCAACTCCGCGGCGAAGGTGATCGACGAGCTGAAATGAGCGAGCCCGCGCCGCTTGCCGTCGTGATTGCCGGGCCGAATGGCGCGGGCAAATCGACGTTGGCTCCGGCGATTGCTCGAGACGGATTTCAGCTCCGGGACTTTGTGAATGCGGATGAGATTGCCCGGGGGCTCTCGGGCTTCGATCCGGCGAGTGCGGCGCTCCAGGCCGGGCGATTGATGCTCCGGAGGCTGGAGGAACTGGCGTCTCACCGGGCGTCGTTCGCTTTCGAGACGACTCTGGCGACGCGTTCCTACGCTCCCTGGCTGAGATCGCTCAGGACCGCGGGGTACCAGGTCGAACTGCTGTTCGTGTGGCTCCCTTCCCCCGAGTTGGCCATCCAGCGAGTCGCAGACCGGGTCCGTCTGGGCGGCCACGACATCCCGGTCGATGTCGTTCGTCGAAGATATGAGCTCGGACTGCGGAACCTGTTTCGGCTGTACCTCCCGATTGCCGATCGCTGGACCGTCGTCGACAATTCCGTCGGTGGATCACTTCGAGTGATTGCGGCAGGAGCGGCCGCCACTCCTCACGATGTGCGGGACGAGGCGCTCTGGTCCGCACTCGTCGCGTCTTACGGATCGGAGAACTTGCCATGAATCGGACGTTCGATCCGCGGACCCTCCCCGATCATTTTGCCAAGGCCCTCCTCCCGGCCATCCGGCTACATCAGGCGTATCGCCTCCCGATGGTCGTCTGGGAGAACGGCTCCCCGGTCTGGAAATCGCCTGACGAAATCGAAGCGGCGCTGGATGCAAGTCCCTCGACCGCATCTCCTTCCGAGCGGAAATAGCGGGATCGTTCACACGTTCTGGGAATGCCCCTGCACACCTTGAGTCCCTCGCCGCAATACATCATCTTGTAGCCGCCTCGCTCGTCCGCCCGGACCGATCGACTTCGTAGATTTGAGACGCCCGTGCCCACCTTCGAACCCGTTCTTCTCGCCCGGATCAACAAGCCTGACAGCCACAAGCTGGAGACGTACCAGCGGGATGGCGGCTACGAGGCGCTCAAGAAGGCGCTCGACATGTCCCCGGCGGACGTGACGAACCTCGTGAAGGACTCGGGGCTTCGCGGCCGCGGCGGCGCCGGCTTCCCGACCGGGCTCAAGTGGACCTTCCTGCCGAAGGATCACCCGGGACCGATCTACCTCTGCATCAACGCCGACGAGTCGGAGCCGGGGACGTTCAACAACCGAATCCTGATGGAGCAGGACCCGCACCAGCTCATCGAAGGGATCGCGATCGCCTGCCACGCGATCCGCTCCAAGAGCGCCTACCTCTACCTGCGGTACGAGTACGGCCGCAGCTACCGCGTCCTCGATGCGGCGATCAAGGAGTGCTACGCCGCCGGGATCCTCGGCAAGAACATCTTCGGCAAGGGCTTCGACCTCGACATCGTCCTGCACCGCGGGGCGGCTGCCTACATCTGCGGCGAAGAGACCGGCCTCATCGAGAGCCTGGAAGGGAAGCGGGCCTGGCCGCGGATCAAGCCCCCGTTCCCCGCCATCGAAGGGCTGTTCCGCAAGCCGACGATCGTCAACAACGTCGAAACGCTCTGCTGCGTGACGCACATCGTCTCCCGCGGCAAGGAGTGGTTCCGCTCGATCGGCGTCCAGCCGGACCCGAACAACCCGCGCGATCCCGGCAGCCTCGGCCCCAAGCTCTACACCGTCGCCGGGCACGTCAACAACCCGTGCTGCGTGGAAGTCCCGCTCGGGATCACCGCCCGGGAGCTGATCGACAACCACGCCGGCGGCGTCTGGAAGGGGCGGAAGGCGAAGGCGGTCGTCCCCGGCGGGATCAGCATGGGATTCCTGTCGGCGAGCGAACTCGATACGCCGCTCGACTTCAACGGTCCGGGCAAGGCCGGGTGTCTCGGTCTCGGAACCGCGGCGGTCGTCGTCGTCGACGACCAGACGAGCATGGTCGACGTTCTCTACAACTGCTGCCGCTTCTTCGCCCACGAGAGCTGCGGCCAGTGCACGCCGTGCCGTGAAGGGACGAACTGGATGACCCGGATCCTGGAGCGGATCCGCTCCGGTCAGGGGGAAATGCGGGACCTCGATCTGCTGACCGAAGTCGCCGGCTCGATGGGGATCATCCCGGGAACGACGATCTGCGGTCTCTCTGACGGGGCCGCCTGGCCGGTCAAGAACGCGATCCAGAAGTTTCGTGGGGACTTCGAAGAGTACATCCGCAACGGCAAGAAGAGCGTGACGCCGTATCCGGTCGGCGCGCACTGATTCCGCCGGGCGGTGAGGGCCGGCTCAAGGCCGGCCGGCGTGCGTCGACGCCATGATCATCTCCGCCAGCTACAAGACCGACATCCCCGCCTTCTACGGGGAGTGGCTGCTCAACCGCGTCCAGGCCGGCTTCTGCCGGATGGTGAACCCGTACAACCGCAAGCAGGTCGTGCGGGTCCCGCTGGGCCGCGACGGTGTTGACGCGTTCGTCTTCTGGACCCGGAACGTCCGCCCGTTCTTCGGCGGGCTCGAAACGCTCCGCGGGCTCGGCTACCCGTTCACGGTTCAGTTCACGATCACGGGCTATCCGGCGGAACTCGAAACCTCCGTCATTCCGCCGCGGCGGGCGGTCGATGACTTTCGGAAGCTCGCCGAGATCTACGGGCCGCGCGTTGCCGTGTGGCGGTACGACCCGATCCTGCTGTCGAGCCTCACCGATCTCGACTTTCATCGCCGCAATTTCGAGACGCTGAGCCGCTCACTCGCGGGGGCAACGGACGAAGTGGTCGTGTCGTGGACCCAGTTTTACCGCAAGACGCAGCGGAACCTCGCCGCCGCCTCCACATCCGGGGACTTCACGGCGGACGATCCGGACGATGAGGCAAAACGCTCGCTGCTTGCGGAATTCCAGGCGATCGCGGCTGACCGCGGAATGGCTCTCACGATCTGCTCACAGCCCGGGCTGCTGGTCGAGGGGACCGGCGAGGCGCGGTGTATCGACGGCGCCCGGCTCCGGGATGTCGCCGGACATGACGTCACCCCGCGCGGAAAGGCCCCGCGGCCGACCTGCCGGTGTCTCCCGTCGCGGGACATCGGGGAGTACGACACCTGTCCGCACGGCTGCATCTACTGCTACGCAGTCGCCTCGGCGCCGAAGGCCGCAGAGCGGTATCGACGGCACGACCCCGCCGCGGAATTCCTGTTCACTCCCCGGTGAACTCCGGCTCAAAGTGAACCGGCGGAGGAGGCGCTTCGCCTGTTCTCCGCCGCTGCTCGTGACCGCTCGCTTCTTCAGCCCGCATCGCGCGTCGTCAGCCCGCGTGCCCTACCGCGGGAAGCGTCCGCCGTCGACAAGCTCGACGACTTCTTCCGCGTCGTCCCAATCCGAATCGATCCGAAAGTGCCCTTCGCCGTCTTCGATGTCCAGCAGCGTCACCTGAAACCGCCCCACCCTCACCGATTCGCCGATTTCGAGATCGAGTTGGATTTCGTTCACGCGTTCACTCCCTTCAAGGGACGCCTGCGCCCACGGCCCGGTTGCCCGGAGACCTTCCTTGTCCAATGCCCGACATTGGATGCGCGGCGTGGTGGGCGAAAACATAACAATTCAGACAACCTGACTGCAAATCCTTTCACAATCCGTCGCCAGATCTTCAGGTCGCCGTCCCGTGGAGAAAGCCGCGGGGACCTGTCCGACCGTTCCGAAAAAAGCGGAGTGGCCGGCCGTTCAGCACGCGATCGGGTAGCCCTCGCGGCCAGCGACACTACTCGTAGTGTTCCGCGAGCGAAAACCTGCGCACGCTACGAAGCGCTGGCTGCAACAGGCTCGCCGACGAGACTCGTGAGCAGGCTTCCGAATTCGGCGAGCGGGGCGATAGCGTTGGCGATCCCGGTCTCCACCGCGGACCGCGGCATCGACTCGGCGAGGGCCAGCGCCGGGTCCTGCACCAGCACCTGTCCCCCGGCGCGACGGATCGCGAGCGATCCGCGGATCCCGTCGTTCCCCATCCCGGTGAGAATGATCCCGAGCGCCCCTCCGCCGCTGACGACCGCCGCCGAGCGGAACAGGACATCGATCGCCGGGCGGCAGGCGTGTTCCGGCGGCTCCTGATTCAGCCGGATGCGGCGTCCGCCCCTCGTCGCTTCGATCGCCATGTGGAAATCGCCTGGAGCGATACTGACGACGCCCGGTTCCGCCATGTCGCCGTCGCGGGCCTCCTGTACGATCAGCCGGCACCGGCCGGACAAATGCCTCGCCAGTTCCTGCGTGAAGAGGGGGGGCATGTGCTGGACGACGAGGATCGGCAGGGGAAATTCGGCGGGGAGCTGCCCGAGGACCTCGGCGAGCGCCTGCGGACCACCGGAGGAGCCCCCGATCACGATCAGGTCGGCGGGGCTTCGCAGACGCATCGGCGGCGCTCCCTCGCGCCGCGGAGGAGGGGCCTGGCCGTCGCCGTTGGCGTGGACGAGCTCCAGGACCTTGGGGAGCAGCTCCGACCGGAGATACTCCATCGCCAGACGGAAGTGCCCCGCGCGGGCGGGCTTCACGGCGAAGTCCGTCGCCCCGGCGGCCAGGGCGAGCATCGTCTGTTCGGCGGCCCGCGCGGTCAGCGACGTGAAGACGAGGATCGGAACCCGCGCGTCGCGGCGGCGAAGCGTGGAGACGACATGGACGAGGTTCTCGCCCAGGTTCTCGAGGTCGAGGATCACGAGGTCCGCCGGGATCCCTTTCGGCGCGCCAGGGACCGGGCGGAGGTCGGTCGGGGCGATCACTTCCAGCCGCGGATGGCTGACCAGAACCTCCGCGAGCATCCGCCGCAGCATCGAGGAATCGTCGACGAACAGGATCCGTTTCTTACCGGACATGGCGGAGGCGAGGGACGGTGGGGGGCGGCTCAGGGAAACAGGGTCAGAACGACAGCATGGCCAGGGCGTCGGACTGGGCGATCTCCATGATCCGTCCGTGGACCTCCCGGAAGCGGGGGATGGCGTTCCGGACGCCGGAACGCTCCAGGATTCGGATCCCTTCGTTCGTCTCCGGGTCGTAGCCGTCCGCGCCGTCGGTCCGCTGGATGTGGTTCGCCATGTGGTCGCAGGACGCGACGAGGGCGACGAGCCGCGGGTTGTCCTGCGCCAGTTCCGGCTGGTGGTGGTACCGGACCACCTCGACGAGCGAGGCGGGGAGGCGGTTCCCCTGTGCGAACCAGGCCCCAAGCGACCCGTGGTCGGTCCCGGCGAGCTGCCGTTCCCGGTCGAGGGTCTCGGGAGACTCTTCGAATTCGAGCGGGTCGAGCTGGGAGAACTGCTCGCCGAACGTCACGGCGAACAGCAGCCGGCCGAAGTCGTGCATCAGCCCGCCGGTGAACTCCTCCCCCTGGAATCCGGCGGCGAGCGCCTTGTTGAGGTGCACGCCCAGCATGGCGGTGATGAAGGCGTGCCGGGAGAGGATCTCCCGGACCCACTCCTGGTCCAGCGTCATCTTCTTCATGAGCGCCGTCATGCTCGACGAGAGGATCAGGTTCTTGCACTGCCGGAAGCCGAGCCGGACGACTGCCTGGTTCAGGCTCAGGATCGGCGTGCCGGGGGAGTAGGCGGCGGAGTTGGCCAGCTTCAGGATGTCGGCCGCGAGCTTGGAGTCGCGGTTGATGACCGCCGTGAACCGGTCGATGGAGCAGTTGGGGTCGTTGGCGATCTCGACCGCCTGCGTGGCGACCGCCGGCAGCATGTTGAGGTCGCCCGCCTTGCGCGTGACGAGCTCCCACAGGGGGCCGGGGATCGTGAGGTCGTTTTCGACGGCCGACGCCATCATGTCGCGGGGGTCCTCGGGCCGTCCGGGCGTACCGCACCGGCGGAAAGGGGGAAGTGGGACGGCGTGGGGCGCGCCGTGGTGCGGACGTCGCACGCTATCGATCCATCACATCGGGCAGGATGACCGTTTTGGAGCAAAGACTGCCGGAGGGCAGGTTTCTCCGCGGTCGGTCGAGACCTCGTCTGAACGTTCCTCCCCAGAGACATTGTCCGCAGAATCTTCGCGGCCAGCACGGTTGGCTCCGAGGAGAACGATTCTGGAAAATCCTTCCTGGACGGCTAATCTTCGACCGTGTCTAAGCCCCGTCCCGCCCCATTCCGTCCCCGACGCGCAGAGTCCGCCATGCCGCAGTTTGCCGTGATCCTCCCCGCTGCTGGGAAGAGTTCTCGTTTTGGCGATCCGCGGGGGAAGAAGCCGTTCATCGACCTGAAAGGGCGGCCGGTCTGGCTGCGGGCGGCGGAGCCGTTTCTGCGGCGGGACGATGTCGTGCAGACGCTGATCTGCCTGGCGCCGGAGGATGTCGACTGGTTCAGGGAGAAGTTCCGGCCGCAGCTCGCCTTCACCAATATCGAGCTTGTTGCGGGGGGGAAGGAGCGGGCGGACTCGGTGGAGAATGCGCTGAAGCTGGTCCGGCCCGATGTCGAGTTTGTGGCGGTGCATGACGCGGCGCGGCCGCTGATTGTGAAACCGTGGATCGACGCGGTGTTTCAGGCCGCGGTGGCGGAGGGGGCGGCGATCCTGGCGACTCCGATTTCCAGCACGGTGAAGCGGGTCGACCGGGAGAAGCGGATTGAGGAGACGGTGCCGCGGGATCAGCTGTGGGCTGCTCAGACGCCGCAGGTGTTCGACCGCAAGCTGTTGGTGGAGGCGTATGCAAAACGCGGGGCGTTCCAGCCGACGGATGAGGCGCAGCTGGTGGAGCGGACTGGTGTGCGGGCGGTGGTGGTTGAGGGCTCGCCGTTCAATTTCAAGATTACGACGGCCGACGATCTGAAGATGGCGGAGGCGTTGTTTGACAGTCTACCGAAGGAGAAGGTGCTGAAGAGCCTGCACCCATTCTCGGACGAGATGTTTTAGCCGGGTCCAGGGGCACCCTGGTGGGGGGATGCAAGGGGGGCCACGCCCCCCTGCCCGCCGGAGGCCCTCTCGTCGAGAGATATCTGAAGGAGTGAGTGTCCAAGCGCGGACAACGTACCGTATGCCCCGTCACCAACCCGCGGGGATTGCAAAGCGGGCGGTGAGTCCTCAACGCCGGTGCCACAAAGCGGGCATCCATTGTGTCCCACGGTTCCTCGTGGAAGCGCCTCCGGCGGCAAGGGGTTGCCCCCTTGACCCCAGTGGCCGTCGCACAATGGGTTTGAGCGAGCGGAGCTGCAGCGGCAAGAGCGGTGTTCGAGCTTACGTGATGACGACCGCGTTTGCCGGGATCGCATCTTCCGACTCCGTGTCCCGGGCCGGCCACATCCGCTCCGTCACCCGCTGAATGACATAGAAGAAAAGCGGCGTCAGGAAGATCCCGAACACCGTCACCCCCAGCATCCCCGCAAACACCGCCGTCCCCAGCGTCCGCCGCATCTCCGCCCCGGCCCCTTCGCCGACAACAAGCGGGATAACCCCGAAGATAAACGCCAGCGACGTCATGATGATCGGCCGCAACCGCAGCCGGCACGCCTCCAGCGTCGCCTCCTTGAGATCAACGCCCGCCTCCCGCCGCGACCGGGCAAACTCCACGATCAGGATCGCGTTCTTACACGCCAGGCCGACGAGCACGACGAACCCGATCTGCGTAAAGATGTTGACGTCCATCGCCGCCAGGATCACCCCGGCAATCGAGCTCAAAAGGCACATCGGCACCACAAGAATCACCGCCAGCGGAAGCGACCAGCTCTCGTACTGCGCCGCCAGCACCAGGAACACGAGGACGACCGCCAGCACGAAGGCGATGATCGCCGTATTGCCCGCCATCTGCTGCAGAAGCGCCAGCTCCGTCCACTCGACTCGCATCGCCCCCGCCAGTTTCCCGCGGCCGAGCTTCTCCATCGCCTCGAGCCCTTGACCGGAACTGATCCCGGGAGCCACGTCGAAGTTGATCGGGGCCGTCGGGTAGAGGTTGTAACGGGAGATCAGGACCGGCCCCGTGATCTCCTCGATCCGGGCCACCGAAGCGAGCGGCACCATCCCCCCATGGTCATTGTGGACGCGGAGCCGCTTGAGGTCCTCCTGCCGCATCCGGAAGCCAGGATCCGCCTGCACGTTGACCTGCCAGGTCCGGCCGAAGCGGTTGAAGTCGTTCACATACAGCGAGCCGAAGTTGACCTGCAGGGTGTTGAAGATCTCCGAGAGCGGAACCCCCATCTTGCGGGCTGCCTCCCGGTCGAGCTCGATCGACAGCCACGCCGAATTGGCCCGGTAGCTCGTGAAAATGCCCCGGAACATCCCTGACTCCCGCGCGGCGGCGAGGATCTCTTGGCTCGTCTCCTGCAGGGCCTGCCGCCCGGCGTCGCCGCGGTCTTCCAGCATGATCCGGAAGCCCCCCGCGGTCCCGAGCCCGTCGATCGGCGGCGCGCCGACGACTTCCACCAGACCGTCGGGAATGTTCTCGAGGAGCCGACGCTCGATCTCCGTCGCGATCACGTCGGCGGTCAGGCCTCGCGGCGATCGCTCGGGGAAGGGCTTCAGCATCACGTACATCGAGCCGAAGTTCGACGCCGTCGCCTGCATCAGCAGCGACTGGCCCGTGATGGCGAGCGTGTGATCGACCCCGTCCACCTGACGGGTGATCGACTCGATCTCCCGCACGATCGACTCGGTCCGCTCAAGGGACGACGCGTCCGGCAGACGCAGGTTGACGAGGAGGTATCCCTTGTCCTGCGCGGGAATGAAGCCGGTCGGGGTCTCGACGAACAGCCGCTGCGTCAGGAACAGCATCCCGCCGTAGAACGCGAGCCCAAGGATCGAGATCTTGAGAAGCCCGCTGATCAGCCGGACGTAGCCTTCGGTCAGCCACCAGAAGACAACGTTGAATGCCTTAAAGCCGCGGCTGAGGATGAGGTTGAGGAGGCCGCTCAGGAGGGCGGTCACGACGAGGCCCACGATCGCCGCGATCAGCCGGCCCCACCCGGACCAGTCCGCGAACACCGGACTGGCTTCCATCCACTGCGTGACGATCGGGCCGCCGAAGGCCCAGGCGAGCCAGCCGCCGACCAGGACGATACCCGGCCGCGGCAGGGCCTCTTCCGTCCGCTGCGCCTTCGGCTGAAGGAGGATCACCGCCAGGGCGGGACTGAGCGTGAGGGAGTTGAAGGCGGAGATGACGGTCGAAACTGCGATGGTCACCGCGAACTGGCGGAAGAACTCTCCGATGATCCCGGTCACGAACGTGCAGGGAACAAACACCGCCGTCAACACGAGAGCGACGGCGACGACAGGGCCGGACACCTCGTCCATTGCCTGGATCGCGGCGTCCCGCGGCGCCATCCCGTGTTCGATGTGATGCTCGATCGCTTCGACCACCACGATGGCGTCGTCGACCACGATCCCGATCGCCAGAACGAGACCGAACAGCGTCAGCGTGTTGAGGCTGAATCCGAAGATCGCCATTGCCGCAAAGGTCCCGACGACCGCCACGGGGACCGCGACGAGGGGGATGATCGCCGCCCGCCACCCCTGCAGGAAGACGAGGACCACGATGGCCACGAGGATCACGGCGTCCCGCAGGGCGTGGAACACTTCATTGACCGACTCCTGGATGAACGGCGTCGTGTCGTAAACGACCGTCCCGGAGACCCCGTCCGGGAACCGCTCCTGCATGTCGGTCAGCTTTTGCCGCACCTGGCGGGCGGTGTCGAGGGCGTTGGAGCCCGGGAGCTGATAGATCGAGAGGGCGACGGAGGGCTGGCCGTCGAGTGAGCAGATCTGGTCGTAGGCGATCGCCCCCAGTTCCGTGCGGGCGACGTCCTTGAGGCGGATCGTCCGTCCCTCGGCGTCGGTCTTCACGATGATGTCGTCGAACTGCTCGGTCGTCTCCAGACGGCCGAGGGTCGTCATCGTGAACTGGAACGTCTGTCCCTGCGGCACCGGGGGCTGGCCGATCTGGCCCGCCGCGACCTGGGCGTTCTGCTGTTCGACAGCGTGGACGACGTCCTCGGACGAGACACCCCGCGCGGCGGCCCGCTCCGGGTCGACCCACACCCGCATGCTGTAGTCCCGCTGGCCGATGAAACCGATATCGCCGACCCCCGGAAGCCGCGAGAGTTCGTCGCGGAGCTGGATCGTCGCGTAGTTGCTGAGGTACAGGCTGTCCCGCGAGCGGTCGGGCGAGAACAGGTTGATGATCATCAGGACCGTCGGCGACTTCTTCTTGACGGTCACGCCGCGGCGCTGGACGAGCGGAGGAAGGACCGGCTGCGCGAGGGCGACGCGGTTCTGGACGAGGACCTGCGCGAGGTTGAGGTCGGTTCCGGGCCGGAAGGCGACAGTCAGGGCGTAGAGGCCGTCATTGGTGCACTGCGAAGACATGTAAAGCATGCCTTCGACGCCGTTGACCTGCTGTTCGATCGGTGCGGCGACGGTATCGGCCACGACCTGCGCGTTCGCGCCGGCGTAGACGGCGGACACCTCGACGGTCGGCGGAGTGATCTCCGGGTACTGGGTGACCGGCAACGTAAAGAGCACGATCCCCCCCGCCAGCGTGATCACGATGGAGAGGACCGAGGCGAAGATCGGACGATCGATGAAGAATCGCGAGAACATCAGAGTGCCGGTCGGAGGCGGTGGGCGAGTCTATCGGCGGGGCGGGGAGAGCAGGGGAGCGTCGTTACGGCGGATCGTGGCCGGTCACCTGCAGGTCTTCCGTCGGGCGGTGCGTGTCGCGCGGCTGGGGAGGTCGGGCGGGCGTCGCCGCGGACGCCTTGCCGCTCGTCGGGTGTGCGGGAGCGTGTCCGTTGGCAGCGCCGTTCGTCGTTCCGCTCGCGGGCGCCTGAGTCGCCCCATTGGCCGAGGCCGACGTCCGGGAACCGCGCCGCGGAGCCCGCAGGCCGACCGTTTTGAACTTGCTCCAGCCGAGATTGGCCAGACTGCGGAGAGGAGCCAGACGCAGCAGATCGAGCATCCCGTCGCTGGCCTTGGCGAGCCGCGACTGGCCGAAGAACGTCGATTCCGAGAGCTTGTCAATCACATAGAAGAAGACCGGAGTCAGGACGACGCCGAACGCCGTCACCCCCAGCATCCCGCTGAAGACCGTGATCCCGAGGGCCCGCCGCATTTCGGCCCCGGCCCCCGTCGCGATGACGAGCGGGACGACGCCGAGGATGAAGGCGAATGAGGTCATGACGATCGGCCGCAGCCGCAGCTCGCAGGCGTGGAGGGTCGCCTCACGACGGCCGACCCCTTCGTCACGGCGGAGCTTGGCGAACTCGACGATCAGGATCGCGTTCTTGCACGCGAGACCGACGAGCACGACGAATCCGATCTGCGTGAAGACGTTGATGTCGAGCCCCGCCCACCACACCCCCGCGATCGAGCAGAGGACGCACATCGGCACGACGAGGATCACTGCCAGCGGCAGCGACCAGCTCTCGTAGAGGGCCGCGAGGACCAGGAACACGAACACGACCGAGAGGACGAAGATGATCAGCCCGGTGTCCGACGTGGTCCGTTCCAGGTACGTCAGCTCCGTCCACTCATAGGAGACGTTCGTCGCGAGCTCGCGGTTCGAAAGCCCTTCGAGTGCCTGGATCGCCTGCCCGGTGCTGAAGCCTTTCGCCGTCGCCCCGTTGATGGCCGCGGCGGGATACATGTTGTATCGCGTCAGGACGAGGGGAGCGGCTTCCAGCTTGACCGTGGCGAGGGTGCCGATCGGAACCATCGTCCCCCGGACGCTGCGGACCTGGAGATGGTCGACATCCTCGATCTCGTTCCGGAACCGGGCGTCCGCCTGGACCACCACCTGCCAGGTCCGGCCGAAGCGGTTGAAGTCGTTGACGTAGCGCGAGCCGAGGTAGCCCTGGAGGGTGGCAAACACATTCCCCAGGTTGACCCCCTGCTTCTCGCACTGCTCCCGGTCAATGTCGATGAACAGGACCGGGGACTTGGCGTTGTAGACTGTCGTCAGGCCGACGAGCCCCGGCACCTGGTTCCCTTTGGCGACCAGGTTGTCGGTCTCCCGCTGCAGTTCGAGGAGCCCGACGTCGCCGCGGTCCTCGACCATGAACTTGAAGCCCCCGGCCCGGCCGAGACCGTTCACCGCCGGGGCGGGGAAGACGTTGACCAGCGCCTCGGGGATCAGTCTGGCGTAATCCGCGCGGAGCTTGGCAGCCACATCGTCGGCGTACTGCTCAGGATCGCCGCGGCGTTCGTCGAACGACTTGAGGATGATGAACATCGACCCGAAGTTCGAACCGTAGGCACTCAGAATGAACGAGTTCCCGGCGACCGAGTTGACGTTCTTGACCGCCTTGTGCGCCATCGCGATCTGTTCGATCTTGGCCACGACATCGCGGGTCCGGACCGCGGAGGAGGCGTCCGGGAGCTGAACGCTGGCGATCAGGTAGCCCTTGTCCTGCGACGGGATAAAGCCGGTCGGGAGCTGGCGGTAGCCCCAGCCGGTCAGCCCCAGGAGGCCGACGTACAGGACAAGGACGAGCGCGGGCACCCGCAGCAGGCCCCCCACGGCGCGGGTGTAGACAGAGGTCGTCTTCCGGAAGCCGAAATCGAACAGCCGGAACAGCCAGCCGAGCGTCATGTCGAGCAGCCAGGTCAGCGGATCCCGCCGCGATCCGGGCTTCCGCAGGAGCAGGGCGGCCAGCGCGGGGCTGAGGGTCAGCGAATTGATCGTCGACAGGACGGTCGAGACGGCGATTGTCAGGGCGAACTGCCGGAAGAACTGCCCGACGATCCCCGAGATGAACGTGCAGGGAACGAACACCGCCGTCAGCACGAGTCCCACGGCGACGACCGGGCCCGAGACCTCCTCCATGGCCTTGAGGGCCGCCTGCCGGGGGGACAACCCCTTCTCGATGTGATGTTCGACCGACTCGACGACGACGATGGCGTCGTCGACGACGATCCCGATCGCCAGCACCAGTCCGAAGAGCGTCAGGTTGTTGAGACTGAACCCGACGAAGTACATCGCCGCGAAGGTTCCGACGATCGCCACCGGGACCGCCAGCAGCGGAATGACCGCCGCCCGCCATCCCTGGAGGAAGACGAGCACGACGAGCGCGACGAGCAGGATGGCGTCGCGAAGGGCGTTGAAGACTTCGTGGATCGACTCCCGGATGAACGGGGTCGTGTCGTATCCGATCTCGTAGACCACCCCCTCCGGAAACTGTTCCGAGAGCTGTTGCATCGTCGACTTGATCGAGTCGGCGGTCGCCAGGGCGTTGGCGTCCGGCAACTGCCAGATCGCGAGCCCAACGGTCGGCTTTCCGTCGAAGCGGTTGTTGATGTCCTGCGAGCGGGCGTTGAGCTCGGCGTACCCGATGTCGCGGATCCGCAGGATCCGGCCGTCGGGTGTGTTGCGGACGACGATGTTGCCGAAATCCTCTTCGCTGACGAGCCGCCCCTTGATCGTCAGCGGGATCTGGAGCAGCTGTTTCCCGGGGGTCGGGGGAGCACCGACCTGGCCGATCGCCGGCTGAAAGTTCTGCTCGCGGATCGCGGCAATGACGTCGCTCACCGCCAGGTTGCGGACCGCCAGCTTGTCCGGGTCGACCCAGACCCGCATGCTGTAGTCCCGCTGTCCGAAGACGAGGACTTCCGAGATCCCCGGGAGCCGGGCGAGCTCATCTTTGATTCGCAGGACCGCGTAGTTACTGAGATAGAGCTGGTCGTAGCGGCCGTCCGGCGAGTTGAGGCTCACCGTCAGGAGGATGTCGGGAGAACGCTTCTTCGTCGTGACGCCGGTCTGGCGAACGACGTCGGGGAGCTGAGGGAGGGCGAGCGCGACGCGGTTCTGGACGAGGACCTGGGCCAGGTTCAGGTCGACCCCCGGCTTGAAGGTGACGGTTAGCGTGTAGGAGCCGTCGCTCGTCGACTGCGAGGACATATAGAGCATGTCCTGCACGCCGTTGACCTGCTGCTCGATCGTGGCGGCGACGGTCTCGGCGACGACCTTGGAGCTCGCCCCGGGATAGTTGCAGTCGACCTGGACCGTCGGCGGCGCGACGGGGGGGTACTGCGCGATCGGCAGATAGAAGACCGCGATCCCGCCCGCCAGCGTGAACAGGATCGAGATGACGGTCGCGAAGATCGGCCGGGCGATGAAGAAGCGGGACAACACGCAAAGACCTCCGATGCGACCGCACCGCGAATGACGACGGCGATGCTACGGGGCTCGCGGAACGGCCGGCGGAGCTCCCTCGCCCGCGCGCACCGTCTGGATCGCGGGCGGCGACTCGGCGCCCGGCTTCTTCGTGTCGGCAGGAGACGGCTGCTGCGAGGCGGTCTCGGCGGCCGAGGCGGGCGGAGTCATCGGCTCCGGCTTGACCTTCATGTTGGGGCGGACCCGCTGGAGTCCGGTAACGACGACCCGGTCGTCCTTGGCGAGGCCCGACGTGATGACGCACTTGCGGTCCGTCACCCAGCCGACCTGCACCTTCTGGTAGCTGATCTGGCTCCCCTCTTTCCCTTCCTTCACGACATAGACGAACCGCTGCCCCTGGTCCGTCCCCAGCGCTTCCTCGGGGATGAGCAGCGCCCGTTCCTGCGGGCCGACCGGGACGCGGAGGCGGACGAACATCCCGGGGGAGAGGAGCCCCTGTGTGTTGTCGATGGCAACGCGGGCCCGGAGGGTCCCGGTCCCCATGTCGATCTGGTTGTCGACCCAGTTGATGTGGCCGGTCATCGTGTAGTCCAACTCGCCAGCGAGCTGGACCTGGATCGGCTGGCCGCGGTCCGGGGCTTCCTTGAGGCGGCCGGTTTCGACGAGGCGACGCATCGCCAGAACGCTCCGCTCGTCGTAGTCGAAGTAGGCGTAGATCGGGTCGAGCGAGACGACGACCGCCAGCGGCGTGACGTCCTGCTGGACGATGTTCCCCGGGTCGACGAGCCGCCGGCCGATGCGGCCCTTGATCGGCGAGACGACCCGCGTGAAGTCGACGTTGAGCTTGGCGTGGTCCCGCATCGCCTCCGAGGCCTTGTGGGCGGCGACGGCGGCCTGTGTCTCGAAGGTGAGCCGCTCGACTTCCTGTTCGGTCGTGGCAGCGTTGGCGGCCAGACGCTTGAAGCGTTCCAGCTGTGACTGGACCCGCCGCACGTCCGCTTCCCGCTGGAGGACCGTCGCCTCCGCCTGGGCCAGTTCCGCCTTGTAGGTGGTATCTTCGATTTCGAAGAGGACCTGTCCCGCCTGGACCTCGGCGCCGTCGACGAAGTTGACCTTCTTGAGGTAGCCGCTGACTCGAGAGCGAAGTTCGACTGTGTCGGGCGAGAGGGTCCGTCCGCCGAATTCCTCAAAGGGGATGACGTCCGATTCCGACGGCGTCACGTACTTGACCACCATGGTCGACGGCGGGGCGGCCGGGGGAGGGGCCTTCTGACATCCGCTCCCCGCGAGGATCAGAGCCCCCCCGCACAGAAGAAACCACAATTGCCGCAAGATGCAGAACCTCGACGGAGAACGATCGACACCGGTCCGAGCGCAATGACACCCTTGAACGGGCCACCGAAAATATGGCACACTGCTTTGATGACTGACCGGTCAGTCAAAAATGATTCTATCGGGGAACGGTTGCCTTTCAATCATCATCCGATTTTGATTCGAGTTTGAATGTTCGGTAAAGACCGGGCGAGCAGGGAGCGGTGATTGTCTGCCACGACTGACAAGGCGAATGAGAGGACGACGGGGCGGTCCGAGCGGAAGCAGGATCGTCGACGGGCGATCCTGGAGACGGCGGCGCGGCTCTTTGCGGAGCGGGGCTACAGCGAGTGCGATATGGAGCGGGTCTCGGACGCGCTCGGGATCGCCAAGGGGACGCTCTACCTCTATTTCCCCGGCAAGCAGGAGCTGTTCCTGGCGTGCGTCGACTGGGGAATGGCGGAGATGGAGCGAATCGTCCTGGAGGCGGCCCAGTCCGATCCCTGTCCGTTGCGGGGGATCGCGCGCTCGATCCGGGCCTACCTCGAGTTCTTCGATCAGAACCCGCATTGTGTCGAGCTGTTGATCCAGGAGCGGGCCATGTTCCGCGACCGGAAGCGGGGGGCGTATTTTGAGCATCGCGACGAGATGCGGATCCACTTCCGGCAGATCTACTCGGCTCTGATGGAGCGGGGGACGTTCCGCAGCGACATGCCGGTGGAGCGGCTGCTGGATACGATCGGGGCGCTGTTATACGGAACGATGATCTTTACGAACTCGATCGGGCGCACGATTTCGCTGGATGAGCAGTACGTGTCGCTGATGAATACGGCGTTTGGCGGGCTGGTGACGCCGGAGGGGCGTGAGGCGCTGGCGGTGGTCGCACCACTGTCGTGACGCGTCCCATCACCGGGTCCAGGGGCACCCTGGTGGGGAGTGCAGAGGGGCCTGTGTTGTTTTCTTGGCCCTTTGCCCGCCGGAGGCTTGGCCGTCGAGAGATGTCTGAAGGAGTGAGTGTTCAAGCGCGCACAACGCGCCGCATGCTCCCTCACCAACCCGCGGGAACTCCAAAGCGAGCGGTGAGTTCTTAACGCCGCTCCCACAAAACGGAAGCCCGTCGCTTACTACGGTTCCTCATGGAAGTGCCTCCGGCGGCAAGGGGGCGAGGCCCCCTTGACCCCAGCTGCCGTAGCACGTTGGGTTTGAGCTATGGGAGTCGTGCCGGCAAGGACGCGACTCGATCTCGCTCCGTCACCAACGACGCTCAGACTTCATTCAACCCCGGACGTCCCGCTTCCACAACAAAGCTCTTGCGGGTCACAAGCGGCGCGCCCGGCTTCTCCACATAGGGAACCGTCCGGTAGTGCGAAGTAAAACTCTCGGGAGTGACTTCGCAGGAGACGTAGCCCCGCTCGTTGTTGTAGAACTTGACGAAGGGGTTCTCGCGCAGGACCGCCGCCGTGGTCTTGGTCGTCTCGGCTCCGTCGCCGCCGGAGCTGATCGACGTCCCGACGAACTCCGTCGCCACGACGGGGGACGTCTCGTCGCCGCAGTCGACCTGGAGGTTGTTCGCCCAGTTGTTGTGGATGTCGCCGGTGATGACGATCGGGTTGAGACCCGGGTGCTCGGCGAAGAACTTGAGGATCCGCTGGCGGTTCACTTCATAGCCCGGCCACTGGTCCATGCTGTAGCCGACCGGCTCGTCGGGAACGCGGTCGACGCGGGCCATCATGACCTGCTGGGTCAGGACATTCCACGTTCCTTTCGTCGCCTTGAGCGTGTCGTAGAGCCACTTCTCCTGCGTATTGCCGAGGAGAGTTCCCTTCGGATCGTAGGTCCCTTCGCAGGGGGCCTTGTTGCCGTCGCCGCAGGGCTGATCGGTGCGGTACTGCCGGGTGTCGAGGACCTGGAACTCCGCCAGCCGTCCGAAAGGGACGTTGCGATACAGCTTGAGATCCGGGCCCTTCGGGAGGTGGGCTGAGCGGAGGGGCATGTGCTCGTAGTAGGCCTTGTAGGCGTTGGCCCGGCGGCCGAGGTACCACTCCGGCGTCTCGTCCTTCTTCTCCGAGATCTCCCCGGCGCAGTTGTTGGCGAATTCGTGGTCGTCCCAGGTCACCAGCCACGGACAGAGGGCGTGCGCCGCCTGGAGGTATTCGTCGGTCTTGTACTGAGCGTGCCGGTTGCGGTAGTGCGACAGCTCCTCAAGCCGGGGGCCGACATGGACCCGCATCCGCTTGGGATTGCCCGCCGCCTCATAGATGTAGTCGCCGAGGTGGGCGATGAGGTCGAGGTCCTCGTGCCGCATGTGGTCGTAGGCGGTGTAGTAGCCCCCTTCGAAGCTCTGGCAGGAGGCGAAGGCAAATCGCAGCTTCTGGGGGATCTCTTCCGGCCGCGGCGCGGTCCGGGTCCGGCCGACGGGGCTGATCTCGTTCATCGCGGCGAAGCGGTAGAAGTACCACCGGTTCGGATCCAGCCCGTTCACCTCGACATGGACCGAGTGAGCCAGGTCCGGCGTGGCGACCGCCGTCCCCTTGGCGACGACCTTGGAGAACTTGTCGTCATCCGCCACTTCCCAGCGGACTTCGATGTTCTCCTGCGGCATCCCGCCCCCTTCGAGGGGCTTGGGGGCAAGCCGCGTCCAGAGCACGATCCCCGTGGGGGCCGGGTCACCGGAGGCGACACCGAGGGCGAACGGGTAATCGGGGCTTGTCGACTGACGCAGGGCGAAGGCCGATTCCGGGCGGCCCAGCAGCGGCCAGGCGACGAGCGCGGCTCCTCCGGCCGCCAGAAACCCACGTCGCGTCCACACCCGTCCGGGGACATCCATACGAATCGGCATTTCGAACCCTCACGCGTCGAAGACTCATCAATCCGCGGGCATGCAATGTCCCGGGAGGCGTCGGATTCAACAAGGAGGCTGTGAACTTTTGATAAAGGTGACTGCGAGGCAACAAAGTGGTGACGGAGTCTCAGGAGAGTAGTGGTCTCCTCCATCCCATCGGGTCCAGGGGTACCCTGGTGGGGGATGCAAGGGGGCAACGCCCCCTTGCCCGCCGGAGGCCTGGCCGTCGAGAGATGTCTGAAGGAGATCGTGTCCAGGCGCGACCGACGTACCGTATGCCCCCTCACCGACCCGCGGGGATCGCAACGCGAGCGTGGAGTCCTCAACGCCGGTTCGACAAAGAGGACGTCCGTCGTTTACCACGGTTCCTCATAGAAATGCCTCCGGCGGCAAGGGGGTGAGACCCCCTTGACCCCAGCGGCCGTCGCACGTTGGGTTTGAGCAAGCAAAGTCCGGCCGGCAAGAACGCGGTTCGAGCAGCGGGACACACGCGCCCCCGTCCCTGGTGTGGCGACTCCCTTTTCGCACCGATATACTGCCGAACTTCTCGACGCACGGACATGTCCACCAACGGACTTCCGTCAACGTCACCCCATTTTCGGAGCCTCCGCAGTGTTCAAGTGCGTAGCCCTGGTTGGTGCCACCGGCGCCGTCGGGCGGATCATGCGTCAAATGCTCGAAGAGCGGAACTTCCCCGCCCAGAGCTACCGACTCCTCGCCTCGGCCCGCAGCGCCGGGGGAACGATCACGTTCCAGGGCAAAGAACACAAAATCGAGGAACTCACGAAGCAGGCCTTCCAAGGCTGCGACCTCGTCATCGCCTCCACCCCCGATGACGTCGCCGCGGACTACCTCCCCGCCGCCATCGACGCCGGCTGCACCGTCATCGACGAGTCCGGCTACTGGCGGATGAAGGACGGGGTCGCCCTCGTCATTCCGGAAGTGAACCCTCAGGACGCCCTCAACGCCAAGGGGATCATCGCCAGCCCGAACTGCTCCACCACGCAGATGGTGGTCGCCCTCAAGCCGCTCCACGACGCCGCCAAGGTCAAGCGGGTCGTCGTCTGCACCTACCAGGCCACGAGCGGCGTCGGCGTCCAGGGGACCAAGGAGCTGATCGAGGGAAGCCACGCCCACCTCGCCGGCGAAAAGTACGAGTACACCGCCTTCAAGCACCCGATCGCCTTCAACTGCATCCCGCAGATCGGCAGCGAAAAGGAAGAGGGGTACACCAGCGAAGAAATGAAGATGGTGTACGAGACCCGCAAGATCCTCGGCGACGAGAGCATTCAAGTCTGCCCGACCGCGGTCCGCGTGCCGGTCTCCAACTGCCACAGCGAAGTCATCAACGTCGAGCTCGGCCGTCCGGTCTCGGTCGAAGAGGCCCGCAAGCTCTTCGCCGCGTTCCCCGGGATCACGGTCATCGACGATCTGGCCCACTTCCAGTATCCCCTGCCGTCGACCGCCGACGGTTCGGACGAAGTGTTCGTCGGCCGGATCCGCCGCGATCTGTCGCATCCGAACTGCCTCACGTTCTGGTGCGTGAGCGACAACCTCCGCAAGGGGGCCGCCACCAATGCAGTCCAGATCGCGGAACTGCTCGCCAAGCACCGGTTCGGAAAGTAGTCCTCTCGCTCCGCGAGAGGAGATCGCGGGACGGCGGTCCCAATGGCACCGCCGCTCCGCCTCCCTGCTTCGCGCTCCTTGATTCCATTGGGATCGCGGACGCGGGTTTCCTTTGACGCCCCGACTGGAGGCTCATCTCGCGGAGCGAGATGGCTACTATGCTCACCCCCTCCGACGTCCACAAAGTCGCTCTCCTTTCCCGGCTTAAGCTCACCGAGGCCGAGGTCGGGCGGTTCACGCAGCAGCTCGGCGATGTGCTGAAGTACGTCGAGCAGCTCGACGAGGTGAATGTCGACGGCGTCGAGCCGATGGTTCACGCCGTCGAGGTCCGGAACGTGTTGCGGAAGGACGAGGTCGCCCCGTCGCTCCCCCGCGAACAGGCCCTTTCGAACGCTCCGAAGACAGACGGAAAATACTTCCTCGTCCCGCCGATCCTGGGAGCCGACTAGCCGGGGCCGTCTAGATCTCCGTTCCTCCCGCCGCTCCCCCGCGAAGGCGTTCTTCGCCGTTCCCTTCCATTGAGTGCCTGACGCATGTCCCTGACGACGCTCCCTACCAGTGACCTCCATGCGAAGCTGACGCGGGGTGAAGTCTCGGCGGTCGACGTGACCCAGGCGTACCTCGACAGCATCGCCGCCCGGGACGCGGCGGTCGGAGCGTTTCTCCATGTCGACTCGGAGGGGGCCCTCGCCCAGGCCCGCGCGATAGACGAGCGCCGCGCTAAAGGGACCGTCGGCAAGCTGGCCGGTCTACCGGTCGCGCTCAAGGACAATCTTTGCACCGTCGGCGCGCCATGCACCTGCGCCAGCCGGATGCTCGAGAAGTTCGTCCCTCCGTATGACGCGCACGTCATCGAGCGGCTGCGGGCCGAGGACGCGGTCCTCATTGGCCGCGTCAACCTCGACGAGTTCGCGATGGGGTCCTCCTGCGAGAACTCCGCGTTCAAGAAGACCGCCAACCCCTGGAACCTGACCCACTCGCCCGGTGGCTCCAGCGGCGGCTCGGGAGCGGCGGTCGGCGGCGGAATGGCTCCGCTGGCGCTGGGCTCCGACACCGGCGGTTCAATCCGGCTACCGGCGGCGTTCTGCGGTGTGGTGGGGATGAAGCCGACCTACGGTCGCGTCTCGCGGTACGGGCTGGTCGCCTTCGCCAGCTCCCTCGACCAGATCGGCCCCCTGGCCACCGATGTCCGCGGGGCGGCGTTGACCCTGCAGACCATCGCCGGTCACGACCATCGCGACTCGACCTCGGTCGACCGCACGGTTCCGGACTATCTCGCCAACCTCGACACACCGCTGAAGGGACTCCGGATCGGGATCGTGCCGGAATACTTCGGCGCTGGGCTCGACCCCGAGGTCGCCGAGGCGGTCCGGAAGGCGATCGACGTCTACCGCGGACTGGGAGCCGAGGTCCGGGAAGTCCATCTGCCGCACACCAAGTACTGCGTCGCGGTGTACTACATCGTCTCCTCGTCCGAAGCATCGAGCAATCTGGCCCGCTACGACGGCGTCCACTACGGACACCGCGGCGAGAAGCCGGTAAACCTCGTCGATCTCTACGAATCCTCCCGCGGCGAAGGCTTCGGCGACGAAGTGAAGCGGCGGATCATGCTCGGGACCTACGCCCTCTCGAGCGGGTACTACGACGCCTATTACAACAAGGCCCTCAAGGTCCGCCGGCTGATCAGCGACGATTTTTCCAAAGCCTTCGCGGACGTCGACGTGATCCTCTCGCCCGTCAGCCCGACCCCGGCGTTCCGGCTCGGTGAGCTCTCGGACGATCCGTTGGCGATGTACCTGATGGACATCTACACCATCAGCGCTAACCTCGCCGGAATCCCCGGGATCTCGATCCCCTGCGGAAAGAGCTCCGCCGGCCTGCCGATCGGACTCCAGCTCCTGGCTCCGGTCTTCGAAGAAGAACGCCTGCTCCGGGCGGCCCGGATGTACGAAGCGACCCAGCCCTCGTTCGGCGTCGCTCCGGCGTGACGCCGGACGAACTCCTTCACCCCGCAACGCTGGCTTTGGAATCCCCGCGGGATGGTGAGAGGGCATCCGGCACGTTGTCCGCGCTTGGACACGGACCCCTTCAGACGTCTCTCGACGGCCAGGCCTCCGGCGGGCAAGGGGGCGTGGCCCCCTTGCATCCCCCCACCAGGGTGCCCCTGGACCCGGTGAGACGGCGATGCTGGGCCGTTCTTCTCTACCTTCCGTCTTCAGCCTTAAGCCTTCCGCCTCCCCCCTCCTCGCGAACCCGATGGACCCTCCCCGCGTCCTCGTTATCATGGCCCATTCCCCCGTTTCCTATCGCCAGCGGTGACGGACTCCATCCCTCGCGCGGCCCCATCCATCCGACACTGACATGCTCAACAAGTACTCGTCGCACATCACGCAACCGAAATCCCAAGGGGCGTCACAGGCCATGCTGTACGCCACCGGCCTGTCGACCGACGACATGCAGAAGGCCCAGGTCGGGATCGCCAGCGTGTGGTACGAGGGGAACCCCTGCAACATGCACCTCCTCGACCTGGCGGCCAAAGCCCGTGAAGGGGTCGTGGCGGCGGGACTCGTCGGAATGCGGTTCAACACGATCGGCGTCAGCGACGGGATCTCGATGGGAACGGACGGAATGTCCTATTCCCTCCAGTCGCGAGAGATCATCGCCGACTCGATCGAGACCGTCATGGGAGCCCAGTGGTACGACGGCCTGATCTCGATCCCGGGCTGCGACAAGAACATGCCCGGCTGCCTGATGGCGATGGGCCGCCTCAACCGCCCGGCCCTCATGATCTACGGCGGCACGATCAAGCCGGGCTGCTCGCTGAAGGGCGAAAAACTCGACATCGTCTCGGCCTTCCAGTCCTACGGCCAGTACCTCGCCGGCAAGATCGACGAAGCGGAGCGGCGGAACATCGTCGAGAAGTCCTGTCCCGGCGCCGGAGCCTGCGGCGGGATGTACACGGCCAACACGATGGCGAGCGCCATCGAGGCGATGGGGATGACGCTGCCGTTCTCGTCATCGATCCCGGCCGAAGACCCGGCCAAGCTTCAGGAATGCCTCGACGCCGGCAAGGCGATCCGCGTCCTGCTCGAAAAGGACATCAAGCCGCGGGACATCATGACCCGCCAGGCGTTCGAGAACGCGATGGTCCTCATCATGACGGTCGGCGGGTCGACGAACGCCGTCCTGCACCTGATCGCCATGGCCCGCGCGGTCGGTGTCGACCTGACGATTGACGACTTCCAGAAAGTCAGCGACCGCGTCCCCTACATCGCCGATCTCAAGCCGAGCGGCAAGTGGGTCCAGGAAGACCTGCACAACGTCGGCGGGACCCCCGCCGTCCTCAAGTATCTTCTCCAGAAGGGGTACATTGACGGCGATTGCCTCACGGTCACCGGTAAGACGCTCGGTGAAAACCTCTCGTCGGCTCCGGGGCTGCACGAGGGACAGACCGTCGTTCGTCCGCTCGAAGATCCGATCAAGGCGACCGGCCACATCCGGATCATGAAGGGGAACTTCTGTCCGGACGGTGCCGTGGCCAAGATCACCGGCAAGGAGGGGCTCCAGTTCAACGGGCCGGCCCTGTGCTATGACAGCGAAGAAGACATGCTCCGTGGTCTCGAGAAGGGAGAGATCAAGGGGGGCGAGGTGATCATCATCCGCTACGAAGGCCCGAAGGGAGGCCCGGGGATGCCCGAAATGCTCACCCCGACAAGTGCCCTGATGGGTGTCGGACTCGGCGACAAGGTGGCCCTCATCACCGACGGCCGGTTCTCCGGCGGCTCGCACGGCTTCATCATCGGCCACGTCACACCGGAAGCTCAAGAAGGGGGACCGATCGCCCTCGTGAAGAACGGCGACCGGATCATGATCGACGCCGAGAAGAACCGGATCGACCTGGACCTCCCGGCGGGCGAGATTGAAAAGCGCCGCGCGGCCTGGAAGGCTCCCGCCTACAAGTTCACCCGCGGGACGCTCTACAAGTACATCAAGAACGTGAAGAGCGCCAGCGAAGGCTGCGTGACGGACGAGTAGTCTGTTCAGCCTCAGGATTCACGGGCGGTCGGCGAAACGCTGACCGCCCGTTTTTTGTTGGCACGGCGTCGAAGCTGCCGGGCGAACTACGTCTCGTCGCACCATTCGCCCGCGCTCCGCGGCGCGATGGCGGCGATGTCGAGGATCCGCAGGAGACTGCCGACGGTCCCCCAACAGAAGAGCAGGCCGGCCATCGTCCGGAGCGTCGCCGAGTCGATCTGCGTGGACTCGATCGTCTTGCCGGACAGGACCGCCATCGAGACCGCCAGCCAGATCTGGCTTCCGAGTCCGACAGCCGAGAGAACCAGGAACAGCAGGCGGGCGATCCGTCGGCGCTGAAACAGCCCCGAGAGGACGTAGATCTCGACGCCGAGCCGCGTCCCGGCAGCCAGCAGGACCACAGCGGCGGTGCCGATCGCCTCGCGGCCGAGGCTGAGACCGACGACGATCAGGAACAGATCTTCGAGGAGATGGATCCCGCTCAGAACGACCGCCAGCAGGATCGTCGACGGCATCTCCCGCATCCGCGCGGCGGCAGCAGCCGTTGTCCGGGACGATGTGACCGTTCGCTGCTTCGTCACTTCGGGACGCGGCTCGCCCTCCGGACGAACTGCCTCCTTGCTCTCAACAATGGCGGGCTGGTCCACGAGAACTGGCCCCGCCGCTGGGAGGGCGGTTGTCGCGGCCACGGAGGCCGGCGCGGCGCCGGGGATGGTCACGGCCCCTCCGCAGTCACGGCAGCGGAACTCCCTGCCCGCGAACTCGTCCGGAACTTCGTAGTTTTTGGAGCAGTGGCCGCACGTCACAAGAATCGACAAACAAAACTCCTCGCAGCGGACCGATCAGGCGACGTTCGTCGATTCGGGAGAGTGTCCCGTGGGTGTGGGAGCCGGGGCGGCCCGGCGCGGAACGAGCTCGAACCAGAGCGCCTTGGCGGGCGAGGCGAGCGCGAACCAGCAGAAGACGATCGGCAGCGCCAGCTCATGGACCCAGAAGAGCGCCGCGACCCCGAAGACCACCTGGAGCAGCGTTCGCCGCGGCTTGCGTCCGCGGAAGAGCTGTGTGAAGAAGTGGGGATAGCGGACCCGGGAGACCATGAGAGCCGCGACCGCCAGCGTCACGAGCGGGACGACGAGCCGAACGGCCGGGATGACGGTGCCGTTGATCGCCGCCGCCCATTCGCCGGACTTGGAGGCGATCTTGCCGAGCTCGGGCATCGCCAGGGGGAACGCGGCGACCGTTCCCGCTGCCGCGGGGGAGGGGAGGCCGCTGAATTCTTCGTGGGTGTCGTCGTCGTCGGTCTCGACGTTGAACCGCGCCAGCCGCATGATCGCGCACAGGGCGTAGAGGCAGGCGATTGTCCAGACCATCCGCTTGGGATAGAAGAATGGACCTTCGTAACCGTCGAGGGCATGCTCGACGAACTGGAGCATGATGAAGGCGGGGGCGACGCCGAAGGTCACGGCGTCGCAGAGGCTGTCGAGCTGGGCTCCGATCTCGCTCGTCTGTCCGGTGAGCCGCGCGGCGCTCCCGTCGAGCATGTCGAAGATCATCCCGCCGAAGATGAGCAGCGAGGCGTAGAAGAGCAGGTTCTGCTGGCCGTCGACGAGTCCCGGCCCGAGCTTGGCGGCGAGCGTGATCGCGCCGAAGCCGCACGCCGCGTTACCGAGTGTGAGCAGGGTCGGAACGACGGCGATCAGGCGGGGACGTTTCATGTTCAGGGCAGGGGATGCATGGGCTGACCCCACGGTACAACGTTTGGGGAGAACTTTCCATGCGATCTCCATCAAAGCGGAACACGATGTCCTCGGTCTACCGAGATCCAGTGGCTCGCCCCTGGTGGGGGATGCAAGGGGGCAACGCCCACTTGCCCGCCGGAGGCCTGGCCGTCGAGAACTGTCTGAAGGAGTGGGTGTCCAACCGCGGACGACGTGTCGTACTCCCGCTTACCAACCCGTGGGGATTGCAAAGCGAGCGGTGGTCCTCAACGCCGGCGCCACGAAGGGGGGCATCCGTTGTTTACCACGGTTCCTCACAGGAGTGCCTCCGGCGGCAAGGGGTGCCCCCTTGACCCCGGCTGCCGTGGCATGTTGGGCTTGAGCTATCACGTCGTGCCGGCAACGACGTCGTTCGAGCAACACACCCGACGCATTCCCACAGAACATCGTCGCCGTCCGTTGAGAACACCTCGCGGACCGATCACAATGCGGGCTTCCCATCGCAGACGGGACAGCGGAGCCCCGGCGAAATGTCGCCGGGAAGAGCGCAAGGACGCGCCGCGGACGCAGCATGCCGGAGTTCTTCGGCTGTTGCCCCTCAGGTCCCCGCGCACTCCTCTCTTCAGCGCTCAAAGAGGTCAACATGTGGATCGTGGAACGCGGCATCGACGAGGCGGTCATTCTCGATGACGTCATCGTTCGCGTCGTCTCGGTGTCGTCCGAGGAGATCCGTCTCGCGATCGCTTCACCCGACGCAACCCCGCGGTATCGCGAAGTGGTCCTCAACCGGCCCCGCCAGCATTCCGATTCCGAACTGCCGATCGTCGCCCCCGGCGCCGTTCCCGAGTAACCTGAGCGAAAACTCTCCCCAACGACCGCGTGGTGTCAGGCTTGGAGTTCTGTGTCCGCTTCGATCCCCTACACGCCCGAGGAACTGACCCAGCGGGGACTGCAGTCGGAACGTCTCCCGCGGCACGTCGCCATCATCATGGACGGCAACGGCCGCTGGGCGCAGCAGCGGGGACTCCCCCGGATCGAGGGACACCGACGGGGTGTCGAGAGTGTGCGGCGCGTCGTTGAGGAGTGCGGCCGGCTCTCCCTGGACCAGCTCACGCTCTACTGCTTCAGCAGCGAGAACTGGAAGCGTCCGCCGCTCGAGCTCGACCTGCTGATGAACCTGCTGCGGTGGTACGTCGTTGCCGAGCGGAACGAGATCATGCGGCAGGACATCCGCTTCACCACGATCGGCCGCCGCGACCGGCTGAGCCCGGCGATCCGGAGCGAGGTCGACCAGACCATCGAGATGAGTCGCGACAACCAGGGCCTCACGCTCTGCCTGGCCCTGGATTACGGCGCCCGGATGGAAATGGTCGAGGCGGTGCGGGACATCGCCTCCAAGGCGGCGCGGGGAGAACTCTCACCGTCGGAGATCGAGGAGGCGACGATCTCCGATCATCTCTATACGGCGGGTATGCCCGATCCGGACCTTGTGATCCGGACGGCGGGGGAGATGCGGATCAGCAACTTCCTCCTGTGGCAGATCAGTTATTCCGAGTTGTGGGTCACGAGCGATCCGTGGCCGGATTTCCGCGAAGCGCAGCTGTATGCGGCCCTTCGGGAATACGGCCAGCGCCAACGCCGGTTCGGCGGGCTGAACGAGTCGAAGTGAGACCGAGTCGAACCGAGGAAGACCAAAATCCATGTTGGCGTGGCGCATCGGCATCTCGCTGGTTCTGGTCCCTCTCCTGCTGGCGCTGTTCTACCTCGACTCGCAGATCGGAAGCTCAGCCCCCGTCCTGGCAGTGCTGTGCATCTTCCTCGCCACCCGCAGCGTCTGGGAGCTGCACAAGCTCTTCCAGGTCCGCGGACTGCGGCCGCGGAAGTCATTCCTTCTGACCGGGACGGTGCTGCTGATCCTCGCCGCCTGGTGGCCCCATTGGTCGGGGGGCTCAACCGATCAGGCGATGGCGGAGTTCGGCCCGCTGGGGCTGACGTACAGCCTCCTCGTCTGTGCCGAGCTCTTTCGCCAGGCGATGAAATTCCGTGAGCCAGGAGGGACGACGGAGAACCTTGGCGCGGACCTGTTCATCTTCAGCTATGCGGGAATGCTGCTGGGGGCGACGGCGCAGCTCCGCTGGGTGGCGGGTGAGCAGGCGGGGTATCTCGTGCTCGGCTCGCTCCTGATCGCCGTGAAGGGGGGAGACATCGGCGGCTATACGATCGGAAGGATCTTCGGCCGGAGAAAGCTGGCCCCCGTCCTCAGTCCCGGCAAGACATGGGCCGGCGGGATCGGGGCCTGCGCCACGGCGACGATCGCGACCTGGGCCTGGCTCACCTGGGTCCCCCCGCTGTTCAACAGCGGCTTCGGCCCGGTCCCCGCGGTCCTCAGTCTGACCTACGGGTTGGTGATGGGGGTCGTGGGCCTTGTCGGCGATCTGTGCGAGTCGCTCATCAAGCGGGATGTCGGAAAGAAGGATGCCGGCTCGCTCTTCCCGGGCTTCGGCGGAATCCTCGACCTGCTCGACAGCATCGTCTACGCAGGCCCGGTCGCGTACCTCTTCTGGAAGTTCACGCCGCTTGCGGCGACGTTCACCGCGGCCTCCTCCTGACTCGGGACAGAAGAGTTAAACACCAAGACACCAAGATCGCACCAAGGACACAAAGAAGGGGCGATCGGGGGATCAGACCTTGGTGCTCTTCGTGCCTCCTTGGTGTCTTGGTGTTTAACCCAGAGGCACGCAGCTAACGCCGCAGCGCCTCGCGGATCCGCGTTACCCGGGCCGCGGTGTCGGCGTCCGATTTCAGCAGCTCGCGGATCTTTTCGCAGGCGTGAATCACCGTGGCGTGGTTGCGGCCGCCGAAATACGCCCCGATCGCCTTGTACTCCGCTCCCCCGCCCAGCAGTTCCCTGGCCAGGAACATGGCGATCTGCCGCGGAAGAACGACTCCTTGCGACCGCCCCGCGGACCGCAGGTCGCTCACCCGGGCCGCGAACTCCCGGGCCACGAGCCGGGTGATCTCGGCAATCGTGACCGGCCCGTCGTGCGACCGCGCCAGCACCTCCCGGACGAGAGCCTCGTCGATCGAGATCCGTCGCCGCTGGGCGATCTGCCGCAGGTCGACAATGTCGTGCAGGAGTTCCCCTGGCAGAACGCCCGCCGGCTGGGCGAGCATCTCGACGAGGGGTTGTGGAAGGGGGATCTGGTTGGCGTCGGCGAAGTGCGCGACGAGCCGCTTGCGGCTCGCGAGTCCCGGTGGCGGAAGCTCGGCCAGCACGCCGCCGTGACATCGACTGACGATCCGGGACGAGAGCCCGCCAATCTCCCCCGGCGAATCGCGCGACGTCAGGAGCGTCGGCCGGTGATGGAGATGCCGCTCGTCGAGCAGCGCCACGATCTGCTGCTGCGTCTCGCGGCGGGTGGCCAGGTGGTGCAGGTCCTCAATGACGAGGAGGTCCGTCTCGGTCCGCAGGCGATGCTGGAGGGCGCGGATCCGCCCCTGCGTCGAGGCGCTGTGGAGCTGCCGTGTCAGCTCGTCGATGGAGACGATCTGTGTCTTCCAGTCGGGCCGCCGCTCGAGCGCCTCGGCCACCAGGTGCCGGCAGAGGTGCGACTTCCCGCTCCCCAGCCCCCCGAAGACCGTCACGAGCGCGAGCGGATCGGCCGAGGGGACCTCGAGGAGGCGCGCCCCGGCCGTCAGCGCGAACTGGTGTTCCCGGAGTGGGAGGTAGGAGTGCTGGTCCCGCTTCGCCTGAGAGTCTCGTGACGCCAT